>NZ_JBFUBO010000006.1:0-386964 GCF_056405715.1 Rhodoferax sp. P1_F3 | reverse complement strand
GCCTGTATGAAATCCTACAGATCCTGAGTCTGTCCATGTTTGAAACAATCCCTATAAATCAACTACTTACGCCACCCTCAACAAATCCAGAGTCGGATTTCGAGCCCAATCAGCTCGTTCTCCTCTGATGAACGTTGGGACACTACTGATGCGAAATAGCTCGCAAAATGTAACGTCGCAGCGACAACACCCATTCAGTGCAGCGCGCGCACCGCCCAACGTAATTTGGCCGACGAGGAGCGCGGATTGCTGCGCTGCTCGTCGTAGGAGGCACGGATCGGGTCGGCGGCCACGCTGCTGAAAGTGCCATTGCGCTCACCCGTTTGAAAGCACTTTTTCACACGGCGGTCTTCGCCGGAATGGAAGCTCAAGATAGCCACGCGCCCACCGGGTTTGAGGCAGGCGGGCAGGTTCAACAGCATGGTGTCCAGCACGCCAAACTCGTCGTTCACCTCAATGCGCAGCGCCTGGAACGTGCGCTGCAGCACCTTCTTGGTTTCCACCAGGCGCTCCTCAAACGGCATGCTGCGCTTGTAGGCCAGCTCCATGGTGGCGCGCACCAAGTCGGCCAGTTGCACCGTGGTTTCCAGGTACTGGCCTTGCAGGGCTGCAGCCAAGGGAATCGCAAAGGGCTCATCGGAGTTATCGGTCAGCAGGTCGCGCAGCCGGTGCCGGGTCACGCACAGCAGCAGCTCGCTGGCCGACTGGCCATGGGTGGGGTCAAGGCGCAAATCCAGCGGGCCATCGGCCCTAAAACTGAAGCCCCGTGCCGGGTTGTCGATCTGCATGGACGACACACCCAGATCTGCCAGCACAAAGTCAAAGCCGCCGCCCGCCTGCGGCAGCAGCGTGGCCAGTTCGCTGAAGTTGGCACGGTGTACGCTGAGCGCGTCTTCGCCGAAGCCCAGGGCCCGGAGCCGCGCTGTGGTGCGGGGCAGTTCAATCGGGTCCACATCCATACCAAACATGCGCCCGCCGGGTTGCACCAGCGGCAGCATGGCCAGCGTGTGGCCGCCAAAGCCCAGTGTCAGGTCCAGCCCGGTTTCGCCGGGCACGGGCTTCAGGATACCGAGGATTTCGTCTACGCAAATGGAGCGGTGCATGCCTGCAGGCGTTTGCCCGCGCTGCATGACCTTTTCTACCTCGTCCGCATGGCGCGTCGGGTCCAGCTCTTTGTATTTTTCTTCAAACTGGCGAGGGTGGGTACCAGCGTAACGCACGCGGCGCTTGTGGGGAGGGGTAGCGTCGGTCATTGGCCATTATGCGCCCCAAGACCTCTGAACAAAAAAGCCGCGCAGCCCCCGTAGGATCTGCGCGGCCAGCTACTAAATTTGTAGCGTCGTCAGTGACGATCAGACGCGTGGCACTGGAGTGCCGGAGTTGACACACAAGGCCATGTTCAGTGCCTTGACAGCGGTCTTGTAGTCCTCGCGCTCAATCACGAACTGCATGTTCACCTGGCGCAGAGTTTGCGACACGCAGTTGACGTTGACCTGCGCATCTGCCAGCGCCTGCGCGGCCTTGGCCAGCACACCGGGAATACCGATGTTGGAGCCGATAGTGCACACGATGGCGCTGGGCTTGACCGTCACCACCTGGTACAGCTCTTCCAGCTCGGCCACCAGCTCAGCCGTCACTTGGTTGTCCCACACCAGATGGGCGATGGAATTGGCGTTGGTGGCCTTGAGGATGTAGCTGATGTCATGCTTGCAGAACACCTGCATCAGGCTGGCATCAAAGCCCACGGTGCCCACCATGCTGGGGTCGTGGATCTCGATCAACGTGACCTTGTCGGTGCCGGTGACGATTTCCACGCGGGCGCGCTCACCGACGAAGTCCTTGGTGATCAGCGTACCAGGGTGGTCGGGCTCGAACGTGTTCTTCAGGCGGATGGGGATACCTGCCAGTTCCATGGGCTTGGAGGCCTTGGGGTGGATGGCTTCCATGCCCACGTCGGCCAGCTGGTCAGCCACGTCGTAATTGGTGGCGCCCACCACAATCGCGTTTTCCAGGCCCACGAGGTTAGGGTCGGCAGACGACAGGTGGAACTCCTTGTGGATCACCGCTTCGGCGGGGCGCACTTCCACGGCAATCTTGCTGAAAGTGACTTCAGAGTAGCCGCGGTCGAACTCGCGCATGATGCCTTCTGTGCCCTTGGTGTAGCCTGTAGCCACAATCACGTTGTTGGCCAAGTCCAGGTCTTTGAAGCTGTTGGCAATGCGCTCGTCAATGGTCCAGGCCTCGGTGTCGTCAAAACCGGCCAAGTCCATCAGCACGGCCTTCACGCCATTGGCCTTGAGGATTTCCACCGAGTTGAACGCACTATGGGACTCGCCGATGGAGGCCAGCACTTCGCGCGCAGCCAACAGCACGTCATGGCGGCTGAGGTAGCCGCTGGCGAGCACATGCTGCATGGCCCCCAGGTATTCGCGGGCCTGTGCAATGCGCTGGTCGATGAAGGCATCGGCCACAGCCAGCGGCAGGCCCAGATCGGCGTAACCTGCGTTGATTTTTTTCAGGCTGACTGCCAGGCCTGTGAGCGCGTCCTGGTAGCCCTTGCCCTCGGCAAACAGCGCGTAAATGCCACGCTCGCCGGTTTTCTTGTGCTCCAGCAGTTGGTTGGTCACGCCCGAGTAGGCCGACACCACGTAAATGCGGCCGTAGATGCGCTTGGGGTCGTGCAGCACGATGTGGCGCAGCACATCGCCAAAGGCGGTCATGGAGGTGCCGCCTATCTTTTCGACAGAGATCTTGGAGGAATTTAGGTCAGACATGGACAAGCTGGGAGGGGCAAAAAAGGTTGGAAAGCCGGCCGGAATTTCTGCCGAGGCAGCCAACGGCAGAAAACCTAGTATTTTCCACTAGTTTGGTGAGAGTGCTTTCACCACGACGGCCCTCGACCTATTCACCTGACTGCGAAGTGCGGCGCAAGGTAAGCCGCACCGTGTGTCTGCCCGGGTGGGTTTCAAAATCCAGACTACCACCCAAGCGCTGGGCGATCTGTCGCACGATGGCAAGCCCCAGCCCGGTGCCTGGCACGGTACGGCTGTCGTTCCCGCGGCTAAACGCCTCCTGAAGCCGGGAGACGTCGGGGCGCGCGATGCCGCCACCGGCGTCTTCCACTGCCAAGCTGACGTGCTGGCTGTCCCCCAGCAAACGCAGGACTACCGGCGCACGCCCGTGCTTAAAGGCGTTTTCGATCAAATTGGAGATCAACCGCTCCACCAGCAGTGCATTGGCATGGGGCCATGGCAGCGCAACGGGGGCCACGACCACCAACTCGTCAGGGGCCCGCTCAAAGCGGGCCGCAACGCTGCGTGCGGACTCGGCAAGGTCCACGGTCTGGTCCATGGCCAGCGTGTCGCTACGCACAAAGTCCAGAAAACTCTCTATCAAGCGGTCTGCCACAGCAACGTTGCGCGCGATGGCGTCCTGTCGCGTCTTACCACCAGGGGCGTCTGGGAGCAGCTCGGCAGCCATGCGGATGCGCGCCAGCGGGCTGCGCAGATCGTGAGACACACCGGCCAGCAACAAAGAGCGCTCCCGCTGGTACTGCTCCAGCCGCGCCAGCAGTTCGGTATACGCCGTGTCCATGGCCGCTATTTCGGGTGAACTGCCAGCCACCACAGCAGCCATAGGCATCAGACTGCCCGGTACATGGGTTTGCATACGTTGCCGCAAGTGTTCCAAGGGGCGCGTCAGACGGCGGGTAAATGACCAACTGGCGACGACCATCAAAACAGCGGCCAAGGCCATGGCAATCAGCAGGCGTACCGGCCATTCGGGCAGCAGCACTGGCCCAGACACGCCCAGCCACACCGACTTGCCATCTGGCGTACGTATCTGCAACCAGATCAGAGATGCCTCTGCCCCTTGCCGGCTGAGCCGCATATCCTCGACCTGCAATCCAAGTGCCTTCAGGCGCTGGCGCAGGGCCACAAATCGGGGTGCCATGGCGGGCGAAGGTCGTGTGAATGCCGGCATCGCATTGCTGCGCAGGACCTGAAGCGGTGCACTGGTTTCTGCAGAAACACCGGCCGCCTGGGCCAGTTGCGGCGCCCACAAATCTGCATACAGCACCGCGATGGCGCTGTTGCGCTCCACAAAAAACAAAACGCCAAACACCAGTAACAGTGCCATCACCAGGCCCAATTGCGTCAGCAGCAAGCGAACAAACAGGCTGTCAATACTACGAAAAAAAGAACGTGCCATGACGGGTACGCGTTAGCCACGTGGCACGAAAACATAACCCTCGCCCCGCACGGTATCGATCCACGCGTTACCTGGGGCGGCGTCGTCCAGCTTCCGTCGCAAGCGTGCAACCTGCACGTCCACCGTACGATCCTGAGGCTTGTAGCTACCGTTTCGCACAGCCTCACTCAGCTGTTCGCGTGACTGGGGTTGGCCGGGAGTGGCCGCCATGGCAATCAATAGCTTGTACTCCACGCCAGTCAGCGTGACCGCGCCAGTACCCGCCAGTACTTCGCGCTTGAGCAGGTCTATGGTCAAACTATCAAAGCGCAACTGCGTGGCCTGCGCCCGACCCGGCAGTTGGCGCCGCAGCAAAGCGCGCAGGCGGGCTACCAGCTCGCGAGGCTCGAAGGGTTTGGGCAGGTAGTCGTCTGCCCCGATCTCAAGGCCCAGCACCCGGTCCATTGGGTCGCCGCGCGCGGTCAGCATCAGGATGCCCAGCGCCGGGTGGCTGGCCCGCCAGCGGCGGCAAATATCAAAGCCGTTGGCATCGGGCAGCATGACGTCCAGCAGCACAGCGTCCGGCTTCCATTGCGCCAGCGCTCGCTCGCCGTCACCGGCGGTCAGCACGGTGTGCACCGCCAGGCCTTCGCGCTGCAGCAGCTCCGCCACCATGCCCGACAACTCGGCATCGTCGTCCACGATAAGCACCAGGGGTTTGTTCATGGTGAAAGTTTAGGGCCAGCCCACGCAAGGCTACAGCCATGTTTCAAAACTGTCACATTTCGTCGCATGCTGTGGTCGTCCGCAACGCATTTGAGCCGTCAAATAGAGGCAATGCAAACACTCCGTTCTGCGTTGTGAAGCGGCAAGTCGCCGATTGTTTTGCGTCAACAGAAAAGGAACATTGACCATGTACCCATCCACCTCCACCATATCCTCCACGACACGCACTTCGCTATCCCGCAGTGCAGGTCTGCTGCTTCTTGTGGGCAGCCTTTGCGCAGTGCTTACGTTCAACGGCGAGGCACAGGCCCGCGAACGCCACAGCTCCATCACCGGGGCCAACGGGAAAACCGCAACACGTGATATCTTGCGCGAGAAGGGCGATGTGTCGTCGACCACTACAGGGCCGAATGGAAAAACCAGCAGCCGTGTGGTGGACCGCTCAGCTTCCGGCACCAGCGCCACCGTGTCCGGCTTCAATGGCAACACGGCGACCCGTGAGACAACGCGTACAGACTCCGGCTCCACAACAACCGTGACGGGATCTGGCGGCAAGTCAGGCACCGTGGTAATCACCCACTAGACCCGGACCACCATGAAGCCATTGCACTCCCTATTGGCATCGCTGTTTTTGGCAAGCGCCGCGCTGGCAACCCTGCCAGCCCAGGCGCGTGAAGCCAATGCCATGGCCAGCGCTTGCCGTAGCGACTACCAAACTTTCTGCTCCAAAGTGAAGCCCGGTGGCGGGCAAGTCGCTCAGTGCCTGCAAGAACATGCGGCAGAGCTGTCCGCCCCCTGCAAAGCACAGCTGGGCACCGTCAAGCAATGCACTGAACAAATCAAGGCCGTCTGTGGCACTGATGGCACCGACAAGGCCGCGTTGCGCACTTGCCTGAAAGCCCACGCCAGCGAGCTTGGCGCGGCATGCCGAACCCTTTGACAATGCCCCTGCTGCCTTGGATCGCCGTCAGCCTGGAGGGCTTAGTACAGACATTTGTGCACGGCCCACTGCTGAAATTCAGTCTTGGTGGGGCCAGATCAAACATCGGTGCTTGAACGGCGCAGCTCAGGGGGCGGCTGCCAGTTCTTTACCCAATGGACCAAATCCTGCAATGGCATCGGTCTGGCGATGCCATAGCCTTGAAGGGTATCGCATCCCATGTCGCGCAGCGCTTCCGCATGGGCCAGCGTCTCCACGCCTTCCGCGACGACCTGCCGCTCGAACGCGCGCGCGAGGCTGACGATACCGCGCACCAAAGTGCGGTCCCGTTCGTTATCCAGCATGTCCCGCACAAAGGACTGATCGATCTTCACAATCTGTGCGGGCAACCGTTGCAGATAGGTCAGGGAGGAGTAGCCGGTACCGAAATCGTCAATCGCGCATTGGATGCCCAGAGCATCCAACCCCTGGATGACATAGGCCACCGCTGACAGATCATTGAACGTTTCCGTCTCCAGCAGCTCGACCTCCAGAAACTGCGGGGGCAATGAGGGGTATTGACCCTGCAGTTGGGCGACCTTGAGTTGAAAGTGGCTGTCGATCAGCGTGGATACGGTCAAGTTGATGCTTAAAGACAGTGGCTGGCCCTGAGATGCCAAGCTGTGTCCGGCCTTGAACGCCGCGTCCAGTACCCAGTAATCCAGTTTGTTGCTCACTGGGGTACCCGCGATGTCCTCCAAAAATGCGCCTGGCGCCAGCAAGCCACGTTCGGGGTGGTGCCACCGGATTAATGACTCAGCACCAACAACCTGCCCATCTGTGATCCTGACCTTGGGCTGAAAAAACAGCTCCATTTCACCTCGCTGCAGCGCGTCCTCCACCAGTCTGGCAGATTGCCGACGAGCTTGTCGAAGTTGGCCTTGCTGGATGTCAAACACGACAATGCGATCTTTGCCCTGTTCTTTGGCGGCATACAGCGCAAGGTCCGCGTGCCTGAGCAGGCCGTCAGCATCTGCAGGGTCGTCGGGGGAGAAGGTGACCCCGGCACTGCATGTGAGGTGCACCTCCCTACCGTCCAGGGTCGCGGTCTGCGCGAGTGCTTGGCGCATGCTCTCCAACCGTTGCATGGCCGTGTCGGCGCTTTGGCAATGTTGGAGCACGACGACAAATTCATCTCCGCCAATGCGACCGATGAGGTCATCGGTTCCCACCTCCTTTTTGAGACGTTGCGCAAACACCCGGAGAAACCTGTCCGCAATGGGAAGGCCCCACAGTTCATTGAGGCCCTTGAACTGGTCGATGTCCAGAACACACAAGGCCAGGATATTGTTGAGCTCCCCACTTTCATGCAAGGCGGCGTTGAGTTCTTTGGTGAAAAGTCGCCGGCTTGGCAGACCTGTCAAGGCGTCGTAATTGCCAAATTGCTGCAGGGCCAGCTCCAGACGCCGTTGTTCGGTCACATCTTTGCCGACCGAGACCCAGCTGCGCACCGTGCCGTCGGGGTCCTGGATACCTTCTATCGTGATTTCCGACACAAACGATTCACCGTTTTTGCGGCGCCGAACCAGCTCGCCGTGCCATCGACCATCGCGTTCAATAGCTTGAGCCACCCGGCGCAGGAACGAGCCCTCTCCCCCTTCGTCAACGCGCAAGATGGCCGACGACTTTCCAATCAGCTCGTCCCGCGAATAGCCGAGAAGCGAGCAGTACGTCGGGTTGACATCCAGCACGGCCCCATCCGGTTGCAGGATGGCGATGGCGTCTTTGCTGTTGATAAACACGCTGGCCGCTTGCCGCGCCTCGGTGAGCAGGGTCTTCAATTTGTCGGCCGTGTGTACCAGCGCTTCTGCCCGTTCGTGCAGCTCATGCACATTGTCAAGCAGGTAACCGAGCAGGCCGGCACCGATGGGGTAGATCAGTAACACGGGCAACCAGGTTCGTTCGGTCACCATGCGAGCGATCTCTGACGGCAGGGTTTGTATGGCCAGCATGCCACCTGCGGCCAAGCTGAGGCCCAGCCCAGCCAGCCAAAGCCCGTCCGCCGAAGCTTTGTTGCGGTGGGCGGAAAAGATTGGTCGGTACTTCTGCCATAGCCAACCGATCCCCGTGCACAGCACAATGCCCACCATGGCGGGGCCAGTGCCTATGCCCCCCAAGGCAATCCGGTAACCGGCCAGAATCGCAGCACACAACAGGGCGCCAATGGGTGACAGATAGGCTCCCGCAAGGCCGGCCACCACCAGCCGGGCATCCACAATCACGCCCTCGCTGAGGCGCAGTGGTGCGAGCATGGTGAGGATGCCCGTGACGCCGAACATCAATCCCGTTACCCAAGGCAACAGGGCTTCCCGCCTCTGTGCGACGGTCCGGTCTGGGTGGCGGGCACTGCTATGGGCGATGCCGTAGAGCGCTGCCAGGAAAGACAGCAACCCCGCGTTCATTCCCATGTCCCGAACCAACGACGTTGTGTCGATATTCATCGCGTTTTTTTTGGGGAAAACCAAAGCGCATCATACGAAAGAAGACGCCGAACAGGGGGAAATGCCCGCTTTTTTCCATTCATACGCAATGAATGCACAGAGTCAAGCGCGAAGGCGCATCCGTGCAGCTGCCATGCGCAATCTCGCCGACCATGCCGCCGCCCAGGATCTTGACCTTGATGCCCTGGGCCTTGGCCTGGTCTTCGGTGAGGCCGACCCAGGCCACCTGGGGTCGGTGTAGGCCACGGATGGGCTGGCCCACGATGTCGCCGATGGCGAAGGTGCGGCACGTTGGTGCGCATCTGGATGTCGACGTTGATAAAGCCACGGTCGGTGACTGCCACACCGGCCTTCTCGGCGCTGATCTTCTTGCCGTTGGGCGTGCTACCGGCGGCGCCCTGCGCCTGAAGCTACTTGCGGCGGGGGTCGTACCACAGCTCGGGCCGGTTCACCGGCGTGCCGGGCGTGACCAGCGGGTTCTTCAGTTCGATGACGACGCGCTTGTCCAGTTGCGCCCGGCGCAGGCTCTCGCGGTGGTGCTGTTCAAAAAGACGATCGAACGAGCCGTCGGCGAGCGCCTTTTCCAGCCCCTGACGGATGATTTCCGCAAGTTTGGTGTTGCCTCGGTTGAGCATGAAGTACGAGGTGTAGTAGGGATAGTGCAGCGCGATGTGCGGCTCGACCTCCAGCGTGTCGGCATTGCTGTCCTGCTCCTTCCAGATCTCCATCACGCTGCGCGGAAAGTAATCGAAACGACTGCCGACGATCATTTTGAACAATCCTTCGTAGGTTGCCCCTGTGATGACGGGAATACCGTTGGCGCGCAGGATGTCCGTATCAGGCCAATACAGCCCCTGGGCCAGGCGCACCGGCTTCAAGTCGTCGAGTGTGTTGACGTCAGCAAACCGCGCCGTGTCGCCTTTTCGGATCAGCCCCACGCGCCAGCCGAGCACGCCCTTGTTCATCGGGATGTACACGGCCAGTAAGCGCGCCTCGCGCTCCGCCGCGCTCGGCAGGGGCGCGACGTCTATCATTCGCCCGGCCTCGAGTTCGCGAATCTGGCGCTCCTGGTTCATTGGGAGCTCGGCCAGTTCGACGCGATAGTCCGCGCCGACCTTGGACAGCGCCAATTTCAGCAAATCCAGTCCGTAGGCGGATCGGCGATCGCCTTCGAACTCCGGGCGGGGAAAGCGCACTACTTCGGCAGTAGCGGCTTGCGCGACGAGCAGCAGGGCCAGCAAAAGACGGGCAACCATGGGCTGGGCAGATAGGAAATTCAACCGCATGAGGGCAAGTATGGCACGGGTTTTTTTGGTTCCCAAGCCTCTTTGATTTGTGCAGTTTGAACCGTCGCGGCGGCGGAATGGTGAGACCTTTGGCGGGGTGGGAGATCACGCTGCCCGCCACTTTTTCAAACACCCCATCGACGACGCAGACATGGAAGTGCACATGATGGTCTTGCCGATGTCCACCGCGTCTGCGCCCATCTCAATCGCCAGCGCAATCTCGCCAATCATGTCGCCGGCGTGCGTGCCAACCATTCCTCCACCCAGGATCTTGCCGTGGCCGTGCGCTTCGGGGCTGTCGTCAAACAGCAGCTTGGTAACACCATCGTCAACCAGGAAGAGGCAGCGAATTGGTGATGGATTGGTAGATTTCAGAGCTCCCCAGCTGCCCATGAGGCAGTTTGGCGGGCCCTTCGACCCAAATAGCCCCTTACGGGCGCACCGGTGCCAGCAAACGCCCTCGGCTGAGATAGACATTGGCCAGCGCCAAGGCCGTGAATGCCCTTATCGCGTTCTCCCAGATCAATCCCCACAAAGCGGCGCAGGCTGACGCTGTCATACAGCGCTTCCTCACAGGCCAGGTCGGCCAGGTTGAACCAGTACTGGATGAAGTGGATGCGCAGCATGCGCTGCAACCCGATGGGAGGACGACCATTGCCGGCCTTCTGGTAGTGCGGGGCTATCTCTTCGCACAAAGCAGTCCACGGCACCAGTGCCTCCATGGTCTTCAAGAATTCGTCGCGCCGTGTGGGTTTGCGGTGCTGCTCGAAACCTGACTGTGCGTCGGCGGCCATGGAAAAGGTTTGTTACTTCATGGCTCCGTAATTCACTGCCTACAGCAGATATTGCGTGGACTTATTCAGCGTTGCCTTAGATTAAAAATAGTTGCGCGCGCAACTACATGAATATATAGTTGCGTTAGCAACCAAATAATTTTGACAAATATGCCTACCAAATCATCTGATACTTTGCCAAAGCGTGTGCCTGTGCTTGTTGCCGGTGGAGGCCCGGTCGGAATGGCGCTTGCCGCTTTGCTAGCCCGCTACGGTATCGCCAGCATGGTCGTTGAGCTCGATTCGACTTACTGCGCCGGCAGCCGGGCCATCTGCATGTCGCGCCGTTCGCAGGAGATTCTGGGCTGGGTTGATGCTGCCCAACCACTGGTGGACAAGGGTTTGTCATGGGTTGGTGGTCGCAGTTATTTCCGTGACCGCGAAGTTCTGCATTTTGAAATGCCCAGCGAGCCGACCCAGCGTTTTGCGCCCATGGTCAACATCCAGCAGTTTTATGTCGAAGAATTTGCACACAAGGCGGCGCTGAACTATGACGGCCTGGTTGATGTGCGCTGGTCCAGCAAGGTGGTGGCAGTGCGGCCACAGGCTAATGGTGCCTTGGTTGATATTGAATCCGCTGACGGCAATCACACCGTGTTTGCCGACTGGGTGGTGGCTTGCGACGGTGGCCGCAGCACAGTGCGTGAACAACTCGGCCTGCAGCTTGAAGGCACGCAGTACGAAGGCCGTTATGTGATTGTTGACGTGGTTCAAAAAACAAAACGTGATGTGGAGCGCCTGGCCTGGTTTGACCCGCCGTCCAACCCCGGCTCGACCATTTTGATGCACCGCCAGCCCGACGATGTTTGGCGTATTGACTACCAAATCAGGGACGATGAGGATCCAGTGGAAGCCGTCAAACCTGAAAACGTGTTGCCGCGAGTGCAAAGCCACCTTTCGATGATTGGCGAGAACGAACCTTGGGAGCCGCTGTGGATTTCAATCTACAACGCCAAATGCCTCACCTTGCCCAGCTACCGCCAGGGTCGGGTATTGTTTGCCGGTGATGCCGCGCATCTGGTGCCGATTTTTGGCGTACGTGGCCTCAATTCCGGCCTGGACGATGCAGCCAACCTAGCCTGGAAGCTGGCGCTGGTGCAACAGGGGCAGGCTGACGAAACCTTGCTAAGCAGTTATTCGACTGAACGTGTCATGGCCACCCGCGAAAACATTGTTTACGGCGCCAAAAGCACGGAATTCATGGCGCCGCCCAATTACGGCTTCAAGCTGCTGCGTGAAGCTGCGTTGCGCCTGGCCACTGAAGATGCAACCGTCAGCGCCTTGCTGAATCCGCGCCAGTCAACGCCGGTTGAATATGTCGGTTCGGCGTTGAATCTGGCCGGCGACACAAACAGCCTGGCTCGCGCCGGAATGCCAGCGCCCGAGGCCAAACTGCGCGGCCCGGCTGGGGATGTGCATCTGACATCGTGTTTTGGTCATGCTTTTGTGTTGTTGTGTTTTTCTGAATCTGCACTGCCGGGTGATGTAGCTGTTTTGGCGATGGATGCTGGCACCAGCCCGGCTACGGTCAGGGTGATTTGGATCAGCAGCCAGGGACAGCCTGGTCAAAACATGCTTGTTGATGAACTTGGTCAGGCCCGTAGCCGTTACGGCGCAAATGAAGGCTCCACTTACTTGGTTCGCCCCGACGGTTACCTGATGGGCTACTGGAAAACCACTGATGCGGCCACGCTTAAAAGCGCCCTGAAGCCCTTCCAGCAAGAAAAGGCACTTTAGCCAGTACCGCCCGATTGAAGGAGAAACATGACAAACACTCATCAACTTGACCAGACCTATACCGCTTTGGCTGAAGCCACCGCCCGTGTGGGTGAAACCAAAACGCCGCTCTTCCTGGCCACGCTGGCTTTGGCACTTTTGAGTCGCCAGACCGATGCGGCGGAAGCACTGGCACTGATCACACAGGCTGAACGCCTATCGGCAACCTGAACCGATTCATTCATCAACATTTTCCGGAGACAACATGCAAATCTTCCCTGCTTTCAGCCGCCGCACCATCATGCTTCTGACACCCCTTGCCTTGGTCGCAGGCGTCGCTTCGGCGCAAACCTACCCCACCAAACCGATTGAATGGGTCGTGCCTTACCCTGCCGGTGGAGGTTCTGACATGGTAGCGCGGACCTTGATCGAAACCATGGGCAAGGCGCTGGGACAGCCCATGATCATCAACAACAAACCGGGCGCAGCCACCAATATCGGTGCCGACTATGTAGCCCATACCAAGGCCGACGGTTACACCCTGCTGACCGGCGACACCGCGACCTTGGCCGCCAACCCCGCGCTGTACAGCAAACTCAACTACAGCGCTGAAAAAGACCTGGTGCCGGTCGGTCTACTAGCGCGTTTTCCAATGATTCTGGTGGTCAACCCGGCAATTCCAGTCAAGAACTACGCTGAATTTGTGGCCTGGGCCAAAACACAGGTCTCCGGCACCAGTTACGCCACACCGGGCGCCGGCAGCCCGCACCACCTTGCCAGCGAGCTGTTTCGCGTCAGCACCGGTCTGAATCTGGTGCATGTTCCTTACCGTGGCGCAGCACCCGCGGTTCAGGACGTGGTTGGTGGCCAGTTGCCTTTCATGTTTGTCGACACCGCCAGCGGCATGGGTTTTATCAACAGCGGGCGCCTGCGCGCCATCGGCATCGCCAGCCCCAAACGGGTCAAAAACTTTGACACGATTCCCACGCTGGACGAACAGGGACTGAAAGGTTTTGAAGCCTACGCCTGGCAAGGCCTGCTTGCCCCCGCCGGAACACCGACCGATGTGATTGCAAAGTTAAACAAGACACTGATCGAGGCGCTGAACTCCACAGCTATCAAGGCGCGTTTTCAGGTGCTGGGCCTGGAGCCGATACCGAGCACTCCAGCAGAGATGACGGCTTATACCAAAGCCGAGCGCGAGAAGTGGGCCGTGGTTATTCGTGACAGCGGCATCAAATTGGATTGAATATGTTCAAGCTTGACAGAACCCTGACTTACCGACTCCATTTGCTGCACAAGCTGAGCGACATTGGAAGTCAACGGGCCTATGCCACCGATGCCGGACTATCCATGAGTGATGGCCGTTGTCTGGCAGCAGTGGGGGCATTTGCACCGCTGTCGGTGAGCGATTTGGCCCAAAGAGCTAATTTAAATAAAGGGCAGGCTAGCCGCGCGGCGCAATCTTTGGTTGACCAGGGCCTGGTGCTTAAACGTTCGAGCTCGGCAGATGGTCGAGGCGTAGTTCTCACCTTGACACCAAAAGGCAAGACAGCATGGAAGCGTGCGATGGATGTGGTGGGGCAGCGCAACAAAGATATCTTCGGCGGATTGAGCCCTACAGAGCAGAGTCAGCTAAGCAGTTTTTTTGACCGCCTGATTGCTGATGCCCGCTCTAGTGGCGATCTGGCTGAAGCTGCCGAAGACTAAATTTTCAGGAGAGAAATGATGACCGCATCCAGCTTGCTTTACCTGTCTGGTTTTGGCAATGAATTGGTCAGTGAAGCTGTCGCCGGTGCGCTGCCCACGGGTCGCAATAGCCCGCAACGTGCGCCTCATGACCTGTATACCGAGCTGCTGTCCGGCACCGCCTTCACCGCCCCGCGCGCCGAAAACCGCCGCACCTGGCTGTACCGCCGCCAGCCTTCGGTGATGAGTGGCAGTTACCAGCCTTACGCGCAGGTGTTGTGGACAAGCGGTGCGGCTGGGGGCAAAAAAGTGCCGCCTGAACCGCTGCGCTGGGCCGCGTTTGACATCCCGGCCGACCCGCTGGATTTTGTCGACGGTATTCGGACCCTGGTAGCCAATGGCGACCCCGATACCCAGATCGGCATGGCTGCACTGGTTTATCTGGCGAACTGTTCGATGTCGGGGCGCGCCCTGGTCAATGCCGACGGTGAAATGCTGCTGGTGCCGCAGCAGGGCCGACTTGTATTGACGACCGAGTTGGGCATTCTGGATGTCAAGCCAGGTGAAGTAGTGCTGGTGCCGCGTGGTTTGGCCTTCAGCGTGGCGCTGCCCGATGGCGCTTCACGTGGATATGTCTGTGAAAACTACGGTGCCCTTTTCCGCCTGCCAGAGCTTGGGCCGATTGGCTCCAACGGCCTGGCCAATGCCCGTGACTTTCTGGCCCCTACTGCGGCTTTTGACGGCGCAGCGCCTGATGGCGGTTTTGAAATCATCAAAAAATACGGCGGCAGCCTGTGGACGGCCCGCCAGCCACACAGCCCGTTTAACGTGGTGGCATGGCATGGCAATTTGGTGCCTTATAAATATGACACGGTCAATTTCATGACCATAGGCTCAATTAGCTACGACCACCCCGATCCGTCAATTTTTACCATGCTGACCTCGCCATCCGACACGCCCGGCACGGCCAACTGCGACTTTGTGATCTTTCCGCCGCGCTGGCTGGTGGCTGAAGACACCTTCCGGCCGCCCTGGTATCACCGCAACTTGATGAGCGAGTTCATGGGCTTGGTGTACGGCCAGTACGACGCCAAACCCGAAGGTTTTAAACCCGGCGGCGCATCGCTGCACAACTGCATGGTGCCGCATGGCCCCGACGCCGATGCCTTCGAAAAGGCCAGCGCCGCCGAGCTGACCCCACACAAACTCGACAACACCCTGGCCTTCATGTTTGAAAGCCGTTATCGTTTTGTGCCCACGGCCTATGCGATGAACGGCGGGGCGCTGGATGTGAATTACGCGAATTGCTGGAGCGGGTTAAAGGACCAGTTCACGGGCTGATGATCCTTTTACAGCTCCCTCTTCCTAAGCAAGAGAGGGGCAAGCCAGACATCCATCTTTTATCCACAAGAGTCAACATGACCACCCCAAACACCTCTGCCACTTACTCCATCAACGCCACCCACAACCCGGCACTTCGCAGTTGGGTTGAATCAGCCAATGCAGAGGGCAATGATTTCCCCATCCAGAACCTGCCTTTTGGCAGCTTTCGGCCTGCAGGCAGCCAGCAAGCCCTGCGTATTGGTGTCGCCATCGGCAACCAGGTGCTGGATCTGAAAGCTGTCGGGCTGATTTCGACCAGCGACATGAACGAGCTGATGGCCCTAGGCACAGCCGAACGCCAGGCCCTGCGCGCCGCGATTTCAGCCGGTTTGAGTGAAGGCAGCAGCCAGCAGGCGGAATGGCAGGCCGCCTTGCTGGCCCAGTCCGAAGTAGAAATGGCCGTGCCTTGCCGCATCGGCGACTACACCGACTTCTACACCGGCATACACCACGCCACCAGCGTCGGCAAACTGTTCAGGCCCGACGAGCCTCTGCTACCTAATTACAAATGGGTGCCGATTGGTTACCATGGCCGAACCTCGTCGATTGGTGTTAGCGGCCAAGCTTTTCATCGTCCGCGGGGCCAGACCAAAGGCCCGAACGAAATCTACCCCAGCCTGCGTCCCAGCCAGCGGCTGGACTATGAACTTGAACTTGGTATTTTTATGGGCACGCCCAATGAGCTGGGTGAATCCGTGAGCCTGGACGATGCCGAATCACACGCTTTTGGCTTGGTGCTGCTCAATGACTGGTCAGCACGTGACTTACAGGCCTGGGAATACCAGCCGCTGGGTCCGTTTCTGGCTAAAAACTTTGCCAGCACGATCTCGCCGTGGATGGTGACCATGGAGGCGCTGGCGCCTTTCCGCAGGCCGTTTGCTCGTGCCGAAACCGACCCACAGCCCTTGCCTTACCTAGAGTCGGAAGTCAATCGGCAGCAAGGCGGGTTGGACGTGGCGCTGGAAGTCTGGCTGCATACCTCGAAAATGCGCGAAACCAAGGCCACACCCGAACGTCTGTCGCAGTCCAATTTTTCTGATGCCTACTGGACACTGGCACAGGTAATTGCACACCACACAGTTAACGGTTGCAACCTGCAGCCCGGCGATCTGCTCGGTTCGGGCACCCTGTCAGGGTCCACGCCAGAGCAGGCCGGATCACTGCTGGAACTGAGCGCTGGTGGCAAAAAAGCGCTGATCTTGGCCAATGGCGAGACACGCACATTTCTGGAAGACGGTGATTCGGTGATCTTGCGTGCCTATTGCCAGCGTGAGGGTTTCCGGCGCATTGGTTTTGGTGATTGCCAAGGCCACGTGTTACCCGCAAAAGTTTAATTCAAGAGTTACGCCCGTGACTTCATCGCCATGGGCCTCAAGTAAATGCCATTCGCATTAGGGTCAGTTCCGCCAGTCGAATACCCTGTGACTAAATTCCCCAACCTCCATTTCTGATTGGCTTAGAAATTCGAGGGGGGATTCGTCCTTCGATTCATCGTTCGGATACTTCAATCGTTCGGATACAGACCCAAGGTACGCGCCTGCAGGCGCGCCAGGCCCAGCAAGGCGTTGGTGAATGGCGTCGGCACCTCGGCGATCTGGCCCAACTCTCTCACCGTGCCAACCAGGGCGTCGAGTTCGACCGCCCTGCGAGCTTCCACGTCTTGCAGCATGGACGTTTTTATTGCGCCCAGTTTGAGCGTGATCGCATGTCGGTCGGCCGGTTCTTGATTGATGGGCAGGCCGAGGCGCGCGCCGATTTCCTTTGCCTCAAGCATCACGTAGGTGACGAATTCGCGCACCAGATCGTCGCTGAGAATGCGATCCGTCGTCGCCCCGGTCAGCGCGCTGACGGGATTCATCGTCATGTTGCCCCAAAGTTTGTACCAAACGTCGCGCTGGATGCGCTCAGACACCGAGGCATCGAAGCCTGCAGCAATCAATTTCGCGCACAGCGATTGCACTCGCGCTCCCGACTGGCCTGCCGCATCGCCGAGTATCAAACCATGACCCTGGCGGTGAAGCACGTAGCCAGGTTCCTTGAGCAGGCAGCTGGCATGCACGACGCAACCGACCACCTGCGCGGCCGGAATGGCCATGGCGATCGCGCCATCAGGATCGATCGTCTTCAAGCGCTGGCCGGCACTTTTCCCATCCAGCCCGGCACAAAACCACCACGGCACGCCATTCATCGCCGTCAAGACCATCGTGTCCGGTTTCAACAAGGGTGCGATCTGCGCCGCGACGGCCTTCATCGCGGGAGCCTTCACGGCAACAATCACGAGATCCTGCGGCCCGAGATCGGCTGGCGACGCGCTCGCGCGCACGCTGACCGCATGGCTTGCGCCATCTTCGTCGAGCCGGAGCCCATGTTGCTGGATCGCCGCGAGCGTCACGCCGCGTGCCACCACGCTCACGTCGCAACCGGCTTGGGCCAGCTTGACGCCAATCCAGCCGCCGATCGCGCCAGCACCATAAATACAGATTTTCATGATTTCATTCCTTGTAAGAGGGATCGATACGATCGATTTGCCGCACCAGGGCGTCGAACATGTCTTGTCCGGCCCCGTGGAGGGGATCGAACTGCAACGCGTCGCGTGTGCAACTACGCGCCACCGCTTCGGGGATCAGGCGCGCTGCTCCCATCGAAAGCGTGGCCAGTTGGATTTCGCACGCGCGGTTCAGGGTCCACAAGATCGCGAAGGTTTGCGGCAGCGTCTGTCCCCACGCCAGCAAGCCATGGTTGCGCAGAATCACCGCAGGCCGATTGCCGATGTGTTCCAGCAGGCGCGGCCCTTCCTCGGAATGGATCGTAATGCCCTCAAAGTCATGGTAGGCCAGCATGTCGTGCAATTGCGCGCTATAAAAGTTTGATTGCTGCAGACCCTGCTCAAGGCAGGCGACGGCAACGCCCGCCGTCGTGTGCGTATGCATCACACAATGTGCGCCTGGCACGCCGTCATGGATGGCCGCATGCACAGTAAAGCCGGCTGGATTCACGGGATACGGCGATCCATCCAGATTGTTGCCACGCGAATCGATCTTCACGAGATTGTTGGCGGTGACTTCGCTGTAGTGGAGCCCGAACGGATTGATCAAAAATTGGCGCTCATCTCCACTGATACTGCCCGGCAAGCGCAGGGTGATGTGGTTGTAGATCATCTCCGTCCAGCCGAGCAGCGCGAAGATACGGTAGCAGGCCGCCAGCTGCACCCGGGCTTGCCACTCGTCGTGGTGCATCGCGGCACGATCCTGCCCAGGGGATGGGATTTTTTCAATCATCGACATGGTGTCCTTGCCCCGGTTCAAGCCGCGCTGGAGAGCACGCTGGCGATCGCCTTCGTCACGTCGCCAACGTTGCGTTCATTCAATCCTGCGACGCACATGCGCCCGGAACGTAAAAGATAGACGGCGTGCTCTTTGCGCAAGCGTTCAACCTGCGCTTCTGTCAAGCCCGTATAGGTGAACATGCCGCGCTGTGTGAGGTAGCGCGCCCGAAGGAGCTCGTCCGCGTGGCCACTCAAGCCCTCATACATAGCGTGCCGCATCGCGACGATACGGTCGCGCATCAGGCCCAATTCCCGCTCCCACGCTGCGCGCAGCGATGGCGTGGCCAGCACGCTGGCGACGATGCGCGCGCCATGGGTTGGAGGACTGCTGTAGTTGGCGCGCACGGTCGATGTCAGTTGGCCAAATACCTTGCCCGCCTCGTCTGCCGTTTCGCACAACACGCTGAGCGCGCCACACCGCTCGCCGTAAAGCGAAAAATTCTTGGAGAACGAATTGGCAACCACGAGCGGTACGCCGGCAGACGCGAGCAAGCGGATGCAGGATGCATCTTCGTCCAGTCCTGCGCCGAATCCCTGATAGGCCATGTCAACGAATGCGATCAGGCGCCGCTGCTGCAACACGGGAATGAGTTCGCCCCATTGCCCATCGTTCAAGTCAACCCCCGTCGGGTTATGACAACAGGCGTGCAGCAACACGATGCTTTGCGCTGGCAAACGCTTGAGCGCATCGAGCATCTCGGCAAAGCGCACGCCTCCCGTGTGCGGATCGTAGTAGGGGTAATTGTTCACGGTGAAGCCCGCACCTTCGAACACGACCCGATGGTTTTCCCAACTTGGATCGCTGATCCAGACCTGGGAAGCCGGGAAATGGCGTTTCAGAAAATCGGCGCCGACCTTGAGTGCACCGGAGCCGCCTATCGTTTGCAGAGTCGCAATCCGACCGAGCGCCCGCGCCTCGCTGTCGGCGCCGAACACGAGTGCCTGCGCCGCGTCGCGGTAGGCCGCTAGGCCTGCCATTGGCAGATACGGACGCGGACCTATGACCTCAAGCGTTTCCGTTTCCGCGGTGCCGACGGCGCCGATCACCGGCAGCTTGCCTGCATCATCGAAATAGATGCCGATGCTGAGGTTGACTTTGTTCTCGCGTTGATCGCGCTGAAAATCCTCGTTGAGGCTGAGGATAGGGTCGCCGGCATAGGAGGGAATATGTTCGAACATGTGACTCTCTTCGTGAGGACTGGATACGTTAAAAAATGGGCGAAACAGGTGAGACGACCGGGTCCGCTGCGGGCGGCTATCGGGTTGGCGGTGGCGCGTCGCAAAAAGAGTGTCGATCGGAACGCCACGCTGAACAATCAATCGATTTTCCGGCATTCGTAAGTTTCTCTTTACAATCCACCCATGCCTCTGAACCGCGTCACCTTTCGGCAATTCGAAGCATTTCTCGCCATCGCCGACCTCCATGGCATCGGCGCGGCGGCGCAACGGCTCGGTCTGACGTCGTCGGCCGTGAGCCAGCTACTGGCCGAACTGGAGTCGGAGCTGGGCTTCCGGCTGTTCGACCGCACGACGCGGCGTGTCAGCCTGTCGAGTGCGGGCAAAGATTTCCTCTCTTCGGCCGAATCCGTTTTGCGCCATGTGCAAGCGGCCGCTCAATCGGCGGACGATATTCGCAACCGCGCCGCGGGCATCGTTCGCGTGGGCGCGCCGCTGGTGCTGGCCAGCACGGCACTGCCGGCGGCCATCGCTGAATATGCGCGCGAGAAACCAAAAGTCATCGTGCGGATCTGTGACACGCCGGTCGAGCAACTTGTCGCACGCGTTGCAAGTGGCGACGTGGACCTCGCGATTGGCCCGGACCGCCCGACGGGGGACGAGGTTCATTGCGAACAGGTATACGCGACCCCGTGGGTGTTGTGGTGCGCCCCGACCCATCGGCTCAATCAGCTCAGCCGCGTGCGCTGGCAAGACTTACGCGATGTGCCGCTGGTCACGACCGGGCGTGACCACGAAGGCGGTGTCGCGCAGATGTTCGTCAACCTGCCGGCGGACACGCGCATCATCCCCATCGATGTGGTTGACAACGTCACGACTGCGTTCGGTCTGGCCTCGCATGGACTTGCCGCAACGCTGGCGCCGACCTACGTCGCCCCGCTGGCGGCGGCATTTGGTCTCGTCATGCGAAACATAGTCGAGCCAGAGACGATCCGGCATGTCTGCATTTATCGACCCGTCGCGCGCGCGCTGTCTCCACCGGCAGACGGTTTTGCTGAATTCCTGGCACCGTGCTTGCTGCGTTGGGATCGGGATATGCAGAGTCAGTTTCAGCGCAAGCCGTGATTCAAGTCGCACGAACACGTTATTGCCGCACAAAAAAAAACCGCGCAGCCCTTGCGGAGTCTGCGCGGACCGCTACTGAATTTGTAGCGTTTTCAGCGAATTTTTGATCCTTACTTCCGCGCCGGTGGCACATCCGTACAAGAGCCATGCGCAATCTCCGCCGCCATGCCAATGCTTTCGCCCAGCGTCGGGTGCGGGTGGATCGTCTTGCCGATGTCCACCGCGTCAGCACCCATCTCGATGGCCAGGGCGATCTCACCGATCATGTCGCCGGCATGGGTTCCGACCATGCCGCCGCCCAGGATCTTGCCGTGGCCATGGGCTTCGGGGGAATCATCAAACAGCAGTTTGGTAACGCCTTCGTCGCGACCATTCGCAATCGCGCGACCGGATGCCGTCCAAGGGAACAGGCCCTTCTTGACCTTGATGCCCTGGGCCTTGGCCTGGTCTTCGGTGAGACCGACCCAGGCCACCTCGGGGTCGGTGTAGGCCACCGATGGAATGACGCGGGCGTTGAAGGCGGCTGCGGCCAGTTCCTTGTTGCCTTGCAGTTCACCGGCAATCACTTCGGCCGCCACGTGCGCCTCGTGCACCGCCTTGTGCGCCAGCATGGGCTGGCCGACGATGTCGCCGATGGCGAAGATGTGCGGCACGTTGGTGCGCATCTGGATGTCGACGTTGATGAAGCCACGGTCCGTGACGGCCAGACCGGCCTTCTCGGCGGCGATTTTCTTGCCGTTGGGCGTACGGCCCACAGCTTGCAGCACCAGGTCGTAAACCTGCGGTGCGGGGGCGGTGCCGCCCTCCTCGGCCGCTGCGAAGGTGACTTCGATGCCTTCGGGCAAGGCGCGTGCGGAGACGGTCTTGGTCTTGAGCATGATGTTGTCGAAACGCTTGGCGTTCATCTTTTGCCAGATCTTGACCAGGTCGCGGTCGGCGCCTTGCATCAGGCCGTCCAGCATTTCCACCACGTCCAGGCGCGCGCCCAGCGTGCTGTAGACGGTGCCCATTTCCAAGCCAATGATGCCGCCGCCCAAAATCAGCATGCGCTTGGGCACACCGGTCAGCGCCAAGGCGCCCGTACTGTCAACGACGCGCGGGTCGTTGGGCATAAAAGGCAGGCGCACAGCTTGCGAGCCCGCGGCGATGATGGCGCGCTTGAAAGCGATGACCTTCTTGCTGCCGGTCTTCTCTTGCGCGGTGCCGCTGGTTTCTTCTACTTCCAGGTGGTTGGCGCCGACAAAGTTGCCGTAGCCGCGCACGGTGGTGACCTTGCGCATCTTGGCCATGGCAGCCAGGCCGCCGGTCAGCTTGCCGATGACCTTTTCCTTGTGGCCGCGCAGCTTGTCGATGTTCAGCGTCGGGGCGCCAAAGTCCACGCCCAGGTCGGCCATGTGGCTCACTTCGTCCATCACGGCTGCCACGTGCAGCAGTGCCTTGGAGGGGATGCAACCCACGTTCAGGCACACGCCACCCAGGGTGGCATAGCGCTCGACCATGATGACCTTCAGGCCCAGGTCGGCCGCGCGGAAGGCGGCGGAATAACCACCGGGGCCGCCGCCGATCACCACCACGTCGCATTCCAGATCGGCGCTGCCGCCAAAACTGGAAGCAGCAGGCGCAGGCGCCGCTACAGAAACAGGAGCTGCTGGCGCAGCAGCGACGGGGGCTGGAGTCGGTTTTGACTCAGCAGCTGGGGCTGCTGCAGCGCCAGCGGTTTCCAGCAAGACCACCACGGTGCCCTGCTTGACCTTGTCGCCCAGCTTGACTTTCAGTTCCTTGACCACGCCGCCTTCGCTGGCGGGGATTTCCATGGAGGCCTTGTCGCTCTCCACAGTGATCAGGCTTTGCTCGGCCTTGATGGTGTCGCCCACCTTGACCAGCAGTTCGATGACCGCCACTTCGTCCAAGTCGCCAATGTCCGGAACCTTGATTTCTACGATTGCCATAGCTTTACTCGCTTTTTTGTTTCTTCAGTTTGATGGTGAACACCTCAACCGGGCCGGCCGAGTTTTTGTCAAATTCGCATCCTGCCTGCACGCCCGCCACCGCCAGCTCGCGCGCCGTCTTGGGGCTGTCCCACGCGGCGTGCATGGCACCCAGCGCAAAACTGCGGCCGCTGCCAATGCCCCAGAACTCCTTGAACTCAAAGACTTCCCGGTAACTGTAGAGGCCATAGATGCCGGTCGCGTTGGCAATAACCACGCTGAACTGGCTGGACTCGTACGGGTCGTTGTCGTCTTCCTTGGTTTGCAGGAAGAACGTGTCCTTGAGCACCGGATGCAGCTGGGTGAAAGTGTCAAACACCTGGTCTTTGCTGTTCAGGCGCAGCTTGTCGGCGGGCAGTGCAGCCATCGCCTTGCGCAGCACCGGAAAATGCGCCACCGTACCCGCCAGCCCCACATAGCTGATGCCACCAACGCCCTCTACCTTGAAGAGCTTGCTGTTGGCCTCGAACCGGTGGTTCAGGCGGGTGTCGCCAAAGGTGACCAGGGTGTCGGCGGCGATTGCCACCTGCCCGGCCTTTTTGACAACAACGATGGTCGTCATGCGGGCCTTACAGCAGCACGCGGCGGAAGTCACCCAGGATCTGGCCCAGGTACACGTTGAAGCGTGCAGCGGCTGCGCCGTCGATCACGCGGTGGTCCCAGGTCAGCGACAAGGGCAGCATCAGGCGCGGGACAAAGGCCTTGCCGTCCCACACAGGTTCCATCTGGCTCTTGCAGACGCCCAGGATGGCCACTTCAGGCGCGTTGATGATGGGCGTGAAGTAACGCCCACCAATGCCGCCCAGGCTGGAGATGGTGAAGCAGGCACCGGACATGTCGGCCGGGCTCAGCTTGCCGTCGCGCGCCTTCTTGGCCAGCTCGCCCATCTCGGTGCTGATCTGGAAGATGCCCTTTTTGTCGGCGTCCTTGATCACGGGCACCACCAGGCCATTGGGCGTATCCGCCGCAAAACCGATGTGGTAGTACTGCTTGTAGATCAGCGCATCGCCGTCCAGCGAGCTGTTGAACTCGGGGAACTTCTTGAGCGCAGCCACGCAGGCCTTGATCAGGAAGGCCAGCATGGTGACTTTGATGCCGCTCTTTTCGTTCTCTTTGTTGGTGGACACGCGGAAGGCTTCGAGGTCGGTGATGTCGGCGTCGTCGTGGTTGGTGACGGCCGGAATCATGATGGCGTTGCGCAGCAGGTTGGCGCCGCTGATCTTCTTGATGCGCGACATTTCCTTGCGCTCGATGGGGCCGAACTTCGCAAAGTCCACCTTCGGCCAGGGGATCAGACCCAGGCCGGCACCATCGTTCCCACCAGACGTCTTGGCTTGCGCCGCAGCGGCCAGGGTTTGTACCGCACCGCTCATCACGGAGCGGGTGAAGCCCTGTACATCGGCCTCGGTAATGCGGCCCTTGGGGCCGCTGCCTTTGATTTCGTTCAGAGGTACGCCGAGTTCACGGGCGAACTTGCGCACCGAAGGCGACGCATGGGGCAGGCCCAGCGTGGCGCCACCGGGGGCATGGGCTGGCACGGCCAACGCAGCGGCAGGTGCCGCAACGGCGGCAGCTGCCACGGGAGCAGGCACTGCGGCAGCCGCCACCGGGGCGGGAGCCGCAGGAGCCGCCGCAGGGGCTGCGCCCACCACGCCGTCCAACACCACCACCAGGTCACCGATGTTCACGGTGTCACCGATCTTGACCTTGATCTCCTTCACCACACCAGCGGTGCTGGACGGGATCTCCATGGAGGCCTTGTCACTCTCCACGGTGATCAGGCTTTGCTCGACCTTGATGGTGTCGCCCACCTTGACCAGCAACTCAATGACGGCCACGTCCTTGAAATCGCCAATGTCAGGCACCCGCACTTCCACGGGACCAGATGCTGCAGCAGCTGCAACGGGTGTTGCCGCTACAGAAACAGGAGCTGCTGGCGCAGCAGCTGCGGGGGCTGGGGCCGCTTTTGGCTCAGAAACCGGGGCGGCAGCGCCACCTTCCGCTTCCAGCACCAGCACCACAGAGCCTTGCTTGACCTTGTCGCCCAGCTTGACCTTGATCTCCTTGACCACACCCGCGGTGCTGGACGGGATTTCCATGGAGGCCTTGTCGCTCTCCACGGTGATCAGGCTTTGCTCGGCCTTCACGGTGTCGCCCACCTTGACCATCAATTCGATCACCGCCACCTCGTCGAGGTCGCCAATGTCCGGGACTTGTACTTCTACGATTGCCATGTTGTTTGTCTCCGGTGCTTAGGCGTACAGGGGGTTCACTTTGTCGGCGTTGATGCCGTACTTCTTGATGGCCTCTGCCACCTTGGCCACAGGCACCGTGCCGTCTTCGCTCAGTGCCTTCAAGGCGGCGACCACGATGTAGTGGCGGTTCACCTCGAAGTGCTCACGCAGCTTGCTGCGGAAGTCGGAGCGGCCAAAGCCGTCGGTGCCCAGCACCTTGTAGGTACGGCCCTTGGGCACGAAGGGGCGAATCTGCTCGGCGTAGGCCTTCATGTAGTCGGTCGACGCGACCACGGGGCCGGTGGACTTGCCGAGTTGCTCTTCCACAAACGACACGCGCGGTGTTTCCAGCGGATGCAGCAGGTTCCAGCGGTCGGCGTCCTGGCCGTCGCGGGTCAGCTCGTTAAAGCTTGGGCAGCTCCACACATCAGCACCCACGCCCCAGTCTTTTTCCAGCAGCTCTTGTGCAGCAATGCTCTCGCGCAGGATGGTGCCCGAGCCCAGCAGTTGCACGCGCGGTGCTTTCTTGGTCAGCGCGAGGCCTTCCTTGCACAGGTACATGCCCTTGATGATCTGCTCTTCGGTGCCTGCCTTCAGGCCGGGCATGGCGTAGTTTTCGTTCAGCAGCGTCAGGTAGTAGTAGACGTTGTCCTGTTTCTCCACCATGCGCTTCAAGCCGTGGTGCAGGATGACGCCCACTTCGTGCGCGAAGGTCGGGTCATAGCTGATGCAGTTCGGAATCGTGCCGGCCATGATGTGGCTGTGGCCGTCTTCGTGCTGCAGGCCTTCGCCGTTCAGCGTGGTGCGCCCGGAGGTACCGCCCAACAAGAAGCCACGTGCTTGCATGTCACCCGCCGCCCAGGCCAGATCGCCAATGCGCTGGAAGCCAAACATCGAGTAGTACACGTAGAACGGAATCATGATCCGGTTGCTGGTGCTGTAGCTGGTCGCTGCGGCAATCCAGCTGCTCATGCCGCCGGCTTCGTTGATGCCTTCTTGCAGGATCTGACCCGCCTTGTCTTCCTTGTAGTACATGACCTGGTCTTTGTCGACCGGGGTGTACTTCTGGCCTTCGGGGTTGTAGATACCCACTTGGCGGAACAGGCCTTCCATACCAAAGGTACGGGCCTCGTCCACCAAAATTGGCACCACGCGCGGGCCCAGGGCTTGGTCGCGCAGCAGCTGTGTCAAAAAGCGCACATAGGCTTGGGTGGTGCTGATCTCGCGGCCTTCGGCCGTAGGTTCCATCACCGCCTTGAAGGTGCCCAGCGAGGGCACGGTGAACTGCTCGTCCGACTTGGTGCGGCGGTGTGGCAGGTAGCCGCCCAAGGCCTTGCGGCGCTCGTGCAGGTACTTCATTTCCGGGGTGTCGTCTGCGGGCTTGTAGAACGGCACATTGGGCAGATCGCTGTCTGGCACGGGGATGTTGAAGCGGTCGCGGAAGGCTTTGATGTCCTCGTCGGTCAGCTTCTTGGTCTGGTGCACGGTGTTTTTGCCTTCACCCGACTTGCCCATGCCAAAGCCCTTGACGGTCTTGATCAGCAGCACGGTGGGCTGGTCTTTGTGGTTCACAGCCTTGTGGAAGGCGGCGTACACCTTCTTGGAGTCGTGGCCACCACGGCGCAGGTCGAAGATCTCTTCGTCCGACATCTTGGACACCATCTCCAGCGTACGCGGGTCTTTGCCGAAGAAATGCTTGCGCACGTAGGCACCGTCGTTGGCCTTCATGGCCTGGTAGTCGCCGTCCAGCGTGTCCATCATCAGCTTCTTCAGGGCGCCTTCCTTATCGCGCGCCAAGAGCGCATCCCAGCCAGAGCCCCACAGCAGCTTGATCACGTTCCAGCCCGCACCGCGGAATTCGCCTTCCAGCTCTTGCACGATCTTGCCGTTGCCGCGCACCGGGCCGTCCAGACGTTGCAAGTTGCAGTTGATGACGAACACCAGGTTGTCCAGCTTCTCGCGTGCGGCCAGGCCAATGGCGCCCAGCGATTCGACCTCGTCCATTTCGCCATCGCCGCAGAACACCCAGACCTTGCGGTTTTCGGTATTGGCAATGCCGCGAGCGTGCAAGTACTTGAGGAAGCGGGCTTGGTAGATCGCCATCAACGGGCCCAGGCCCATGGAGACGGTGGGGAACTGCCAGAACTCGGGCATCAGCTTGGGGTGCGGGTAGCTGGAGAGGCCTTTGCCGTCCACTTCCTGGCGGAAGTTCAGCAGTTGCTCCTCAGAAAGGCGGCCTTCCAGGTAGGCTCGAGCGTACACACCGGGGGATACGTGGCCTTGGATGTACAGGCAATCACCACCGTGGTTTTCGCTTTCAGCGTGCCAGAAGTGGTTGAAGCCTGCGCCAAACAGGCTGGCCAGCGAGGCAAACGAGCCAATGTGGCCGCCCAGGTCGCCACCGTCCACGGGGTGGTGGCGGTTGGCCTTGACCACCATGGCCATGGCGTTCCAGCGCATGTAGGCGCGCAGGCGCTCTTCGATTTCCAGGTTGCCAGGGGAGCGCTCTTCTTCCGAGGGCTCAATGGTGTTCACGTAGCCGGTGTTGGCCGAGAAAGGCATGTCAATGCTCTTTTGGCGCGCATGCTCCAGCAGCTGCTCCAACAGAAAGTGGGCGCGCTCAGGGCCCTCAGCTTCGATGACCGCGCTTAAAGCGTCCATCCATTCACGGGTTTCCTGACCGTCCACGTCGGACGTACCCAAAGGGTTTTGGGGAACTGCTGCCATTGATGTCTCCTTCTTGGTACTTTGGCGTAATTTAGTGCGGTAGCCCTAGTTTCTCATATTTATTTATGCATTTCAAATCATGCCAAATCATTTCATATAATGAAATTTCATGAAACCGCATGTACCCTGCGCTTGATCGTCGCAACGAGCCCTTCCCCTACACTCGGGCAATGCCTTTTTACAAAGTGATTTCTCTCTCAAAACCCCTCGCCCTGCCCTCGGTGGGCGGCGCACGCCGCTGGTGGCAGCGGCTCACCCCGCACCGCCAAGACCGGGTGGCCATGCTGGCCCCGCTGGCCGCCGTGATGTTGTTTTTTGCCGCCATCGTCGCGGCCCTGGGCTACCTGCGCCTGGAAGAAATGGACCGTGAACAAGAGGCCGTGCAGCGTGACGTGGAGTACACCCAGCAGCGGCTGCGCCTAAGGCTGTTGGAGCGACAGGAACAAATCATGCGCATTGCGCGCGAGGTGTCGGGCCGGGAGCTGGACGCCGACGACTTCCGCCTGCGCGCAGCCAGCATGATGGACCAGTACCCCGAGGTGCAGGGCATGGCCTGGATCGACGACAAGCGCCGCACCCGCGCCAGCCAGGGCATGGGCGTCATCGCCAGCGGCCCGCTGCAAACCTCGGGCGACGTGCTGGCCAAGGGACAACGCGAAAGCGGTTTCTCGCTCACGCGGGAAGTGAACCAACCGGTCTATATCCAGCACCCGCTCAGCAAAGACGAAGAGCCGCTGCTGCAGATGTATGTCCCGCTGAGCGACCGCGGCCGTTTTGGCGGGGTACTGCTGACAGAATATTCGGTGGACGGCCTGTACCGTTATGGTGTGCCTTCCGAGGTATCCGCCCGCTACGCCGTGTCCTTGCAAGACGCCAATGGTGCCCTCTTGGCCGGCACCAGCATCCCCGCGCGCAAGCTGGTGGGCCGCTTCCTGCCTTGGTCCAACCCAGCCAACGAATACTCCATGGCCGTGTCGCCCGTGGGTGGCGGGCTGGTCATCCGGGCCCAGGCGTACCGGGCCTCATTGGGGGTCATTGGCAGTGGTTTGTTCTGGCTGGTCAGCGCGTTGAGCGTAATGACCGCTTGGATGCTGATTGCCAATTGGCGCCACACGCGCAGGCGTGTGCAGGCCCAGCAGGCGCTGATGTCAGAAACCAATTTCCGCCGGGCTATGGAAAACTCCATGCTCACCGGCATGCGCGCCATGGACTTGCAGGGCCGCATCACCTATGTGAATGCCGCCTTTTGCCAGATGACGGGCTGGACCGAGTCGGACTTGGTAGGCCGTACCGCCCCCTTCCCCTATTGGCCCGATGGAGACCGTGAGCACATGGCCTCACGCCTGGAAGAAGAAATGCACAGCAACACCGCGCCCGGCGGCATCCAGGTGCGGGTCAAGCGGCGCGACAACACGTTGTTTGACGCCCGCCTCTATGTGTCACCCTTGATTGACGCTATGGGCACGCAGACCGGCTGGGTCACGTCGATGACCGACATCACCGAGCCCAACCGCGTGCGCGAGCAGCTGTCGGCCTCGCACCAGCGCTTCACCACGGTGCTGGAGGCGCTGGATGCGTCCATCTCGGTGGCCCCCCTGGGCAGCGACGAACTGCTGTTTGCCAACAAGCTGTACCGCCAGTGGTTTGGCGTGCAAGCAGGCGGACACCTGCAACTGGTGGCAGAAGCTGGCATGCCGCATACCCCGCCCAATGACGAAGCCTCCGACAGTGTGGATTCGTTTGCCGGCCTCCCCACCACGGCCCTGCCAGACAGCGACACGGAAAGTGCCGAAATTTTCATAACCACCCTGGGCAAGTGGCTGGAGGTGCGCACGCGCTACCTGAGCTGGGTGGACGGCCGACTGGCCCAGATGGTGATTGCCACCGACATCACCACCCGCCGCCTGGCCGAAGAACAGGCCGCCACGCAGGCCGAACGGGCACAGACGTCCAGCCGCCTGATCACCATGGGCGAAATGGCGTCCAGCGTGGCGCATGAGTTGAACCAGCCGTTGACCGCTATCAACAACTACTGCAACGGCATGGTTTCGCGCATCAAGGCCAAGCAGATCTCGGAGGAAGACCTGCTGGTGGCGCTGGAGAAAACTGCCAAGCAGGCCCAGCGAGCGGGCCAGATCATCCAGCGCATCCGCTCCTTTGTGAAACGCAGCGAACCCAACCGCACGCTGTCTGAGGTATCTACCATGGTGGCCGAGGCGGTCGAGCTGGCCGAAATCGAGCTGCGCCGCTTCAACGTGCGCCTGAACCACTATGTAGCGGCCCGACTGCCCATGGTGCTGGTCGACCCCATCCTGATCGAACAGGTACTGGTGAACCTGCTGCGCAACGCGGCTGAGTCGATCGACATGGCGCTGCGCCAGACAGCGGAGCGCATCGTCGAGCTACGGGTGCTGCCGCGCCACATTGACAACAAACCCGTCATCGAGTTTTCGGTGCAGGACACTGGCAAGGGGCTGGCGCCCGAGGTGATGGCGCGGTTGTATGAAGCGTTCTACTCCACCAAGGCCGACGGCATGGGAATTGGCCTCAGTTTGTGCCGCTCCATCGTCGAGTCGCACCTGGGCCGGATGACCGCAGAGAACATCTACAATGGCACAGAAGTGTCAGGGTGCCGCTTCTCTTTCTGGGTACCCCTGGCCGAGATCGGCACTCTGACCTACAAAGAGCCGCCTGCGCCCCAACCCAACCTCGGATAACTGAATGAGCTTGATCCCCAAAAAAGGAACGGTTTACGTAGTCGATGACGACGAAGCAGTGCGGGACTCCCTGCAGTGGCTGCTAGAGGGCAAGGGGTACCGGGTGCGGTGCTTTGATTCCGCCGAATCATTTCTGAGCCGCTACGACGCACGCGAAGTGGCCTGCCTGATTGTGGACATCCGCATGGGCGGCATGACCGGCCTGGAGCTGCAAAGCCGCCTAATCGAAGCCAAGTCTCCCCTGCCTATCGTCTTCATCACCGGCCACGGCGATGTGCCCATGGCGGTAGACAGCATGAAAAAAGGCGCCATGGACTTCATCCAGAAGCCCTTCAAGGAAGACCAGCTGGTCAGCCTGGTGGAGCGCATGCTGGAACACGCCAAGGACACGTTTGCCGACTACCAGCTCGCCGTCAGCCGCGACGCGCTGCTCTCCAAGCTCACACTGCGCGAAAGCCAGGTGCTGGAACGCATCGTCGCCGGGCGCCTGAACAAGCAGATTGCCGACGACCTGGGCATCAGCATCAAGACGGTGGAGGCGCACCGCGCCAACATCATGGAAAAACTCAGCGCCAACACCGTAGCCGATCTGCTCAAAATTGCCTTGGGTCAGAACGCACCAAAGACCTGACGCTCCATTTTTTATAGCACCTCGCGCCCGCTCTGCCTCCGCTGCGGGCGTTTTTACTTGAAGACACGACCATGACAGCACCCTCCGCCCAGACCATCGATGGCAACGCCCTGGCCGCCCAACTGCGCGGCGACGTCGCCAAACGCACGACCGCCCTCAAGGCCCGGGGCTTGACGCCTGGCTTGGCCGTGGTGCTAGTGGGTGATAACCAGGCCAGCCAGGTCTACGTGCGCAACAAGGTCAAGGCCTGCACCGACGCCGGCCTGCACTCGGTGCTGGAAAAATACGACGCCACCATGACCGAGGCAGAACTGCTGGCCCGCGTGGACGCACTGAACAACGATCCCAGCATCCACGGCATCCTGGTGCAACTGCCCCTGCCCGCCCACATTGACGCGCACAAGGTCATCGAGGCTATTTCCCCCGCCAAGGACGTGGACGGCTTCCACGTGGCCAGCGCCGGCGCGCTCATGGTGGGCCAGCCCGGCTTCTGGCCCTGCACGCCCTATGGCTGCATGAAGATGCTGGAGTCGATTGGCTACAGCCTCAAGGGCAAGCACGCGGTGGTGATAGGCCGCTCCAACATCGTGGGCAAGCCCATGGCCATGATGCTGCTGCAGCAAAACGCCACCGTCACCATCTGCCACAGCGGCACCAAAGACCTCAAGGCCATGACCTTGCAGGCCGATGTCATCGTGGCCGCCGTGGGCAAGCGCAATGTGCTGACGGCCGACATGGTCAAGCCCGGTGCCGTGGTGATTGACGTGGGCATGAACCGGGATGACGCCGGCAAGCTGTGCGGCGATGTGGACTTTGCCGGTGTCAGCCAGGTTGCGGGCCATATCACCCCTGTGCCCGGTGGCGTAGGCCCTATGACCATCACCATGTTGCTGGTCAACACGCTGGAAGCCGCCGAGCGCGACGCTGCCCAACGCGGGCTTGCATAAGCCTGGCTTGCCCTTATCTAGTTGTCATCTCCAATGTCCGAGCCTTTGCCCATGAATCCACTGTTAAGCACCACCGGTCTGCCCCTGTTTGACCAGATCCAGCCCGAGCATGTGCTCCCTGCCATGGACGACTTGCTGGTGCATGCAGAGCAGGCTTTGGAAAAAGTCACCGCAGCCGACTTCCCTGCTGAATGGCATGCCATTGCGCGCGAGCTGGACGTGGCCACCGAACGGCTGGGCATGGCCTGGGGCGCAGTCAGCCACTTGAACAGCGTGGCCGATACCCCGGAATTGCGTGCCGCTTACAACGCCACGCTCCCCAAAGTCACCGAGTTCTGGACCCGGCTAGGTGCTGACGAACGCCTGTACGCCAAGTACAAGGCCATTGATACCGCCACACTGAACGCGGAGCAGCTGCAAGCCCACAAAAATGCCGTGCGCAACTTTGTGCTGGGCGGTGCCGAGCTGCAAGGCGCAGAGCGCGAGCGTTTTGCCGCCATCCAGGAAAAGCAGGCTGAGCTGGGCCAAAAGTTCAGCGAAAACACGCTGGATGCCACCGACGCCTTTGCCCACTACGCCACCGAGGCCGAGCTGGAAGGCGTGCCGTCCGATGTGCTGCAAGCTGCGCGTGCTGCCGCCCAGGCTGAGGGCAAAGAAGGCTACAAGCTCACGCTCAAGATGCCCTGCTACCTGCCCGTCATGCAGTTTGCCAAGAGCAGCGCCCTGCGCGCCGTGCTGTACCGCGCCTACGTCACCCGCGCATCTACCGAGGCTGCGCCCGAGTTCCTTAAGTTCGACAACACGGCCGTGATCCGCGACATCCTGGCGCTGCGCCAGGAAGAAGCGCATCTGCTGGGCTACGCCAATTTTGGCGCGTTGTCCGTGGTGCCCAAAATGGCGGACTCTCCGGCCACCGTAGTCACCTTCCTGCGTGACCTGGCCCGCAAAGCCCGCCCGTTTGCCGAGCAGGACATTGCCGACCTGCGCGCCTTCGCCAAGACTGATCTGGGTCTGAACGACCCGCAGGCTTGGGACTGGCCCTACATCTCCGAAAAGCTCAAGGAGGCACGCTACGCCTTTAGCGAGCAAGAGGTCAAACAGTACTTCACCGCACCCAAGGTGTTGGCCGGGCTGTTCAAGATCGTGGAAACCCTGTTTGACGTGGAAATCCGCGAGGACAGTGCGCCGGTATGGAATGCGGGCGTGAAGTTCTACCGCATCGAGCGCCGCAACGCCCAGGGCCTGCAGCTGGTCGGCCAGTTTTACCTGGACCCCACGGCCCGCAGTGGCAAACGCGGTGGCGCCTGGATGGACGATGTGCGTACCCGCTGGCTGCGCCCGGACAACGGGCAACTGCAAACGCCTGTGGCCCACTTGGTCTGCAACTTTGCCGAAAGCGTGGACGGCAAGCCCGCACTGCTGACGCATGATGACGTGACCACGCTGTTCCACGAATTCGGCCATGGCCTGCACCACATGCTGACCCAGGTGAACGAACGCGATGTCTCGGGTATCAGTGGTGTGGAATGGGATGCGGTGGAACTGCCCAGCCAGTTCATGGAGAACTTCTGCTGGGAATGGAATGTGCTTCAACACATGACCTCGCACGTGGAAACGGGTGCCGCCCTGCCCCGTGCACTGTTTGACAAGATGTTGGCCGCCAAGAACTTCCAAAGCGGCATGCAGACCTTGCGCCAGATCGAGTTCGCGCTGTTCGACATGCTGCTGCATACCGAGCACAACCCTGCGGACGACTTCCTGCCGCTGCTGGCGCAAGTGCGCCAGGAAGTGGCCGTATTGCAGCCGCCGGCCTGGAGCCGTGCAGCCCACACCTTCAGCCACATCTTTGCGGGTGGCTATGCCGCGGGCTACTACAGCTACAAATGGGCCGAAGTGCTCAGCGCCGACGCCTACGCCGCCTTTGAAGAAAGCGCCGATGCAGAGGGCTTGCCCAATCCGGAAACCGGAAGACAATACCGCATGGCTATTCTGGAGGCGGGCGGCAGCCGCCCTGCCATGGAGTCGTTCAAGGCCTTCCGCGGGCGCGAGCCTTCGCTAGACGCCCTGCTGCGGCACCAGGGCATGACGGCCCACTGAACCCCACTGACAACCGCGTAGGATTGATCCCATGACACACCGCACTATTCACGCATGGTTGGGCGCTTCGGCCCTAGTTTTGGCAGCCTTTGCTGCCCATGGCCAGATGGTCTACAAAATTGTGGGGCCCGACGGAAAGATCACGTTCTCGGACAAGCCGCCAGCGGCCGACAAGGGCAAGATCGCATCCACGGGCACCGGAGGCGCTGCAGCCGATGCCGCCAGTTCCAACCTGCCCTATGAGTTGCGTCAGGTGGTGTCCAAATACCCGGTGACCCTGTATGCCTCGCCCCAGTGCGGGCCCTGCGACTCTGCCCGCAGCTTGCTCAAAGGCCGTGGTGTTCCTTACACCGAACGCTCGGTCACCACCCCAGAAGACCTGGAAGCATTGACGCGCCTGGCAGGCGAGAACTCGCTGCCGTTTGGCACCATCGGTGGGCAGCGCTTGAAAGGCTTTTCGGACGCGGAATGGTCCCAGTACCTGGACGCGGCCGGCTACCCCAAGACCTCTGCGCTGCCCAGCAACTACAAGTTCGCCACCGCCACGCCGCTGGTGGCGCTGCAAAAACCTGCAGCCGCCGCCCCCAAAGAGACGCCCAAGGCCGCAGAGCCAGCACCCGCACCGGCCGCTCCCGCTCCGTCCAACCCCGCAGGCATTACGTTTTAAACAACACCCTGCCCAACAAAAAAAGGCTGCCCCAAGGCAGCCTTTTTTGTCCGTTCAGCCTCAGTCAAAGAGTGCGGTGCGCCACCGGCGTCTCTGGAACCGGGTAGCCCGCAGCGCCAAACGTGCTGACCACCGCCTTGTGGGTGTCAAAGTACACCTGCCAGTAGTGGTCGGTGTGTGTATAGGGGCGCACGCAGAGCAGCGGGCCTTCCGGGGTGAACTGGAGGATTTCAATGTCGGGCGCTGGCGTTGTCACAACGTTTGGAATGGCCGCCACAGCCGTGCGCAGGCGGGCAATCGCATCCATCACGTCCACCCCATTGGCCACCTTGGCCAGACAGTCCACCCGGCGGTACGACAGGGTGCTGAAGTTCTGGATGGAGCCCGAGAACACCGTGTTGTTGCCGACGATGGTGATGACGTTGTCGGGAGTGATGAGCGTGGTGCCAAACAGGCCCAGCTCTTTGACCGTACCGGTCACGCCGCCCGCAGTCACGAAATCACCGACCTTGTAGGGGCGCAGTACCTGCATGAATACACCGGCCGCGAAATGCGTGAGCAAGCCGCCCCAGGCAGTCCCAATGGCCAGACCAGCACCTGCCAACAGAGCTGCGAACGACGTGGTCTGCACGCCAAAAATGTCCAGGATCGCCAGGATCAGAACAATGTTCAGAATAACGGCCAAGATGGAGGTGAGGTAGTTCGCCAGCGTCTGGTCGACCTTGCCACCACGCTGCAATGCCGTGCCCAGCAGCCGCAGCGCCAGCGCGATCAGCCAGCGGCCCACGATCCAGGCGCCCAGGGCACCGAGCAGTTTGAGCCCAAAGTCGGCGCCCTGTGTTGTCAAAAATGTCCAGATGACTTCCGTGTTCATTTCACTATCCTCCCAAAATAAATAGTGCGGACGATGATAACTTTGGGCGAAAAAAAACCCGATCACAGATCGGGTTTTTCAACTTTGGCGGAGACGGAGGGATTCGAACCCTCGATGAGGCTCTACACCCCATACTCCCTTAGCAGGGGAGCACCTTCGGCCACTCGGTCACGTCTCCTAAAGGTCAAGCAGGATTATCGCACGACTCTGACGCGTTTTTTCTCAAACCGTGGCTTGGGTTGCGATCAACGGGATGTTGATGCTGGGTACCAGACCAACACAGGCCCCCTGCGCTCCACAAAACCCTGCGCCACCTTGATGTGGATGCGATGGCCGCGTGTGGTGCAGGCCGCAATTTGCTGTTGCAGCTCGGCCAGTTGCGCTGTGCTCGGAATCACCCAGTAAGCCGTGGCCAGCCAGTGCCGTAAGGCATTCGCCTGGCGCGCCGCAGCCAGCCCTTGCAAGGCTTTCAGCATGGGCAAGCCGTCGTTCCCACGGCGGATGATCTGCAGGTCCGCCGCCGCCATCTCGTCCAGCAGCGCTTGGGCCTGGGCGGCATGGGCCGCACTGCGGGCCAGCGTGTCACGAAACTGCGGAAATACCGCTTCCAGCGCTGGCAATAGCTGCGCGCGGATGCGGTTGCGGGTGAAGCGTTGGTCGGCGTTGGTCGGGTCTTCGACAAAGCTAGCCCCACGCTCAGCCAGCCATGTCCGAATGTCGGCCGCCGAGACCTGCAGCAGGGGCCGGTAAAAGTCCAGACCGTCACGCTGCCACTGTGCCGGCATGGCGCTCAGGCCACGCAAACCCGCACCGCGGCTCAGCGCCAGCAACAGAGTCTCCACCTGGTCATCCGCATGCTGCGCCAGCGCTATGGATTTAATAGCTTCTTGCGCAGATTCCACGCGGGCTAGAGCACCAAAAGCCTTGTAACGGGCAATGCGGGCTGCGTCCTCGGGGCTTTGGCCGGGTGCGTGGCTGGCATCCACTTTCACAACCCGCAGGGGTACCTTCAACTGGATGCACAGTGCCGCACAATGGGCTTCAAAGTCTGCTGCGGCGGCTTGCAGGCCATGGTTGACGTGCAGGGCCACCACCTGCTCCGGCCAGCGCTCGGCACACGCGATCAGCAAGGCAGTGGAGTCTGCCCCACCGCTGAATGCCACCCCCAAAGGCAAAGCGGGCTGAAAAGCCCGCAGGACCGCATCCAGTGACTGGGTCATGGCGTGCGGCAGGTCGCCGGTGCAACCGGCTTATTTGCCGGTGGCCTTGGTGTCGGTAAAGCGGCCGTAGCTTTGCAGGCGCTCGTAGCGGCGGTCCAGCAGTTCCTTGACCTTCAGGTCGCTGATCTGGCGGTAGGCATCGGCCAGCGCACGCTTGAGGAAGGCCGCCGCCTGTTTGGCGTCGCGGTGGGCGCCACCCACAGGCTCGTTGACAATCTTGTCCACCAGACCCAGGGCCTTGAGGCGGTGGGCGGTGATGCCCAGGGCATCCGCTGCATCCTGCGCCTTGTCGGAGGTTTTCCACAAAATCGAGGCACAACCTTCGGGGCTGATGACCGAGTAGATGGAATACTGCAACATGATGACCTGGTCGGCCACCGAAATCGCCAGCGCGCCACCCGAACCGCCCTCACCAATGATGGTGGTGATGATGGGTACTTCGAGCTGCGCCATCTCAAAGATGTTGCGGCCAATGGCCTCCGATTGGCCGCGTTCTTCGGCGTCAATACCGGGGTAGGCGCCAGGTGTGTCCACAAAAGTAAACACCGGCAGCTTGAACTTCTCGGCCAGCTTCATGAGGCGCAGCGCCTTGCGGTAGCCCTCAGGCTTGCTCATGCCAAAGTTGCGCAAACCGCGTTCCTTGGTGTCACGGCCCTTTTGCTGGCCAATCACCATGCAGGGCGTGCCGTTAAAGCGGGCCAGGCCGCCCACAATGCTCAGATCGTCGGCAAAGTGGCGGTCACCGTGCAACTCCACAAAGTGCGTGAAGATGTCGTTGACGTAGTCCAGCGTGTAAGGACGCTCGGCGTGGCGTGCGATCTTGGTGATTTGCCAAGGGGTCAAATCACTGTAAATGTCTTTGGTGAGCTGCTGGCTCTTCTTGCTCAGTTGGTCAATCTCGGCGGAAATGTCCACCGCCGACTCGTTCTGCACATAGCGCAACTCTTCAATCTTGCCTTCCAGCTCGGCAATGGGCTGTTCAAAGTCGAGAAATGTCTTTTTAGCCAACGCGGTTCTCCTTCTAGTACGCGACCGGTAGGGGGTCGAGAGACCGCCAAATATACCAAGTTGCCACGCTGCAGTACGGCGCCCAAGCGGCAGCCACCTCGCGCGCATCGCTGCGGCTCACTACATCGTCCGAAAAATAGTTCTTGCTGATGCCCTGGATCAGGCCGTCATCGTCCAGCGGCAGCACATTGGGACGCATCAGGTGGAAGATCAGGAACATCTCAGCCGTCCAGCGACCAATGCCGCGGATGGCCACCAATTCCGCGATGATTTCCTCATCGCCCATGCCGTCCCAGTCCTTGACGTGCAAGGCCCCATTGTCAAAGTGCAGGGCCAGGTCTACCAAATATTCGACCTTGCGCACGCTCAGGCCCGCGGCGCGCATGTCGTCCACCTTGAGCTTGAGCACATTGGCCGGGGTCATCTTGCGCGGCAGCACCGCAAAACGGTCCCACACGGTCTGGGCGGATTTGACAGAGATCTGCTGGCCCACAATGCTGCGCGCCAAGGTCACAAAGGCGTCACCCCGGGTTTGAAGGCAGGCATCGCCAAACTGGGGAATCAGGCGCTTCATCACCCGGTCTTTTTTCATCAGGTGCTTGCAGGCCTCTTCCCAAAAATAGGGGGTGGCTACCACCTCTTCAGGCTTGATAGATGTAGCCATTACTGCGTAGCTTCCCAAGTCGTGCCCGCGGCCGAGTCTTTCAGAACGATGCCCTGGGCCAGCAAATCCTTGCGGATGGCGTCGGCCAATGCAAAGTCTTTGGCGGCTTTGGCCGCGGCACGCTGGGCAATCAAGGCCTGGATAGCGGTATCACCCAAGGACGCACCCGCTTGCAAAAAAGCTTTAGGGTCCGCTTGCAACAGGCCCAGGCAAGCACCCAAGGCTTTCAACTGCCCGGCCAACGCAGGGGATTTGCTGCGGTTTACTTCAGACGCCAAATCGAACAACACGGCGATAGCCTCGGGCGTGCCGAAATCTTCGTCCATGCCGGCCTTGAAACGTGCCGCAAACGGCTCAGACCAGTCGATCGCTGCGGGCACTTGGGGCGCCACGGTATCCAACGCCGTGTAAAGGCGCCGCAACGCGGCGTGGGCATCGTTAAGGTGGGCATCGCTGTAATTCAGCGCCGTACGGTAATGGGGGCGCACCAGGAAGAAGCGCACGGTCTCCACGTCGTACTTGGCCAAGACCTCGCGGATGGTGAAAAAATTACCCAAGCTCTTGGACATTTTCTCGTTGTCCACCCGCACAAAGCCGTTGTGCACCCAGAAGGCCGCCAGCGGCTTGCCATTGGCGCCTTCACTCTGAGCGATCTCGTTTTCGTGGTGCGGAAACTGCAGATCAGCCCCACCTCCATGGATGTCGAAGGTTTCGCCCAGCGTTGACCCGCACATGGCCGAGCACTCGATGTGCCAGCCAGGGCGGCCAGCACCAAACGCACTGTCCCACTTGGCATCGGCCGGTTCTTCAGGCTTGGCAGCCTTCCACAACACAAAGTCCAAGGGATCTTCTTTGCCATCCTGCACGGCCACACGCTCCCCAGCCCGTAGTTCGTCCAGCGACTTGCCAGAAAGCTTGCCGTAGCCGACAAACTTGCGCACGGAGTAATTCACATCGCCATTGCTGGCGCGGTAGGCCAAGCCCTTGTCCTCCAACCGCCCAATCAGTGACAGCATCTGCGACACATATTCGGTGGCGCGTGGCTCAAGGGTGGGGGGCTCAATGCCCAGCGCGCCGATATCGGCATGCATGGCGGTAATCATTTCATCAGTGAGCTGGCGGATGGTGATACCCCGTTCCAGCGCACGCTTGATGATCTTGTCGTCGATATCGGTGATGTTGCGCACATAGGTCACACGGTAGCCACTGCTCTTAAGCCAGCGCTGCACCACGTCGAAGGCCATCATCATCCGGGCATGGCCGATATGGCACAGGTCGTAGATGGTCATGCCGCAGACGTACATGCGCACATGCCCCGCCTCGATCGGTGAAAACGTTTCCAACTCACGCGATAGCGTGTTGTAAATGCGCAAACTCATGGGTATCTCAAAACCAACACACAAAAGCAGCGAGCCCATGGCAACTCGGGTGCGGGTTGCGGGGCTCGCGCGGGGTGAATCCGGGGTATTTGCCGGGGAGAGACAGGCTACCCCTCAGCTACAATGCAACGCAGTATAAAGCCCCGGCCAGAGGGCCATCACCCGCGCAGAAATCCAAAGGCAATATGAAGCACGCCCCCTCTCTCGTATTCTCATCACTCCGAATGGCAGCCCTTGCGGTCTCCATGATGCTGTCGGTAGCCCATGCGGATGAATATGCGGACGTGTCCCAACTGGTGCGCAATGGCAAGCTGGCCGATGCCCTGACCAAGGCCGACCAGTACTTGGCGACCAAGCCACGTGATCCACAAATGCGCTTCCTTAAGGGCGTGATCCAGCGCGATTCGGGCAAAACCAGCGACGCCATCGCCACCTTTACCCGCCTGACCGAAGACTACCCCGAACTGCCCGAGCCCTATAACAACCTGGCCGTGCTGTACGCTGGTCAGAGCCAGTTTGACAAGGCCCGCACGGCGTTGGAAATGGCCATCCGCACCAACCCCAGCTACACCACCGCCCATGAAAACCTGGGTGACGTGTATGCCAAGCTGGCCAGCCAGGCCTACGGTAAAGCGCTGCAGCTCGATGCCTCCAACACCGCCGTGGCACCCAAGCTGGCCCTGATTCGCGAGCTGTTCAACCCCGCCGCCAAGGGCCAGCGCCCCACGGCCGCCGCAACGCTCCCCTCCCCCGTGCCCGCAGTGCCTAGCGCCGCTGTGGTCGCAGCAGCGCCTCCGGCCAAAGCCCCACCGACCCTGCCAGCCCAGGCACCGGTCAAGGCGCCCCCCACATTGGCCACCGCACCAGCACCTGCCGCCACCGTGGCCGCTGTCACGCCACCTGCGGCGACTGTGCCTCCCGTTGCGGCAGCTGCACCAGTGACCACACCAGCCCCTACGCCCACTCCACAACCGGCCGCCGCGCCCGCCCATGTGGCCGCCAATGGCAACAAGGAAGTGGAAGCCGCCGTGCGCGCGTGGGCCCATGCCTGGGCGTCCAAAGACGTCAAAGGCTATCTGGCCTCGTATGGCAAAGAGTTTGACCCACCCGGCAACGCCAACCGCAGCGCCTGGGAAGAAGAGCGCCGCCAACGCATCACCAGCAAGTCCAAAATCAGCGTGAAACTGGAAAACCTGATCATTTCCATTAACGGCAACAAAGCAGTAGCCAAGTTCCGCCAGGATTACAAGGCCAATGAACTGGCCGTATCCAGTCGCAAGGCGCTGGACTTGGTCAAGGCCGGCGAACGTTGGGTCATCGTGCGGGAGTCGGTGGTCAACTGAGTCTCAGCGACTGCAGTTTGTGTTCACCATGCTTTGCTCCCCCCAGACCTTGCGCCATTCTCCGGACTCCTCTTTGCAGGCCACGCTACGCACCGTAGTGGTGGTGCTCGCTTTCTGCCTGGGCAGCAGCTTGGCGTTTGCAGCAAAGCGCGCGGCCAAACCCAACCCTGCGCCCGCCCCAGTCACGCAACAGCCCTCGGACTCTGACGGCGTGGCCGAGGCCCGCTTGATCGAGGTCTACACCCTGATTGGCAAGGGCCAGAACCGCGAGGCGCTGGCCAAAGCGGAGCACCTGGCACAAGATCTGCCGCACTTTCAGCTGGCCCAGTTGGTGTATGGAGACCTGCTGGCCGCACGCACCCGCCCCCTGACCGTAGTGGGCGATGTCCCCGAGGCCATGGCGCGTGAAGCCTCTGGCACGCTGGGCGAACTGCGCGAAGAGTCTCTGCGCCGCGTGCGGGCCCTGAAGGAGCGCCCGACTGTCGGCATGGTGCCCACCCAGTTTTTGCAACTGTCCCAGCGCACCAAGCATGCGATTGCGGTGGATGCTTCACGCTCGCGCTTGTACCTGTTTGAAAACACCGCATCGGGCCTGAATTTGGTGGCGGACTACTACATCTCGGTGGGCAAGGCCGGGACGTCCAAAACCGCAGAGGGCGACCAGCGTACGCCGCTGGGCATCTACTACATCACCAGCAATCTGGACCGCAAGTCGCTCAAGGAGTTTTATGGCTCCGGCGCCCTGCCCATCAACTACCCCAACATTCTGGATACCAAGCGTGGCAAGACCGGCGGCGGTATTTGGCTGCACGGCACACCACCCAACCAGTTCTCGCGCCCGCCCTTGGCCACCGACGGCTGCGTGGTGCTGGCCAATCCCGATCTGGACCACATCATCCGTACAGTAGAGGTGCGCTCCACGCCTGTGGTGATTTCGCCCCAGCTGCAATGGGTGTCGCCCAACAGCTCGCGCGGCGAGGCCAAACCGTTTGAAGACGCCTTGCTGGCATGGCGCAATGCCAAGACCTCCGGCGACATCAACCAGGTGCTGTCCTTCTACACGTCCGACTTCTCCAGCAATGGCAAGTCGCTGACGCAATGGACACCCACCCTGCGCTCCGAGATGGACAAAATGCAGGGCCGTACCATCCAACTGAAAGATGTGTCCTACCTGCGCTGGACAGACAGTGCCGACACCATGGTGGCCACCTTTGGCGAGGTGGCCGATGGGGTGCGCGTGGGTTGGACCAAGCGCCAGTACTGGATACGCCAGGGCAACCATTGGAAAATCTTCTTTGAAGGAGTCTTGTAGTGGGACTGTTCACCTCTGTACCTGCCTCGGTGCCCACGCGCCGAGCCGCCTTGGCCGTGTGCGCCACGCTTTTGCTGCCGTCCATGGCACTGGCAGACGAGCTGCCGCGCGTGAAATTCCAGACATCGGCCGGGGAGTTTGTGGTGGAGTTGTACGCTGACAAGGCGCCGAAGACAGTGGAAAACTTCTTACAGTACGTGAAAGACAAGCACTACAACGGCACAATTTTTCACCGCGTGATCCCTAACTTCATGGTGCAGGGCGGCGGCTACGACACCAAGTACAACGAGCGCCCCACCCGTGCACCCGTGGTCCATGAAGGCCGGGATGCTTTGGCCAAAGGCGGCCCGCGCAATGTGGTGGGCACGCTGGCCATGGCCCGTACCAATGACCCCCAATCCGCCACCGCACAATTCTTCATCAATGTGCAGGACAATGCGTTTCTGGACCCGATTCTGATTCCGCCGGGCGACCCGGTTCCCCGTTTTGAGTACCAGGGCCAGGTGTACAAAGACACCCCCCGCGCAGCACTGCTGAACTCGCCCCAGTTGTTCGGCTACACCGTGTTTGGCAAAGTCATCAGCGGCATGGAGGTAGTCATGAAAATCAAGGCGACGCCTACGGGCGCAGGCGGACCTTTCCGCAGCGACGTTCCCCAAACCCCCATCATCATCAACTCCGCCACAGTGGCGAAATAAACCATGAGCAATCCCCAAGTCGAACTCCACATCACAGGCTACGGCGTCATCACGCTGGAACTGGATGCTGACAAAGCCCCCAAGTCCACCGCCAACTTCCTGGCCTATGTGAACAAGGGCCACTACAACAACACCATCTTCCACCGCGTCATCCCCGGCTTTATGGTGCAAGGTGGCGGCATGGAACCGGGCATGGGCCAGAAGTCCACCGACGCCCCCATTGAGAATGAAGCCAACAATGGCCTCAAGAACAATGTGTACACCGTGGCCATGGCACGCACGGGCGATCCCCACTCCGCCACGGCCCAGTTCTTCATCAACATTGCCGACAACGGCTTCCTGAACCACACCGCGCCCTCCACCCAGGGCTGGGGCTACGCCGTGTTTGGCAAAGTGATTTCGGGCACCGAGGTGGTCGACAAGATCAAGGCTGTGAAGACGGGCCGCAAGGGCTTTCATGACGATGTGCCCAAGGAAGACGTCATCATCGAAAAAGCCGTCGCGCTGTAAGCCCCAGGTGCTGTGGGATGGAACTGCACACACCGTCCCACTGGCAGCGCATCGACTTCATTTCTGACCTGCACCTGCAGGCCAGTGAACCGCAGACCTTCGAGGCCTGGCGCCAGTACCTGGACCAGACCTCGGCGGATGCGGTTTTTATTTTGGGTGACCTGTTTGAAGTCTGGGTGGGCGACGATGTGCTGACCCAGACCTCCAGCTTCGAAGCCGAATGCAGCCGTGTGCTACACCGTGCATCACGGCGCCTGCCTCTCTACCTCATGCACGGCAACCGCGACTTTCTCATGGGCGATGCCCTGATGCGGGCCTGCGGTGCCACCCTGCTCCCCGACCCCACGGTTCTTCAGTTCGGCCCTGCACGCTGGCTGCTCAGCCATGGGGACGCACTTTGCCTGGGCGACACCGACTACCAGGTGTTTCGCAGCCAGGTGCGCAGCCCGGAATGGCAACACACATTCTTGAGTCAACCTCTGGCCATGCGGCAAGACATTGCCCGCAGCCTGCGCAGCCAGAGCGAAGCCAGAAAACAGATGGGAACCGAATACGCCGATGTGGACACCCCGGCCGCGCTGCAATGGCTGGCCACTGAAAATGCCTCGCACCTGCTGCACGGCCACACACACAAGCCCGGTTTTCATACGCTGGATACGGCGCATGACCGCACGGTGCTCAGCGATTGGGATTTAGGGGCCACGCCACCCCGTGCGGAGGTGTTGCGCTTGTCGCGACACCCGCATGCAGGCACCGATGTGCAAGTCCAACGCCTGCTGCCGGACAGTCCCGAGATCAGTTCACCCAGGCTTGCGGATTGACCTCGTCAATCTGCCAGGGATCCAGAAACTGCTGGGCGTAACGCAGGTAGACCTCTTCCTGCACAAAGATATCGAACAGGTCCGGATCGATGTGGCCACCGGTGCGGAACTTGTGCATGATGCCCATGGCCTGTGACAGCTTCATGCCCTGCTTGTAGGGGCGGTCTCGCGCGGTCAGCGCCTCGAAAATATCGGCAATACCCATGACCCGGGCCTGCACCGACATCTGCTCACGCGTGAGCCCCTTGGGGTAACCCTTGCCGTCCATGCGTTCGTGGTGGCCGCCGGCGTACTCGGGCACATTCTTCAGATGCTTGGGCCAGGGCAGCTGCTCCAACATCTTGATGGTGGCCACGATGTGGTAATTGATGATGTCGCGCTCGCCGGCAGTCAGCGTGCCGGCGCGGATTGTCAGGTTCTCGATCTCTTCTGCGGTCAGGAAATCCGACTCCACGCCATCGGTGTTGCGCCACCGAGCACCGGTGCCAATCTGGCGGACCCGCTCCACGTCGGCATCCTTCATGAACTCGCCGCCCTGGTTGGCCTTGCGCAGAAACTCGCGGTCGTCGTTCAGTGCGTCAATGGCCGTGCGGGCGGTGGACATGACTTCTGCCTCTGCGGTGGCATCACGTGCCTCGCGCAACGCCAGTTGTTCGCGCAACGCAGCTATTTCCAGGTCACGCTTGAGCACTTCAAAGCGGGTGTCCACCAGCTGCATCCGGTCAAACAGGGTCTGCAGCTTGGTGGCCTTGTCCACCACATGCACAGGGGTGGTGACCTTGCCGCAGTCGTGCAGCAAACCGGCGATCTTCAGCTCGTAGCGGTCGCGATCGTCCATCGTGAAGTCGGCCAAAGGCCCGCCCTGGGTGGCGTTCACCGCCTCAGCCAGCATCATGGTCAGCGCGGGCACGCGCTGGCAGTGGCCACCGGTGTAGTGGGATTTCTCGTCAATGGCCAGGTTGATCAGGCTGATGAAGGACTCAAACAGCGTTTCCAGCTGCGTCATCAGGTTGCGGTTGGTGATGGCAATGGCGGCCTGGGAGGCCAGGGATTCAGCCAGGCTCTGGTCGGCACTGGAGAACGAAACCACAGCACCGGTCTGCGGGTGTTTGGCATTGATCAGCTGCAGCACGCCGATGACGTCACCCTCATGGTCCTTCATGGGTACGGCCAGGAAGGACTGCGAGCGGTAGCCGGTGCGTTCGTCAAACAGGCGAGTGCCGGAGAAGTCGAAATTGGCCTCGGTATAGGCGTCGGCGATGTTGACGGTCTGGTTGTTCAGCGCCGCGTAGGCGGCAACCAGTGAATCATTGTGCTTGCCTTCCGCATCGCGCAGCGGCAGATTGGGGAAGTTGATGGGGTTGCCGGAGGTTCCGCCCATGGCGATGTGCAGGGAATCGGTCCGCAAGATCTCAAACCGCAGCGCCTGCTGGTCATCGGTCATGCGGTACAGCGTGCCGCCGTCCGCGTGGGTAATCGTCTTGGCCGCGACCAGGATGCTCTCCAGCAAGCGCGTGATGTCGCGCTCTTTAGAGAGGGCCGTCCCGATGGCGTTGAGTTGCTCCAGCCTGCGCAGCAGGTCGTCCACTGAGTCCACAGTTTCCCCCTTGGTCAAAACGCCCTCCCTCGCTGGCAGCGCCATTGTTCCACGCCGCTTAGCGCTTGAGCAACACTTTCAACGCATTCTGCAAACGGCGGGCATCGGCGGCGTTGAATTCACCGGCCAACACCGCAGCGGTGTCCTGGCCCCAGGTTTGGGCAGGGGCTGGGTCGTTGCGGCGGGTCAGCAACTGCAACTGCAGGCCGCGGCGCGCATCCAGGTGCTCGGCGGGCGTGGGCACTTCGGCGGCCATTTCCAGGCGCAGCAGCGACTGTGCCGCTTGTGGCTTGGCGCCGCCCTCCACGGCCTTCACCCACACCGGGCGGTTTTGGGCCGCGGCACGGTTGCCCAGCTCTTGGGCCGGCGGCAACAGGCTGGCATCGCGCTTTTCCCACGCGGTCAGCAGCTGGGTCAGCGCCTCGCCATGGGCTTGGGCGGCCAGTTTCCTCAAGGCCAGTTGGGCGTGTTCCAGTGCATCACGCTGGGCACGGAAGGCCGTGTCGCCCAGGCGTGGCGCAGCAGGTGCGTAGCTGCGGTCCCCACGGTCACCCCGGTCGTCGCGGCGCGGACCACGGTCACCCCAAGGGGCTGCGGCACCATCACGGCCACCACGACCGGCACCAGCGTCCTTGCGGTCGCCAAATTTGCCACCACGGCCACCGGGCGCAGCAGGCGCTTCTTTTTTCATGCCAGGCCGGTCATCGCCACGCACGGCGACCACGGGTTTGGGTGCCGGTTTGGCGGGTACAACGGCTGCCACAGGGGTTTCCTCTGCGGCAACTTCGGGTGCAGCATCAGTTTCAGCACCGGCATCCGCTATCGATTCAGGAGCAGCCTGCGCAGATTCCACGAGGGCTACAGGCATATTTGGTGCCTCAGCAGCGGCAGACTGGGCCGCCTGCTCTTGTGCACCGGCGGCTGTCACATCGGCTTGCGCCTGAGCCTGGCCTTGCAAAGCGGCTTCCAGCGCGGCCATGGCGGCGCGAATCGCCTGGGCGTCACCCGAAGCATTGGCGGCTTCCAGCGCCTTGGCAGCATCCAGCACGCTGCGGTCACGTGCGCCCAGAGCGGTTTCTGCCTTTTCACGCTCGGTCGTCTTGCGGTTGAACGCGTCGTCGATAGGCTTGCGGAAAGCGTCCCACAGCTTTTGCTCTTGGCGGCGGTCAATTGGCACTGCATGGGCCTGGGCTTGCCAGCGCTGCTGCAGTGCCTTGACGGCGTCGATGCGCAGCACCGGGGCGTCGCCCAGCACCTTGGCTTCCTCAATCATGGCGTGGCGAGCGGCCAAGCTTTGGGCTTGCAGCGCTTCCAGCGGGGCCGCAGCGTTGGCAATCGCGGCTTTCCACAGGGGTTGCAGCTCAGCAAACACCTTTTCGCCCACATGGCCACCTTCGCGCCAGCGGTCGCCGAACTGGTGCAGGATGCGATTGAAGCCCTTCCAGTCGTCGTCCAGCGCGGTGCGGTTGGCTTCGGCCCAGGCGTTGACCTCGGCAATCAGGGCCAGGCGCTGGGCTTTGTGCTCGGCGGATTCGGCCTTCACCTTCTCCAGCCAGCCCTCGACCACTTTGTAGGCCTCGTTGCAGGCTTCGTCAAAGCGCTTCCACAGCGCGTGGTTGGGCACACCGCCTTGGTCGGTTTGCTTCCACTGGTCGCGCAGGGTACGCAGGGTTTCCTGCATCTTGCGGCCACCAATGGCCTGGCCTTCGGGACGCTTGAGCAGGCCTTCGGCCTTGGTGACCAGCTCCTCGCGGATCTGGTCGGCGCGCCAACGCTGCCAGCCTTCCAGTTCACCGGCGGCGGCCAGCGCGGCATGGGCCTGGTTTTCCAGCTTGCCGTCGATCACTTTGCCAAATTCCTTGAGCGCATTGCGCAGCGCATTGGCCGCGCCGGCGCTGGCCTTGCCATGGCCTTCGGCCACTTCCAGCTCCAGCGTATTCAACGCAGCACGCACTGCGGCACTGGCTTGGGCACGCACTTCGGGATCAATCTTGGGTTTGGCCTGCTTGGGCGGTGCTTCAGCAGGCACGCCGCGCGCGGTGCGCAACTCATCGGCCCACACGGGCACGGGCGGCAGCGGCGCGCTGGCGTCCGCTGCAGCAGCCACAGCCAGGTTCAAGGCAGCCTGGAATGCGTCCCACACCACCAACAGTTGGCCGCGGGAAGCGTCCAGCAGCGGCGGGAACTTCAGGTCCACACTGGCCCAACTAACATGCGCCACCAGCGCAGTAGCCTGGGTTTGCCAATGCTCCACGTCGGCGCGCAGGGCATCCAGCGCTGACTGGGCATCGCCCCAGGGTTTGGTGGACAGCACTTCAATGCGCTGGGCCAGCAGGACGGCGGCCTCGCGCTGCACCTGCACCTGGTGCTGCAGGTCTTCAATGCCGCGCACGCGCTCGGCCAGTTGGGTTTTGAGGGTGGCGAGCGGCTCTTTGCTCAGGGGGGCACCGGCTTTGGCGGCATCGCGCTGCCAGGCCAAGGCATCAGCAATATTGAGCTTGGCCGTGTCGATCAGCGCCTGGGCGCGGGCGGCCCACTCGGCGGCCAGGGCCTCTTGCCCCTTGGAGCGGCGGGCTTCGTCGAGCTTTTCGCGCACCAGCTTGGCAGCGCCCTTGTCCTTGATGCTGAGTTCCTTGAACACTTCAGACAGCTGCTCGGCCGCTGGGTTGCCCAACAACCACTCCCGAATGCGGGATGCGCGCTCGCCCGATGTGGCCGCAGTGAAGGCGCCCCCGGTCAGGCTATCTAGGTGGGCAATATCGGTGTGTTTGGCAGAGGTGGGCGACGTCACAGTGGGCTCGGGAATAGGTTGAATGCAAATGCGCAACCGGCTATTTTCGCCGCGAAATGAAGCCCCTATCGATGTTTTTGATATGCCCCGCAAGTGGTGTGGCAAGCTGACCTCTGCTGGCTCCTCATTTTTGAAGAAAATAAGACCCTAGCCCCCGTATTCATTGCGCAAGCAGCTATCAAATGAATAGCATAGTGAACGAACGCGTCTACAGGAGAGCGACAGCATCTGCTCTATCTATATAGAGGGACTGTGCGATTCCCCCCAGAAGACACTGCGCAAAAACAAGAAAGCCCGACACCAGTCTTCACAGACAGGTGCCGGGCTCGATGGCTGACCACAGGTCCATGCCATCAGGGGTTGCCGCAAGGGAGTATGGCGTCCCAAGCGGTCTAGAAGCAATAGATTGCCTCCTTTGAAGTTACCGGGGCCGCTTTATCACGGTGCCTTCAGCACGGACTGGCTACTGCCGGTAATTCGCCTGCAACTGCAGACCGCCCCACTCTAGTCATGCTCCCGGTGGGATGCAAATCGATCTTTCAATGGATCTGCTGCCTCCGATTAGAAAGATTGAGGCACCCAGTCTATTTGCCCGTTGGTTACGGTTTTTACCCTGAAAAGGCCCTCTTCAAATCTTTTAATGCATAAAGAATCAATTCATTATTGTTGACTATGTATATAAAAGCCACCTAGAATCCGCCCATTCCAAGTTTTGACTAGGGATAACCCGCCCCGCTGCCGAACCCGGCATATTCAAATCGCTGCACATGTCGAGACGACGCCGCAGGATATTGATAGCGTACCAACCCAAACGAGGTGTCGAACCGCCCCGCTGAATAGCAGCGCCAAGGTGCCGGCCCCCGCCTAAGAAGGAAGAGCTATGACAGCGACTCAACAATTCACCAAGGGCCTGCGCATCGTTGCGACAGACATTGCCCAAGGTTTCTTCGAAATCACACACAACGGCTTCGCCCTGCTGGGCTTGGCCGTCATGTTTGCCGTTATCACCCTGACGGCAAAACCCGAAATCCGCCAAGCCGGAGAAGTTCAGCTCATGGGCTGGCTGCAAAACCGCCACGTGGTCGAGACCGGTCTGGTCACCGAGCCCGAAGCGGTGGACCGGGCCACTGCGACGAACCCGCAAGGCTTGCCCAAGCAACAGGCGGCCGTGGCCTTCTGGCTCAGCCGCAAGTACGGCATTGCGCCCGAGCCCCTGAGTGCTTTGGTGGCCGAGGCCTATGAAACCGGCCAGCGGACCAAGATGGACCCCACCTTGATCCTGGCCGTCATGGCCATTGAATCCGGTTTCAACCCGTTCGCCCAAAGCCACGTGGGGGCTCAGGGCCTGATGCAGGTCATGACCAAGGTCCACAGCGACAAGTATGAGAACTTCGGCGGCAAGATGGCCGCCTTTGATCCCGTGTCCAACCTGCGCGTGGGCGTGAAGGTGCTGCAAGAGTGCATCGCCCGCGCCGGCTCCGTGGAAGGTGGCCTGAAGTTCTATGTCGGCGCAGGCAACATGGAAGAAGACGGCGGCTACAGTGCCAAGGTATTGGCAGAACATGCCCGCCTGCAATTGGTCGCCTCTGGCCGCGCTGTGCCCATGGCATCGCCCATGCCTGTACCCGTCAAGCTGCAAGCGCCCTCTACGGCGACTCCCGCCACCGTGGAAAACGTAGCCAGCCTCGCCAACTCCTGAGCCGAGTCGGGTAAACTCCGCACTGCACGCAACTGGCGATAGGCGCCTGATCCAGCCGGATCATCGGCGCTGACGTGGGACACCACTGGGAAGCGTGCCGCAACCCTTTTCGGGATTGTGTTCAGCCGTTCGCCTGGGCAGCCCTGTGTCTTTCAGACCCACAGGCCCTTTGTCTTTTAGGACTGCCATGTACGACCGCAACATCCTCGTTGAACAAGCCGACCCCGAATTGTGGGCTGCCATCTTGGCCGAGAACGCACGCCAGGAACACCACATTGAGCTGATCGCCAGCGAAAACTACGCCTCCCCCGCCGTCATGGCCGCCCAAGGCAGCCAACTGACCAACAAATACGCCGAAGGCTACCCCGGCCGCCGCTACTACGGTGGCTGCGAACATGTGGACGTGGCCGAGCAACTGGCCATTGACCGCATCAAACAGATTTTTGGCGCCGAAGCCGCCAACGTGCAGCCCCATTGCGGCGCATCGGCCAACGAAGCCGTCTTCCTGGCTTTCCTGAAGCCTGGCGACACCATCATGGGCATGAGCCTGGCCGAAGGCGGTCACCTGACCCACGGCATGGCGCTGAACATGAGCGGCAAGTGGTTCAACGTGGTGAGCTACGGCCTGGACGCCAACGAGGCCATCGACTATGACGCGATGGAGCGTAAAGCCCATGAAACCAAACCCAAGCTGATCATCGCTGGCGCTTCGGCCTATTCCCTGGCTATCGACTTTGAGCGTTTCGCCAAAGTGGCCAAGGATGTTGGCGCCATCTTCATGGTGGACATGGCCCATTACGCGGGCCTGATTGCTGCCGGCGTGTACCCCAACCCTGTGCCCCACGCCGACGTGGTGACCTCCACCACCCACAAGAGCCTGCGCGGCCCCCGTGGCGGCATCATTCTGATGAAGGCTGAGCACGAAAAGGCCATCAACAGCGCTATCTTCCCCGGCCTACAAGGTGGCCCACTGATGCACGTAATCGCTGCCAAAGCAGTTGCGTTCAAAGAAGCAATGGCTCCCGAGTTCAAGACCTACCAACAGCAAGTGGCCCGCAATGCCAAAATCGTGGCGGAAACACTCACCGCCCGCGGGCTGCGCATCGTCAGCGGCGGCACCGACAGCCACGTGATGCTGGTCGACCTGCGCTCCAAGGGCATTACCGGCAAGGAAGCCGAGGCCGTGCTGGGCGCTGCCCACATGACCATCAATAAAAACGCTATCCCCAACGACCCCGAAAAGCCCATGGTCACCAGCGGCGTGCGCATCGGCACCCCCGCCATGACTACCCGCGGTTTTAAGGACGAGGAAGCCCGCGCCACGGCCAACCTGATTGCCGATGTGCTGGACAACCCACGCGACGAGGCCAACATTGCGGCTGTGCGTGCCAAGGTGCATGCGCTGACCTCGCGTTTCCCGGTTTACAAATGACCCCCACGCTCCGCGCTGCGCGTCGTCGCTGCCCCCCAAGGGGGCTCTCGCTTGCTTGGGGCGGCCCGGCGCGGCGCTCGGTATCGGGGTTGGCATGAAGTGCCCGTTCTGCAGTCATTCGGAAACCCAGGTGGTGGAGACCCGGATTTCTGAAGACGGGGACTTCATCCGCCGCCGCCGCCAGTGCGGATCGTGCGAAAAGCGCTTCACCACCTATGAGCGCCCGGACGTCAACTTCCCGGCCATCGTCAAGAAGGACGGTCGCCGCATCGAGTTTGAACGCACCAAACTGCTCGCCTCCATGAACCTGGCCCTGCGCAAACGGCCGGTGAGCACCGAGCAAATCGACAGCGCCATCGAACGCATCGAAGAAAAACTCCTCAACCTGGGCCTGCGCGAAGTCCAGTCCACCCGCATCGGCGAACTCGTCATGCGCGAACTCAAGAAGCTCGACAAAGTGGCGTATGTTCGCTTTGCCAGTGTTTACCGGAGTTTCGAGGACATTGATGAGTTCAAGACTTTGGTGGATGAGGTGAGTCGGTAAACTCCCGACAAATGGCCGCTTGCCATGCGCCAACGGTATACATCTTTGGCATGCAGAAACCTACACTGCAGGCATGCCCAATAGTAGATACGGAAGCAGTGGCTTCACCTTGATAGAGTTGATGATCACGCTGACTGTAGCCGGCGTTTTGCTTGCGATTGCAGTGCCCAGTCTCAAAGGGTTTGTGGCCTCAAACAGGCTTAGTTCCAATGTGAACACGATGGTCGGTCTAATTAACTATGCTCGTAGCGAGGCCATAGTGAGAAATCAGCCTGTCGTTATTTGCCCCAAAAGCACTTCTGGAAATAGCTGTGCGAGCTCAAACTTTTGGGGTCAGTATGACATCCAGGTCTTCATCGACAGTAATGGCAATAACGACCGCGGTGCAACGGAAACTCTTTTAAAAACTGTTTCCGCTATCGACACAACCGGTGATCAAGCGAGAATTGTCAGAAGAGGGGGAACAGGCATTATTGCTTTTCAATCGTCAGGGCTCTCACAAATTGCTCAAGGATTTGACATCTATGAAGTCAATAACGCTGATACAGCCTATGAACTGAAATATGGTCGCTCACTATGTATTAGTAGGTCTGGCAGAGTTCGAGTCGTCGCATATTCAACAAATCCATGCACCAATTTTTAAGTGATTTCAATATGAGGAAAAATTCAACTCAAGCTGGAGCAACGCTTATCGAAGCGCTGATCTCCATTTTGATTATGTCATTGGGACTATTGGGAATTGCGGGACTGCAATTAAATGCACTTACTTATCAAAAGTCTGCATGGTCCTCTCATCGAGTTGCAGAAATAGTAAATGACATTACGGAAAAGATTCGATCTAATCCATCAGCAGCGAAAATTGGCAATTACAGCTATACGTCAAATTACTCAACGGGTGCTACCGCAACATTTACATTAAACAACTGCCATAGCGCAACTGCATTTTGTAGCTTGGCGCAAATTGCAGCAGATGACACTGCAATCTTTGTCAGAAAAGCCCAACAGCTCCTCCCAGGTGGGGCGGCTCAAATTAATGGAAATAATTCGACAGGATACACAATAACCGTAATGTATTTTGATAAGGACTTTGTGAACCCTACTACGGGTGCCGCACAAAGTTCAACGGCATGCACTTCCACAACCACTGGAATTGATTGGCGAAACTGTTGCCCTCCCGCGGCTTCTGTGCCGAATGGGGTACGTTGCAGAAATTACTTTGTGAAGCTTTGATATGAAAAAATTTATCAAGGATTTTACAAAAAAAAGTCAACGAGGGGTAACTCTCATTGAATTGATGGTTGCACTAGTGATCGGTTTAATTCTAGTAATAGCAGCATCAGCCATATATCTATATTCCAAACAAAACTACAATACATCTTCCGAGACCACGCAAATAGAAGAAAACGGACGGTTTGCCCTCAATCTGTTGGCACAATACATTCAGACCGCAGGTTTTGTAATGATTGACCCATCTTCGCCACGACCACAGGGCCCAATTGACAACAAAATATTAGGTTGTAGCTTTGGACTAGTAAATGGAACGACAGCATCAACAATTGCGGATATAGCCTGCAGAACCACGGCAGCAGCAGGAAGTTTACCCTCTGAATCCATTGCGCTTTATTCAGAGACAGATGCCTACAACAGCAGCGGTGCCACTTATCAAGGCTATGACTGCTTGGGTCTTTCCTCTATACCAATGGGAGGGGTTTCAAATGCCATTCGATCGTATTTTTTTGTCGCAAGTACTACGGTGCAAACTCCAAATGGAATTGTCACTATGGGACAACTTTCATGCTTGTCCGACCGAACACCTTTGGCCGCTGTAACCCCTACATACCAGACGCAACCGCTCATACCTGGAATTGAACAAATTGCCTTTCGATACCAACTCCCCTCTGCATCAGACCCGGACGTAGCCCAAGTGGGATATGCGGCGTCAGCCTTGACTGCAACCCAATGGCCAACCGTTCTTGCAGTCGATATATGTGTGCTCGCAAAATCTATTCAACCTGCAAACAATAATACGGGTACCGCATATACAGACTGCTATGGGAATGCGTTGACAAGCACCTCAGGGGAAATCTACAGAGCTTTTCGAACGACAGTTCGACTACGTAACAAGAGCTCTGTATGAAAAATAATATTTTCTCTTTAAAGAAGAGAAACTCCAAGGGAATCTCCTTGGTCATGGTTCTAATCTTTTTAATGATTTTGAGTGGCCTCGCCATTACGGCAATTCAAAGCTCAACATTTTCCTCGCGCATTGCCGGAAATGAAGCAGATCGTACATTGGCATTCCAAGCCGCTGAAGCCGCGTTACGCGATGCAGAATACGACATTTTCAACGTCATCGCAGACGGAACCACTCCTTGCTCCAGCGCCACCCCAGTTTGCAGGACAGACCCGATATACCGTGGCAATGGCTTTGACACGACTTGCCCACTTGGGCTTTGCACTCCCAATACAACAACTCCCGTCTGGGAAGTCGCTGCGAATTGGGACGCGTCCAACACAAAAAGTGTTGCATATGGGACCTATACCGGTGCAACAGCACTTCCTGTTGTTAGTCGCCAGCCAAAATATATGCTGGAATATTTTAAACAAGGCGACTTTGCCGTATATCGCGTCACCGCTGTTGGATTCGGGGCAAATGACACTACTCGCGCATACCTGCAGATATCTGTGAAAGCAAAACCTGTATGAAAATACTCTTTAATACCATTGCGAATGCGCTGCAACGTTTTACTGCATTGCTATGTGTTGCATCAGCCAGCTCAATGGTGAGTTTGCCAGCGCAAGCGGTAAACTTTACTCCTCTCCCCCCATACCTCTCAGAGACAAAGGGAGCGCCAATGGTAATGCTCAATTTGTCGCGCGACCACCAATTATTCTATAAAGCTTATAATGAATACTCTGACCTTGATGGGGATGGAGCCCCAGAAACACAGTATTTACATAGCTATAGGTATTACGGATATTTTGACAATCATCGGTGCTACACCTATAACACTACGAGCAATCGGTTTATTCCCTCTCGAAAAGAGAATGGCAGCAGTACGACAACTCCAACCTACTGCGGCGGGACAGATGAATGGCATGGAAACTTCCTAAATTGGGCAACGATGACGCGCATGGATGTAGTGCGGCGTATTCTTTATGGTGGATATAGAAGTACAGACGACAGTATTGTGAGTGGCACTTCACTGACTGTATTGGAGCGAGCTCACTTGCCAACAGATGCCCACTCTTTTGTCAAATACTTTAGCAGTACGGCAGCAACGGTCAGAGGACTTACACCGTTCTCCACTGCAGAAATAAGCATTTGCAATCGCAGCCCTAAAAACGACCAATTTAGCCATCAAAATATTGGCGTCCCACAAATATTGGTGGCCGGTGGCAACTATGCATTGTGGAACTCGAATGAGCGCTGGCAATGCTACTGGAGTGAAGAAAAAAATGCTAGCAATGGAAACATTTCTGCAAGCTCTGGATTAAATGCCTCTGCCAACAACCCTTCTCGCGATACCAATGGCCTCGGTAGTGGCTCAACGACCGGCACCTACACTGTTCGCGTCGAGGTATGCAAGACCGGCTTGGACAATGCTGCGACGGGCACAACAGGCTTTACTGATGATGAAGAAGCAAAATGCAAGTATTACCCTAGAGGAAACTACAAACCTGCAGGATTGCTTCAGAAATATGGTGAAAAGAATGAAGCAGCATTTGGGCTAATAACTGGAAGCTTCAATAAAAATATATCCGGCGGTGTTTTACGCAAGAACATTGCCACCTTTACTGACGAAGTTGATCTGGATGATGGCCAGTTCACGCTAATTGATGGAATTGTCAAAAATCTGAACAAGCTGCGCATTTATGGTTACGACTACAACGACGGCACATATATCGGCGCAGATAATTGTAGTTACCAGCAAATTGGACTGGTCGAAGGGAAATGCACCAGCTGGGGAAACCCCATGGGCGAAATGTACTTGGAAGCATTACGATACATGGCGGGTAAATCTGCGACCGCAGATTTCAATACTACAGGTGGTAAAGATGCGGCAATTGGGCTAACTGTTGCAACTTGGAGCGATCCATTCGCAACCAGTACCGTCGCAAGTTTTGGTGATCAATTATGTCGCCGTAGCAGCATTGTCAATTTTAATGCAAGCGTAACTTCATATGACAACGATCAGTGGACCGGTCAGAGTGATATTAGTTTGCCTAGCGGCCAAACAGTTGATGACCTGACGAACGGAGTAGGCAGAGCAGAAGGACTGTATGCGACCAATAAGAAGTGGGCTGTTGGTATAACGGATACGAGCAACAATGAAATTTGTAATGACAAGTCCATGACAACCTTGGCTACTGCCACAGGTATCTGCCCGGAAGCCCCCACCTACGCAGGTGGGTATAAAATTGCAGGTGCTGCATTACATGCGCACACTCGCCCCATTCGCACTGACTTCACAATCCCCACTAATAATAAGCGTGCTTTTAAAGTAGATACCTATGGAGTGGCACTCGCGACGGGCTCTCCGCGAATTAAAGTAAGCGTCCCTGGACAAGCAGGAAAATATGTAGTTATTCAACCTGCATACCAATTGAAGCTCAGCGGGGGTATTGGTGGCGGTACTTTGGTCGATTTTCGCATCGTTTCACAGACGGCGACAACCGGCAAATACGTTATTCAATGGGAAGACTCCGAACAAGGGGGAGACTATGACCAAGACGTTTGGGGAACACTTGAATATAGTGTGAATACGGCAGTCACTCCACCTACCATTTCCATATCAACACAAACTATTGCACAGGCTACGGTTAACGCGCAAGGTTTTGGCTATGTAATTTCAGGCACGGATCAGAAGGATGGCGTGCACTTCCACTCTGGGATTTTGAACTTTACCTACAATGACCCTACCAATATTACCGTCACGCCTGCTGGTAATTTGAATGCAAGTGGAGGCTGTAACAACTGCAATGTGAACAACGCGAAAACTACGGCGACATATACGATGACGGGAACAAGTGGCGATGTTTTGCGTGAACCAATGTGGTACGCCGCAAAATATGGCGGCTTTGACCGTGACATTGCAACAACCTATGACGGCGCAAGTGCAATTGCCGGCACAACTTTGGCTGCTGCGGCATGGGATTCAAAAAACACGGAAGGAAATGCTGGTGCAGACGGTACTCCAGATAATTATTTCTACGCTATAGATCCCGGACAACTTGAAAAATCACTCGAACAGATTTTTGCAACAATTCTTAAAGCGGGAGGAGCAGCCCCAGCAGCGGCGACTTCTTCTCGAACCGCGGCGGGAGGCTATGTTTATGTCAGTACGCACAGTATTAAGGCCTCAAGCCCAGGCAATGACTCTGATGCAAGCGGTGAGTTTCTTCGTTATAGCTTCTTAGCCGACGGACTGATTTCTGGTACAGCAGATTGGGATGCGGGAACAAAACTCACTGTCCAATCCGATAGCACTGGATGGGACACAAACCGAAATATATTTACGCTCACAGATACAGGCCCAACACCTTTTCGGTTTAATAATTTATCAACTTCGCACCAAAATGCTTTAAAGTTGAATCCTGACCTGAATACCTATGACACCGATGTGCGTGGTCAAGCAAGGCTGGAATGGTTACGCGGAAGCGCAGCGAATGAAACTACTGCGGGCGGCCTGCGTAAAAGAACAAAGACCAAATTAGGTGCAATTATTAATTCCACCCCATGGTATGTTGGACCACCTTCCGCGGGGTACACAAATATTGAATACGGTGGTGGATATGGGACTTTTCGCTCAAGCTATGCTAGCCGCAATTATGTCTTCGTAGCGGCCAATGACGGAATGGTGCATGGTTTCAACGGTGATACGGGACTGGAACAATTCGCATATGTCCCAAGAGCTATGTACGGTATTTCTGCAACTGCACCTTATTCCAAATTGTCGGCGCTTACTGCAAAAGATTTTTCTTTGAATACAGGAACAAATCGCATGACAGCAGACGGAAGCGTCATGGCCGCGGACATTAATTTGAGTGACACCACAACGCCCAACTGGCGCACATACCTGTTTGGTTCGTTTGGACGTGGTGCGCGTGGCGTTTATGCACTGGACGTGACAAACCCCGCAGCCGTAACGACAGAAAATGCAACTAATGCCAATGCTGTAGTGAAGTGGGAATTCACGGAGACGGCAGACAGTGATATGGGCTATATCACAGGCAGAACGAACACACGAGGCAACGGGCAGCCTTATCAAGTAGGAAAGATGGCCAACGGAAAGTGGGCTGTTGTTTATGGTAATGGCTATAACAGTGGCAGTGGCAACGCTGCACTTTTCATTCTGTTTGTAAATGGTCCTGCTACACCACAAAGCACAACCTGGCCAGTGGATACGACTACGGGACCACGCTACATCAAACTGGCAACGGGTACGGCAGGACAAGGTCCAAACAACGGGTTAGCGGCCCCAACAGCTATTGACAAAGACAATGACGGAATCATTGACTACATCTACGCTGGTGATTTGAAAGGTAATGTTTGGAAATTTGATGTTACGAATACGGACCCCGCGAATTGGGGAGTTGCAACAACAGGCAGTGTGCCCACGTACCAGGCAACTGCGGTGGTGCCAAGTACCGGCGCCACTGTCGCACAACCGATCACGACGGCAATTGTTCCATTTGTTCATCCACAAGGCGGCTATCAGTTGTTCTTTGCCACCGGAAAAGCACTTGAATCCACCGACTACCCGATGACCCTTGTTTACCCGCAGACCTTGTATGGGATTTATGATCAACCGGGATTAACGGGAACCATTACCACAGGGAAAAACAATCTCATTCAGCAAACAATCAGTACATCAAGCGATGTTCGGTATGTTTCTCTAAACTCTGTAAGCTATCCTACTAGCAAAGGCTGGTATTTGAACCTACCAGCCTCTTCTGAAGGGGTTGTATTCAATTCAATTGCAGAGGATGAGTTCCGTGTCAACGTCCGATCTTTGGCACCAGAGCCGACGTCGGATGGATGTCGCTACGATGCTACAACATACGATTTCGGACTAAATCCAATCAGTGGTACACCAATACCTAACCTGTTGCCGAGTGCACCCTTGGTAAATGGATATGCGGCGGCTGGAAAATCTAGTTCAAATACATTTGAATACTCTAAAGGAGGTGTATTTAAAGTGCCTCCTCCCGTACTCAGCACAACATCCTGCACGGCGGGAACGGCAAACTGCGTATGCAACCCTGCTAGTGGGGCATGTTTGGTGTGCGCCAACCCCATGACTTGTAAAATGCCTTGGGATGATGGCAATTTGGCTTGCACGGCTGGCAGTGCAAGCTGTGCATGCAACCCGAATAGCCCTTCTCAATGCGTGGTTTGCACAGTGGATAACACTTGTGAAAAGCCTTGGGCAGCTTCGGGTACAAATCAATGCATGTTCAGAACAATCTCTGCACTTGGTGGCGGTGGGGTAGTTGCTAGCCAGCGTTTTGGTGCTTGCACAGATGGTCGCCTTACATGGCGAGAAATTCAACGAAATCGTTAACCTTTATGAATAAAAACGCACGGCATTTTGGTTTTTCTCTAATAGAGCTAATGATTACTGTGGCTATCGTAGCAATTCTTGCAAGTGTTGCATACCCTAGCTATACACAATATGTAGCTAGAGGCAAGCGCGCGGAGGCTCGTGCTGAAATTCTGAAAGCAGAGGGATGGTTGGAACGCTACTTTAATGAGAACAACCGTTATTCTGATGGGCCAACCACCAACACTAACGCAGGTTTCAGTAGCACTTTTTCGACTGTGCCGCGATCTGGTTCGGCTTATTACAACATCTCCTTAGCAGTAGCAACATCAACCTACACTGTGACAGCAACTCGAACAGGAAGCATGAGTTCTGACGGTTGTGGAAACTATTCAAAATCAAACAATGGTAGTCTTACGAATAGTCTTACCGGATCTAACTGCTTGAAATAACTTGCAAAAACGCGAACTCATTGCCTCGATATTCATCTCTTGCTCAATTCATAGTATTCTTGTATATTTTATTAATCCTTCATTCAAGGATGAACCAAATACAAAAAATGCTTCCACAAGGGATTTGAATTTTATTTTTACAAAGGATAAAAACCACACGAATAAAAAAAATCCTATAATAAATAAAAAAGACCTAACAGTGAAGTCAGCCAAGAGCAGCAGCGTTAATACGCCGTTCTTCCCTCAAAAAAATGAGTCCTACACTCCTTCACGTTATTTGGACAGCAGTATTGTTGACACAAGGCCTGCACCAATTACAGACTGGATAATAGACACGGCTGTACTTTCTGGTAAAAATTTCAGAGGATTAACAGTTCAATACACGATTTGGGTTTCAGAAGTAGGAACAATTGATCATCTTGAGTTTTTGAATCAGGAGAGTATTCCGACTGAAATCCGATATGCGTTGCTTTCGCTCAAGGATACAGTGATGGCACCTGCAACTGTGAAAGATATTCCTGTGCCATGCGTTTTGACTTTGGAATTGAGTTTTGGATATTGACACTATCATTCGACAGCTTACTCGGGCAATTGTTCAAGCCCGCAGTGGCATTGGCCTAAGCTCTCCCAACCCCTGTGTAGGCTGTATCCTGATCTCAGACGAGAGCAATATTTTGGGCCAAGGCCACACCCAACGCGCTGGTGGCCCCCACGCCGAAATCATGGCTTTGCGGGATGCCGCCGCCCAAGGCCACTCCGTAGTAGGCGCCACTGCCTACGTCACGCTCGAACCCTGCTCCCACCACGGCCGCACCGGCCCCTGTTGTGATGCGCTGATTGCAGCGGGTATTAAAAAGGTGGTGGCTACCAATCTGGACCCCAACCCCTTGGTCAGCGGCCAGGGCTTTGCGCGGCTGCGCGCCGCGGGCGTCGAAGTGGAGGTGCTGGACCCCACGGATCCGCTGGCGATAGCCTCGCGCGAACTCAACATCGGCTTCTTCAGCCGCATGATTCGCAAGACACCTTGGGTGCGCATGAAGGTGGCAGCGTCATTGGATGGCACCACGGCGCTGGACAATGGTGTCAGCCAGTGGATCACCTCCCCAGAAGCGCGTGCCGATGGCCACGCCTGGCGTGCCCGATCTTGCGCCATCCTGACCGGCATAGGCACGGTGTTGGCGGACAAACCGCGGCTGGATGTACGCTTGGTGGAGACACCGCGCCAGCCGCACCTGGTGGTGGTGGACAGCGACTTGCAGACACCACTGGATGCTCCTTTTTTCATAGCTGGTCGCGCAGTTTTCATCTATGCTGCAGCCAGAAATGATGCCAAACAGGCGGCGCTGGAAGCGCTGGAGGCCAAGGTGATTTACCTGCCCGGCCACAACGCCCAGGGTCAGCCTACAGGCAAAGTTGATTTGGCAGCCATGGTGAAAGACTTGGGCCAGCGTGAAATCAACGAGTTGCATGTGGAGGCTGGGTTCAAGCTCAACGGGTCACTGCTGCGCGAAGGACTGGTGGACGAGTTTGTGGTCTATCTCGCCCCCAAGCTGCTGGGCCAAGGCGCAGGCATGTTCAACATAGGCCCTCTGACCGAACTGGCACAGGGTGTGGCGCTGGACTTCAAGTCCGCCGAGATGGTGGGGCCCGACCTGCGCATCGTCGCGCGTGTGCAGGGGCGCGACGTCTTCTAAGGTTATGCCACGCCGGGGACCAGCGCCCTGCCCTTTCCCTGCGAAAATGCAGTCATGTTCACAGGCATCATCACCGGCGTAGGCCGCATTTCCGCCGTCCAGGCTCTGGGCGAATCTGCAACCCATGGCAAGCGCCTGACTATTCAAACTCCCGCTGGCTATCTGGACGATGTGGGCTTGGGCGACAGCATTGCGCTCAACGGCGCCTGCATGACGGTTACCACCTTCGATGTGGCCCAGCAGCAGTTCACCATCGATATCTCCGCCGAATCGTTGGACAAAACCGCCGGACTGAATGCACTAGGCCCCATCAATCTGGAAAAGGCGCTGCGTGCGCATGACCGCCTGGGTGGTCATCTGGTGTCCGGCCATGTGGATGGCATGGGCACGGTATCCCACTTTGCCCAAGTGGGCGAAAGCTGGGAGCTGCACGTGCTGGCGCCCGTGGCACTGGGCAAGTACTTAGCCTACAAGGGCTCCATCACCATCAACGGTGTGAGCCTGACCGTGAACCGCATTGCCGATGTGGCTGGCGGCTGCGAAGTCAGCATCAACCTGATTCCCCACACGGTGCAAAACACAGCACTGCACACGCTGGCCGTGGGCAAGAAAGTGAACCTGGAGATTGACCTCATCGCGCGCTACGTAGAGCGCATGATGACCGCGCCCGCCGCGCAGGCTTAGAACGTCAGCGTCTTCACGCCGCTGGCCGTGCCCAGCAGGCAGACCTGGGCGCGCTGGAAGGCGAACACGCCCACGGTCACCACGCCGGGCCACTGACTCACTTCGGCTTCAAAGGCCAGCGGGTCGGTGATCTGCAGGCCCGTCACGTCCACAATCCACTGGCCGTTGTCGGTCACCAACGGCTTACCGTCCTTCTGGCGCACCTTACCCACGCCGCCCTTGGCGGCAAACTGGGCGATCACACGCTGCGTCGCCATGGGAATCACTTCTACCGGCAGCGGAAACTGGCCCAACGTCTTCACCAGTTTGGATTCGTCGGCAATGCAAACAAACTTGGCGCTTTGCGCGGCCACGATCTTCTCGCGCGTTAGGGCCGCTCCGCCGCCCTTCACCATGTTGCCGGCACCATCGATCTCGTCGGCACCGTCGATATAGACCGAGAGCTTGTCGACTTCATTGCTGTCAAACACGTGGATACCCAGCGCCTGCAGGCGCTCGGTGCTAGCCACTGAGCTGGACACGGCGCCCTTGATCTGGTCCTTGATGGTGGCCAGCGCGTCGATGAACTTGTTGACCGTGGAGCCGGTACCCACGCCCACGATTTCGCCGGGCACCACATACTGCAGCGCTGCTTGCCCCACCAGGGTTTTGAGTTCGTCTTGGGTCAGTGCGGGTGTGCTCATAAGGGAAAGTGGTGAGGTTGTCCTAAGGGACAATGGTGGAAGTTGAAATCTGAAAGCAGGAATTATCCGATGTCTCTGGTGCCCTACGCCCTCGCCCGCAGCGTTTTGTTCAATCTGGACCCCGAAGTCGCCCACGACATCACCATGGCGGGCCTGGCCGCCACCCAGGGCAACCCGCTCAAGCTGGCCTACTGCAACAGCCGCGTGGACGACCCCATCGCCCTGGCCGGCCTGAAGTTTCCCAACCGCGTGGGCATGGCTGCCGGCCTGGACAAAAACGCCCGCTGCATCGACGGCCTGGGCGCCATGGGCTTTGGCTTTGTGGAAGTCGGCACCGTCACCCCACTGGCCCAGCCCGGCAACCCCAAGCCGCGTATGTTCCGCTTGCCTGCGGCCAACGCGCTCATCAACCGTCTGGGTTTCAACAACGGTGGGCTGGGCGCCTTCATTGCCAACGTGCAGCGCTCCGCCTTGCGCCAGAGTAAAAATCCGTCCCTGCTGCTGGGGCTGAACATCGGCAAAAACGCCGCTACGCCGATTGAAAAGGCCACTGACGACTACCTGATCTGCCTGGACGGCGTCTACCCGCACGCCGACTACATCACCGTCAACATCTCCAGCCCCAACACCAAAAACCTGCGCAGCCTGCAGAGCGACGAGGCGCTGGACGCGCTGCTGGGTGCGATTGCTGAGCTCCGCGAGCAGTTGGCGCAGAAGCACGGCAAGCGCAAACCCATCTTCCTGAAAATCGCCCCCGATCTGGAGCCCGACCAGGTCGCCGTGATTGCCGCCACGCTGAAGCGCTATGGCACTGACAGCGAAGGCAAGGTCAACAACGCCTGGGGCGTGATCGGCACCAACACCACGCTGTCACGCGAGGCAGTGAAAGGCATGCCACACGCGGAAGAAGCTGGCGGTTTGTCTGGAGCACCAGTGCTGGAAAAAAGCAACGCCGTGATTGCCCAGTTACGCGCCGCACTGGGCCGTGACTTCCCCATCATCGGCGTGGGCGGCATCATGACGGCCGCCGATGCAGTCAGCAAGATTCAAGCGGGTGCTGACGTGGTGCAGATCTACACCGGGTTGATCTACAGCGGCCCGCAACTGGTGCGGGATGCAGCGCTGGCCATCAAGGCCATGAATAAAAATAGCCGCTAGCCCCCGTCAACAGTGCGCCAGCAGCTCCTGAATTCATAGCAGATCAGGGTTCGACCGCCAGCCCCAAAATCGCTGCGCCATCGGCCACCGTGCCCACCAGCGTGGCTTTGCCAGTGCTCAGGTCAATGGTGTAGAGCGTGGTCGCGGGCTGGCTGGTGCTGCGCACCGCGGCGAAGGCCATACCCGTAACGTCGGCAATATCGAAAGACGCATCCAACAACGGACCGGTCCCCAATGGCCCCACCGTGTGCAGTTGCCCCGTGTTGGGTGACACGGCGGGCTGCACGCCCTCCACCGTACCCTGTGTCACCAGCATGCCCGTGCGACGGTCGATCGCGTAGTTGGTGGTGAGCTTGTCATCCTGCTTGTTGTAGGTGTAGCCAGCGGCAACCAACTCTGGCGGCTGCCCCGCCTGCACGTCGCCCGGCGCATAGGCCAACGCCGGATCGGTGGCTGCCACAGCGCCCGTATCCGGATGCAGACGCAGGTTCTGGCCCGTGTTGCTCACCACCCGCACCCGGTCCGCCACGGGGTTGAAGTCCACACCAAAGGCCTGCCCTTGCAGCGCCACACCAACCCCGCTGCCCACCACGGTGAGCACGCCAGTAGGCACGTCCAGCGTGTACAGGCGCCCTGCACTGCTCAGCGTGAACAGCACGCCCTTGGAGACGCGGTAGTCCATACCCACCAGTGTTTCGCCTTCGGGCAGGCCTACCACCGCCGTGCGCCGCAGTACCTTGTCTGGCTGGGCCGCGCTCACGGTGAGCAATTCCATCTTCTGCGTCAGCACTTGCAGTGTTTCCTTGTGCTGGCTGTCTTGGGCTGGGGGTTCAGCCGCACAGCTTGTCAGCCCCCCCAAGGCCATGGCGACCACCGCCACTACCCCATGCAATCGATTGAAGGTCATCACGGTGATCTCCTCTGTTTTTAAAACCTCTAGGCAGCCTGCAATAGGCCCTGCACATATTCGGCGATCGCCAGTGCACTGGTCAAGCCCGGCGACTCGATCCCGAATAAATTCACCAACCCCGGCACCCCATGTACCGCAGGGCCCTGGATCACAAAGTCCGACGCGGGGCTGCCTGGGCCGTGGATTTTGGGGCGTATGCCCGCATAGGCGGGCAGCAATGCGCCATCGGGCAAGGCGGGCCAGTACTTGCGCACCTCGGCATAAAAAACATCGCCGCGCGCCGGGTCCACCTCCAGGTTCTGCGGGTTGTCCACCCATTGCACGTCGGGGCCAAAGCGCGCCTGCCCACCCAGGTCAATGGTCAGGTGCACACCCAAGCCTGCCGCCTCGGGCACCGGGTAAATCAGGCGCGAGAACGGGCTGCGCCCAGCCAGCGTGAAGTAGTTGCCTTTGGCAAAGTGGGCCTGCGGTACGTGGCGTGCGTCCAGCCCCGCAAAGCGGGATGCCAGAGCGGGAGCGGCAAAGCCAGCGGCATTCACCACCGTGTTGGCCCGCAGGCAGGTGCCATCCTCCGCTACCAAATCCATAGCGCCTTGCGCAATATCTGCGCGGGCCAGAGGTGAATTCAGGGCCAAGACACCGCCCGCACGCTCCAAATCCCCCAACAACGACAACATGAAGGCGTGGCTATCCACAATGCCGGTAGACGGCGAATGCAAGGCCACCAAACACTGCAGCTGTGGCTCGGCCGAGCGTGCTTGTGCCGCATCCAGCAGCACCAGATCGGTCACCCCATTGGCAGCGGCCTTGGCCTGAATACCCTGGAGTTGCGCTACCTGGGCTGCGTCGGTGGCCACAATGAATTTGCCGCAGCGCTGGTGCGGCAGGCCGCGTTCGGCGCAGTAGTCATACAGCAGCTGCTTGCCACGCACACACAGCTGCGCCTTGAGCGAACCCGTGGGGTAGTAAATCCCGGCGTGGATCACCTCGCTGTTGCGGGCACTGGTTTGCGTGCCAAACGCGTCACAGGCCTCCAGCACCAGCACATCACGCCCGGCCAGCGCCAGCGCACGCGCCACGGCCAGTCCCACCACACCAGCACCAATCACCACACAGTCAACGTGTTCTGTCATGTATTCCTTCAGGCTGCATCGTTTTCGTTCGCAGTTGTAGCTCTTTCGTCCACGCCCGCGCGCTGCGGGCCGTGTAGTATCTTATGGAAGCCGTGCGCAAGAACTGAGACAGACGCATCGCCACTTCCATCCAACCGCACTACCCACCATGGACACACCTGAACCTGCTGGCGACACTATCCTGCGCATTCCGCTCAAGTCCATGGGCTTGCGCTCTGGCATGGCGCTGCAAACCCGCCGCCTGGTGGAGGGCGCCAGCAAGAAGGAGGCCCAGTTTTTTGGCGCCATCGAGGGCAAGGGCGTGATGGTGGGCCCGCCAGGATCCGACGCCACCCAGACCGGGCTGGAAGAAGGTGAAGTCTGCGTGGTGCGCGGCTTCACAGGGCAGTACGAATTCTCGTTTCTAAGCAAAGTGCTGCAGACCTTCGAGAAACCTTTTGCCTATGCCCTGTTGGCCTATCCCGCGCAAGTGGATGCCAAGAAGGTACGCCAATCCATGCGCACCAAAGTTTCCTGGCCCACCCAGGCGCGGCCTGCGAATGTGGCCGAAGATGCAGCGGCCTTGGACCTGATGCTGGTGGACATCAGCCCCGCAGGTGCCATGGTCAGCAGCCCTGCCGCGCTGGGCGGCATTGGTGATCTGGTGCAACTGGGCATGGATGTGCAGTTTGAAGACAACCCGGTGCGCCTGCAGTTGACCGGCAGCATCTGCCACCACAACCGCACCGCAGGGCAAGACCAGTTCTTTATTGGCCTGGCATTCAAAAACCTGACGCAGAACGACAAGCTGGTGTTGCACTACCTGACCCAGGCTCAGGTACCTACTGCCTAAGCCACGCACGGCTTAGTAGGCGGAAAACAAAAAAGCCTAGCTCATTGAGCTAGGCTTTTTGATGTGGTGGGCGATGCAAGTTTCGAACTTGCGACCCCTGCAGTGTGAATGCAGTGCTCTACCCCTGAGCTAATCGCCCTGAATTCTTATCAGGTAAGCCTCAAATTATATAACAAAATTTAAGCGGTTTGCCGCCACAGCGTTTTCCCGCCGCTGGATTTGTCCAGCTGGGTCAACACATCGTCATGGGCAGCCACTTCCTGTGCGTTGGCGCTGAGCACCGGTAGTTCGATCGCGCGCAGATCAATGCGCTCCACCACAATGCCCTTGGTCTCTTGCGTAGCGGTGTCCATCAGCAGCGCGTCCTGGCCGCGCGTCATGTTGATGTAGACGTCGGCCAACAGCTCGGCATCCAGCAAAGCGCCGTGCAGCGTGCGCCCGGAGTTGTCGACTTCCAGGCGATCGCACAACGCGTCCAAGCTGTTGCGCTTGCCAGGGAACATCTCCTTGGCCATCACCAGGGTGTCCCGCACGCCCCCAATGTATTCCTTGAAGCGCAGGCGGCCGGTACGGGCCAGCTCCATGTCAAGAAACGCCAAATCGAAAGGCGCGTTGTGGATGATGACTTCGTCTGCGTCGGCGACATAGTCCACCAACTGCTGCGCGATCTCTTCAAAGCGGGGTTTGTCGCTCAAGAATTGCGTTGTCAACCCGTGCACACGCAAAGCCCCCTCGTCGCTGTCACGCCCCGGGTTTACATAGAAATGCAGGTTGTTGCCCGTGAGTTTGCGGTTGACCAGCTCCACGCAACCGATTTCCACCATGCGATCCGGGTTGTCCGGATGGTTGGCGTAAAAGCCCGTGGTTTCAGTGTCCAGAACAATTTGGCGCATGGCGATGCTTCAGTGGTTTTCTTTGGCGTGGTTGATGGAGTACTTGGGAATTTCCACCACCAGGTCTTTTTGCGCCAGGAAAGCCTGGCAGCTCAGGCGCGAATTGGGCTCCAGACCCCACGCCCGGTCCAACAAATCCTCTTCCGTTTCTTCTTGCTCGTTCAACGATGCAAAGCCCTCGCGCACCACCACGTGGCAGGTGGTGCAAGCACAGCTCATGTCGCAGGCGTGTTCGATATTGATGCCGTTTTCCAGCAAGGCTTCACAAATAGAAGTGCCGGCCGGGGCCGTCAACTCGGCGCCTGCAGGGCAGTATTCCGGGTGCGGCAGGATTTTGATGATGGGCATGGTGCTTACCGGGAAAAATCAGATGGATTCAATGTTCTTGCCCGCCAGCGCCTGCGCGATACCGCGGTTCATGCGCATGGCCGCAAAGGCTTCGGTGGCTTGGGCCAAGGCTTTGGATTGGGCTTCGACGAAGGCCGCGTCTTCGCTGGTGCGGGCAGCGTCCAGCGCTTGCATCGCAGTGTCTACCTCGGCGCGCTCTTGCACACTGAGCAAGTCGCCGTCAGCAGCCAGCGCACTGTGGGTAGCCAGCAGCAGCCGGTCTGCATCCACCCGGGCCTCCACCAGCGCGCGTGCGCGCATGTCGGCCTCCGCCGTGGTGAAACTGTCTTTGAGCATCTGCGCAATCTGGTCGTCAGACAGGCCATACGACGGTTTCACGTCAATGCGCGCCTCCACCCCACTCACCTGCTCTTTGGCCGACACGTTGAGCAAGCCATCCGCATCCACGGTAAAGGTCACGCGGATACGCGCCGCACCGGCCGCCATGGGCGGGATGCCGCGCAGCTCAAAACGGGCCAGGCTGCGGCAGTCGGCCACCAGGTCGCGCTCGCCCTGCACTACGTGCAAAGCCAATGCCGTTTGGCCATCCTTATAGGTCGTGAAATCCTGCGCCATGGCGGTGGGAATGGTTTGGTTGCGCGGCACGATGCGCTCCACCAGGCCGCCCATGGTTTCCACGCCCAAGGACAAGGGAATCACGTCCAGCAACAGCAAATCCCCCGTTGGGTTGTTGCCCGCCAGTTGGTTCGCCTGGATGGAGGCGCCCAGCGCCACCACTTCGTCAGGGTTGAGGTTCGTCAACGGCGCCTGACCAAAAAATTCGGCTACGGCGCGACGCACCTGCGGCATGCGGGTGGAGCCGCCCACCATCACGATGCCCTGGATATCGTCCTTGCCGAGGCTGGCATCCCGCAGCGTCTTGCGCACCGCCTGCAGGGTCCGCGCGGTCAGCGCAGCGGTCGCTTCTTCAAACTGCTCGCGGTTCAGCGACACGTCCAGCCCGCCAGTGGACAGGTCTGCCTCAGCAGTCACGATGTCTTCGTCCGATAGCGCCTCTTTGCAGCGGCGCGCCTCCGCCATCAGCACCGCTTGGTCTTCGGGCGTATGCGCCTCCAGGCCGGCCTGGGCCAGCAACCACTCAGCTAGGGCCCGGTCGTAGTCGTCGCCGCCGAGGGCCGAGTCACCGCCCGTGGCGAGTACCTCAAACACACCGGCCGACAGCCGCAGGATGGAAATATCAAAAGTGCCACCACCCAGGTCATACACGGCGTACACGCCCTCGGATGCGTTGTCCAAACCATAGGCAATGGCCGCGGCCGTGGGCTCGTTGATCAGCCGCAGCACATTCAGGCCGGCCAGTTGCGCAGCATCCTTGGTGGCCTGGCGTTGCGCGTCGTCAAAGTAAGCGGGCACGGTCACCACGGCACCGTAGATGTCGTCGTTGAAGGTGTCTTCGGCCCGAAAGCGAAGCGTGGCCAAAATCTCGCCACTCACTTCCACAGGGCTCTTGTCACCCGCAATGGTGCGGACCTTGACCATGCCCGGTGTTTCCACCAGCGCATACGGCAGCTTGCTGGCGTGGGCAATGTCCTTCATGCCCCGGCCCATCAGACGTTTGACTGAGGCAATGGTATTGCCCGGGTCGCTGGTTTGCTGCTCCAACGCGGCGAAGCCGATTTGGCGACGATCCGCGTCCAGATAGCGCACCACGCTGGGCAAAATCACGCGGCCCTCGGCATCCGGCAGGCATTCCGCCGTGCCATTGCGCACCGCCGCCACCAAGGAATGTGTAGTGCCCAGGTCAATGCCCACGGCAATACGGCGCTCGTGCGGGTTGGGCGATTGCCCGGGTTCAGAAATTTGTAGAAGCGCCATGGCGGTAATTATTCAAACTGGTCAAAGCGCTGGTTCAGGTCTTGCGTGAATTTCTCGATGAACATCAGGGCCCGCACAGGCCCGACTGCCGCGACGGCATCGTGTTTTTCGTCCAGCAGGGATGCACATTGTTGCAGCAATTGGGTGCGGGATGCGTCCACCTCGGCCTGCAAAACCTCCAGCGCGGGCACCGCATTCGCATCGTCCAGCGCCTCGCGCCACTCCATCTGCTGCATCAGAAATGCGGCCGGCATGGCCGTGTTGCTATGGGCGTTCACAGGTGCACCACCCAACTCACACAAGTACGCCGCACGTTTCAGCGGGTCTTTGAGGCGCTGGTAGGCCTCGTTGATGCGCACCGACCACTGCATGGCCACGCGCTGCGCAGCGGCTCCCTGGGCGGCAAATTTGTCGGGGTGGGCTTCGCGCTGCAACGCCTTCCAGCGGGCGTCGACGGCTACGCGGTCTTGCGCGAACTGCCGGGTCAGACCAAACAGTTCGAAATCATCGGCCTGCAGGTTCACACGCGGAAGGATTCACCGCAACCGCACTTGTCGCGCTCATTAGGGTTGTTGAAGCGAAAGCCTTCGTTCAACCCTTCACGCACAAAGTCCAGTTGCGTACCGTCGATATAGGCCAGACTTTTAGGGTCCACCAGCACCTTCACACCAAAGCCTTCAAACACAATGTCCTCGGGCGATAACTCGTCCACATATTCCAGCTGGTAGGCCAGCCCGGAGCAACCCGTGGTTTTGACGCCCAGACGCACGCCCACGCCCTTGCCACGTTTGGTCAGGTAACGGGTCACGTGCCGTGCTGCGGCCTCGGTCAGAGAAACTGTCATGTTTTTGATCAGTTGAGGTGTTTTTTCTTGTAGTCATCCACAGCGGCCTTGATGGCATCTTCGGCCAGGATGGAGCAGTGGATTTTTACCGGCGGCAAGGCCAGTTCTTCTGCGATCTGGCTGTTCTTGAGTGCAGCCGCTTCGTCCAGCGTCTTGCCCTTGACCCATTCGGTCACCAGCGAGCTGGAGGCAATGGCCGAGCCGCAGCCATAGGTCTTGAAGCGCGCATCTTCAATCACACCCGTCAATGGGTTGACCTTGATCTGCAGTTTCATCACGTCGCCGCAAGCGGGCGCGCCCACCATGCCGGTACCAACGCTGTCATCGCCTTTTTCAAAGCTGCCCACGTTGCGGGGGTTTTCGTAGTGATCAACGACTTTGTCTGAATATGCCATTTGGATTACCTCTTAACTCTTCAATAACTTTTAGTGCGCAGCCCACTGGATGGTGCTGATATCGATGCCTTCCTGGTACATGTCCCACAGCGGGCTCAAGTCACGTAGCTTGGCCACGTTTTTCTTGATGGTGTCCACGGCGTAGTCGATGTCGGCCTCGGTGGTCCAACGGCCAATCGTCATGCGCAGGCTGCTGTGCGCCAGTTCATCGCTGCGGCCCAAAGCACGCAGCACATAGCTGGGTTCCAGCGACGCGGACGTGCACGCGGAGCCTGAAGACACGGCCAAGCCCTTGATACCCATGATCAGCGACTCGCCTTCCACATAGTTGAAGCTCATGTTCAGGTTGTGGGGCACGCGCTTGGACTCGTGGCCGTTGATGAACACCTGCTCGATGTCTTTCAGGCCACTCAACATACGGTCATGCAAGGCCTGAATGCGAATGTTCTCGGCGTGCATTTCCTCTTTGGCAATGCGGTAGGCCTCGCCCATGCCGACGATCTGGTGCGTAGGCAGCGTGCCGCTGCGCATGCCACGCTCGTGGCCACCACCGTGCATTTGCGCTTCCAGGCGAATACGGGGTTTGCGGCGCACAAACAGTGCGCCAATACCCTTGGGGCCATAGGTCTTGTGCGAGGTCAGGCTCATCAAATCGACCGGCAATGTCGCCATGTCAATGTCCACACGGCCGGTAGCCTGCGCAGCGTCTACGTGGAAAATCACACCCTTTTCACGGCAGATGGTGCCAATGGCGGCGATGTCCTGGATCACACCGATTTCGTTGTTCACGAACATCACGCTGGCCAGAATCGTGTCGGGGCGAATCGCGGCCTTGAAGGCGTCGAGGTTTACCAAACCGTCTTCTTGCACGTCCAGATACGTCACTTCAAAGCCTTGACGTTCCAACTCACGGCAGGTATCCAGCACGGCCTTGTGCTCGGTCTTGACCGTGATGATGTGCTTGCCCTTGCTCTTGTAGAACTGGGCTGCGCCCTTCAGGGCCAAGTTGTTGGATTCGGTCGCGCCCGAGGTCCAAACAATTTCGCGTGGGTCGGCATTGATCAGGGCCGCCACTTGGCCCCGGGCATTTTCCACGGCCGCTTCGGCTTCCCAGCCCCAGGCATGGCTGCGCGAAGCGGGGTTGCCAAAGTGGTTGCGCAACCAAGGAACCATGGCATCCACCACCCGCTCGTCGCAGGGGTTGGTGGCGCTGTAGTCCATGTAGATGGGGAAGTGGGGAGTGGTGTCCATGGCTGGCTCGATGCTGGCTAAAAAGTAAAACGGAAATCAGGATTTGGAGAACGCATTACCCAGGGCAAATACCGAGTTGGGCGCATTCACGCGAATCGGCTTGACCACGGGCATGGCGGAAATCGCACGCTTCACGCTGGGCTTGTCTTCGATCTGCAGGCCCTTGGCCAGTTGATCGTCCACGAGTTTTTGCAGGCTTACGGAGTCCAGGAACTCCACCATACGGGTGTTCAACGAGGCCCACAGGTCATGCGTCATGCAGCGGTTGCCTTCGCCCAGGCAGTTTTCCTTGCCGGCGCATTGGGTGGCGTCAATGGGTTCATCGACCGACACGATGATGTCGGCCACGGTGATTTCGCTGGCCTTGCGGGCCAGGGTATAGCCGCCACCGGGGCCGCGGGTGGATTCCACCAGTTCGTGGCGGCGCAGCTTGCCAAACAACTGTTCCAGGTAGGACAGGGAAATTTGCTGGCGCTGGCTGATGGCCGCCAAGGTGACCGGGCCGGAGCTCTGACGCAGCCCCAGATCAATCATGGCGGTGACCGCAAAACGGCCTTTGGTAGTGAGACGCATGGCAAGCTCCTTGAGTCGTGTTGGTTGACTAAGCAACTCAAGTATACCAAGAAACCTACCAATCCGCTCGGGTACCTAGACCGGCCAGTCGCATACCCGAGTTACTTAGAAGGAGATGGCAGGACAACCACGTTGTCCGCCCCTGGCGCGCCAAAGGCTTGCTGCTTCAGGATGCCCAACTGGTCGCGCACCCTGGCTGCCTTTTCGAACTCCAGATTGCGGGCGTGCTCCATCATGAGCTTCTCCAAGCGTTTGATTTCGCGGGAAATGTCCTTCTCGCTCATGTCTTCCACCTGGGCGCGCTGCTGGGCGTCGCGCTCCAGGCGATCAGCCTCCTTGCCGGCCTTCTCGCTGTAAACGCCGTCAATCAGGTCGCGCACCTTCTTCACGATGGCGCGGGGGGTAATACCCCGCTCCAGATTGTGGGCAATCTGCTTCTTGCGGCGGCGCTCGGTCTCGCCGATCGCCCGCTCCATCGAGTCCGTGATCTTGTCCGCATACAGGATGGCCCGGCCTTCCAGGTTGCGTGCGGCGCGACCAATCGTCTGGATCAGCGAACGCTCAGAGCGCAAAAAACCCTCCTTGTCCGCGTCCAGAATCGCCACCAGTGACACCTCAGGAATATCCAGCCCCTCGCGCAGCAGGTTGATACCGACCAGCACGTCGAAGGTGCCCAGACGCAAGTCGCGCAGGATTTCCACGCGCTCCACGGTGTCCACGTCGCTGTGCAGGTAGCGCACTTTCACGCCGTTGTCGGTCAGGTAATCGGTCAGCTGCTCGGCCATGCGCTTGGTCAACGTGGTGATGAGTACGCGCTCGTTCTTCTCCACGCGGATGCGAATTTCCTGCAGCACATCGTCCACCTGGCTGGTGGCCGGGCGCACTTCCACCTCGGGGTCTACCAGGCCCGTGGGCCGCACCAGCTGCTCCACCACCTTGCCCGCATGGTCTTTCTCCCATTGCGCGGGCGTGGCCGACACAAAAATGGCCTGGCGCATCTTGGTCTCGAACTCTTCAAACTTCAGCGGCCGGTTGTCCAAGGCGCTGGGCAGGCGGAATCCGTACTCGACGAGCGTAGTCTTGCGCGCCCGGTCGCCGTTGTACATGCCGCCAAATTGGCCGATCAGCACATGGCTTTCGTCCAGAAACATCACCGCGTCTTTGGGCAGGTAGTCGGTCAGCGTGGACGGGGGCTCACCCGGCTCCGTGCCGCTCAGGTGGCGCGAGTAGTTCTCAATGCCCTTGCAGTGCCCCACTTCACTGAGCATCTCCAGATCAAAGCGCGTGCGCTGCTCCAGCCGCTGGGCTTCCACCAGCTTGCCCATGCTGACGAACTCTTTGAGGCGATCCGACAACTCGGTCTTGATGGTCTCCACCGCCATCAGCACCTGTTCGCGTGGTGTCACGTAGTGGCTGCTGGGGTAAACGGTGAAGCGCGGGATCTTCTGGCGGATGCGACCGGTCAGCGGGTCGAACAGCTGCAAGCTCTCGATCTCGTCGTCAAACAGCTCCACGCGGATCGCCATCTCGGAATGTTCGGCTGGGAAGATGTCGATGGTGTCGCCGCGCACGCGGAAGGCGCCGCGGCTGAAATCCATGTCGTTGCGCTGGTACTGCATGCGCACCAGTTGGGCAATCATGTCGCGCTGGCCCAGCTTGTCACCCGTGCGCAGCGTCATCACCATCTGGTGGTAGCTCTCGGGTTTGCCGATACCGTAAATGGCCGAGACGGTGGCCACGATCACCACATCGCGCCGCTCCAGCAGGCTCTTGGTGCAGCTCAGGCGCATCTGTTCGATGTGCTCGTTGATCGCACTGTCCTTCTCGATAAACAGGTCGCGCTGCGGCACATAGGCTTCGGGCTGGTAGTAGTCGTAGTAGCTGACGAAGTACTCGACGGCGTTCTTGGGGAAGAACTCGCGGAACTCGCTGTACAGCTGCGCCGCCAGCGTCTTGTTGGGCGCAAACACGATGGCCGGGCGCCCCAGGCGGGCGATCACATTGGCCATGGTGAAAGTCTTGCCCGAGCCGGTCACACCCAGCAAAGTCTGGAACACCTCGCCGTCCGTCACGCCTTCAACAAGCTGGTCAATCGCCTCGGGCTGGTCACCTGCCGGTGGGTAGGGTTGGTACAGCTCGTAGGGGGAATCCGGGTAGCGCACAAAGGTGCCGGTGCGCACCTGTTCGGCGTCGTCGGTCACTGCGGGGGTGGGCTGGCTGGAGGACATGGCGGCGTGCTCAAAAGGGGCAAAGGTAGAACTGTAGACTAGACCGCGAATCTGCAGGAACCCACCATGCCAAACCCTTCTTTTCTGGGCACCGCCCTCCCCCTGATTCAGGCCCCCATGGCGGGCGTGCAAGGCCATGCGCTGGCCGCCGCGGTGTGCAATGCAGGCGGCCTGGGCTCAATTCCCGCCGCGATGCTGAGCCTGGACGCGCTACGCGCGGAACTCACGCAGCTCACCGCGCTGACCAACAAGCCCTACAACGTCAATTTCTTTTGCCACACGCCGCCCGTGCCCGACCCCGCGCGTGACGCAGTCTGGCAGCAGGCCCTGCAGCCCTATTACGCCGAACTGGGACTGTCGCTGGCCGACATCACCCCCGGCCCGGGCCGCGCGCCCTTCAGCGACCAAGTCGCCGATGTAGTCGAAGCCTTCAAGCCGACTGTGATGAGCTTCCACTTTGGGCTGCCACCCGCCGCCCTGCTGGCGCGTGTCAAAAGCTGGGGCAGTCTGGTGCTGGCGTCCGCCACCACGGTGGACGAAGCCCTGTGGCTGCAGGCCCAAGGCGTTGACGCCATCATTGCCCAAGGCCTGGAGGCAGGTGGCCACCGCGGCCTCTTCCTCAGCGACGACCTGAGCACCCAGGTGGGCACCATGGCGCTGCTGCCACAAATCGTGCAGGCCGTGGCTGTGCCGGTCATTGCCGCGGGCGGCATTGCCAATGCGGATGGCGTGGCCGCTGCCGTGGCGCTAGGCGCCTCTGCGGTGCAAATTGGTACCGCCTATATGTGCTGCCCCGAGTCCACCACTTCCGCCCTACACCGCGCGGTACTGCAAAGCCCTGCCGCGCGCCACACCGCGCTCACCTCTCTGTTCACCGGCCGCCCTGCGCGCGGCATCATGAACCGGCTGATGCGTGAGCTGGGCCCGCTGAGCCCTGCCGCCCCCGCCTTTCCGCTGGCCACCAGCGCCATTGCCCCGCTGCGTGCACGCGCCGAGAGCCAAGGCAGCACAGATTTTTCTCCGCTGTGGAGCGGACAAAACGCCTCGCAATGCCGCAATGTGCCAGCAGCAGAACTCACGCGTGCACTGGCAGAGGGCCTGGCGCGTTAAGCACCCAGAAAAGGCACCAACGCGGTGCCCGGTAAAATAGGGATTACCCGCATCGCAGGCCGCGGTACTGGGTAACCCCCACGACATTCCAATCACAGGACTTTTTCATGTCTCTTTTCTCTGCCGTCGAAATGGCTCCCCGCGACCCCATCCTGGGTCTGAACGAACAATTCAACGCTGACACCAACCCCAACAAGGTGAACTTGGGCGTGGGCGTGTATTTCGACGACAACGGCAAGCTGCCCCTGCTGCAGTGCGTGCAATCCGCCGAAAAGACCATGATGGAAAAGCCCACCGCGCGTGGCTACCTGCCCATCGACGGCATCGTGGCGTACGACAGCGCCGTCAAAGGCCTGGTGTTTGGTGTTGACAGCGAACCCGTCACCTCCGGCCGAGTGGCCACCGTACAAGCCATTGGCGGCACCGGCGGCCTGAAGATTGGCGCCGACTTCCTGAAGAAGCTCAACCCCGCCGCCAAGGTGTTGATCTCCGACCCCAGCTGGGAAAACCACCGCGCGCTGTTCACCAACGCCGGTTTTGAAGTGGGCACCTATGCGTACTTTGACGCCGCGGCCAACGGCGGCAAGGGCGGCGTGAACTTTGAGGGCTACCTGGCCAGCCTGAACGCTGCGGCCGCCGGCACTGTGGTCGTGCTGCACGCCTGCTGCCACAACCCCACCGGCTACGACATCACGCCCGAGCAATGGGACCAGGTGATTGCCGTGGTAAAGGCCAAGAACCTCACGCCTTTCCTGGACATGGCCTACCAAGGCTTTGGCTACGGTATCTCTGAAGACGGCGCTGTGATCGCCAAGTTCGTCGCCGCCGGCCTGAACTTCTTTGTGTCTACCTCCTTCTCCAAGAGCTTCAGCCTGTACGGTGAACGCGTCGGGGGTCTGTCCGTGCTGTGCAAGGACAAGGAAGAAGCCGGTCGCGTGCTGAGCCAGCTCAAGATCGTCATTCGCACCAACTACTCCAACCCGCCCACCCACGGCGGCGCCGTGGTGGCTGCGGTGTTGAACAACCCCGAGCTGCGCGCCCTGTGGGAAAAAGAGCTGGGCGAAATGCGTGTGCGCATCAAGGCCATGCGCCAGAAGCTGGTCGACGGCCTGAAGGCCGCCGGTGTGAAGCAGGACATGTCCTTCATCACCACCCAGATCGGCATGTTCAGCTACTCCGGCCTGTCCAAAGACCAGATGGTGCGCTTGCGCAGCGAGTTCGGTGTCTACGGCACCGACACCGGCCGCATGTGCGTGGCCGCGCTGAACAGCAAAAACATCGACTACGTCTGCCAGGCGATTGCCAAGGTCATCTAACTTGATGACAAAAACAGCTGCTAGCCCCCGTGCAATATGCGCCAGCAGCTCCTGAAACCATAGCAAAGGCGAACCCTTTGACTATGCGTGGCTTGGCTCTGGTGGTGTGGTGGGGGCTGTCCGTGGGGCAGGCTTGTGCGGGGGCCAACCACGCACAGGCCAGCTACCGGGCGTTGGAGAAGATGCCCGAGGTGGCCCACGCCCCCCGGGTCAGCGCTGAGCCGCTGGAAGCCTTTCTCAAGGCCGAGGAAAAAACCCTGGAGGCCCTGCTGGCCAGCCACGAGGCCTGGGCCATGGCCTCGTTGGAAAACTACCCAGCGCGACCGGAGGCCCTGGCCTTTGTGGCCAACCCGGCTCGCAATGACGAAGCCCGGCGCCAAGCCTTTTTGACCGCCCTGCGCGTTGCCCCCAATAGCAAATGGGCGCTGTATGTGCAGCCGGAAGCCCAGGATCCCCCCATCACCAGCGGCCTGCTGGCCTGGACCGACATCAGCCCCCTGCCCGCCAGCAGCCTGCCCCAGGCCAGCACGCGGCAGTTTTTGCCCCTGCGTCCCGGCGAGCTGGTGAGCGCGCTTACCGTGGTGGCCACCGCCACCGACGAACCGGACTACGGCCTGGACGCTTTTCTGTGGGAAGACAGCCCCGGCCCCTGGGGCCGCCAGTACGGGCTGGGACCGCAGCCCTTTGGCAACCCCGCCCTGGTGGCCGACTCTCAAGCGCCCTTCAATAGGGGCTTCTTCTTTGAGGACCGCATGCTGCTGGGCGTGGCGCCCTGGGCCAAGCGCTCGCTGGTGCTGTCGCGCTTCTACCAGTACTCCAGCCTGGCGTCATTGGCGTTTCGTACCGGCCACGACTACTGGGGCTGGCGCTTTGCCGGCCTGGCGCTGCACTATGTGCAGGCCCTAACCCAGCCTTACCACGCCAGCCTGGCGCCCGGAGAATCTACGACCAAGCTGCTGGGCTTCTACGCCTTGGCCCGCATGGGCCTGCCGCGCCTGCGCAACGAGCAGATCCGCCTGATTGGCAACCGCCGCGTGGCGCTGGACCTGGTGCAGGCAGAGTGGCTGGAGTCGGCCGACAAGGCCCTGCAAGCCAGCGACAAGGACCGCAACTACCCGGAATGGAACGACCGCTATGTACGCGACGTGGTGGCCGCCCAGTCGGCCGCGGCCGGCAATCGGGTCCAGGCTACCTTGCTAACCTCTCTTCCGCCAGAATGGGTGTCTGACCCGCAAATCGATTTGCAGTCACCCGAGCGCCCCCTGGCTCTTCTGGAAGACACCCTGCGCAACGAGCCCGCCAAGCGGACGCGGCTGCAGGCGCTACTGGCGGAATGGATGGGCAATTTTGGTGCGCACAGCCGCAACGCCTTACGGGCTATTGTCAAATCCGGCAACCTGTATTAAAGCAATTACTGTTATATTGCACTGCAACATTTAAGAGGTCTCCCCCATGCTGTACCAGCTCTATGAAACCCAACGCTCCCTGATGGAGCCGTTTTCTGACCTGGCTTTTGCAGCGGCCAAGCTCTACAGCAACCCGCTGTCCGTCGTTGGACAAAACCCCTTTGCGCAGCGCCTGTCGGCCGGCTACGACCTGATGCACCGCCTGGGCAAGGACTACGAAAAGCCAGAATTCGGCCTGCGCACCATCGATGTGGACGGTGTGGATGTGGCCATCCACGAGCGCGTGGAGGTTAACAAACCGTTTTGTGAGTTGCGCCGCTTCAAGCGCTTCACCGACGACACGGCCACACTGGACAAAATCAAGGGCCAGCCCGTGGTGCTGATCGTGGCGCCCCTGTCGGGCCACTACGCCACGCTGCTGCGTGACACGGTGAAGACCATGCTGAAGGACCACAAGGTCTACATCACCGACTGGAAGAACGCCCGCCTGGTGCCGCTGCAAGACGGGACCTTCCACCTGGACGACTATGTGAACTACGTGCAGGAGTTCATCCGCCACGTACAGGGCAAGTACGGCAACTGCCATGTGATGAGCGTGTGCCAGCCCACCGTGCCGGTATTGGCGGCCGTGTCGTTGATGGCCAGCCGGGGCGAAACCACGCCGCTGACCATGACCATGATGGGCGGCCCCATCGACGCCCGCAAGTCGCCCACCGCGGTGAACAACCTGGCCATGAACAAGAGCCACAGCTGGTTCGAGAACAACGTGATCTACCGCGTGCCCACCAATTTTCCGGGCTCCGGGCGTCGCGTCTACCCTGGCTTTTTGCAACACAGCGGCTTTGTGGCCATGAACCCCGACCACCATGCCAAGAGTCACTACGACTACTTCAAGGACCTGATCAAGGGCGACGACGCCAGCACCGAGGCCCACCGCAAGTTCTATGACGAATACAACGCCGTGCTGGACATGGACGCCGACTACTACCTGGAAACCATCCACGTGGTGTTCCAGGATTTCAGCCTGGTCAACGGCACCTGGGATGTGAAGAATCCCCAGGGCAAGCTGGAACGCGTGAAACCCGCCGACATCAAGACCACCGCCCTCATGTCGGTGGAAGGTGAGCTGGATGACATCTCAGGCGCCGGCCAGACCGAGGCCGTGCATGACATCTGCAGCGGCGTGCCCAAGAGCCAGCAGCGCCACTTTGAAGCCAAGGGCGCGGGCCACTACGGCATCTTCTCCGGCCGCCGCTGGCGCGAGCATGTGTACCCGCAGGTAAAAGCTTTCATCCTGGCGCACCATGTGCCCGATCTGTATCCGCTGCCTCACCGCCGGATCAGCGATACCTTGGGTACCGCCCTGCCCAAGCCACGCAAGGCAGCACCCCAAACGGCCGCCCCACAGGTCAAGGCAGCCCCTGTTCAGGCCACAAAAAAACAGGCAAAACCGACCGCAAAGCCCGCCAACACTGCGCGGACAGCTAGCAAAACCGTAGCGCGCAAACGCGTCGCACGCAAGGCGTGACACGGAGCGAGCGATGGACGGGGTAACGGCTGCGCGCATTCTCGATGCGCTGCCGCAAACCCAGTGCACCCGCTGCGGCTACCCCGACTGCGCCGGTTACGCCCAGGCCATTGCCGACGCAACCGCCGGTATCAACCAATGCCCGCCCGGCGGTGACGAGGGTGTCATCCGCCTAGCCGCCATCACCGGCCGGCCCGTGGTTCCTCTGGACCCCACCTTTGGCGTGGAAGGCCCACGCAGCGTGGTGTTCATCGACGAGAACTGGTGCATAGGCTGCACGCTGTGCATTGCCGCCTGCCCCACCGACGCCATCATTGGCAGCAACAAGCGCATGCACACGGTGCAGGAACAGCACTGCACCGGCTGCGAACTGTGCCTGCCGGTGTGCCCGGTAGACTGCATCCTGCTGGAGAACGTGAGCGGCACGCAGACTGGCTGGAGCGCCTGGTCGCAGCCGCTGGCTGACCATGCCCGCACGCGCTACAGCGCCAGCCAGGCCCGCCGCACGCGTGAAGAAGCCGAACAGGCCCAGCGTCTGCAAGACAAAGCCGAAATGAAACTGGCGGACCTGCCCGCCCATTCCCAGCACACAGACCCCGCCGTGCTGGACAAAAAACGTGCGGTAATTGAAGCGGCCCTGGCCCGTGCCCGCGCCAAGCAGGCGCCCAAACCCTCTTAACTCGCTACTAGGCTTTTGTAGACTCCGCAGCCGACGTACACATCGTCCACCTGCTGGACAAATGAGAGCTTGGTCTGCACCTTGCCTGTGGCGGGGTTGGTAATTTCATATTCCACCCAGCCCGGGCCCTGGCCTGCCTGGTGGACGATGGATTCGACCAAGGCATCACCGTCAATGCCCGGCACATCCTGAACTCGCGTGCCCACCTTAGCGGGATTGCCGCCAAAGGCCAGGTAGGTGCCCTTGCTGTCTAGCACGAAGACATACATGTCGCGGTCAAACAGGCCACTTTCCTTGGGGGTGACCTGGCGCAGGAAGGTCTCGCGCGAGCCGCTGCGCTGGCGCATGGCGATGGCGCGTTCCACCAGTTCACGCGCCTCGTCGGTCGTGCCCTGCTGCAGCTTGAACACCTCGACCGCCTTGGACAAGGTGGAGGCCCGCTCCTGCAAGTCGGTGGACTGCGCGACCGCACGCTCCACCATGGCCGCGTTCTGTTGAGTGATCTCGTCGAGCTGGCGCACCGCGGCAGTGATTTCGGACAGGCTGGAACTTTGCTCGGCGCTGGAGGCCGATATCTGCGACATATTGACCGCCACCCCGCGCACACCTTCCACGATGCGGTTGATGTTGTCACCCGCCGCGCGAATCTGCGCCACACCTATGGCCACCTGCGCACTGGACGAGGTAATGAGCTTTCGAATTTCCTTGGCCGACTCGGCAGAGCGCCCAGCCAGCGAGCGCACCTCGGAGGCCACCACGGCAAAGCCGCGGCCCGACTCGCCAGCCCGTGCGGCTTCCACCGCGGCGTTCAGGGCCAGGATGTTGGTCTGAAAGGCCAGACCGTCGATCACACCCACGATTTCGTCCATGCGCTTGGTGCTGGCCTCAATCGCCTCCACCGAGGCAATGGCCTGCACCATGCCGCGCGCGCCCTCTTCGGCAGTCTCACGCACGCGCTGGGTGGTGGCGTCAGACTGCCGTGCCACCTGGGCATTGCCCTCCACGGTGGACGAGAGTTCTTCCACACTGGCCGCGGTTTGCTCCAGGTTGGCCGCCTGTTGCTCGGTGCGGCCCGACAGAGCCTCGTTGCCGCGCACCAAGCTCTCCCCGGCATGGGCCACCAGTGCCGAGTTGCTGCGCACGCTGGCCACCATGATGGACACATTGGTCACCATGGAATGCATGGCCAGCGCCATGTCAGACAGTTCATCCTGCCCCAGCACCTGAGGCTTGTGGCGCAAATTGCCACTGGCTGTCTGCTTCATGAACTCCAGCACCTCCCGCAGGTCGGCCATGAAGCTCATGTTGAACGCCAGCATGAAGTAGACCACCAAGAGCACGGCTACACCGCTACCCACGGCGGTTATCCAGAGCATGCGAGTCACATCGCTCAGGCGGCTTTGCAGTTGCTCCTGCACCCCAACAATGGACGAGCGCTGAAACTTGGTGACCTCACCGATGGTCTGGGTACCGGCGGCGAAATAGGTTTGCGAATCGCTGATGGCCGCACCCGCTGCAAAGCGCTCACGCGCCATGCGTGAAAACTCGGTGGTGGCCATTTGCGCCTGGGTCGCAGCCGGGTCTTTGGATCCCAGCTTGACCATCAGGCCCTGCGAGTACTGCGCATCACGCACCAAGGCGTCCAGCGCGTCCAACTGGGAACGCACGCGCGTCGCGCCCACTTCGTCCAGCGTGGGCTGGCTCAGCAGGCCTGCGCCCAGGCCGCGCAGCTTGCCCACCTGCTCGGTCCAGGGGATCACACGCGACACCACGGTGTCCATCAACAAATAGGTCAGCGGGTCGGGGTCGTACAGCAGGCTGGAGCTGTCGGCCACGCCGTAGACAAAGCGCCCCAGGTCTTCCACCAGTGCAGTGTGCTGGGCGAAACTCTCAGGGGCAGACTTGCCCTCGAGCGAAGGCACCAGGCCGTCAATGCGGTTGCGCAGGTCGGCCCAAGCGGCGGGGACGGCAAAGGTAGTGACGGCGCCAAGCTTTTTGTCCAGGCTGTCGCGCGCAGCGCGCAGGGCTTCACGGGTCTTGTCGCGCCCGGCCTGGGCGCCGGTATTGCCCGACAACACCATATTGGACTGGCCGCGGTGGGTCTGGATCTGGCGAATCAGCTCACTGGTGTCATCCACCAGCGCAATGCCTTCCAGTTCGGCCTTGGCAATCTCGATATCACCCGCCTCGCGCATGACCAGCTGCCAGACGATTGCCAGCATGGGCAGCAGCAGCACCGCCGAGAGCAGGCCCAGCTTGGTACCAAAGCGCATCTTGCGCATGACCCACATGCCCGCCGAAAAAACCTTACCCAGCTTCATTGTTTTGTCTCCTGAACCGCATTCCCTGATTCAACCACTGCAAGCTGACTGTAAACCTACCGAAAGCGGCGTAAATGCTCGGAAACCAGCAAGAAACCAGGCTAAATGCCTGCCAAAACGGCGTTCAGGCGGTCAAGGCGGCCACCACGTCCGGCGGCGCCTGCACCAATTCAATCAACACACCCTCCCCCGCAATCGGGAACTCGTCGTTGCTTTTGGGGTGCAAAAAGCAGATGTCGTAGCCTGCCGCCCCCTTGCGAATGCCGCCCGGCGCAAAGCGCACGCCCTTAGCGGTGAGCCATTCCACGGCGCGCGGCAGGTCGTCAATCCACAGGCCCACGTGGTTCAGCGGCGTGGTGTGCACGGCCGGTTTTTTGTCGGGGTCCAGCGGCTGCATCAGGTCCACCTCCACCTTGTAGGGTCCGGTGCCCATGGCGCAGATGTCCTCGTCCACGTTCTCTTTTTCGCTCTTGAACGTGCCGGTGACTTCCAGACCCAGCATGTCCACCCACAGCGTTTGAAGGCGTTTTTTGTCGGGGCCACCAATGGCGATTTGCTGGATACCCAGCACCTTGAAGGGCCTCGTGCTCTGGCTCATACAAACTCCACAATCGCCTGGTCCACGCTCAGGCTCTCGCCCTTGGCGGCCAGCACCTTGCCCACCACGCCGTCGGCCGCGGCAAACAGCACGTTCTCCATCTTCATGGCCTCGATCACGGCGACGCGTTCACCAGCCTGCACCTTCTGGCCGGGCACCACGGCCACGTCCACCAGCAGGCCCGGCATGGGCGAGAGCACGTAGCGGCTCATGTCAGGTGGTGCTTTGTGCGGCATCATCTTGTGCAGCTCCGCCATGCGTGGCGAGATCACAAGCACGTCGATGCGGGTGCCGTCATGCTGCACACGCAGAGCCAGCGGGTTCTTGGGCGTGCCGCGTTCGATCTGTGCAGTGAACGGCTTGCCATTCACTGTGCCGTTGATGGCGATGTCGTTCAGGCGCGATTTGCTGCGAATCACATAGCTATTGCCGCCCACCAGCACGCGGGCAGAGCCGGTCTCGCCTTCAAACTCGTCCACATGCACCGCGGTGTACACGTTCTGGCCATCGGCGGCCAACGTCACCACGGCATAGTCTTTGCCGGCATTCACTGCATAGCCCGGCAGCTGGCCCGTTAGTCCGGTCGCGCGCTCACGCGACTTGCGGCGCACAAAGGCGGCCAGCGCCACCAGAAAATTCGCGTCGTCATGCGGTACGTCTTCGGCATGGAAGCCCTTGCCGTAGTTCTCGGCAATGAAGCCGGTGTTGAAATCCCCTGCCACAAACCTGGGATGCGCCAACAGCGCGGCCTGGAACGGGATGTTGCTGCTGATGCCGCGGATCACAAAGCCGTTCAATGCCTCGCGCATCTTGGCAATCGCTTCATGGCGGTCCTTGCCGTGAACGATCAGCTTGGCAATCATCGAGTCGTAGAACATCGGAATCTCGCCACCATCCTGCACGCCGGTGTCCACACGCACACCCAACAGGTGGTCTGTGTTGCCCTGCCACATGGTCTGCTCTGGGGGTGCAAAGCGCACCAGGCGACCGGTGGACGGCAAAAAGTTGCGGAACGGGTCTTCGGCATTGATACGGCATTCGATGGCCCAGCCATTGCGCTGCACATCTTGTTGTTCCAGTGGCAGCTTCTCGCCTGCGGCTACGCGAATCATCAGCTCCACCAGGTCCAGGCCGGTGATGGCTTCTGTCACCGGGTGCTCCACCTGCAGGCGCGTGTTCATCTCCAGAAAGTAAAAGCTCTGGTCCTTACCGACCACAAACTCCACGGTGCCCGCGCTCTGGTATTTCACGGCCTTGGCCAAGGCCACGGCCTGCTCGCCCATAGCTTTGCGGGTTGCATCGCTGATGAAGGGGCTCGGCGCCTCTTCGATCACCTTCTGGTGGCGGCGCTGGATCGAGCATTCGCGCTCGTTGAGGTAAATCACATTGCCATGGCTGTCGCCAATCAACTGGATTTCGATGTGGCGCGGCTCTTCCACAAACTTCTCGATGAACACACGGTCATCACCAAAGCTGTTGCGCGCCTCGTTGCGGCAGGACGCAAAACCTTCCAGCGCTTCCTTGTCGTTGAAGGCCACGCGCAGGCCCTTGCCGCCGCCGCCGGCCGACGCCTTGATCATCACGGGGTAGCCAATGCCCTTGGCAATCTCCACCGCCTTCTCCGCAGTTTCTATCGCGTCGTTCACACCGGGGATGCAGTTCACACCCGCCTTGCCCGCCAGCTTCTTGGATTCGATCTTGTCGCCCATGGCGCCAATCGAATAGTGCTTGGGGCCGATGAAGATGATGCCCTCTTCTTCCACGCGCTTGGAGAACTCAGCGTTCTCGCTCAAGAAGCCGTAGCCCGGGTGCACGGCCTGTGCGCCGGTCTGTTTGCAAGCGGCAATGATTTTGTCGGCCAGCAAATAGCTTTCGCGGCTGGGCGCAGGGCCTATGTTGACAGCCTCGTCTGCCAGCGCCACATGGCGGGCTTCCTTGTCGGCGTCGGAATACACGGCCACAGTTTTGATACCCATCTTGCGGGCAGTCGCAATCACGCGGCAGGCGATTTCGCCGCGGTTGGCAATCAGGATTTTGGTAAACATTCGAAGTCTCCTATTCGGGAATCAGTTTTTGTGCTTTGCGCAGCGGCGTGAAGTGCCACCAGGGCTGCGCGGGGCCGCCGTTCATGAAGTCTTTGGCGGCCAGAAAGGTGTCGAGAACGCAAGGGTCATGGCGTTGCCCCATGGGTGTGCGCAGAGCCTCATAGGTGGCGATGGGGTCCATGGCCGCCACATCCGCGGGCGTGTTCACGCCGAGGCCGCGCAGATCCCCGGCGATGGATTTGCCGATATTGGGGATGTCAGTCAGCACCTTGGCTTGTGCAGCGTGGGTGGCTTTAGGCATGGCTAGGTACCTCCGGCAGGCTTTGCAACAAGGCCTGCACCAACCGCCGTGGTCTCTCCAGGTCCGGGAAGTGCCCGCAGTCCTCCAACACCACCACCTGCGCGTGTGGAACATCGTGCAGGATGGCATGGGGCTCTGTGTACTTGTGTGATCGGTCTTGCGTGCCCCACAGCACCGTGCAAGGAATGCCATGCAGGCGCGCGGCCTCGGCCGGCTCACGCAGCAGGCCTTGCACCACACCGGCCAGACTGAAACAGCCCCCGCAGCGCAGCGCGTGGCGCGACACGCGCTGGAAAGGCTCGGCATCCGTGGTCTTGGGCAGCGCAATGCGGTACCAGGCCGAGGCCATCTTCTGGCGAAACACGCGGCTCAGCAACTGGCCCAACAGCGGCAGCTTCAGCACTTTGGGCACCACGCGGTCCGTCCATCGGTGCATAGCCTCCAGTGATGGCGTTTGCGACAGCACCAGGTGCTCTACGCGCTGCGGCGCCATCTGCGCCACGCGGATGGCGTAGAAACCATTGGCGCAACTCAACGCCAGCGTGGCCTTGGCCACACCCAGTTGGTCCATCAGTTCCAGCATGGCCTTGGCGCCGCGCTGCAGGCTGTGGTCGTAACTGCTGTTCGGTGCGGAGAAGCCAAAGCCCGGCATATCAAAGCACAGCACGCGGAAGTGCGGCGTCAACAACGCAATCAGTTCCGCATAGTGTTCGATCACGTTGGGACCGTCGGGCGACAGCACGATGCAGGGCTTGCCGCCCCCCGAATCGAACACACGGATGGCCGCTTGCGCGGTGTCCACCCAGCGCACCGGCAAGGCGGCAAGCGGCGCCAGGCGCGCGCGGCGCACTGCGCCGGCACTCAGCCATGCGTCCAACCAGGTACTCCAGCTCGCCATGGTCTTGTGTCTCAGAGCGGAATGTTCCCGTGCTTGCGCCACGGGTTTTCCAGCTTCTTGTCTTTCAGCATCACCAAGCTGCGGCAGATGCGCTTGCGGGTTTCGTGCGGCAGGATCACGTCGTCGATAAAGCCGCGCGCACCGGCCACAAAGGGGTTGGCAAAACGGGCTTTGTATTCGGCTTCCTTGGCGGCCAGCTTGGCTGGGTCGCCCTTGTCTTCGCGGAAGATGATTTCCACCGCGCCCTTGGCACCCATCACCGCAATCTCGGCATTGGGCCAGGCAAAGTTGACGTCGCCGCGCAAATGCTTGGACGCCATCACGTCGTACGCACCGCCGTAGGCCTTGCGTGTGATCACCGTGATCTTGGGCACGGTGCACTCGGCGTACGCATACAGCAACTTGGCGCCGTGCTTGATGATGCCGCCGTATTCTTGAGAAGTGCCGGGCATGAAGCCGGGCACGTCCACAAAGGTGATGACAGGAATGTTGAACGCATCGCAAAAGCGCACAAAGCGCGCGGCCTTGATGGAACTCTTGATGTCCAGGCAGCCCGCCAACACGAGCGGCTGATTGGCCACGATGCCCACCGTCTGGCCGTCCATGCGGGCAAAGCCGATGAGGATGTTCTTGGCGTACTCGGGCTGCAGCTCAAAGAAGTCGCCATCGTCCACCGTTTTGACGATCAGCTCCTTCATGTCATAGGCCTTGTTGGCGTTCTCGGGCACCAGCGTGTCCAGGCTCGCATCCATGCGGTCGATGGGGTCACCACTCTTGCGCACGGGCGCCTTCTCGCGGTTGCTGAGCGGCAGGTAGTTGTAAAGGCGGCGCAACATCAGCAGCGCCTCCACGTCGTTCTCAAACGCCAGATCGGCCACGCCGCTCTTGGTGGTGTGGGTGACCGCGCCGCCCAGTTCTTCGGCGGTCACTTCTTCGTGCGTCACCGTCTTCACCACTTCGGGGCCGGTGACGAACATGTAGCTGGAGTCTTTCACCATAAAGATGAAATCGGTCATGGCGGGCGAATACACCGCACCGCCCGCGCTGGGGCCCATGATCATGCTGATCTGTGGAATCACGCCGCTAGCCATCACGTTGCGCTGGAACACATCGGCATAACCGCCGAGCGACGCCACACCTTCCTGGATGCGAGCGCCGCCCGAATCGTTCAGGCCAATCACCGGCGCGCCCACCTTCATCGCCTGGTCCATGACCTTGCAAATCTTCTCGGCGTGGGCCTCGCTCAGTGCCCCACCAAACACCGTGAAGTCCTGGCTGAACACAAAGACCAGGCGGCCGTTGATCATGCCGTAGCCGGTGACCACGCCGTCGCCCGGAATCTTCTGGTCTTGCATGCCGAAGTCCACGCAGCGGTGTTCGACAAACATGTCCCACTCTTCAAACGTGCCTTCGTCCAACAAGATCTCTAGCCGCTCGCGCGCGGTGAGCTTGCCTTTTTTGTGCTGGGCGGCGATACGCTTTTCGCCACCGCCCTGACGCGCGAGTTCGCGCTTGGCTTCGAGTTGTTCAAGAATGGCTTGCATGGAAAATCCTTCTCGTCTGAAACTGGTGTTTGCTATTTATTTAGGAGCTACTGGCGCAATGGATTCGAGGGCTGAGAGCAGATTTCGTGCTGCAGTGCTGGCCGCCACCTCGCCCGCCTGAACCGCAGCCGTGAGGCGGGGCAAGGCCTCGCGCACCGCCGGGTTGTGCTTGAACGCGTGCTTGAGCCCCGCATCGATACGCTCCCACATCCACGCCAGCGACTGGTTTTGGCGGCGCTGGCTGAAAAGGCCATTGGCCGTTTGCAGGGTCTGGAATTCGGACACCGCAGCCCAGAAAGTGTCTACGCCCGTGCCATGCAGGGCGCTCAGACTAATGACCTTGGGGCTCCAGTGTTTGTTGTCATGGGGATCGTTCGGGTTGCCATGCATGCCGAGCAGCCGCAGGCTGGAGGTGATCATGGCCTGCGCACGCGTGGCCGCGTCGGCGTCAATGTCCGCCTTGTTGATGACCACCAGGTCCGCCAGCTCCATCACACCCTTCTTGATGGCCTGCAAGTCGTCGCCCGCGTTGGGCAGCTGCATCAGCACAAACATGTCGGTCATGCCCTGCACCGCCGTCTCGCTCTGGCCCACGCCCACAGTTTCCACAATCACGATGTCGTAGCCTGCCGCCTCGCAGACCAGCATGGCCTCACGCGTCTTCTCGGCCACGCCGCCCAACGTTCCGCTGCTTGGGCTGGGGCGGATAAAGGCCTTCTCATGCATGGAGAGTTTCTCCATGCGCGTCTTGTCGCCCAGGATGGAGCCGCCGGATACGCTGGAAGACGGATCGATGGTGAGCACCGCCACGCGGTGGCCATGATCGATGAGGTACAGGCCCAGCGCCTCGATGAAGGTGGACTTGCCGACGCCCGGCACCCCGCTGATACCCAGGCGTAGCGACTTACCGGTGTGCGGCAGAAGCGCCGTCAGCAGCGCATCGCCCTGGGCGCGGTGGTCCGCCCGCGTGGACTCCAGCAGCGTGATAGCTTTGGCAATGGCACGGCGCTGCGTGAGGGATTCGCCCCCCAGCAAACCGGCCTGAACCGATGCAGGGGTCACCCGAGTGCCTTTTCAATCTGGCTCAACACATCGCGCGCGCTCACCGGAATCGGAGTCCCCGGCCCGTAGATGCCTTTGACGCCCGCGGCGTACAAAAAGTCATAGTCTTGCCGCGGGATCACGCCGCCGACGAAGACGATGATGTCGTCGGCGCCCTGCTTTTTCAGCTCGGCAATGATGGCGGGCACCAGGGTCTTGTGGCCTGCGGCGAGTGTGGAGACGCCCACGGCATGCACGTCGTTCTCAATCGCCTGGCGGGCGCATTCTTCGGGGGTCTGGAACAACGGGCCCATGTCCACGTCAAAGCCCAGGTCGGCAAACGCGGTGGCTACCACCTTGGCGCCGCGGTCATGGCCGTCCTGGCCCAGCTTGCTAATCATCACGCGCGGGCGGCGGCCCTGCTTGTCGGCAAAGGCTGCAATGTCGGCTTTCAGCGTGTTCCAGTACTCCATGGTGTCTCCATTGGCGCTGTCGTAAGCCGCAGCGTACACGCCGCTGACCTTGTTGGTATCCGCGCGGTGGCGGCCAAAGGCTTTTTCCAGCGCATCGCTCACCTCGCCCACCGTGGCGCGCAGGCGCACGGCTTGGATGCTCAGGTCCAGCAGGTTACCGGTACCGGATTCTGCTGCAAAAGTGATAGCTGCTAGCGCAGCATCCACGAGGGCTACATCGCGTTTTGACCTGATTTCTTTGAGGCGAGCCACCTGCGACTCGCGCACCGCCACGTTGTCAATATCGCGCGCTTCGACCACGTCTTCGCTTTTCAGCTTGTACTTGTTCACGCCGACGATCACGTCCTGGCCGCTGTCAATGCGCGCCTGCTTGTCGGCGGCGGCGGCTTCGATCTTCAGCTTGGCCCAGCCGCTGTCCACGGCCTTGGTCATGCCGCCCATGGCTTCCACTTCTTCAATGATGGTCCACGCCGCGTCGGCCATGTCCTGCGTGAGCTTTTCCATCATGTAGCTGCCGGCCCAGGGGTCGATCACGTTGGTGATGTGGGTCTCTTCCTGGATGATGAGCTGCGTATTGCGCGCAATGCGGCTGGAGAATTCGGTCGGCAGCGCAATGGCTTCGTCCAGCGCATTGGTGTGCAGGCTTTGCGTGCCACCAAACACGGCGGCCATCGCCTCGATGGTGGTGCGCACCACGTTGTTGTACGGGTCTTGTTCCGTCAGGCTCCAGCCGCTGGTCTGGCAATGCGTACGCAGCATCAGGCTCTTGGGGTTCTTGGCGTCAAAGCCCTTCATGATGCGGCACCACAGCAGCCGCGCCGCGCGCATCTTGGCCACTTCCAGATAGAAGTTCATGCCAATCGCCCAGAAGAACGACAGGCGCCCGGCAAAGTCGTCTACGTCCAGCCCGGTGGCAATGGCGGTCTTCACATACTCCTTGCCGTCGGCCAGCGTGAAGGCCAATTCGAGTGCCTGGTTCGCGCCCGCCTCTTGCATGTGGTAACCCGAGATGCTGATCGAGTTGAACTTGGGCATGTTCTTGGCCGTGTAGCCAATGATGTCGCCGATGATGCGCATGCTGGGCGCGGGCGGGTAGATGTAGGTGTTGCGCACCATGAACTCTTTCAGAATGTCGTTCTGAATCGTTCCCGAGAGCTGGTCCTGCGCCACGCCCTGCTCTTCGGCGGCGACCACATAGCCCGCCAACACCGGCAACACCGCGCCGTTCATCGTCATCGAGACGGACACCTTGTCCAGCGGAATCTGGTCGAACAGGATCTTCATGTCCTCGACCGAATCAATCGCCACACCGGCCTTGCCGACATCGCCCGTCACACGTGGATGGTCAGAGTCATAGCCGCGGTGCGTGGCCAAGTCAAACGCGACCGACACGCCCTGCCCGCCCGCAGCCAGCGCCTTGCGGTAGAACGCGTTGGACTCTTCAGCGGTGGAGAAACCCGCGTACTGGCGGATGGTCCAGGGGCGCACGGCGTACATCGTGGCCTGGGGGCCGCGCAGGTAGGGCTCGAAACCTGGCAGCGTGTCGGCGTGCTTCAGCTCGGCCGTGTCTGCCGCCGTGTAGAGGGGTTTGACCACGATGCCGTCGGGCGTGATCCAGTTCAGCGCGTCCACGTTGCCACCGGGGGCGGACTTGGCTGCGGCCTTGGCCCACTGCTCCAGCGTGGCGGTTTTGAATTCAGGGTTCTGGTCAGTCATGGCGTGGTCCGCGGGTCGTTCATGGGCTCCCCCAAGGTGGAACCGGGAGGGTAATCCCGGCAGCGTTTGGGTGGAAGCGAGTTTACATTATTCATAATTATTGATTCAGAATATTGGTTGCAGCTTACAATTCACCAACTTTTTTGAACTGGCCGCCCCACACCGCATGCCCACCACGATGCCTGAAACCCGCCCCGCTGTCTCGCTGGCCCCTCGCCCTCTGTACGAGGAAGTGGCCGAGCTGCTGCGCCAGCGCATCTTCAAGCGCGAGCTGGAGCCCGGCAGCTGGATTGACGAACTGAAGATTGCCGAGCAATTTGGCATCAGCCGTACGCCGCTGCGCGAGGCGCTGAAGGTGCTGGCCACCGAAGGCCTGGTAACCATGAAGGTGCGCCGCGGCGCCTATGTGACCGAGGTGTCGCAGCAAGACCTGGCCGACGTGTACCACCTGCTCAGCCTGCTGGAGAGCGACGCTGCCGGCGTGGTGGCCGCCAAGGCCACCGATGCGGAGCTGAAGGAACTGCAAACCCTGCACAAGGCGCTGGAAACGGCGGCCAAACCGGGCAAGGCCAATACCGACCAGTTCTTCGCAGTGAACGAACAGTTCCACATGCGCCTGCTGCAGATCGCCAACAACCGCTGGCGCGACCAGATGGTGGCCGACCTGCGCAAGGTGATGAAGCTGAACCGCCACAACTCCCTGCTCAAGACCGGGCGCATTGAAGAGTCACTGGCCGAACACCGCGCCATCATGGAGGCATTGGCGGCGCGGGATGCTGCGTTAACTGTGCAGCGGGTGCGGGAGCATTTTGCGAATGGGTTGGAGGCGGCGGAATAGCGTTAGGGCCAATGCGCCCGCTACCGCCTGAACCAAATTTTCTTATATTCAGTTCGATATCCGTTGTCCGGATCAAAATTATTGTTTTGACCCCCATCGAACAGAATCGTCTGAGGGGTTACCAAATGCACCGGAGTGTTGTATCCACTCGGGGCGGTCCCGGACATTGCGCGATTGAGCTCATCCACAATTTGCCAACCATGCAAATTCAGTGGCTCTGGCACGGTGCCGGCCTGGAACTGGTATTTGCGGATTCGCTCGTACGCAGTGGTAGAGCCATCACCCGCCGACAGATTCATGGGGTGGAAGCCCGCCGCTTCAAGCGTTGGCTTCATAAAATCAAAATAAACATCATTGATCGCGAGCGTATGGGTCCATTGCGCCCCATATTTCTGCATGAGCCCTGTCGTCAGCGATGGCATAAGCTGCGCTGCATTTGCCATGGGAATGTTCTCAATACCCAGCAACGTACAACCGCGACAGTTCTTCACAATGCGAGCCATAGCGTCCGACTTTGCAAGTGCGATGGAATACGTTGAATCCGTCATGATGACGATGCCCGCATTGCCCCTGGACTCTAAAACTGCATACAAAGCCGTTGCTTCTGCAACATCTTGAGAATTCGTCGCTACGTTGTAAAAAAGCCCCGGCGCACCGGCCGCCGTACCGCTGGAATGCCAGCCCACCACCGAGATTTTTTTTCTGTTGGCTTCTTTCAACGCAATGGACTGTTCATTTGCGTCAAAACCACCTAAAACGACGCCATCCACATTGGCCTTCAATGCCTTCTGAAACGCCAGGGTTCTCACTTCAATAGATCCCTGACCATCCCAAACTTGACAATGCCAGCCAATGACCAGGCACGCCTCACTCATTCCGTTAGCAACCCCCGACACCCCCCCATTGCGCAGATCAGCGGCTATATAGACCACCGTCTTACCCTGATTTGCGAGAGGACCCGCAGTCGGACCGTCCCACATCTTCTTTCGCGCCAGCGCCCCTAGAACGCGCCGTTCGACGTGCCGGGTGTACTGATCTCGGAAAACGCCAATGTTGGTTGATGCCGCATTGGATGAAGCTTCAGCCTTTGGCGAAGCAGACGCTGTCTGCGCACAGACATACGGCCCCGAAAGGCCGAAGACCAAGGTAGCCCATCCCAACAATAGAATTTTTTTTGCAAGCAATTTCATAAAAATCCGTAAAGCCCTCGCTAAGAGGAAAAATCCGACTTGAAGGCGAGGCCTTTACGCAGCAAGTGCCGACCTGGACAACCGAAAGACGTTGGCGACTTGCAAGAGATCCGCCGCCTGCTTGCCGGTACTTGCAGCGGCAGATGCCATTTCCTCCACAAGCGCCGCGTTCTCTTGTGTGAAAGTTTCCATAAACTTGATGGAATCCCATACTTGATTCACATCTCTGCTCTGGCTGGCTCCGCCCGCATGGATCTCTGAGATCAGCGCGTCGAGAGACCCAATAGATTGGGAAATAAGCTGGACGGCCTCGCCCACCTTCGCAATCTGCGCATTGCCTGAATTAACCCGTGAGGTACTGTCGTCGATCAGTACACGTATGCCCTTCGCGGCATCAGCGCTCTTGCCGGCCAGGGATCGGACCTCTGAGGCTACAACCGCAAACCCGCGCCCGTTCTCTCCTGCCCGGGCGGCTTCCACGGCTGCATTGAGGGCCAATATATTGGTTTGGAACGCGATGGAGTCAATCAACCCGGTGATATCGGAAATCTTTTTCGAAGATTCATCAATGCTCGCCATCGTTTTGACCATTTGATTAGCGATTGCGCGTCCAATTTCGGCTTGCTGGTTTGCCTGCTTGGCCAACGCAGTGGCTTCCACCGAGCTCTTGACGTTGCTCGAAACGGTGACCTTGAGATCTTCAATCGAAGATGTCGCCTCTTCGACGGTCGCGGCCTGACTCTCTGTGCGATTGGACAAACTCAGATTGCCTTGTGCGATTTCAGCGGAAGCCAATGCCACGTGCCCCGCCCCTGTTTGCACCGTCGTCACAATTTCTACCAGTTTCTCCTGCATCAGGCCGACTTCTTTCAAAATTTCAGCCACCTCGTCATGGCCGCTGAACACAACCGTCGAGGTCAAATCACCCGTGCCAATTCGACTGACACAATGCTTGACTTGCAATAGTCCGCGGACCACATACTTCGCTACACGGACACTGGTAAACAGCGACACCAAGAGGCCAAAGAGAAGAATAATTCCCCCTGATAGGTACAGGCGTTTAAAGCCCTGGTTCAAACTGTCGTGGGCCTGCCGTGCCTCTTCCGCTTGCATTTCAATGAGGCGCTGCGACTTGAGGTTCAGCTGATTCACGACCTCCAGGAACTGGCTCTGTAACATTTCTCTTGCGGCCCCTACATCTCCCTCCGAACGGAGCTTGAGCATCTCTTTCTGCAAATTTCCCCAACCATCAATGAGCGTCTGGTGTGCCTTGAACTCAGGGGCCAGCTCCACAGAGATTCCTTCGGCGGTGATGGCGGCAAGATGCTCATTGATCCTCTGTGCCGAATTGGTCAGATCCTTTTGGAATAGCCCCAAGACTGTGCTGCCATCCGAAAAACCAATGGCAATGGAGCGCACGGAGTTTTGCCGAATCTCCTTCTCCAGAGCACCCAATTTTTGGGTCAAAGAGTTGGTCTTCAAGAGGCGGGCAGAGGCTTTGGATATCTCCGATATTTCGTAGGCAGTGACTGCTGCAAAGGAAAAGAAAAAGAACAGAACCGTGCCGAACGCAAGGGTAAGTCTCTTGGCAATAGACATATGCATGGTTCCAATTCCTTTTACATGTGGACTCGGTTACGTCAGGTATTCATTCCCTGAACCAACGACTAGGCCAAAACATAAGATGTCTTCACCGTGGTGTAGAACTCTCTGGCGTAGGCGCCTTGCTCCCGGGGGCCATAACTACTTCCCTTTCGTCCGCCGAATGGCACGTGGTAATCCACACCCGCTGTGGGTAAATTCACCATGACCATGCCGACTTGTGCGTGGCGTTTGAAATGTGTTGCGTGCTTAAGCGATGTCGTCGCTATGCCTGCGGACAAACCGAATGGGGTGTCATTGGAAATAGCTAATGCTTCGTCGTAATCCTTCACACGGATGACGCTGGCCACGGGGCCAAAAACTTCTTCACGATTGATCCGCATGGAGTTCGTACTCTCTGCAAAGAGCGCGGGGGCCAGAAAATACCCCTCTGTCGGTCTTTGCAGGCGCTGTCCACCCAACACCAGCCTTGCCCCCTCGGACTTGCCAATCTCGATGTACGAAAGATCCTGGTCCAGCTGTGCCTGCGATACCACGGGACCGATATCGGTACCGCTCTCGCAAGCATCACCGACTTTGATCCGTTCCATTCGCTTCTGCATTGCCTCGATGAAACTGGGATAAATCTTCTCGGTAACAATCAATCGGCTAGACGCAGTGCATCTCTGCCCAGTCGAATAAAAGCTGCTCTGAACGCTGAGCTCTACCGCTTGCGTCAAATCCGCATCGTCCAAAACGATTTGGGGGTTCTTGCCACCCATCTCCAGCTGCACTTTTTTGAGCTTCTGTGCACAAGTCTGCGCAATGCGACTGCCCACTCCCACAGAGCCTGTAAAACTGATGGCCGACACACCGGGATGATTGACCAATGCGTCACCAATGATCCGACCCGGCCCCATCACCAAATTGAAGACTCCAGCAGGCAATCCGGAGCGGGAAATGATCTCAGCCAGTGCCCAAGCGCAACCTGGCACCTGGTCTGCAGGTTTCAAGACTACGCAGTTGCCAAACGCCAATGCGGGAGCAACCTTCCAAGCGGGGATGGCAATGGGAAAGTTCCATGGCGTGATTAGTCCGACAACTCCGACGGGCTCTCTGGTAATTTCCACACCGATGTGGGGGCGGACCGAGGGGAGCGTCTCGCCAGCCAAACGAAGACACTCGCCCGCAAAGAACTTGAAGATGTGCCCCGCCCTGGTCACTTCGCCAATACCCTCTGGCTTAGTCTTTCCCTCTTCGCGCGCAAGCAGTGTCCCAAACTCTTCCTTGCGAGCCAAAATCTCACTACCGATTTTGTCGAGCGCATCTGAACGGGCTTGGATGCCTCCATGGCTCCACGCCGGAAAGGCTGCAAGGGCTGCGGCGACCGCAACATCGACATCCTCTGCATCCCCTTGTGTGAACTCTCCGATCAGATCGGACAGATTGCTGGGGTTGAGATTCTGGCTTGTCGTGCTTCCTCCGACCCATTCGCCATTGATGTAGTTTTTAAAGATAGTCATGGAGTTCTTCACTTTGTGGTTGTCTCGGCGATGTTTTGATCTATCGGGCCCAACGCAGTACCAGGGGGTTCAAGCGCTTGGCCGTGTCCAGAAGCCCGCGGCGGACCTCCGGGTGCATGGACGGAAATGGATGGCGCAGGGCATCGGAAACGATGACGCCCCCCGCTCGCATCAAGGCTTTGGCCGTCAGAATTCCCCCCTGGCGGTTCTCATAGTTAATGAGAGGGAGCCAATGCTGGTACGCCTGCGTAGCGGCATCAACATCGCCGGCCGTCCAGGCATCCATGATCTGGCGAATGCCATCTGGAAATGCGCCACCAGTCATGGCCCCTGTGGCACCTGCATGCAGATCAGGCAGAAGTGTGATTGCCTCCTCTCCATCCCATGGCCCTTCAATTGCCGCCCCACCCAGTCGAATCAATTCACGCAGCTTGGATGCAGCGCCTGGGGTCTCAATCTTGAAATAAGCAACGTTTTCAATCTCTCGGGCCATGCGCACCAAGAACGCCACGGACAAAGGGGTGCCACTCACTGGGGCGTCCTGAATCATGATGGGAATGTCAATGGCGTCGGAAAGACGGGCATAGAACTCATAGATCTGCTCTTCTGGAACTCGGATTGTGGCGCCGTGGTAGGGCGGCATCACCATCACCATGGCAGCACCGGCGTCTTGGGCACGCTTGCTGCGCTGGGCGCACACCTGCGTAGCAAAGTGCGTGGTTGTCACGATGACAGGGACGCGTCCCTTGACATGCGCCAAGATGGTGGATGTCAGCACTTCTCTTTCGGAATCTGAAAGTACGAACTGCTCTGAGAAATTGGCCAGAATGCAGAGTCCGGTCGATCCCGCGTCGATCATGAAGTCAACGCATCGTTTTTGACTCTCCAGGTCCAGCTCTCCGGACTCGGTGAAGGTGGTAGGGACGACAGGGTATACACCTCGGTAGCGAGGCGAGGAAGAAGAAATCATCTGCGCCTCAATAGTTTTCATTGACGTTTTTGAACGGGCCAAATTTGGCGCGCTGGTACGCCTTGGGCTGGTCTACGAAATGTTCGGAAATCGCGAAACCTTGTGGGCGCAAAGCCGCATCGGTATACAGCTTTATGCGATTGGGGTTCTGACCACGCGGAGTGCTGTCATCGTTGATATATGCCGCAATATCAAGTGCTTGTGCGGGTGTCAGCTGTGGCCTGTCGGCCTGTGTTCCAAAAGGCATGGACGCGCGTATGTACCGTGCCAACAGTGGGATGGCAAACATATGCCCTGCGTTGTCATAGGTGTCGTTCCCAGCCAGTGGGGGAAACAGATAACCGCCACCGGTATCAAAATCGGGTTTGCGTTGTCCCGTTGCATCGGCACCGTGACAACTCTGGCACTTGCTCGCATAAAGTATTTTTCCACGTACAGGGTCTGCAGCACGCGCGATCGGCTTCATGGGCAACAAACCCACACCCAACATGGCACGCTCTGGTTGTGCCTCTGAGTTCAGCCAACGCAGGTAGGCCATGATGGCCTGGAACTCCGGCTTGTCTACCGTCATCTTCACTGGTGCGGAACCGAACATGCCCAGTGCACGTTGCTCCAGCGAAATGATTTTTCCAGATTTGGTGTCAAATCGCGGGTAATCGTTCACGGCGTTCACGAGCGCCAGCGCAAACTTTTTTGTCCCAGGTAAGCCGGATGGTCCAGCCTGGTGGCAATTGACGCAGTTCAGGCTGTTCCAGTTCAAACGTTTAGTTTCATCAGGTGCGCGGCTTCCCACACGCTGCGACGTATGCAGCATCAGGTCTATGCCTTCGCGTATCGCATCGCCTTCCGGGCCTACCGGAATTTTGGCGGGATCAGGCTCGCGCCAAGGCTGCTGCGGGCGACTGGCATATCTGCTCAGCATCGCCTGTGCGTCTTCGGTAGACAAGGTGTCACCGACCTTGTGAGGGGAAACGTCGTTTGCGTGGGAGACCCCTGCCGCCAGTAGCAAGGCGCACAGACAAAACAATGCTTTGTTCATCGTGCTACTCCGTAATGGTGAAATGTTCCAGGTACTCAGTCTTCAGCGTCAAACCGAGTCCGGGCTTGTTGTCATCCAGTTGCAAGAACCCGTTCTCCGCCGCAGGATCTCCATCAAAGATGTAATAGAACAGCTCGTTGCCGACCTCAACATCAAAGATTGGGAAGTACTCGCTGATCGGGCAGTTCAAACTGCTCATCGTGAGGTGGTAGTTGTGCATTTGCCCAGCGTGTGGAATGACCGGTACGCTGTAGGCTTCGCAAAGCGCATTGATCTTGTGCGCCATCGTGATGCCACCTACCCGGTTCGTGTCATATTGCACGACGGAAACCGCTTTGCGATCCAGCAACTGCTTGAAACCGTACAGGCTGAACTCGTGCTCACCGCCGGAAATTGGAATGCTGGTGAGCTGGTTCAGTTCAGCGTACCCATCAATGTCGTCCGCAATGACGGGTTCTTCCAGCCAGCGCGGCTGGTACTTCTCCAGCTTGGGCAGAATCCGCTTGGCATACTCCACATTCCAACCCATATAGCATTCCAGCATGAGGTCGTTGTCATATCCAATGACTTCGCGGACCGCCTCCACTGACTTCAGGTTTTCAACTACGCCCAATTGGCCATGGGCGGGACCATAGCCAAAACGCATCTTGAACGCCTTGAAGCCCTGGTCTTTGAACTTCTGCGCTTCCGCCTGCATTTCCTTCAAATCGGTTCGGTACAGCTTGCTGTAGTAACAGGGAATTTTTTCCTTGGTACGCCCCCCCAACAATTTGAAAACGGGCTTGCCTACGGATTTGCCCAGGATGTCCCAAATGGCGATATCGATCGCAGAAATAGCCGCCATACCCACACCTTTGCGCCCCCACGCCTGCGTCGCGCGGTACATGCGTTGGTTCAGGTACTCATAGTCCCATGGATCCTGGCCCAGAACGAGTGGTGTGAGGTATTCGTCGATGATGGCCTTGGCGATGCGGGGCGCCAAAGCCACGTTGCCCAAACCCACAATGCCGTCATCCGTTTCCACTTCCACAACCGTCCAGCAGTGAAAGCGGAATGTATTCATGGTGTCGGCACCCGCCGCATGCTGGTTGGCCTTGTTGTCGTACACCAGATCCATGGCGTTGGAACAGAAATTTCCTTGAGGAGGAACGGTCTTGCCCTTCCATTCATAAACGCGTGCGCGAACAGATTTGATTTTCATGAGAACCCTGATTGAAAGATGAAATGATTTGGAACGCTTTAGGCTGCGACTTGCTCTTGCAAGCGGGCCAAGCCCATACGACAAGCGATCTTGAAAGCATTCGCCGTGGCGTCTACGCTGGCTTTACCCCTGCCGGAAATGTCAAAAGCAGTACCGTGTGCGGGAGTCGTAATGGGTATAGGGAGACCACCTTGAACCGTTACACCCTGGGAGAAGCCCATTAACTTGATGGCAATTTGGCCTTGGTCGTGGTACATCGTAACGATCGCATCCAGCTCTCCATCGCGCGCTTTGAGGAAGATGGTGTCGGCCGGAAAGGGGCCTTGCACAGGGATACCTAAGTCAACGAGCGCGGCTACAGCTGGCCCGATGATGTCGATCTCTTCCCTACCACATGTCCCGCCATCACCGTTGTGGGGGTTGAATCCGGCCACTGCAACACGGGGAGAGTCATTGCCGTTGCGTTGTAGCGATTTGTAAATCAGCGATGCGGCATCAATAATGCGCTGCTTGTCCAAGTATTTGGGAACGTCCTTGAGAGGGACATGCGAAGAGATTCGTGAAGTCCACAAACCGTTCAGCGTGTTGAATTCACAGAAGTAGCTCTTAACGCCTAGATGTTGTGCAAAGTGATGCAACTCATCCTCATGTTTGAGCCCCCCAAGTTTCATGGAGTGTTTGTTAAGCGGCGCGAATGTGATCGCATCGATATGGCCCGCCAAGGTCGCGTCCATGCAGCGGTCCAGCACAGACAACACCGAGGCGCCAGCTGCGGCTCCAGGCTGGGACCTAGTCACCTGCGATGCATGCACTGTGTCCATCTCCAAAAATGCGGGTATAGACAGCATGGTCCGATCACGTACTTCAGCGAAGTCGGCCACTTGCGCAGTTTGAACCTTGACACAAGCTATCGCCTGCCCCTCCTCCCACAACCAGCGGTCACCTACCAATACGATGTTGGCCAAGCGCAGTAGGTCTGCACGCGAAAGCAACTTGGCCACTAATTCAGGACCAATGCCAGCAGGATCCCCCAGTGTCACGGCGACGACGGGTTTGAGAGCGGTTTCTGTCATATCAGTCTTCTTGTGAGTTGAAAAGTGGGGCTGCAACCATGTACGTTGCAGCCCGCCTGGGTTACTTCGCCCAGATTTTTTTGTACTCGTTGCGATAGCCGTTGTCTGGGTCGAACAAGTTTTTGGGTCCGCCGTCTTTGCCGACGTTGTCAGCAGTCACCAAGTGCACTTTGGGGATGTAGCCAGACCAGTTCACCTTGTTAAAGGCGCGGTTCAACTCATCCACAATCTGCCAGCCTTGCATGTTGAGTGGCTCTGGCACCGTGCCGGCTTGATAACGCTTGCTGCGAATGCGCTGGTAGGCGGCTTCAGAGCCATCACCTGCGGAGACGGCCTTGGGCGCGCCATCACCCTTTTTGCCCGCTGCAGCCAGGGAGCTGCCCATGAAGTCAAAGTACAAATCGTTGATGGCCAAGGAGTGTGTCCACTTGTCTCCAAAACGCTGCAGCAACGAGGTGGTCAATTGCGGCATGCGAGTAGAGCTTTCAGCAATGGGGCTGTCCTCGAAGCTCAGAACTGTGCACCCACCACACTTCTTGATAACGGCTTCCATGGCACGGGCTTTGTAGACCGCAATGGCGTACTGCGAGTCGGTGAAAATCACCACACCGGCCTTACCACCGGAATCCGCCACCGCAGACAGTGCCGCGACTTCAGACACATCGTCTGCCGTAGTTGTCACATTCGTAAACAAACCGGCAGTCGCATTCGGGCCTGGCTTTTCTCCAGAATGCCATCCCACCAGCGGGATGCCTGCTTTGGACGCGTTTTCAAACGCTACTTTTTGCTCTGTGGTGTCAAAGCCACCGACCACAATACCGGCAGGCTTCAAGGCGAGCGCCTGATTCAAGGCTGCCGTCCGCGCGCTGACAGAGCCTTGTCCATCGAGAACGCGCACACTCCAGCCAATGGCAGCTGCGGCTTCTTCGACACCTTTGGAAACGCCCAAGATGCCACCATTCTTCAAGTCTGCGGCGACGAAAACAATGGTCTTGCCAACGGAAGCCTTGGGGCCTGATGTTGGGCCATCCCACACACTCTTGGACATAGTTGCCACTTCAACTTTTTTCTTGGCGGCATCCAGAAAATCGTCAGCCATAACGTGGCTGGCGAAACTGGCGGCAGTCAGTGCAACCGCAATCGCTCCAAGGCGAACATTGAGTCTTTTCATTGTTGTCTCCAAAATAGTCTTTGTTTCAAGGGAAGATGAATACCGCTTACCCAGCGGCGGAGGGGGAACCGGGGACCGCGGCAGGAACCGCGTCATTAAGTTGGCGCTCTGCAATGCGCCGTTTGATGGATTGGTTTCGACGCTGTTGTGCCCAACCCGCAATGCCAATTGACACTAGCAATGTCAAGCCGTTGAACAAAGGCTCAACAAAGAATGCTCCGCCAAACTGCTGAATACCGGAGATACCAATGGCCAGGATGGCAACCCCTACCAGGGTTCCCCATACATTGACCCGGCCAGGACGAATCGTGGTGGAGCCCAAGAACGCACCCACCAAGGCGGGAAGCAAAAACTCCAGTCCTACGCTTGCTTGTCCAATCTGCAATCTGGATGCCAGCAATACACCTGCAAAACCAGAAAGTGCACCCGACGCGACGAACGCTCCCATAACGTGCTTGCGCACTGCAATGCCATTGAGCTGTGCTGCCTTGGGATTCGCACCAATGACATACAACGCCCGTCCCAGTGGGGTGAACTCGGTGATCAGCCATATGACGATACTTACAGCCAGCACATAGAAGGCACCGATGGGCAAACCCAAGAAATTGCCACCGGCAATGTCGACAAAGCCTTCGGGCAACTCACCCACCACCTGGCGGCCACCGCTGTGCCACATCGCTACCGCGTAGACCACCGTTCCAGTACCTAGTGTTGCAATGAAGGAATCAATCTGGGCCATCTCCACAAGCAACCCATTCAGCACGCCAAACAGTCCAGCACAAACAACAACAATCACCACGGCAACGGGCCAGGGAATGCCAAATTTGGTCTGCAGACTAATGGCCAGGATGTGCCACAGCACAATTCCGTAGCCGACGGTGAGATCGATCTTCCCGGTGATCATGGGAATCGTCGCGGCCAGAGCCAAGATTGCAATGACGGACTTGTCCGCCAGAATGGCGCGCAGATTGAAGAGCGTAGGAAACGTATCAGGCAACATCACTGAAAACATTGCCGCCAAAAGGACGGTAAGAACGACCAGCCCATAGACAGGCATTGCACGCGTGAATCGCTGCACCAAAGTAGCGGCATCACCGTCCAAAGAGTGATCCGGCTCCAACGCCGTGGATTGGATTGAGGTTGTCATTTTTCTGTCTCCATTTCTGTAATCTCTTGCTCACTTTTCGTAGATCCGCCGGCCGCCAGGGTCAGCAAGCTCTCCACCGTGATGGAGTCGCCTTTAAGTTCTGCGGCGATCAACCCGTTTCTGAATACCAGCACACGCGTGCACACCGTGGCGACTTCTTCAAAGTCGGTCGACACCACTGCAATAGCAGTACCCCTATCGGCATGCTCCCTAAGGATTTCGTAGATCTGGCGCTTTGCACCAACGTCGACCCCGGCGGTGGGCTCTTCGAGGACAACCAGGTCCTTGTCCAGGTTGAACCACCGGGCCAGAACCACCTTTTGCTGGTTGCCACCAGAGAGCTGCTGCGCCTCTGCCATAGGTGCAGGCGGGTTCACATCAAAAAGTTTGATGAGGCGCATGGCGTTGGCCGCCTCGCGCTTGCGTCGGTCAAATGCCAACCCCCTCTCTCCAGTGAGCGTTGGATTGGGAAAGAGGTTCTCCAACACGCTCATGGCTGGGGCCAGGTTCTCGTCGAGACGCTCACTTGCAACATACGCAACGCCTGCCGCAATGGCATCAGCGCTGGTCTGAAAAGTCACTTGCTCGCCGGACAACTTCATTTTTCCGGCAGAGAGGGGTTCGCGTCCGAAAATTGCGCGACTAATGGCTTCGTGCCCGGCTCCACGCAAGCCGATCAAGCCGACAACCTCGCCCTTGCGTATGCAAAAGTTCAATGGTCCCGCATTGCCACTGGCGGCATTCTCCATTTCAAGAACTGCAGCTCCGGTGCCATCCGATTTGGCCTTGCGCACAGACTTGGACAACGACTTTCCAACAATCAGTTGGACCAGCTCGTTGGTATCCGTTTTGGCTGTTTCCTTGATGTCGACCAACTTGCCATCTCGCATTACAGCGGCGCGGTCCGAGATTGCCATCACTTCGTCCAGCCGATGCGACACGTAGATCATGGCCATACCCTGCTGACGCAGCTCTCGCAGCACACCGAAGAGCCGCTCAACATCCGACATGGGCAGACTGGCCGACGGCTCATCCAGTACAAGAACCTTCGCCTGCACCTCAAGCGCCCGGCCAATAGCCAACAGTGATTTCTCGGCGCGAGTGAGCGAGAAGATTCGACGGCTGGGGTCAATGTTGCATCCCACGCGCTGCATCACGCGCCGCGCCCGTTCGTCGGCTGCCTTCCAGTCAATCAATCCAAATTTTTTGGCGTAGCCCATTCCCAAAGCCACGTTCTCGGTCACGGTCATCCATTCCACCAAACCCAGGTCCTGATGGATGAAAGCGACAGGCTGCTTGGACCGATCGTTACTTCTCCAGCGAGCTTGAGGCCGCCCGTCGAACAAAATCTCACCACTGTCCGACGGGTAAATGCCTGCCAGCAACTTAATCAGTGTGGACTTTCCCGCTCCGTTCTCGCCTAGCAATGCCAAGATCTCGCCCTCGCGTACATCGAAGGAAATATTGCTGACGGCTTGGGTGCCGCCAAATCGTTTGTTCAGCGCTTGAAACTCCAGAATCTTGGTCATCAAAGCACCACAACCTTTGAGACATCAGGTTCCTTCTGCGTTGCGATGAACCGCAGAATCTTCAAGCTGTTGATGTCCAGAACAGCCACACGATCGGAATCAAGGGAGATGAAAGCCAGAGGTTGAGAAGGGTGAAATGTCAACGCAATGGCTCTGCCATCGAGCTTCAAATACGCGGTCTCTTTCAGCGTCTTCGGGTCAACGACCGAAATACTTCTGTCACCGTAGTTGCTCGTAAAAAGGCGCCCATCTGCTGATCGGTAGATGCGAGTGACATCCTCGCGTGAAGCCGCCGAATAGCGAACCGTCATAGTGGCCGTATCGATTGCACTGAGCGTGTTGCTCCAGCGATTGCTCACAAACAGCGTCGTCTCATCGGCACTGAGGCAGTAACCCTCCGGCTTTTGCCCTGGATGGCAGGCTACCGGTGCAAATAGAGGATCCCAAGGTTTGACCTTCGTTACCGTGTGGCTGAGCAAGTTCATACAGAACGCCGTTTGGCCGTCCTGCGTGAGCGCAAAAAGATGACTCTTGATGCCACCAGAGGGCACCGCTCTACGCGCGGCCGTATCTGTAGCTGGCTGCTCCAATACAAGCAACGTGGACTTCTCTTCACTCAATGCATACAGCCTGTCTTGCTGATCCATCTGCAATCCATGAATGCGATTGAAGGGCGACAGGTCTATAGACCGTACCAGTTCAGACGAACGAATATCAATTTGGAGAAGGGAATGGCCTCCTTCACCGACATGACCGGATGTCTCAACGCCGTAGTGGCCCACATAGGCATAGCGCTCTGCACGATCAGTGACAAATTCGTGCGGAAAATTGGGGAGTTGCACAGACCGCAGTCGTTCTCCACTGGCAATGTCATACCAACTAAAGCAGTGCGAACATTTCTCGACCAACAACAAGGTATCTCGGGCCATAAAATTCCTCAGGGAGTTTGAATACCACTTGTGTTCAAGCGGATGCGATACAAAGAAGTACTAGCGCAGATATAGAGTTCGTTGCGCATAGCCCCACCAAAGGTCAGATTTCCGACCTTTTCAGGAACATAGATTTTTGCGAGCAGCGTTCCATCGGGATGAATAACCTGCACGCTGTCGGCACTGCTGGTAAATATCCAACCTTGGCGATCAAGGCGAAAGCCATCAGACAGACCAGGGGAAATCTCTACCAATATCTCTGGATTGACCAATTCTTTCCCATTGACCACATCAAAGCGAACGATGTGGTGATTACCACCACCATCCTCACGCAAAGCCGCTGAGGTGTCAGATACATACAAGACCGATTCATCCGGTGAGAAAGCCAGCCCATTCGGCTCTTCTACAAAGTCCGTTGCAATTGAAAGCTCCCCATTGCTCGGTTCAAATCGAAACACGTAGTTATCCCCCAACTCAGAATCCGCCTGATGACCTTCATGGTCAGACGCGATGCCATAAGGGGGATCGCTAAACCAAATGGTTCCATCCCGTTTAACGACCACATCGTTGGGGGAATTCAGTCGCCGTCCATTGAAACGATTGACCACTACTTCATCGATCGATTCATCGGATCCAACCGGTGAGCGGGTTCTGATGATTGCCCTGTGCCCATGCGAGCAATGCAGAAGTGATCCATCCGCCTCGCGGCAATGGCCGTTGGTATATTCGACATGATCACGCCACACCGACTGCCCCTCCGTGGGATGCCAACGCAGCATGCGGTTGTTGGGTATGTCGCTCCATAGGACACTTTGGTCCTCATGCATCCACACCGGCCCCTCGCTCCAGGTTGCGCTGGACGCAAGCCTCTCCAACTGAGCATTGGCCGGCACCAGAGCGCGAGCTCGATCGTCAAAAATGTCGACGTTACCCATACTCAGCTCGCCATTTCTTTCATGGTCGTTTTCTGAACCTGATCTAAATGTCCACGCATCGCAGCAACTGCCGCATCCGGATTGCGGGTCTTCAACGCCTCAACAATATCTTTGTGATCTTGGACGCTGTGCTTGATGGCCCCTGGCCGTTGCAGCGCTCTGCGGCGGTATTCAAGCGCATAGTCATAGAAGTCAGACACAACGTCTACGAGCAGCGAGTTGCCGCAGCTTTTGTAGAGAGCGGTGTGAAATTCTCTGTCTGAAATTTGGAATCCAACAGGGTCCTTCAGCATCAGCTCCTGCTCTTTCACCAAGGACGATAAGCGAACAAGTTCATTGTCCGTAATCCTCTGGGCAGAAAGCCATATCACTTGGAGTTCCACCGCAGCACGGGCCTCCGCGACCTCCTCAAAACTGCGATCTTTGAGATTACCCAAAGTACTGACCGACTCATGCATGGGAAGCAACCCAGGACCCACGACTTTGGTCCGGGCACCTTGGCTCACATCCACCATCCGACGAGCATGCAAGACACCAATCGCAGCCCTTACTGTTTCTCGAGAGACCTCCAAGGTAGTCGCAAGCGTGCGCTCTGATGGCAACTCATCTCCAGCGCGCAACAATCCCGAATGGATCATGTAGGCGAGCTTGTCGCTGATCTGATCCTTGACCGTACGCTTGCTAACGCGGCCATGTTCTCCTGGGATTCGATCAATGAGTTCCATATTTGAAATTGTGCATCCAAGTGGTCAACTGGTAGTGCCATCGTACCAGTTTGAGTTCAATTAAATTCTAGGGTTTACCCTGTGCTTGAACTAAAAGTCCAGAGGATTTGCTTACGCTTACAGCGTTCGTTTTGTCACCGTTGGCGCTGCAATAGCCCTGCAATGCATTTCAATGAGGTTTATGAGAGAGATAGTCCTGTAGACCACGTAGATACTGCGCAGACAGCTTCTATTTTTATAGCAAATCAGGCTCACACCACTTGCTTGCAGAGTGATCTCAGCCTTACGCTTCATTCTGTAACCTGAGGCCCCAGCCCCTACTCCGCAGCCGTTCCGCCGACATCCATTCAGACCCTTGCGACATGCGGCAGCGGTGCCTATATTTGCCGGACGCGAAACACTTGAACTTCAAGGAGACTGCTATGAGTAACCTCCACGGTACGCCGATCTGGTACGAATTGATGGCCAAGGACCCTTTGGCCGCACGGCGCTTCTACAGCGCGGTGGTGGGCTGGGAGATCGATGAGTCTGTACCCGCCGGGTCCACCATGGACTACCGCATGATCAGTGCGAAGGATGGTTTGGTTGGCGGCGTTTTCACGCTGACCGAAGACATGTGCAAGAACGGGGCTGCCCCCTGCTGGATGATGTACATCGGCGTGTACGACGTCGACAAGAGCGTGGCAGCCATCACCGCGGCCGGTGGGTCCGTGCACATGCCGGCATTCGACATTCCCAATGTTGGGCGCATCGCGATGGTCTCGGACCCGCAAGGTGCTCCGTTTTACGTGATGCGAGGCTCGAGCAACGAGGCGAGCACTGCCTGTGACCCTGACCGCGCTGGACACGGTGCGTGGCACGAACTGCACACCTCCGACGGCCCGAAGGCGACAGATTTCTACTGTGCCCAATTCGGCTGGCGCAGGTCACGCGCGGTAGACATGGGGTCTGTCGGCACTTACCAGTTGATTGACATCGGTGGCCGCGATCTTGGGGGCACCATGACCGATCTCCACTTCCCGCGCCCAGCGTGGTTGGTCTACTTTCGTGTGGACGGGATAGAGAGCGCGGCCCAACGCATCGCGGCGGCTGGTGGCAAGGTCATCAATGGCCCTATGGTGGTGCCCGGCGGGGGCTGGATCTTGAACGGGCTGGATCCAGAAGGTGTGATGTTCGCATTGACGGGCACCAAATAATGGGTCTCGCTGGCCTCACCCTCCCCGCCCCTTGCCGAGATACGGCAGCGCAAACAAATACAGTCCGGTAGTCAACATTAGGAACAGCGGCGGCAACGGTGAATAGGTGATCCAGGCTGGCGGCTCGCCGCCTTGCGCCCGCGCGGCAAAGTTGGCGATGACGGTCAATGTGAAGACGATGGACAGCCAGCGGTGCGACTGCCGAATCCAGTGGTTGGCTTTGGTGCTCATGGGTTTCCCTTTCAGCCTGCGCGGCGCGCCTGGATCATCTTCCAGCCGTTGCCGGATGGATCACGAAAGCCGGCGTCCACCGTGCCGTAGCGGTCAATGGGCTCCTGCGTAAACTCCACCCCCGCGGCCAGCATGCGCGCATGGGCGGCGCGGCAGTCGGCCACCTCCAGCACCAGCGGTGGCATGGCGCCTTTGGCCACCATGGCCTGCAGCGTCTGTGCCGTGGCCGCGTCGTGCACTGGCGGGCCGGGCTTGAACAGACCTAGCTGGAAAGGCTGGCCCGGGCACTGCACGGTGAGCCACCGGTAGTCGCCATTGCGGACGTCCGACTGGACGGTGAACCCCAGCTTGTCTGCATAAAACGTGAGCGCTTCATCCTGATCGCGCACATACACACCCACCATTTGAACTGTTTGACTCATAAAACTTCCTTTCAAGAAGTTGCTTTTATATCGCTGGCCAAACGGCGGCGCTTCTCCAAAACTGCGGTCTTGAGGTCGGGCCGGTGTGCGGCGCTGACGATGCAGGCGGGCACCTGCTGAAGCCCGTTGGCCGCAACCCGCGCGCGGAGCCGCACCGCGCTGGGGGTCTCGCCGGTGATATCGCGGAAGATGCGTCCGAACGTGCCCAGGCTGCGCCAGCCAGTCTGAAAGGCGATTTCGGTAATGCCGATATCCGTGTCGCGCAGCAGCGCGGTAGCCCGCTCGATGCGACGGGTCAGCAGGTAGCGGTGCGGCGGTACGCCAAAGGCTTCCTTGAACGACCGTGCGAAGTGGGCCGCGGAGACGTGGCTGACCTCCGCCAGCCGCTGCACCGGCCAGTCTTCATGCGACGCGGCGTCCATGCGGTCTTTGGCACGCAGCAGGCGCCGCAATAGCTCGGGACTTTGGCTTTCGCCGCTCTCAGCCATACACCCCCTTGAAGCTTTTAACGGCACCATTGTGCCGCGCGTCAACTACTGGGGAGGGTCGGGTGCGACTTCGGGTGTCACCCGCTCGTGCAAGATACCGCCGCCAGCCACGCTGCCGCTGACCGTACCTTCACCGCGTGCACTTGCTACACAGGCCGCGTGGTCGTCTCCTGTCTGGGCATCGCAGCGCGCCTGGGCATTGCGCTCGAGTTGCTCAGCATTGGTGGGTGCGGCGGAACTCGGCTTGTCCGCCAACACGGCGTGGGCCTCTCGCATGCACGATTGGTAGGCCGGGCCGGTTCTTCCGAGGAGGCAGGCTTGGCGGTCTGCTTCAAAGCGGCGCATCTTTTCGCTGCGACTTTGTGCCGCAACGGAAAACGCCTGACCGCAGACCAAGACCACCATCGCAACACCGATGCCGCGGCGAAACCCTTGCAGGGTGCGTTTCGCAGTTTTCATCATGACTCCTTTCCATCGCAAAAGGCGATGACAAGGGTGCAGCGTGCCAAGGCCCCCAGCGACAGTCTGTTCGATAGCAGACGCATGCCCCCCCCCGCAGGCGGACTGCGCGACGCCCCTACTCCCGTTTGCGCACAAACAAACTCTGCGTAGCCCGCCCGATCAGCCCCGCCTCGTCGTACAGCGCCGACTCGGCCAGGCCACCGCCACGTGCTGATAGGGACTGGGCTTTTGCCCCTGCACCAACGGGTAGCTCGGCGGAACCACATGGCGCTGGGCCCCTGGAACATGCGGCCGGCCGCAATGCAGTTTTCCACCAAATCCGGGTAGCCGACCTCGCCTTGCGCAAACGGAAAGCGCTGCGCAGGGGAATCGGCCGGTGACCTGTCGGCCCCTGCCACGCTGGTGGCCGAGTTGCAGGCGCAGATCTACGAAGGCTGTGGAACAGCAGCTTTGACACCAACGTCAAAGGCCCCTACTTCCTGATCCAGCGCCCAGCTGCGTTAATGACGCGTGGCGACTCCATCGTGCTGAACGGCTCGATCAACGCCCACATCGGCATGCCCAACTCCAGCGTCTATGCCGCCAGCATCCAGACGTAGATTCCGCTGGGTCGCTTCGGCTCGCCCGAAGAAATCGCCGCCACGGTGCTGCAGCTGGTGTCCAAGGAATCTGGCTTTATCGTCGGCACAGAGATCATTGCTAATGGCGACATGAGCCAGATGTGAGGCGGGTGTTTTTCGGCTCCACGACGCATCCTTCTATGCGTGAAGACCTGGTTTTCAATCGGACTACTCGAGATTGGCATCTATGCGAACGATGAGTCTATCGGTATTGACAGATATCTTCAGGATACCAATCTCGTGTCCAAAATCACCAATAAAGTCGACTCGCACACGCAACATCTTTTCGCCCATGCTCTCCATTGAAATGATACGGGTCACCGTGTGATACCCAATGAAATACCGTTCGACATAGGTGTGAATGCCTTCATGCCCTTCGAAGTAATGACCGGTAGATGGATCATCAATCACCGCATTCGAAGCAAACAGCTTCAGCGCTTGCTCAACGTCATAGGCATTGGTAGCGGCGACCAAGGCTTCGGCAGTCGCGCGCAAGTCTTCTGCCTTCGGAATCCTGCTCATTGGCTTTCCCTCCTTCGAATCAAATGATGTAGCCACCAGCCACTTCGATGGATTGGGCATTGATCCAGCCGGCGTCGTCCGTGAGCAGCGTGGCGATAACGCGAGCCACATCCTCAGGCTCACCCACCCGTCCCAGTGCGGTCTGCGACGCCAGCAGCGCTTCAAATTCGTCATTCAGACCGCCGCCGAGTTCGGTACGGATAGCACCGGGTGACACAGCGTTGACGCGGATGCGCCGATCGCCGAACTCCTTCGCCATGTAGCGTGTCAGAACCTCCAAGCCGCCCTTGAATGACGCGTACGGCGCCACACCTGGTGTGGCAACACGCGTCGTGGCGCTGGTCAGATTGACGATGCTCGCACCGTCCTTCATCAGTGGCAGCAGTGCCTGGGTGAGAAAGAAGGGCCCCTTCAGGTGGACATTCATCAGACCGTCGAACTCCGCTTCGGTGACGGTCGCAATAGGGTTGAAGAGGCCGTAGCCGGCATTGTTCACCAGTCCAGCCAGCTTTGTGGTATCCCAGATATCGGCCAAACTGCGTTCCACGGTGTTGCGAAAATCAGCGAAGCTACGTGAGTCGCCGACGTCGAGCTTCAGCGCGACCGCCTTTCCACCAGCGTCCAAGATCTGGCGGACCACGGCGTCCGCTTTGGCTGGCTGATTGTTGTAGGTAAGGATGACACCCAGGCCGCGACGTGCGCATTCAAAGGCGGTGCTGGCACCTATTCCGCGGCTGCCGCCAGTGATAGTGACGATATTCATTTGACGCTTTCGTAAGTGGTTAACAAGAGCCACAACGATAGTTGGCAAGGTCGCCTTGGTCATGCCAGTTCATGCCTGAATATTGCCTATTCCTGCTTTCCCAGAGGAATCGATTTAAGGTTGATGTCTAATTCGAACATGGAAAACCAGCTACTTGAACTGCGCGCCCTCGCCGCCCATGCCGAAAATCGGAGAACCGAAACTGGTATTCCGCGGGTCGCCATGGTCCAGGGCGCCATACCGGAGCATCAGCTGGCAGCGGTCTACGATCCCATGGTCAATCTCATTCTTAGTGGCAGTAAGTCCATGACCGTGGGCGGGCGGAGTTTGCACTATGACCCGGCCACTTATTTCGTTATGTCTGTCGATCTGCCAGCAGCAGGTGTCGTCCACCCGGCTGACACAGGAGAACCGTATTTGGCCGTCAGCCTGACACTGGATGCCAGCAACCTCTCCAATCTGTTGACTGACCTGCCTGATACTGCCGATCGCCTAGACGGTGCTGTAGGCTTCTCCGTAGCGGCGGTGACGCCGGAACTGCTAGATGCCTGGGTGCGAATGCTGCGCCTTATGAGCCTGCCCGAAGATATCCCCGCGCTGGCGCCCGTCTATGAGCGCGAAATTCTCTATCGCGTGTTACGGGGCCCCATGGGGTGGATGTTGCGCGATATCGCTCTGCCGGACACAGCCCTAGCCAGGGTCAACGTCGCTATCCAGCAGATACGCCGGGAATACGCAGAGCCTCTGCGTGTGGAAGACCTCGCCAGTAGCGCGTCCATGAGCGTCTCTGCATTTCATCGGCATTTCAAGGCCGTCACCGCTTTGAGCCCACTCCAATACCTCAAACAGATTCGCCTCCTCCAGGCCAGATCTCTACTGCTTGCCACAGGACTTAGCGTCACTGCTGCAGCGCATGAAGTGGGCTACCAAAGCTCAACGCAATTCAGCAGGGAATATGCGCGCGAATTTGGACAGCCTCCCGGGAAAGACGCCGCAAGAATTGCAAGCGAGATGAGGTCTTAATCGACAAGTCAACGCTGGAAATTTCATGAAACTGGAAAATCGCCGCATGGACCTATCACACCTGCCGGAAAGAATCGTTGGCCCCGCGGCATGGATCGGCCCTGCCATGGCGCTGGACGAACGCAACTGGCTGTACCGCCTGTCCCTTGAAGATATTGCGGATCTGGAAAACGCAGCGCGGCACTACCTTGCGTTGCACCGCAACGTGGGCGAGATCACCGCGACTGATTTTCCTTTGTCTTCGTTCTCCGGCCACTTGAAGGCGCTGCAGCAGAAGCTGCTGCATGGCAACGGCATCGAGGTGCTGCGCGGCTTGCCCGTGGCGGGTTACAGCCAGGAATTCGCCGCCACGGTGTTCTGCGGCATTGGTGCGCATCTGGGCAGCGCACGGTCTCAGAATGCGGCGGGCCACATCCTGGGGCACGTGCGCGACCTCGGCATTTCGTCCCAAGACCCAAACACCCGGATATACCAAACCGCCGAGCGCCAGACCTTTCACACCGACAGCGCAGACGTGGTGGGCCTGCTCTGCATCCGCGAGGCCAGGGAAGGCGGACGCTCCCTGCTGGTGAGCGCAGAGACGATCTACAACCGCATGCGCGCGCTGCGCCCCGATTTGCTGGAAAAGCTGTTCGATCCCATTGCCACCGACCGCCGGGGCGAAGTGCCCGAAGGCGCCCTGCCGTGGATGACCATTCCTCCGCTGAGCTGGCACGCAGGCCGCCTCACCGTGTTTTACCAACGCCAGTACATCGACAGCGCGCAGCGCTTTGACGGCGCCATGCGCCTGACACCAGCACACGTAGAGGCGCTGGACCTGTTCGACACCTTGGCCAATGACCCCGACCTGCACTTCAGCATGCAGTTGCAGCCCGGTGACATGCAGTTCGTCTACAACCATTCGCAGCTGCATGACCGCACCGGCTTTGCCGATTGGCCCGAACCCGCCAAGAAGCGACACCTACTGCGGCTGTGGTTATCTGTCGACGGAGATCGCCCCTTGCCCGAATGCTTCAAGCAGCGCTATTGCTCCATCGAGATCGGCAAGCGCGGGGGCATCGTGACGAAGCAAACACGGCTGCACGCACCGCTGGACTGACGTATCCGGGCGGCGGCCTGGCCCTGCTATCCCGCCGCCACGATCATGTGCGCCTGAATTTTTCCCGCCACCGGGCCTTCGCCATGGCGGCGGGCGATGGCCTGCGTCGCACGGTCGGTGGCAAGCGGTAGCAAGCTGGCATCGCGCGCCTCAATCTCGTTGCGCAGCGGTGTTCCCTGGCAATAGGCAGTGGCAGCGGCGTGCGCCGACTGCGCGTGGCTGCGCTTCTCGCGCGTCTCGATTTGGATGTCGGTAAATCCCGCGCGACCCAACTCCTCGCGAATCAAAACAACATCGTGGTAGCCATGCGGCGTGCGGGCAAGGAATCGTGGCGGGTCATTCGGAAAAACCTCAGCCACGGCGTTGGTGACATCGTCCGCAAAGGCATTCTCTTCAATGCGATCCCAGACACTGAACACAAAGCTTCCACCGGCCTTTAGTACCCGGCGCGCCTCGGCGTAGCCGGCGACACGGTCGGGAAAGAACATGGCGCCGAACTGGCAGCACACGACGTCAAACGTTGCATCTTCAAATGGCAGGCTGAGTGCATCCGCCTGCAGCCATTCGATACGGCTGTCAGCGCCCTGCCGGGTGACGGCATAGTCGAGCATGGACTGGTTGAGGTCGGTCACCACGTAGCGCACGTTAGCTCCGAGTTGTGGCGCGAGCCAGCGTGTGACCACGCCGCTACCGGCCGCTGTTTCAAGCACCGCACCGGGCGACAGGGCCGCGACGAGCTGCGCCGTGTCGGCCGCATAGCCCTCGAAGATCAGGGGGACCATCAGCGTGTCGTAGAACTTCGGGATCGAGCCCGCGAACACCTTGTCACTCTCGGCCATAAGAACTCCTTGAAAGCTCTGTATGCGCCATTGTGCGCCCCTGGCGCGCGCCCTACTCCCGTTTGCGCACAAACAAACTCTGCGTAGCCCGCCCGATCAGCCCCGCCTCGTCGTACAGCGCCGACTCGGCCAGGCCACCGCCATGGTTAGAGAGGTGCGTGCGCGCGTCCAGGCAGATCCACTCGCCCACCGGGCGGCGCAGCAGGTTGATGGTGAGGTCGGAGTTGACGAAGACGTGGGTGGACAGATCGAGGATGGCGCTGATGCCGTTGCCCGAATCGGCCGCCACCGCCACGCGCTGGTACGGGCTGGGCTTTTGCCCCTGCACCAGCGGGTAGCTCAGGCGAAACCACACGGCGCTGGGCCCCTGGAACATGCGTCCGGCCGCAATGCGGCTCTCCACCAGATCAGGGTAGCCGACCTCGCCCTTTGCAAACGGGAAGCGCTGCACCGGTGAATCTGCAGGTGTCTTGGGGGCCTTGGGCAGCGGGTGGCCGGGCAGGCCTTGGGGAATATCCACCGCGTCTTCGCGTTGGAACAGCGCCGTGGCACGGATCAGCTCTTTGCCATCGGCCAGCGCCACGGCGGAAAAGTGCCCTGCATTGCGGCCCACATAGTCCTCCTGCACGCGCACCTCGATGTCGGCAATCGGCACCGGGCGCAGCAGGTTGGCCGTCAGTCGCGCCATGTGCAGCAGGCCGTGGGCCTGCGCTGCGGCCTCCAGTGCGTGGCTCACCAGCGCGATGGGCGGGCCCGCGTGCTGCTGTTGCGGGTGCCAGGGGCCACGCGTGAGCTGGCTGGCGCGAAACACATGAGCATCCAGCGGCGAAAAGGCGGCTGCGGGTGCACGCGCTGCCGTGGGGTCAACCGTATTTGGCATGTCAATTACTCCTCTTTTTATAGCTGCTCGCGCATATTCCACAGGGGCTAGCGGCCTATTTCGTCTAAAACTACGCCTGCCACACCCCGAAACCGGCTGCACGCAGGCTGATGCCCAGCTCCACCTCCATGTCGCGCGCGGCCTCGTACTGCATGGGGTTGTAGGCCTCGTACAGGTCGGGCAACAAACGCAAGCCAAACTTCAGCACATAGCTGTTGGACTGAATGCCAGCCTTGTGCTTGTCAAAGCGGATGTCCGGGTCCAGCCCGGTCATGCCCACGTAGACACAGGGCTTGCCGGTGATGTAGCCGGGGTTGGCGCGCATGAACTTGGCCTGCTCCAGCACCTTGGGGGACAACTCCACCACATACACATGGTGATGCGCGCGCTTGGCCATGGCTGTCTCCTGTGCGTCTGGTGCGCTAGCGGCGCGACACCCCGTACACGCCGGGCAGAATCAGCGCCGCCCCCACCAGGTGGTGCAGGCCCAGCGGCTCGCCCAGCACGCCCCAGGCGGCCACCGCGGCGTACAGCGGCCCCAGGTACAGCGTTACCGCCACGCGGCTGGCGCCCAGTACCTTTTGCGCCCAGCCATAGATCCAGTACGCGGCCAGTCCGGGCGCCAGCGCGGCCGCCAACACCAGCCCCGCCGCGCGCCAGCCCAGCACCGGGCTGTCAGGCTGCAACAGCTCCCAGATGGCGCAAGGCAGCAGTACCAGCACGCCGCCCCAGCAAATGGCCGCCAGGCGGGCCGTGGAACTGAGCGGGCTGGGCCAAAGTTTTTGCAGCAGCGCATACGCAGCCCAGGCCACCATGCCGGCCACGATCCACGCGTCACCGGGCACCCACTGCACCTGGGCCAGCGCCAGCCACTGGCCTTTCACAATCACATGCAGCACACCAGCAAGGGCCACCACCACGCCCAGCACCTGCTGCCAGCGAAAATGCTCGCCCAGCCATAGCACCGCGCCCACGGCGATCAGCACGGGGGACGCGGAATAAATGAGGGCGATGTTCATGGCCCCCGTCGTCTTGGCCCCCAGATAGACCCAGGCGCCGCACACCAACATGCCGCAAAAGCCCAGCACCACATACTGGTAACCCACGCGGACAATGGCGCCGCGCTGCGTCCACAACTCCTGGCGAGCGCTGATGCTGAGCAAGAGGCCCGCCACCGTCCAACGCCCCAGCGCCAGCGTGTAGGGCTCGATGACGCCTGGTGCCCAGCGGGCAATGATGTAGTTCACCGCCCACAGCGCCGGCACCAGCCAGATCGACAGGCGGGCAAGGCGGGTCAGACGTTCCGTGCGGCCGTGCACGGGCTCAGTGCTCGGCAAGGGCTGCTGCCGGTGCACGGGCCTGGGCCATCACCTCGCGGGCACTCAGGTGCTTGAGCCGGTGGTCGGTCCACACCTGGCGCCAGCGGCGCGCACCCGGCAGGCCATGGCGCAAGCCCAGCATGTGGCGGGCAATGCTGTACCAGTGGGTGCCATGCTCTGCAGCCTCGCGCTCCATGTACTCCACCATCATCAATTCGACGCTATCCCTCGTCAGCGCTGCGGGAGCAGCTCCGAAAAACGTAGCATCCCACTCGGCTAGCCACCAGGGGTTGTGGTAGGCCTCACGGCCCAGCATCACGCCGTCCACGTGCTCAAGCTGCTCGGCCAGCTGCGCGCTGGTGGTCAGCCCGCCGTTGATGGCGATGGTGAGGTGGGGAAAGTCTTTTTTCAGCTGGTGCACCAGCTCATAGCGCAGCGGCGGAATCTCGCGGTTCTCCTTCGGCGAGAGTCCCTTGAGCCAGGCGTTGCGCGCATGGGCAATGAACACCGTGCAGCCGGCATCGGCCACGGTGCCCACGAAGTCACGCACAAAGCCGTAGCCCTCTTCCTTGTCGATGCCAATGCGGTGCTTCACCGTCACGGGAATGTCCACCACATCCACCATGGCCTTCACGCAGTCGGCCACCAGCGACGCCTCATTCATCAGGCAGGCGCCAAAGGCGCCGCGCTGCACGCGCTCCGACGGGCAGCCGCAGTTGATGTTGATTTCGTCGTAGCCCCAGTCTTGCCCCAGCTTGGCACATTGGGCCAGGTCGGCCGGCTCGCTGCCACCTAGCTGCAGGGCCACGGGATGTTCTTCGGCATTGAAGCGCAGGTGGCGCGGCACATCGCCATGGATGAGCGCACCCGTGGTCACCATCTCGGTGTAGAGCAAGGTGTTGCGGCTCAGCAGGCGGTGGAAATAACGACAGTGGCGGTCGGTCCAATCCATCATCGGCGCCACGGACAGGCGCCAGGGATTGGAAACAGCGGAAGAAGCGGAGGGGTCAGAAGACGGCAGGACAGCAGACATGGGCTGAATTATCCCAGCCCTGGCGTGGGGGCGTCGTCAGAGGGTTACGCACCAGGGAGCCTGGTTGTGCACCAGACCCATCCACAAAGCCCAAGCCGAGCTGGCTGCCAAAGCCGCCCCGGCCAGACGTACGCCCCACTGCCCGTCCCCCAGTTGTCCGCCACGCAAGCGTAGCCACAGCCAAGGCCCCAGCAACATGGTCACCGAGGTGCCGGCGGCAAACAGCGCCATCACACCGGCGCCCGCCAGCACATCCCCCGCCAGTGCAGCCACCAGCAGCGCGGAATACAGCAAACCACAGGGCAACAAGGCCCACAGCATGCCCAGAAACAGGGGCGCACCCCGGCCCCAGCGCAGGCCCAGGCTGCGGGTATGCCGCCACACCGCACCAGCGCCCGCCTGTAGCCACAGCGGCTGACGCGCCTGCCACAGCAGCAGCAAGCCCAGCACCAGCGCGGCCACATGCACCATGGACCACACGGGGCGCAGCGCAGCACTTTGCACCGTGAGCCAGCCCAGGCCCTGCATAGAACCAGCTGCCAGCGCGCCCAAAGCTGAGTAGCCCAGTACACGGCCGAGTTGAAAGCCCAGAAGTGCAGACGTCTGGCGCGGGCCGGCCGCCTGCCCGATGCCGGCACAGGCCGCTCCACACATGGCCACGCAGTGGGGACCGCCCACCAGGCCCATCATCAGGGCGGTGAGCGCCAGAGAAGCTTGCATCCGACGATGCTAAATGATCTTGGAAAAGCGGGCTCGGGTACGGTCCGTCTGCAGGTACTTGTCAAACACCATGGCCACCGCACGCACAAAGAACCAGCCCTGTGCGGTGACCTGGATGCCGCTGGCATCCACCGTCACCAGGCCCTGCTCTACCAGTGTCTCCAGGGCTTTCATTTCGGCGGCAAAGTAGCTTTTGAACTCCACCAGAAAGGCCAGATTGATGGACTCGAACTGCAGCTGGCCCTGGCACATCAGCGCCATGATGACAGCGCGGCGCACCAAGTCATCGCGCGTCACGGCCAAGCCGCGCACCACGGGGAAACGTCCCTGGTCCAGGTAGTCGTAGTACTCGTCCAGCGTCTTGGCGTTTTGGCTGTAGGTAGCGCCAATGCGACCAATGGCAGACACGCCCAGTGCGATCAGGTCGCAATCGGGCTGGGTGCTGTAGCCCTGAAAGTTGCGGTGCAGCCGCCCTTGCCGCTTGGCCACGGCCAGCGCGTCTTGGGGCAAGGCAAAGTGGTCCATGCCCACATAGACATAGCCCGCCCCCATGAAGGCCGCCAACGAGCGCGAGAGCATGGACACCTTGGAGGCTGCGCTGGGCAAGGTGACGGTGGCAATGCGCCGCTGAGGCTTGAAGCGCTCGGGCAAATGGGCGTAGGCATACAGGGCGATGCGGTCGGGGCGCAGCTGGTTGACCTGCGCCAGCGTGCGGTCGAACGACTCGGGGCTTTGCTGCGGCAGGCCGTAAATCAAATCAACATTGATGGACTCAAAGCCACGGGCCCGGGCGGCCTCTACCAACGCAAACACCTGCTCGGCCGGTTGCACCCGGTGCACCGCCTTTTGCACGGTGGGGTCAAAGTCCTGCACACCAAAGCTCAGGCGGTTGAAGCCCAGTTCGGCCAGGGTGTCCAGGCGCCGTGCGTCAATCGTGCGCGGGTCCACTTCGATGGAATACTCGCCACCAGGTGCGAGATTGAAGTTGCGCCGCAACATGCCCATGAGCTCGCGCAGCTCGTCATCATTCAAAAAAGTAGGGCTGCCGCCGCCCAAATGCAACTGGCTGACAGCCTGTCCGCGGCCAATGAGGGCCGTATGCAGGTCCACCTCGCGGCTCAGGTAGCGCAGATAGGGCGCGGCGCGGTCATGGTGTTTGGTGATGATTTTGTTGCAGGCGCAGTAGTAGCACAGCGACTCGCAAAACGGAATGTGCACATACAGGGACAGCGCCAGCGCCAGCGCCGCGGCCCCGCTACGGCGTTGTGACAGTGCCTGCGCATAGTCATCGGCCGTAAAAGCCTCCACAAAGCGGTCTGCGGTAGGGTACGAGGTGTAACGCGGCCCTGAAACGTCAAAACGGGTCAACAATCCTTCGGGTACAGAGGTGGGTTCGGCGACAGCGTTCATGAATGCTCCATCTAACGCAGCAACTGTGACGCAAACCGCGAAGCGTGACCTTGATCCAAATCAAGCCGCCCGCGCTTGGCTAGGCGGATAATTGACTTGCATCAGGGGAATACCATGTTTGAAACAACTATGCGGACCGGAAAACCAGGCGAGGCCCAAACGCCGATCGCCATTACGCCTGTGTCTACGGCGCCTCTGAGCCCGCAGACCATCAAAGTGGCGTGCTCCAACTGCAATTTGCGCGAGCTGTGCATGCCCTTGGGCCTGAGCCCCAGCGAGCTGGACCGCATTGACGACGTGGTGGCCAGCCGGCGCAAGGTCAAACGCGGCGACACCCTGTTTCGCAGTGGAGAGCGCTTTACCAGCCTGTACGCCATTCGCACCGGCTTCTTCAAAACCTGCGTGGCCTCGGAAGATGGCCGCGACCAGGTGACTGGCTTTCAAATGGCGGGTGAAGTCATTGGGCTGGATGGCATCGTGAACGAGCGCCACAGTTGCGATGCAGTTGCGCTGGAAGATGCAGAGGTCTGCGTCATGCCGTTTGACCGCATTGAAGAACTCTCACGCGAAGTAAACGCGCTACAGCGCCATGTGCACAAGATCATGAGCCGCGAGATCGTGCGCGAGAACGGGGTCATGTTGCTGCTGGGCAGCATGCGGGCCGAGGAGCGTCTGGCGGCATTTTTGCTGAACCTGGTGCAGCGCCTGCATGCACGGGGCTTTTCACAGTCGGAATTGGTCTTGCGCATGACACGCGAGGAAATCGGCAGCTACCTGGGTCTGAAGTTGGAGACCGTAAGCCGCACCTTTTCCAAGTTTGTGGACGACGGCATTGTGGAGGTGAAGCAGCGCCACGTGCGCATTCTCAACACCGATGCACTCAAGGACATCGTCAATCCCAAGATCTGCAGCTGATCTTTATTCTTCGTTGATCTCGGCAGCACTCAGGCTGAGTACCGCGGTGAGTATGCTGGAGACCGACGTCACGGCCCAGAACGTGAAAAAAAACAAGGTGTAGACGCCCTTGCGTGAGAGTTCCAGGGGAAGACCCAGCCACTGCAAATCCTGTGGGTCTATCAGTGCGAACACCAGTATCTCCAGCACGCAAGCCATCAAAAAGGCCGGCCAGACAATGGCCATCCATTTGCCGCGCATAGAACTCCTTTCGCGCACCCCGGTCAGGGCGCTTTGGGCACCATGACGGGATCTACCACCCCAGTCGCCGCATGGTTACGCGCCTGCATGGCAGGCGCCAGACTTTGCGGAGCATCCGACAAGGTACGGTTGATCTCCACGCCCTTTTGGTAGTAGTTCTCATCGACCAGTGGGTCGGTTCCCACCGCCGCAAGGTAGAAGGTGAAGAAGCTCGCGATCACCACGGTCAATGGCCCAGACACCACCAGCCACACATGACCAAATTGCCACCAGGGGCGCGAATCAATTGTTGCGGAATCGGACATAAAAATCTCCTTAACGGGGAACAATAAACACGGATTTTTCGGTAACCTGGGCACCGCCCTGCTCTGCGGTCACCGTGAAATGGAAGGGGTGCGAGCCAGCCGCAGCACCTTCATAAGGCAGTTGCACGCGCACGGCAACCCAGCGCGACTGGGTGGCGTCAATCTCAATCGCGGGCTCAGACGCCACCGCCAGCCCGGGCAGCCCTTCCACCGCGATTGCAAAGCGCTGTTGGGTTTCAGCGGCGTTCATCACTTGCAGACGGAACACATTTTCAATACGACCACCAGGAGCGATGCGGGCCAGCGCACCGCGGTCCCGCTCTACATCCACCTTGAAGGCGGGCCGCAGGTACAAACTCACCAGCATGGCCACCACCACTGCCCCCAAAATTCCGGTGTACACCAGCACGCGCGGGCGAAGCACATGGCGCAAGGTCTGGGCCGGGGTCCAATGCTGGCTCACAGCGTTTTGGGTGGAATATTTCACCAACCCCCGGGGGTAGCCCATCTTGTCCATGACCGTATCGCACACATCGGCGCAGGCACCACAGCCTATGCATTCGTATTGCAGCCCCTTGCGGATGTCGATGCCCGTGGGGCACACCTGAACGCACAGACTGCAGTCCACACAGGCCCCCAGGTTCAGGGCCGCAGGGTCGGCCTTTTTAGACCGTGCGCCACGCGGCTCACCACGCTCCTGGTCGTAGGTGACCACCAGCGTGTCTTTGTCAAACATGGCGCTTTGGAAACGCGCATACGGGCACATGTATTTGCACACCTGCTCGCGCAGGAAGCCGGCATTGCCATAGGTGGCAAAGCCATAAAACAGCACCCAGAAAATCTCCCATGGACCCAAAGTCAACGCCAGCACTTCACTGGACAGCGTGTGGATGGGTGTGAAGTAGCCTACAAAGGTAAAGCCGGTCCACAGTGCCACACCGATCCACAGGCACTGCTTGGCCGTTTTGCGCAGCAGTTTTTCGGGAGTCCACGGTCCGGCATCGCGGCGCATGCGGACCGAGCGGTCACCTTCGGTGAGTTTTTCCAGCCAGAGAAAGATTTCGGTGTAGACCGTTTGCGGGCAGGCATAACCACACCACAGCCGCCCCGCTACCGCAGTAAACAGAAACAAGCCTAGCGCGGAGATGACCAGCAAGCCCGTGAGGTACACGAAGTCTTGCGGGTACAGCACCAGGTTGAATATGAAGAATCGTCGCGCACCCAAGTCAAACAACACGGCCTGGCGCTGGCCCCACTCCAGCCACGGCAGGCCGTAGAAGACCAGTTGGGTCAAGAACACACAGGCCCAACGCCAGCGTGAGAAAAAACCCGTCACGCTACGCGGGTAGATTTTCTTGTGCGCCTCGTACAGCGCCACCATCTCCGCATCGGCCCCTTCAGGGGGCGCAATTGGCCCCTTGTCAGGCGACACGGCGATGGGGATCACCTTGTTGTGCGGGGCGTTGGTAGAAGTGTTCAAGTGGGTTCCCGACACCAGCCCTTACTTCGCTGCAGCGCCGTTGGACAGGCCCCAGACGTAGGAGGCCAGCACTTGGATCTGGGCGGTGGTGAGCTTGTCTGCCTGTGCTGGCATCTGGTTCACTTTGCCGTTGTTCACCATGGCGATGATGGCGTTCTCGCCATAGCCATGCAGCCAGATATCGTCGCTGAGGTTGGGGGCACCCAGAGCCTGGTTGCCCTTGCCATCAGGTCCATGGCAAGCAGCGCAGGCCGCGAACTTGGACTTGCCCAATGCAGCGCGCACCGAGTCATGGGGACTGCCCGACAGGCTCAGTACGTAGTTGGCCACGTTCTTCACATCGTCGGGCGTGCCCACAGCCGCAGCCATCGGTGGCATTTGGCCCACACGACCCAGTGTCAGGGTTTCGACGATTTTGTCAGGTGTACCACCGTGCAACCAGTCAGCGTCCGTCAGGTTGGGGAACCCCTTGGAGCCGTGCGCATCAGAGCCGTGGCACTGGGAGCAGTTGTTCATGAACAGTCGCTCGCCAATCGCATGGGCCTGGGGGTCCTTGGCAATGTCTTCGGGCTTCATGGCAGCGAACTTGGCATACAGGGGGGCAACTTCCTGGTTGCCCTTGTCTACCTCCGCCTGGTACTGGCCCGCCTGGGTCCAACCCAGCTTGCCTGCAAAGTTGCCCAGGCCCGGGTACAAGGCTAGGTACACCAGCGCAAACACAATGGTGATGACGAACAGCCACACCCACCAGCGGGGCAGCGGGTTGTTCATCTCGCGCAGGTCACCGTCCCACACGTGGCCGGTGGTGTTGTCGTTCGCGGTCATGGCCTTGGCTTTGCCGCTGAACCACAGCAGCAACAGGCAGGCCACGATGCCAATCACCGTGATGGCGGCCACATAAACAGACCAGAAGTTGTTGGTAAAGTCACTCATCTTGATTCCTTGTTCGGGTCAGTCCTGCTCGAAAGGCAGGTTGGCAGCTTCGTCAAAATCCGCAGACCGCTTGCGCGACCACGCCCACCAGACGATGCCAATGAACACCGCAAAACTGACCACCGTGGTCAACGAGCGCAGGGTATTGATATCCATGTTGTGCTCCTGGTCGGTTACTTGAGGGCCAGGCCCAGGGACTGCAGGAAGGCGATGGTCGCTTCCAATTCAGTCTTGCCTTTGACATCCGCACTGGCCTTGGCAATTTCTTCGTCCGTGTAGGGCACACCAACCTTGCGCAGGGCCGTCATGTGGCTGGGCAGGCTGTCAGCGTCCACCAGAGTCTTCTCCAGCCAGGGGTAGGCCGGCATGTTGGACTCAGGTACCAGGTCACGCGGGTTGGTCAGGTGGATGCGGTGCCATTCATCGCTGTACTTGCCACCCACACGGGCCAGGTCGGGGCCGGTGCGCTTGCTGCCCCACTGGAAGGGGTGGTCATACACCGACTCGCCTGCCACCGAGTAGTGGCCGTAGCGAAGCGTCTCAGCACGGAAAGGGCGAATCATCTGCGAGTGGCAGTTGTAGCAGCCTTCACGGGTGTAGATGTCACGCCCGGCCAGTTGCAGTGCGGTGTAGGGCTTGATGCCCTTGATAGGCTCGGTGGTGGATTTCTGGAAGAACAAGGGCACGATTTCCACCATGCCGCCTACCAGCAGCACCAGCAGGATCAGCACAATCATCAGAAAGTTGTTGGTCTCGATCTTCTCGTGCGAGATACCGGATTTGGGTGTTGGGTTTGTCATGTGAATAGCCTCTCAAGCGTGTGCGACGGCTGCAGGAATGTTGACGGCCACAGCACGCCCCGCGGTCGCGGTCTTCAGCGTGTTCCACAGCATGATCAGCATGCCGCCCAGATAGAGCAGACCGCCCAGCAAGCGCAAAACATAGAAGGGATAGGTTGCCTTGACCGATTCCACAAAGGTGTAGGTCAACGTTCCATCGGGGTTGATGGCGCGCCACATCAGGCCCTGCATCACACCGGCAATCCACATGGCAGCGATATAGATCACGATGCCGATGGTGGCGGTCCAGAAGTGCAGCTCGATCGCTTTGACGCTGTACATCTGCTTCTGGCCGAACAGGCGAGGAATCAGGTAGTACATGGAACCCATGGTCACCAGACCCACCCAGCCCAGGGCGCCGGAGTGCACGTGGCCAATGGTCCAGTCGGTGTAGTGGCTCAGCGCGTTCACGGTCTTGATGGACATCATGGGGCCCTCGAACGTGGACATGCCGTAGAAGGACAGGGACACGATCAGGAAACGCAGGATGGGGTCATCGCGCAGCTTGTGCCATGCACCGCTCAGGGTCATGATGCCGTTGATCATGCCGCCCCAGCTGGGCGCCAACAGGATCAGGGAGAACACCATGCCGACCGACTGGGTCCAGTCAGGCAATGCGGTGTAGTGCAGGTGGTGAGGACCCGCCCACATGTAGGTGAAGATCAGCGCCCAGAAGTGGACGATGGACAGGCGGTAGCTGTACACAGGGCGCTCAGCCTGCTTGGGAATGAAGTAATACATCATGCCCAGGAAGCCCGCGGTGAGGAAGAAGCCCACGGCATTGTGGCCGTACCACCACTGCACCATGGCATCCTGAACACCGGCGTAGGCGGAGTAGCTCTTCATCCAGCCGGCAGGAATCGCTGCACTGTTGACCAGATGCAGGATGGCCACCGCCAGAATGAAGGCACCAAAGAACCAGTTGGCCACGTAGATGTGCTTGACCTTGCGGGTGCCAATGGTGCCGAAGAACACGATGGCAAACGACACCCAGACCAGGGTGATCAAGATATCGATGGGCCACTCCAGCTCTGCGTATTCCTTGCCCTGCGTGTAACCCAGTGGCAGGGAAATGGCGGCGGCCAGAATGACCAGTTGCCAGCCCCAGAACGTGAAGGCCGCCAGCTTGTCGCCGAACAGCCGGACCTGGCAGGTTCGCTGCGCCACGTAGTAAGCCGATGCAAAAAGACCGCAACCGCCGAACGCAAAAATCACCGCGTTTGTATGCAAGGGACGCAAGCGCCCGTAGGTCAGCCAGGGAATACCGAAGTTCAGTTCGGGCCAGGCGAGCTGAGCGGCGATGATCACCCCCACCAGCATGCCGACCACGCCCCACACCACGGTCATGATGGCGAATTGGCGCACAACGGTATCGTTGTACACGGTCGCCTGTTGATTTGGAAATGCCATTTGTACCTCTTCTTGGATAACTGCTAAGCGAGTGTCAGTCCGGGCGCCGGTGCCTGGGTTGACCCATATCAACCGCGGGCCATAAAACCCGCACACGATTCAAGGGTCGCGCAGAATGCGCTCCCCTTCGGACTCAATGTCCTCGAACTGCCCCCGGTCGATGGCCCACCACAACCCTCCCAGGATGAAGAAGACCAGCACCACAGACAACGGAATCAGCAAATACAAAATGTCCATCAAGCCCCCTGCTGTGCGACGGTTGTCAGCGTTGTGGTGTCACGGCTCAGACGCAAGGCGTTGAGCACCACTACCAGTGAACTGCTGGCCATGCCCAGCCCAGCCAGCCAGGCGGGCAACCAGCCCACCACGGCCAGTGGCACACAGGCCGCGTTGTAGAGCAGCGCCCACCAGAGGTTTTGCCGCACCACCTGCAGGGTCTTGCGGGCCAGCTGGACCGCCAGCACCACCTGCTGCAGGCTGCCGCCGAGCAGCACAAAGTCAGAACGCGCCTGGGCCAGCGGCACGGCATTGCCAAACGCAAACGAGACATGGGCACCGGCCAGCACCGGCCCGTCATTGAGCCCGTCGCCCACCATGGCCACCTTGTGGCCCGCGCGCTGCAACTGCTGCAAATAGGCCAGCTTGTCGGCGGGGGAACAGCCACCCTGCGCCTGCGCAATGCCCAGCCGACTTGCTACCTGCGCCACCGACGCCATGCGGTCACCTGACAGCAGGTGAACCGCAATACCCTGCGTCTGCAGGGCCTGCACCACCGCCACGGCCTCGGTGCGCAGGTCTTCATCCAAATCAAAGGTGGCAAGCCAACCCTGCGTATCGCTCAGGTACACCTGCAGGCCGGTCTGGCCCGGCGCGGGATTGCTGACTTGGCAAAACACGGCGGTGCCCAATCGCAGCAGACTGCCCTGCCCGGTTGTGTCTATCCCGGTACCAACCACCACCCCCTGCACGCCCTGGCCCACAAACTCCTCTGCGGCGGCACAGGTCCAGCGATGAGCCCGTCCTGCCTGACCTGCCGCGGCCACCAGTGCCCGCGAAGCCGGATGCAAGGAGTGTTGCGCCACGGCGCCGGCCATGTCCAGCGCATCATCCCGCGAGACTCCGGCGCGGGTATGCACGGCATGCAGGCCCATGGCCTCACGCGTCAGGGTGCCGGTTTTGTCAAACACCACGGTGTCCACTGCTGCCAGTGCCTCCAGCGCCGGCAACCTGCGCACCATCAGACCAGCGCGGGCCAGGCGGCCCGCCGCCGCCAGCATGGCCGCCGGTGTGGCCAGCGACAGTGCGCACGGACAGGTCACCACCAGCACCGCCACGGCTACCATCAGCGCATGGCCGGGGTCACGCCCCCACCACCAGGCACAGGCCAACACAGCCGCCACCAGCACCGCCAATAAAAAAGGTTTGGCCAGACGGTCCGCCAGCAACGCACCCTGTGGCTTGGTGGTGGAGGCGCTGTCCATCAACGCCACGATCTGCGCAAACCGCGTCCCCTCGCCCACCTGTTGCACCCGCACCAGCACCGTGGCATGCAGGTTGTGGCTGCCCGCCACTACCCCAGAACCAACACCGCGCGGCAATGCGCGCGACTCGCCGGACAGAAGCGCCTCGTCCACCAGCGTCTGGCCCTGCTCGACCACGCCGTCGGCGGCAAAGGCCTGGCCAGCCTGCACACGGATCAAGTCGCCTATCTGCAGGCGGCGCACCGCTACAGGCATAAAACTGCCATCTGCCGTCTGGCGCTCCACACTGTCGGGCAGGCGGTTCATCAGCGCCTCCAGCGCGCCCGCCGTACGGTCCCGCAGGCGCAGTTCCAGCCAGCGACCGGTCAGCAGAAAAAACACAAACATGGTCAGCGAGTCAAAGTAGACCTCGCGACCAAACAGGCCTTGCGGGTCAAAGGTACCTGCGGTGCTGACGGCGAAGGTGATGGCCATGCCCAGGGCCACGGGCAGGTCCATGCTGATGCGCGCGTGCACGATGTCCTGCAAGGCGCTCTTGAAGAACGGGCCGCAGGAAAACAGAATGACCGGCAGCGTCAGCACCCACGAGGCCCAGCGCAGCAGCTGTTCCATCTCGGCTGTCAGGTCGCCGGGCTGGGCAATGTAGGCGGGCCACGCGTACATCATCACCTGCATCATGCACAGGCCTGCCACCAGCCAGCGCCACAGCGCCTGGCGCGAGGCTACGCGGCGGCGTTCGCTGGCAAACACATCGTTGGCAGGCACGGCGCGATACCCCGCACGCTGCACGGCCTGCATCCAGCGGGATGGCAGCACTGCCGACGCCGACCACACCACGCGCGCACGCTGGCTGGCGGCGCTGACGTGCGCACTGAGCACACCGGGCACCTGGCGCAGGGCGTCTTCCACTGTCAGCGAGCAGGCTGCGCAGTGCATGCCTTCGATCACCACGCTGGACTCCCACTGGTCTGGCATCTGGGCGTTGGCCCGGCTAAAGGCGCTCCACTCCTGCGGGTCGTCCAGCAAAGCCAGCACGCCGGGGGCATGCGGCGCAAAAGCGGGACTGGGCAGGGTTGCAACGTTCATGGGATGAAGTGTGCGGGGTTACATGTGTAAAAAGCTTGATACAGATCAAGCGGCCATGTGGAAACCAGCGTAACCTGAAAGCCTCTTACCTACAAGGAGCCTTTATGTACCAACGCATCCTCGTCGCTACCGATGGCACCTCCCTGTCTGACAAGGCTGTCAGCAGTGCCATCGACCTGGCCGCCCTGTGCGGCGCAGAACTGGTCGCACTGCAGGTGGTGCATCGTTACCCGCAGGCCTACTTTGATGGCGGCATTGCGCTTGAATCTGCAGACGTGCAGCGCGTCGAAAAAAGCTGGGCCGACGCCGCCCAGGTGGTGGTGGACGCTGTGCAAAAAGCGGCCCTGGCCAAGGGGGTTAAAGCCCAGGCCCTGGTGGTGCGCGGCGAAGTCGTGTCAGATGCGCTGCTGGCAGCGGCCAAGCAGCAACACTGCGACCTGATCGTGATGGCTTCGCACGGGCGGCGCGGCTTGCAGCGCCTGCTGCTGGGCAGCGAGACCCAGCACGTACTCACGCACAGCCACATTCCTGTCCTGGTTTTGCGATAAATCGAGCCCTAGCCCCCGAATATCCTTCCTTGAATGCTACAAGATCGATAGCAACTTCGACTCGCCATCGTCGGCATGCAGGGCGCGCACTGCCGTGATGTCGTCCCAGGCATTAAGGAAGCTTTGCACGCAACGGGGGTCGAAATGGGTACCGGCGCCTGCGGTGAGAAAGTCCACCGCCTCCTCCAGCGTCCAGGCTTTTTTGTAGGGGCGCTCGGAGGTCAGCGCATCAAACACATCGGCCACCGCCACGATGCGGCTGAACAGCGGAATGGCCTCGCCCTTGAGGCCCTGGGGGTACCCGCTACCGTCAAACTTTTCGTGGTGGCCTAGCGCAATCTCCGCCCCCGTTTGCAGAACGCGCGAGGCACTACCTTGCAGGAGCTCGTACCCGTAGACCGCGTGCTGCTTCATGATGACAAACTCCGCCTCCGTCAGCCGTCCGGGCTTGAGCAAGATGCTGTCAGCAATGCCCACTTTGCCCAGGTCGTGCATGGGCGCCGCTTCCAGCAGCAGGTCCTGGTCGGCCTCGGTCATGCCCAGCCCCTTGGCAATCAATCTGGAGTAATGCGCCATGCGTGAGATATGGGCACCGGTCTCGGGGTCGCGAAACTCGGCAGCGCGCGAGAGGCGCATGACCGTATCACGCTCACGCGCCAAAATCTCGGCCGTGGCTTTCTGTACCTCGTCCGCCAGCCAGGCTGCCCGGTCGGCCAGCTTGGTACGTGCATCGCTGAGGATCAGCAGGTTCTTGGCGCGCGCCAGAAACTCCACCTTGTCGAGCGGTTTGGCCATGAAGTCGTTGGCCCCAGCGTCCAGCGCGCGGTACCGCACGGGCTTTTGGTCACTGGCGGTCACCATCATGATGGGGGCAATGTCGCAGCCCGGAATGCTGCGAAAACGGCGGATGAACTCCAGACCGTCCATGCCATCCATGGTGTAGTCCACGACCACCAGGTCGACCGGCGTGCGCTCACACCAGGCCAAGGCTTCGGAGGGGTTTGCAAAAGGAACGGCCCGGCAGTCCCCCAGTTTTTCCACCAGCTCGCTCAGCAAGGCCAGGGTGGCGGGGGTGTCGTCAACGATGAGTGCGTGCTGCATGACCAAAATATGACAAAGTTCTGGCTACTGTAGTCGACGCAGGCCCGCCCCCTCTTTTAGCCTGCGCGGTATTGCTCCCGCAGCAGGTTTTTTTGCACCTTGCCCATGGCATTGCGCGGCAGCTCGGCCACGACAACGCAGCGCTTGGGTACCTTGAAGTTGGCCAGCATGGATTTCAGCGTGGCAACCACCTGTGTGGGGTCTACCGTGGCGCCCGCGAGCGGCACGACCACGGCCACGCCCACCTCGCCAAAGTCGGCATCCGGCACGCCCACCACGGCGCTCTCGGCCACGCCTGGCAGGTTGTTGATGTAGCCCTCGATCTCGGCCGGGTAGACGTTGTAACCGCCACTGATGATCAGGTCCTTGCTGCGACCCACGATAGTTACATAGCCTTGAGCATCCACGCGCCCCACGTCACCGGTCTTGAAGAAACCATCGGCCGTGAATTCCTGTGCAGTCTTCTCGGGCATCTGCCAGTAGCCCTGGAACACATTGGGCCCGCGCACCTCAATGCCACCGGTGTCACCCTGGGGCAAATCCTTGCCCGCTTCGTCCCGCACGCGCAGTTGCACACCGGGCAAAGGCTTGCCCACGCTGCCCACCTTGCGTTCACCGTCCGAAGCACGGCCGGGGTTGGAGGTCAGCATCACGGTTTCGGACATGCCGTAGCGCTCCAGAATCGTGTGGCCGGTGCGGGCCTGCCACTGGTGGTGCGTGTCCACCAACATGGGCGCGGAGCCGGAAACAAACAGGCGCATGTTCTTTGTCACCTGGGCGGTGAGCCCGGCCTCGGCCAGCAGGCGCACATAGAGCGTGGGTACCCCCATGAACACGGTGGCGCGCGGGAAATGCTGCAGCACCACCTTGGGGTCGAACTTGGCACACCAGACCATCTTGCTGCCGTTGATGAGCGCACCGTGAATGGCAACAAACAGACCGTGCACATGGAAGATGGGCAGCGCGTGGATCAGCACGTCACCGGGCTGCCAGTCCCAGTAGGTCTGCAGCACACGTGCGTTGCTCAGCATGTTGCCGTGGCTCAGCATGGCACCTTTGCTGCGGCCCGTGGTGCCACTGGTGTAGATGATGGCGGCCAGGTCATTGGCATCGCGGTGGGCGATGGTGTGGGTGGTGGGGAACTGGCTGGCGCGGTCCAACAGCGAACCGGTGCGGTCATCGTTGAGCGTGAACACATGGCTGGTGCCGGCCAGAAAGGCCATCTTGCTGACCCAGCCAAAGTTGCGCCCGCTGCACACCACGACTGCGGGCTTGGCGTCTTCGATGAAGTAAGCCATCTCCGCACTCTGGTAGGCGGTGTTGAGCGGCAGGTAGACCAGGCCGGCACGCAGCGTGGCGAGGTACAGCACCAGCGCCTCCACGGATTTTTCTACCTGCACGGCAATGCGCGCGCCCTTGGGCAGTTCCAGAAACTCCAGCAGGTTGGCCACCATGGCGGTGGCTTGGTCCAGATCGCGCCAGCTGTAGTAAAGGCCGCTGTCGGTTTCGACAGCGCAGGCGCTCAGGTCGTGGGGAAAGGCGGCGCGCAGCGCTGCGAACAGGTTGGCGTTGTCGAGTTGGGGGGCCATGGTTGGATCTCGGGTATCTGGTTTAAAACTGCGGCTGGCGCTTGGCCAGAAAGGCGGCAATGCCTTCGCGGTGCTCGGCGCTGTCGGCATAGGCGTAAGCGGTAGCCGTCAGGTCTGCTATGGAATCAGGAGCTACTGGCGCACTATCTACGGGGGATAGAGACCTATTTTGTGCTTGAAGTGCCCGCAAGGTCTGCTTATTCATGCGCGCCGCCAGCGGGGCCAAGCTGGCCACGCGCTGCGCCAGTGCCTGGCTGTGTATGGCCACATCGGCGTCGTGGTGTACCTGCAGCAGAAAGCCGCGTGCCAGCATGGCGGGGGCGTCAAACACCTCGGCTGCCAACAGCATGGCGCGCGCCACGGTGCTGCCCGCGGCCTGCGCCACCAGCGCGGCCTCGCGCGGCGCCATCGGAAAACCCAGGCGTGCGATCGGGGCGCCAAAGCGGGCCGAGTGGCCAGCCATGCGCAGGTCGCAGCAGCTGGCGATCTCTACGCCCGCGCCCATGCAGTTGCCCTCGATCTGCGCGACGATGGGCACATCACAGTCCAGCAGGGCCTGCAGGCCGCCCCACACCTCGTCCTCGTGGAACTGGCGCAGCTCGGCCTCGTTGAAGCGAAAGCTGGGGTACTCGGCAATGTCGCCACCGGCGCAGAAGTGGCCACCCTCCCCGCGCAGAAGCACGCAGCGTGCCTCCCGGTCGGCCTGGATGGCGGTGAAGACCACTTTCAGTTCGCGCCACATGGCGCGTGACATGGCGTTGAACTTACCGGGGTGCGACAGCGTGATGCTGACCACGCCCCGCCCTTCGCCCATACCCTGCGCTACGTGGATGCTTTCCGCCATGCCTGCCTTTGTTCTGTCAGTCCAGCTTGGCGCCAGACGCTTTCACCACGGCAGCCCAGCGTTTCACCTCGGCCGCCACAAACGCGCCAAATTGCGCAGGCGTGAGTTTGCCAAACTCGGCGCCGTTGTTGGCCCAGCTGGTTTTGATTTCATCGGCCGCGGCCAGGCGGTTCACCTCTTCCACAATGCGCGCCTGCACATCAGCCGGCGTGCCCTTGGGCGCCCACAGGCCGTACCAGGTGGTCACCGTGTAATCCGGCAAGCCTAGCTCGGCCGCGCAAGGCACATCGGGGAAAGCCGCGTTGCGCTTGGTACCCGACACCATGAGCGCCTTGATGCGCCCACCCTTGATGTGGCCCGCTGAGGAACCCAGCCCGTCAAACATCATGTCCACACTGCCCGCCATCAGGTCTTGCAGCGCGGGGCCTGCACCGCGGTAGGGAATGTGGGTGATGAAGGTGTTGGTCTGCTGCTTGAACAGCTCGCCGGCCAGGTGGTGCGAGGTGCCGCCGCCGGCCGAGCCGTAGTTCATCTTGCCTGGGTTGGCCTTGACCTGGGCCAGGAAGGCCTTGAAATCGCCTGGCACGTTTTTCGGGTTCACCACCAGCACCTGGGGCACGTTGGCCACCAGCGCCAGCGGGATGAAGTCTTTCTGGATGTCGTAGTCCAACTTGGGGTACATGCTGGGGGCGATGGCGTGGTGCACCGCGCCCATGAACAGCGTGTAGCCATCGGGCTGCGCCTTGGCCGCAATGCTGGCGCCCAGCGTGCCGCCGGCACCGCCCCGGTTGTCAATCACCAGCTGGGTGCCGGTGAGCTTGGCAAACTGGGCCGACAGGGGGCGCGCAAACGCGTCGGTGCCACCGCCAGCGGGGAACGGCACGATCAGCGTGACCGGCTTGGCGGGCCAACGCGCGGCCTGGGCCAGTGCGGTGAGCGGTGCAGCCGCCCAGGCCAAGCCGGCCGCGGCGGCAGTGTGCAGCCAGTGGCGGCGCGAGGTGTTGGGAAATCGGTTCATGCGTGTCTCCTGAGAATAGTTATTGGAAAGCCAACTCGCTGATGGCAGACGCCACCGGAATCTTGCCCTGGGCCAGCATCTCGCGGTGCTTGTCCAGGCGTTTGAGGTCGTACAGGTAATTGACCATGAGCCCGTACGATTGCTTCAGCCCCTTGGGGGACGGATCGCTGGCCCAGTTCAGCCGCTCCACGCGGGCGCCATTGCCCAGGTGAAAGCGTGCCACACCGTCCAGCGGCTTGCCCTGCGTGGTCTCGTGGCCCAGGTACTGCGCAGCACAGCGCAGCAACATATGGCGCACGGCCGACGAGGGTTTCAGTGCCAGCGCCGTCTCGGCAGCGGCCAGAAAGTGGGCGGCCGTCACCGGCTCAAAGCCCACGGCCCGGCCCAGTTCGTCGCGTGCGTTGGTATCCAGCTTGTCGATCAGCGTGCCCGCATTTTTGCCCAACCACTGGCGGAAGCCGGGAATGGGCGAGAGCGTGGCAAAGGTCTTGAGCTTGGGGAACTCGGCCTTGAGCGTCTCCACGACGCGCTTGATCAGTGAATCGCCAAAGCTCACGCCGCGCAGGCCATCTTGCGTGGTGCTGATGGAATAAAAAATGGCGGTGGTGGCGGCGTTCAGGTCCGCCGCGTCGGCCGATTCGTCCAGCAGCGGTGTGATGCTGTCGGCCAGCACGTCCACCAGCGCTACCTCCACAAAAATCAGCGGCTCGTCGGGCAGGCGGGGGTGGAAGAAGCCGTAGCAGCGGCGGTCCGAGTCGAGTCGGTTTTTCACATCGGCCCAGCTCTTGATGTCGTGCACCGCCTCGTACTTGATGAGCTTTTCCACCAGCGAGGCGGGCGAATCCCAGCTGATGCGGCGCAGGTCCAGAAAGCCCACGTCAAACCAGGTGGAGAACATGTACTCCATCTCTACGTCCAACGCCTGCAGGCGCTTGTCGCCCTTCAGGCTGGGCTGCATCTCGGCACGCAGGTTCACCAGAAAGCGAATGCCCTGTGCATCCACGCTGAAGCGCTGCAGCAGGCGGCGGCGCGGCGACACAGTGGCGCGGCGGTAGTGCACCTCGGCGGCGGCCTCGTCGGGCGTGCCCACGGCGGCGGCAAAGGTGGCTTGGGCGGCTTTCACCTTCTGCGCATCGGCCACAAACATCTCGCTCATCAACAGCCACATGTCGCGCCGACGCGCCAGCGTAGCGCCCGCGTACCAGGCGGCCAGCGCCGTGGCACGGCGCCCGCCCTCGACCTCGCTCACGCGGTCGTCGATCACCGCTTGCAGCTCATGCAGCGTGCGGCGCAGCATGCGCGGCGACAGGGCCTCGTCCCCATGGCGCAACGTGGCGTGCAGGCGCTCGCGCGTGGAGCGCGCCGAGCCGGAGGCCTTGGTTCCGGCCGCCGAGCCTGCAGGTGGCGGTGTAGCAGGCGCTACGGTTTTAGGAGCTGCTAGCGCATGTTCCACGGGGGCTACAGCCTCTTTTTGTTTGGAACTCTTGGGCAAGAGCCGCGCCACGTTGCGATTGATCCACGAGTCCTGGTTCATGCGAGCAACCTGCTTTTCTGGGTGCGGGACAGTTCACGCAGCGCCTCGCGCTGGCGCAGCAAATGGGTGCGCATGGCCGTGTCCGCCGCTTCGCCATCGCGCGCCTTGATGGCGGCAAACACCGCCAGATGCTCGCTCAGGCTTTGCTCCAGCCGGCCCGGCGCGTGCAGCTGCTGCAGGCGCGCCAGCTTCAAAATCTTGCGCAGATCAGCAATGCTTTGCGCCAGCCAGCGGTTGTTGGCCAGCGTGATGATGGCTTCGTGGATGGTGAAGTTGACCGCGTAGTAGTCGGTGATGCGCTTGGCGGCGGCGTGCTGCTGCAGGCTCGTATGCAAGGCCTCCAGCGCGGCAATGTCTGCGTCCGTCGCGTTGCGCGTGGCCTCCAATGCGCAGCGGCCTTCCAGCAGCGCAATGACGGGGAATATTTCGTCCAGATCCTGCTCAGTCACCTGGCTCACAAAGCTGCCGCGCCGCGGCTCGTGCCGCACCAGGCCTTCGGCCGCCAGCACCTTGAGCGCCTCGCGCAGCGGCGTGCGCGAGATGGCCAGGTCGGCGCATAGCGCCACTTCGTCAATAAAGCTGCCCGGCGCCAGCACACCATCAAAAATCCGCGCACGCAGGCCGTCGGCGACTTCATCGTGCAGGGAGTTGTGGACCAGGCGCATGGATATGGGCAATCAAGGGATCATAATTTTCTGTAATTATGTGTAATTACCCAAACACCGTAAAGAGCCCGGACGCGGTCCGGGCATGGGGACTTACCCTAGATAGCGATCAGGATTGCGTGCTGCGGCCGCCGGCCCAGCGCCAGAGCATGGCACCACCCACGATCATGGGCACGCACAGCCACTGGCCCATGCTCATGCCCAGGCTCAGCAGGCCCAGATGGGCATCGGGCTCGCGAAAGAATTCGGCAATGAAGCGGAACACTCCATAGCCGAACAGGAAGGCAGACGCCACCTGCCCCTGCTTGCGCGGTGTGCTGGCGTACCACCAGAGCAGCCCCCCCCCCCGCGAAACACCATGCCCCAGGGCAGCGTGGGGTCGGCCAGGCGGCCCCACAGCTCGCCGTTAATGAAATTGCCAACCCGCCCCGCGGCCAGGCCCGTGGGCACGCAAGGCGCCACAAAGTCGGCGACCTGCCAGAACGGCTTGGCACGCGAACGCGCAAACCAGACCATGGATGCAATCACCCCGAGCATGCCGCCATGGAAGCTCATGCCGCCCTGCCAGACATAGAAGATTTCCAGCGGGTGGGTGGCGTAGAACACCGGCTTGTAAAACAAGCAGTAGCCAAGGCGCCCCCCCAGAACCACGCCCACCACGCCCAGGAACAGAATGTCCTCCACGTCCTTGAAGGTCCAGGCCTGCGGGCCGGTCAACGCGTTGAACGGTGCGTGGCGCAGCCGGCGGCTTCCCAGAAACATGAATAGTGCAAAGGCCGCGAGGTAGGTCAGGCCGTACCAGTGCACGGCCAGGGGGCCAAGTTGCAGGGCGACGGGGTTGATTTCAGGATGGATCAGCATGGGCCGCATTGTGCCCGTTGGCGGCATGGGCAATATCGTGGAAGGCCATGAAACGCTCCAGGGCCGGACTGCTGCGCTGCCACACCAGGCTGGTTTCGCAACCTGGCACGGCGCCCTGCACCTGGCGATACACCACACCGGGCCGCTGGAACTGTTGCACGCTGGCCGGCACCCAGGCCACGCCCAGGCCTGCCGACACCAGATTCACAATGGTCTGCATCTGGATCGCCTCTTGCGCCACCACGGGTAGCTTGCCCGCGTCGTGGTACATGCCGAAGATGGCATCAAACAGCGATGGCACGATGCGCCGAGGAAAGGTCACCAGTGGCTGAGCCCAGACATCAGACAGGCGCAGTGTCTTGCGCTTGGCCAAGGGATGCGACTCGGGCAGTGCCAGCACCAGTGGCTCCTGCGCCACGGTTAAGCGCTGCAGGCCTTCGGTGGCAAAGCCACTGGCGTGCAGCACAAAGCCCGCGTCCACCTCGTCAGACTTGAGCAACTGCAATTGCACATCGCCCGTAGCCTCCACCAGATCGAGCTGCACGCCCGGAAACTCCTGGCGGAACGCCATCACCCACTGCGGCAGCAGCGAAAAGCCCACGGTGGACACAAATGCCAACCGCAGTCGACCCGACTCCCCCACCGCCAGCGCCCTCGCCTGCACCACCAGGCCCTGCGCGCGCTGCAGCAGTTCCTGCGCCTGCGGCAGCAGCGCCAGGCCTTGGGGCGTGAGTTGCACGCTGCGCTTGGTGCGCGCGAACAGAGGCAGGCCCAGGCTGCGCTCCAGCTGGGCAATCGCCTGGGTGAGCGGCGGCTGCGTCATGTGTAAGCGCAGGGCCGCGCGGCCAAAGTGCAGCTCTTCAGCCACGGTGACAAACTGGCGCCACAGGCGCAGCTCAATCCAGGGGGTGGATGCGGGTGTCGTACTCATATGTAAAACATATTAATACACCTTGAATAATGGATTGGAAAGAATCAGTGACAACCGCGATACTCCGTCAGTCCTGAATTACCCCTGCCCCATTGGCAACCCCGAAAGAGACACAATGACCACCAAACCCATCGTCCTGAACCCCCGCAGCAAGAACATCACCGAAGGCAAGAGCCGCGCACCCAACCGCTCCATGTACTACGCGATGGGCTACGAAGAAGGCGACTTCAAGAAGCCCATGGTCGGTGTCGCCAACGGCCACAGCACCATCACTCCTTGCAACAGCGGCCTGCAAAAGCTGGCCGATGCAGCCATTGCCGGCATTGAAGAAGCCGGTGGCAACGCGCAAGTGTTCGGTACGCCCACCATCTCCGACGGCATGGCCATGGGCACCGAGGGCATGAAATACAGCTTGGTGAGCCGCGAAGTGATCTCTGACTGTATTGAGACCTGTGTGCAGGGCCAGTGGATGGACGGCGTGGTGGTGGTCGGCGGCTGCGACAAGAACATGCCCGGTGGCCTGATGGGCATGCTGCGCGCCAATGTGCCCGCCATCTATGTCTACGGCGGCACCATCCTGCCCGGCACCTACAAAGGTAAAGACCTGAACATCGTCAGCGTGTTTGAAGCCGTGGGTGAAAACGCCGCCGGCCGCATGAGCGACGAAGACCTGCTGCAGATCGAGCGCCGCGCCATTCCCGGCACTGGTTCCTGCGGCGGCATGTACACGGCCAACACCATGTCATCCGCGTTTGAAGCCCTGGGCATTTCGCTGATCTATTCCAGCACGATGGCCAACCCGCACGACGAAAAAATGAACTCCGCCAAGGAATCGGCCAAGGTGCTGGTGGAAGCCATCAAGAAGGACCTGAAGCCCCGCGACATCGTGACCAAAAAGTCCATCGAGAACGCCGTGGCCGTCATCATGGCCACCGGTGGCTCCACCAACGCCGTGCTGCACTTTCTGGCCATTGCCCACGCAGCGGGCGTGGAGTGGACCATTGACGACTTTGAGCGCGTGCGCGTCAAGACCCCCGTGTTGTGCGACCTGAAGCCGTCCGGCAAGTACCTGGCCGTGGACCTGCACCGCGCGGGCGGTATTCCGCAAGTGATGAAAACGCTGTTGGCCGCGGGCCTGCTGCACGGTGACTGCATCACCATCACCGGCCAGACCGTGGCCGAAGTGTTGAAGGACATTCCCGATGTGCCGCGCGCCGACCAGGACGTGATCCGCCCCATCGACAACCCGATGTACAAGCAGGGCCACCTAGCCATCCTGAAGGGCAACCTGAGCCCTGAAGGCGCAGTGGCCAAGATCACCGGCCTGAAGAACCCGGTGATGACCGGCCCGGCCCGTGTGTTCAATGATGAGCAGTCGGCGCTCAAGGCCATTCTGGACAACAAAATTGTTCCCGGCGACGTGATGGTCCTGCGCTACCTGGGCCCCAAGGGCGGCCCCGGCATGCCCGAAATGCTGGCGCCCACCGGTGCCTTGATTGGTCAAGGCCTGGGCGAAAGCGTGGGCCTGATCACCGATGGCCGCTTCTCTGGCGGGACCTGGGGCATGGTGGTGGGCCACGTGGCGCCTGAAGCGGCAGCCGGTGGCGTGATCGCCTTGGTGCAGGAAGGTGACTCCATCACCATCGATTCGCGCCAGTTGATCCTGGAACTGAATGTGCCGGAGGCCGAGATTGCCAAGCGCCGTGCAGCGTGGACGGCACCTGCACCGCGCTACAACCGCGGTGTGCAGGCCAAGTTTGCCTTCAATGCATCCAGCGCGAGCAAGGGCGCGGTACTGGACAACTACTAAGCCAAACAAAAGCCCGCACAAGCGGGCTGCACTTGCAAACGCCGTTCAACAGCGCAGGCTGTTAGCGGCGTTTTTTGCTGCCCAGCGTGCCTATGGCCTGGCGGTTTTTGTCGATACGGGCCTGCTTGCGCGCATTCTCACGCTCGATCGCCTTGCGCTTGGTGTAGCCCGTGCTGTCGGCCCACCACCACCAGAGCATTGCCAGTCCAAAGGGCGTGAGTACTATCCACCACGCCCAAGTGGCCACGGGCCCGATCTCCATGTATTTCATGACCAACAACAACAAACCAATACCGAGGAAATACATTGCCTTCTCCTGCTCTATGGGGCCATGGTAAGACTCGGGTCAACCCGCGTCACTACAATGGCGTTGAGTGACTGTAAACCAACCGATGAGGCCCTGATGAAAAAAACCCTGATCACCCTTGCGCTGAGTGCCACTGCTGTTCTGTCGGCAACACCCGCATTTGCCGACTTGGCGCTGGCCACCTCCAAGAACTGCCTGGCTTGCCATGCCGTGGACAAGAAGCTAGTGGGCCCCGCTTACAAAGACGTGGCTGCCAAGTACAAAGGCGACAAAACAGCTGCTGACAAATTGGCCGCCAAGATCATCAAGGGCGGTAGCGGTGTTTGGGGTCCGGTGCCCATGCCCGCCAACTCGCAGGTCAACGAAGCCGAATCCAAAAAACTGGCGGCCTGGATCTTGAGCCTCAAGTAAACGCGCTAATACAAAAAAGCCCGCTGCACCAAAAGTGCAGCGGGCTTTTTCATGCCTGACGCATGCCAGGTGTCAGTCGCTCAGTACGCTTGGCCCAGTTGATCCAGGATGGCCGGATTTTCCAGTGTGGAGGTGTCTTGTGTGACCGCCTCGCCCTTGGCCAACGAGCGCAACAGGCGACGCATGATCTTGCCCGAACGCGTCTTGGGCAGGTTCTCGCCAAAGCGGATGTCCTTGGGCTTGGCAATCGGGCCGATCTCTTTGGCCACCCAATCGCGCAGTTCCTTGGCAATGGCCTTGGCTTCGTCGCCGGTTGGACGTGAGCGCTTGAGCACAACAAACGCGCAGATGGCCTCGCCCGTCAAATCGTCCGGACGTCCCACGACGGCGGCTTCGGCCACCAGGTCGGTCTTGGAGACCAAGGCCGATTCGATTTCCATGGTGCCCATGCGGTGACCCGACACGTTGAGCACATCGTCGATACGCCCAGTGATGCGGAAGTAGCCACGGTCGGCGCTGCGCACCGCGCCGTCACCGGCCAGGTACAGCGTGCCGCCCATTTCTTCCGGGAAGTAGCTCTTCTTGAACCGTTCGGGATCGTTCCAGATGGTGCGAATCATGGACGGCCAGGGACGCTTGACCACCAGAATGCCGCCGGTGCCGTTGGGAATGTCATTACCCACTTCGTCCACGATGGCGGCCATGATGCCGGGCAGTGGCAGCGTGCAGCTGCCAGGCACCAGCGGCGTGGCGCCGGGCAGCGGCGTCATCATGTGCCCGCCGGTCTCGGTCTGCCAGAAGGTGTCCACGATGGGGCATTTCTCGTGGCCCACGTGTTTGTAGTACCACATCCAAGCTTCTGGGTTGATGGGCTCGCCCACTGAGCCAAGGATGCGAAGGCTAGACAAATCGGAGCGGTCCGGATGCACCGCCGCATCACTTTCCGCAGCCTTGATCAGCGAGCGGATGGCCGTGGGCGCGGTGTAGAAGATGGAGCACTTGTGGCGCTCAATCATCTGCCAGAAGCGGCCCGCGTTCGGGAAGGTAGGAATGCCTTCAAAAATGATTTGCGTGGCGCCCGCGGCCAGCGGGCCGTAAGCCACATAGGTGTGGCCGGTGATCCAGCCGATGTCGGCGGTGCACCAGAAGACATCTTCAGGCTTCAGGTCAAACGTCCAGTCCATCGTCAGCTTGGCCCACAGCAGGTAGCCGCCCGTGGAGTGCTGCACGCCTTTGGGTTTGCCGGTGGAGCCGGAGGTGTAAAGGATGAACAGAGGATGCTCGGCGCCCACCGGGACCGGTGCGCATTCTGTGCTCTGGCCGGCCAACGCTTCATCAAAGGTCTTGTCGCGGCCCGCCACCATATTGCAGGCAGTCTTCGTGCGTTGGTAGACGTACACGGTCTTGATCGACTCGCAGCCGCCCATGGCCAAGCCTTCATCCACGATGGCTTTGAGCGGCAGCTCTTTGCCGCCGCGCATCTGGTAGTTACTGGTGATCACCGCCACGGCACCCGCATCGATGATGCGCTCTTGCAGTGCCTTGGCCGAGAAGCCGCCAAACACCACGCTGTGCGTAGCGCCAATGCGCGCGCAGGCCTGCATGGCGATCACGCCTTCCAGCGTCATGGGCATGTAGACCAACACGCGGTCGCCCTTTTTCACGCCATCGGCCTTCAGGGCATTGGCAAATTGGCTCACGCGGGCCAGCAGTTCTTTGTAGGTGGTCTTGGTCACCGTGCCGTCGTCGGCTTCAAAGATCACGGCCACTTTGTTTTCGGTGGGCGTGCCGATGTGTTTGTCCAGGCAGTTGGCCGAGGCATTCAGCTCGCCGTCGTCAAACCATTGGTAGAACGGCGCGTTGGATTCGTCCAGCGTGCGGGTGAACGGCTTGTTCCACAGCACGTTTTCACGCGCCAGACGGGCCCAGAAGCCTTCAAAGTCTTTCTCGGCTTCGGCGCACAGGGCGTTGTAGCCCTCCATGCCGGAAATGCGCGCGGCCTTGACCATGGCTTCGCTAGGGGGGAACACGCGGTTTTCAACCAGCAGGGATTCCATGGCCGATGTCGATGTACTCATATTCTTGTCTCCTGGGACGATTCAAAACTGCCCGCAATGTCGCGGTTTGCACTTACAAGCCACTGACTTGCTGTTGGCTTACGAATTTACGCCAAAAACTCATCAGCGCCCCACCATCTCCGAAGGCACCACCCACTGGTCAAACTGCTCCGCCGTCACATACCCGCTGGCAATCGCCGCCTCACGCAGACTGCTGCCCTCCTTGTGCGCCTTCTTGGCAATAAAGGCTGCCTTGTCATAACCGATGTGCGGGTTCAGCGCGGTGACCAGCATCAGCGAACGGTCCAACAGCTCCGCAATACGCCCCCGATTTGGCGTAATACCCACGGCGCAGTGGTCGTTGAAACTCTTCATGCCATCGGCCAGCAGTCGCACGCTTTGCAGAAAGTTGTGCGCCACCATGGGCCGGAACACATTGAGTTCGAAGTTACCCGACGCACCGCCGAAATTGATTGCCACATCGTTGCCCATCACCTGCGCGGCCAACATGGTCAGCGCCTCGCTCTGCGTGGGGTTCACCTTGCCCGGCATGATGCTGGAGCCGGGTTCGTTCTCGGGAATGCTCAGTTCACCAATGCCGCTGCGCGGGCCGCTGGCCAGCCAGCGCACATCGTTGGCAATCTTCATGAGGCTGGCCGCCAGCGTCTTAAGTGCGCCATGGGCATGCACCAGCGCGTCCACGCTGGCCAGCGCCTCGAACTTGTTGGGCGCGGTCACGAACGGCAGACCGGTCAGCGTGGCCAACTCAGCGGCCACCTGCTCTGCGTAGCCTTTGGGTGCATTCAGCCCCGTTCCCACCGCCGTGCCGCCCAGCGCCAGTTCGCACAGGTGCGGCAGCGCTGCACGCACATGCGCCTCGCCATGCGTGAGCTGCGCCACATAGCCCGAGAACTCCTGGCCTAGCGTGAGTGGCGTGGCATCTTGCAGATGGGTGCGGCCAATCTTCACGATGTCGTCGAACTCACCCGACTTCTGCGCCAGCGTCGCGCGCAGCTTGGCGATCGCGGGCAGCAGCTTGTGCGTGATTGCGTCTACTGCCGCCACATGCATGGCCGTGGGGTACACGTCGTTGCTGGACTGGCTGCGGTTCACGTCGTCATTCGGGTGCACCAAGCGCCCTTCGCCACGCGCGCCGCCCAGCAGTTCGCTGGCACGGTTGGCCAGCACTTCGTTGACGTTCATGTTCGTCTGCGTACCCGAGCCGGTTTGCCAGACCACCAGCGGAAATTCGTCGGGGTGCTGGCCCGCTATCACCTCGTCCGCTGCAGCCACGATGGCCTGGGTCTTGGCGGCGTCTTGCAGGCCTAGCGCATGGTTCACGCGGGCCGCGCTGCGCTTGGCCTGCGCCAGTGCCTTGATGACTTCTGTGGGCTGGCGCTCGCTCGAGATATCAAAGTTTTGCAGCGAGCGCTGGGTCTGCGCCCCCCAGAGCTTGTCGGCAGGCACTTCAATCGGGCCAAAGGTATCGCGTTCGGTACGGGTGTGCATGGCTGCATTCTCCCCCCGCACGCGGCCCACGGTGTATCAATGCGCAACCGTCACACCCAGCAAGTTTTTCAGCTCGCCTGCATGACTTTAGGTATCAAATATGCCGCCAGCCCCCGTCAACATTGCGCGAGCAGCTATGGTTAGGATAGCAAGTGGTTTCCCGTAACCGGGCTGTACCCGGCGCCCGTGGCCAAGGGATAATTGAGGGCGTTTCGTTTCCCTCCACCCCAGCCAGGCCCTCCATGACCACGATCATCCGCCAAGCCGATCTCATCGAATCGGTGTCCGCCGCCCTCCAGTACATCAGCTACTACCACCCCACCGACTACATCGCACACCTGGCCCGCGCCTACGAGCGCGAGCAAAGCCCGGCGGCCAAGGACGCGATCGCGCAGATCCTGACCAACAGCAAGATGAGCGCCACCGGCCACCGCCCGATCTGCCAGGACACCGGCATCGTCAACGTGTTCCTCAAAGTCGGCATGGACGTACGCTGGGAAGGCTTTACCGGCAGCCTGGACGATGCCATCAACGAAGGCGTGCGCCAGGGCTACAACCACCCGGACAACACGCTGCGCGCCAGTGTGGTGGCCGACCCCGAATTCCTGCGCAAGAACACCAAGGACAACACGCCTGCAGTGATCTTTACCGAGTTGGTACCTGGCAACACCGTCGAAGTGACAGTAGCGGCCAAAGGCGGCGGCAGTGAGAACAAGAGCAAGATGTACATGCTGAACCCCGGCGACAGCGTGGTCGACTGGGTCTTGAAGACCGTGCCGACGATGGGCGCTGGCTGGTGCCCGCCTGGCATGCTGGGCATTGGCATTGGCGGCACGGCCGAGAAAGCCGTGCTGATGGCTAAGGAAAGCCTGATGGACGATCTGGACATGTACGAGCTGCAGGCCAAGCAGGCCAGTGGCGCTGAACTCGACAACGTCGAAAAACTGCGCCTGGAGCTGTTTGAAAAGGTCAACGCACTGGGTATTGGCGCCCAGGGCCTGGGCGGCCTGACCACCGTGCTGGACGTCAAGATCAAGATGTACCCCACCCACGCCGCCAGCAAACCCATTGCCATGATCCCAAACTGCGCGGCCACCCGCCACGCGCACTTTGTGATGGACGGCAGCGGCCCCGTTTACCTGACCCCACCGTCACTGGACCTGTGGCCCAACGTCAACTGGACGCCCGACTACCAGCAAAGCAAAAAGGTCGACCTGAACACGCTGACCCCGGCCGAAGTGGCGAGCTGGAAGCCTGGCCAGACCCTGCTCTTGAACGGCAAGATGCTGACCGGCCGCGACGCCGCCCACAAGCGCATCCAGCAAATGCTGGCTAAGGGTGAAAAACTGCCCGTGGACTTCACCAACCGCGTCATTTATTACGTCGGCCCGGTGGACCCGATCAAGGGCGAAGCCGTAGGCCCCGCTGGCCCGACCACCGCCACCCGCATGGACGGCTTCACCGAAATGATGCTGGCGCAAACCGGCCTGATCTCCATGGTCGGCAAGGCCGAGCGCGGCCCGGTCGCCATTGAGGCGATCAAGAAACACAAGAGCGCCTACCTGATGGCCGTAGGCGGCGCCGCCTACCTGGTGTCCAAGGCCATCAAGGCTGCCAAGGTCGTGGGCTTTGCCGACCTGGGCATGGAGGCGATTTACGAGTTTGATGTGGTCGACATGCCCGTGACCGTGGCGGTAGATTCGGGCGGCACCAGCGCCCACATCACCGGCCCGGCCGAATGGCAGAAGAAGATTGCCACGGGCGAGTTCAAGAGCATTCCCGTCACTTCGCGCTAAGCCCTTGGTGGCTACCACAGCAATGTCGACTGCCTCGCGCCCCATCGGGGTGTTTGACAGCGGCGTGGGCGGCTTGAGCGTGCTGCGCGCGCTGCGCGCCGAGCTGCCGCACGAGCGCTTTGTCTATGTGGCCGACAGCGGCAACGCACCCTATGGCGAACGGGACGACCACCACGTCACCACCCGCTCGCACGCCATTGCGGACTATCTGCTGGCACAGCACCAGATCAAGGCGCTGGTAGTAGCCTGCAACACGGCGACGGCAGCTGCGATCAAAAGCCTGCGCGCGGCGTATGCCAGCATACCGCTGGTGGGCATCGAGCCCGCGCTCAAGCCCGCGGCGGCGGCCAGCCAGACCAAAACCGTGGGCGTGATGGCCACACGCGGCACGCTGCAGAGTGAGAAATTCCAGGCCTTGCTGGCCTCACTGCACGGACAGGCCACCTTTGTGCTGCAGCCCTGCGATGGATTGGCGATTGCCATCGAACGCAACGATGCTACAAAAATAGAAGCGCTCTGTGCAGAGTACACGGGGGCTATGGGCCGCTTTGGCTTAAATTCTGCAGCGATGGACACGCTGGTGCTGGGCTGCACGCACTACCCGTTTGTCGAGGCCGTGCTGCGCCGCTCCATTGGTGACCAGGTTGCGTTACTGGAAGGCGGCGCGCCGGTGGCACGCCACACCCGGCGCCTGCTGGACGCTGCGGGCCTGTTAGCGGCAGCGGCCACAGAGCCGGTGGCTTCTACCCAGTTTTTGACAACCGGGGAGATCGAAGACCTGCGCAGCGCGGCGGTGCGCTGGCTGCAGCTGGACACCAGCGTTAGCGCCTTGGCGATTTAGGAACAGGAAGAGAAGCGGAGCAGAAAGCCAAGTGGCCTGTCCGACAGGAATCGAACCTGTGACCTACAGCTTAGAAGGCTGTTGCTCTATCCAACTGAGCTACGGACAGAAAGAACAAAGGCCCTTGAAGGGCCTTTGTTTTTGAATAGTGGTCGGCGTACAAGGATTCGAACCTTGGACCCCCTGCTCCCAAAGCAGGTGCGCTACCAGGCTGCGCTACACGCCGACAGCTGGTATTCTAACCTCGGTTAGTGGCCCACTTTGGCGAGCCGCTTCAATTAATTTGCTTCGCACGCGCACCATGGCTCCCCCCTCCCTCACCCTTCCCTGGCTGGAACCCGGCGATCCTTTTCCGGACGTCGCCACCGCCTGGGGTGCTGACAGCGATGCCCCTGGCTTGTTGTGCATGGGCGCCGACCTGCAGCCTCCTACACTGCAAGCCGCTTACGCCCAGGGAATCTTCCCCTGGTTCAGCGAAGGGCAACCCACATTGTGGTGGAGCCCAGACCCGCGCATGGTGCTGCAGGTAGAGGACTTTCGGTTGCACCGCTCCTTGCACAAGACCATCAACCGGCTACTGCAAGATGGTCGGCTGGAGATTCGCATGGACCATGCGTTTGGCGAGGTGATCCAGTCCTGTGCCCAGACGGCCCGGCGTGGCCAGCCCGGCACCTGGATTCTTCCCGAGATGGTGCAGGCCTACGGCAGGCTGCACGCCCTGGGCGTGGCCCACAGCGTGGAAACCTGGATTAACGGTGAACTGGCCGGCGGGCTGTATTGCATAGGCCTGGGCCGTGCGGTATTTGGTGAGTCCATGTTCACCCGCGTGCCCGATGCCTCCAAGATCGCGTTGACCGCCCTGGTGGCGTTTTGCCGGCAGCATGGCATCCGCATGGTGGACTGCCAGCAAAATACTCCGCACCTGGCCTTTATGGGCGCCAAGGAGATGGCACGGGCTGCGTTTTTGCAGCATATGCGCCATGCACGTGCAGAACCAGCGCCAGTGTGGCGGTTTGACCCCGTATACTGGAATCAGCTTTTGTCTGCTTGATGCCGAATCACCATGACAAACCTGACCGACCTTCCCCTCCAGACGCTGCAGTTTTATGCGACTGCGCCCTACGACTGCAGCTACCTGCCGCAACGGCAAGCGCGCTCGCAGGTGGCCACCCCCAGCCATGTGATTGACAACGCCACCTACTCGGATTTGGTGGCCAAGGGTTTCCGGCGCAGCGGCATGTTCACCTACCGCCCCTACTGCGATGGCTGCCAGGCCTGCACCCCGCTGCGGGTGCAGGCGCAAAACTTCCAGCCTGACCGTAGCCAGCGGCGCGCGTGGAAACAGCATCAGGCGCTCAACGTGCGCGTGCTGAACCTGGGTTTTGTGGCTGAGCACTACGCCCTGTATTTGCGCTACCAGACCAGCCGCCACGCAGGCGGCGGTATGGACGAAGACAGCGTGGACCAGTACACCCAGTTTTTGCTACAAAGCCGGGTGAACTCCCGGCTGGTGGAGTTCCGCGAGCCCACCACAGACGGCAGCCTGGGCACGCTGAAGATGGTCTCCATTCTGGACGTGCTGGAGGATGGTATTTCGGCGGTATACACCTTCTTCTCCCCAGAGGCGGGTGCCAGTTTTGGCACCTTCAACGTGCTGTGGCAGCTTGCCCAGGCCAAGCGCCTGGGGTTGGATTTTGTCTACCTGGGCTACTGGATAGAGCAGAGCCCCAAGATGCGCTACAAGTCCCGTTTTCAGCCCACCCAAGTATTCGTGGACGGGCAGTGGGTTGCGCAAGGTAACATCGGGCGCACAAACCCACCATGACCAAAAAAGACCTCGATCCCCCCAGCACCCCGGCCGTTCAGGTCATTGAACGCATGTTCACGCTGATTGACGTGCTGGCCTCCCGCGAAGAGGCCATCCCCCTGAAGGAGATCAGCGAGCGGGCCGGACTGCACCCCTCTACCACCCACCGCATCCTCAACGACCTGGTGTCTGGCCGCTTTGTGGACCGCCCACAGTCGGGTAGCTACCGGCTGGGTATGCGTTTGCTGGAGCTGGGCAATTTGGTCAAAGCACGCCTGAACGTGCGCGACGCCGCGCTCATTCCCATGCGCGAGCTGCACAAACTGACGCAGCAACCCGTCAACCTGAGCATGCGCCAGGGGGACGAGATCATTTATGTGGAACGCGCCTACAGCGAGCGCTCGGGCATGCAGGTGGTGCGCGCCATTGGTGGTCGCGCGCCACTGCACCTCACGTCTGTGGGCAAGCTATTCCTGGCCGCCGATGACCCGCAACGCATTCGCGCCTATGCCACCCGCACCGGTTTGCAAGGCCATACCAAGAACAGCATTACCGACCTGGCAGCGCTGGAGCGTGAGCTGTCCAAGGTCCGCCAGTACGGCCAGGCCGGAGACAACGAAGAGTTGGAATTGGGCGTGCGCTGCATGGCTGCAGGCATTTACGACGACCAAGGCAAGCTGGTAGCGGGCCTATCGATCTCTGCCCCCTCAGGACGCCTGGAAGACGACTGGCTGCCGAAGCTGAAAGATACCGCCCGGCAGATTTCGCAGACCCTGGGCCACCACGGCAACTAGTTGCGGCCGGGGCCTACGGCCCCTCAGTTGGAAACGATACGGCGATCCATCTCGCGACTGGCCAATGGCGCAGACCGCGTGGCGAGGGACGGCGTGGACTCCACCCAACGGCGCACACGTTCTGCATCGCCAATGCGACTCAGTTTGCCCGCCGAGTCCAAGAACACCATGATGAGTTTGCGGCCAGCGATCTTGGCTTGCATGACGAGACACTGACCAGCTTCAGTGATGTAACCCGTCTTCTGCAGGCCAATGTCCCACGCCGGGTTTTTTACCAAGCGATTGGTGTTGTTGTACTGCAGGGTGCGGTTGCCGACTTCCACTTGATAGCCCGTAGAGGTGGACAGTTCACGCAAGGTGGGGTCGCTGTAGGCATAGTTCACCAGCGTCGCCAAGTCTTTGGCGCTGGACTGGTTGCGGCTGGAAAGACCTGTGGGCTCTACATACTGGGTGTCATGCATGCCCAGCGTGCGTGCCTTGCTGTTCATCAGCCCGACAAAGGTTTGCACACCACCGGGATAGGTGCGGCCCAGTGCGTGGGCAGCACGGTTCTCACTGGCCATCAGTGCCAAGTGCAACAATTCGCCACGGCTCAGTTCTGTGCCCACACGCAGGCGGGAGGAACTGCCCTTCTCGGTGTCCACATCGGCCTGGGTGATGGTGATGATCTCGTCCATGGACAGATGCGCTTCGCTGACGAGCACGCCGGTCATGAGCTTGGTGATGGACGCAATCGGCAACACAGCCGATTCGTTCTTGCTAAACAACACTTCTTTGGTGTCCTGATCCACCACGAAGGCGACGCTGGATTTCAGGTCCAGCGCATCCTGCGCACCATGCAGACCAGCCAATTGGCCGAATGACGGGGCTTTGGGGATGGCGACCGTTTTGACGCGCACCACTTTGTTGTGGCTAATCTTCTTCTTTGCGACCACATGCTTCACAGCATGGGGGGCAATGCGGACTTTTTTACGCTGGAGGGCCGACGCCTCCAAAGGAAGTAGCAACATGGCCGCCACCAAACTGCCAAAACCGAGGTGTACAAGTGCGCGTTTCAACATACGTCCTTTGATTTGTGCAGGCTTACAGCGTGTAACACGGTGTACAAAAACCTGAAAGTACCGACAGTTTAATCAAAAAAGTTACGTAAGATCAACTACTTGCGCACGAAAGTTCAAGAATATTTTGATGTCCGCGCCCCACTACCCTTGTGCAGCCACCCGATCGGCCTTGCTTTGGAGCTTGTTCAGAGCACTCAGATAGGCTTTTGCGGAAGCCACCACGATGTCGGGGTCGGACCCCACGCCGTTGACCACGCGACCGCTGTTTTGCAGGCGTACCGTGACCTCACCCTGACTCTCGGTCGATCCGCTGATGGCATTGACCGAGTAGAGAACCATCTCTGCCCCGCTCTTCACGAACGATTCAATGGCCTTGAGGGACGCATCCACCGGACCATTGCCATCGGAGGCACTTTTGACCTCTTTGCCATCCACGGTGAAGACCACCGCGGCATGGGGGCGCTCACCGGTTTCGCTGTGCTGTGACAGGGAGACGAAGCTGTATTGCTCTTTGTCCAGCGTCACGCTGTCGTCACTGACCAACGCCAAGATGTCTTCGTCAAAGATGTCGCTCTTGCGGTCTGCCAGCTCCTTGAAGCGGGCAAACGCGGCGTTGATTTCGGCTTCGCTCTCCAACTGCACACCCAGCTCTTGCAAGCGCTGCTTGAAGGCATTGCGGCCGCTGAGTTTTCCCAGCACGATCTTGTTGGCGGTCCAGCCCACGTCTTCGGCGCGCATGATTTCGTAGGTGTCGCGCGCCTTGAGCACGCCGTCCTGGTGAATGCCGGACGCGTGCGCAAAGGCATTCGCCCCCACCACCGCCTTGTTGGGCTGCACGACAAAGCCGGTGGTCTGGCTCACCATGCGGCTGGCGGCGAGGATGTGCTTGGCATCAATGCCAAGTTCCAATCCGAAATAGTCCTTGCGGGTTTTCACCGCCATGACAATTTCTTCCAGACTGCAATTGCCCGCCCGTTCGCCCAGGCCGTTGATGGTGCACTCCACCTGGCGTGCGCCGCCGATTTTCACGCCCGCCAGCGAGTTCGCAACCGCCATGCCCAGGTCGTTGTGGCAGTGCACCGACCAGACGGCCTTGTCGGAATTGGGAATGCGCTCGCGCAGCGTCTTGATGAAGTTGCCATACAGCTCGGGAATGGCATAGCCCACAGTGTCGGGCACGTTGATGGTGGTGGCACCCTCTTTGATCACCGCTTCCAGCACCCGGCACAAAAAGTCCACATCGCTGCGATAACCGTCCTCAGGGCTGAACTCGACGTCGGCCACCAGGTTGCGGGCAAAACGCACCGATTGCTTGGCCTGCTCAAACACCTGGTCCGGTGTCATACGCAGCTTCTTTTCCATGTGCAACGGGGACGTGGCAATGAAGGTGTGGATGCGCGCGCTGTTGGCCCCCTTGAGGGCCTCGGCAGCGCGGGAGATGTCCCGGTCATTCGCACGCGACAGGGAACAGATGGTGGAGTCTTTGATCGTGTTGGCAATGAGCTGCACCGCTTCAAAATCGCCATTCGAACTGGCCGCAAAACCGGCTTCAATCACGTCCACCTTCAGGCGCTCCAGCTGGCGCGCAATGCGCAGCTTTTCATCGCGTGTCATGGACGCACCAGGCGATTGCTCACCGTCGCGCAAGGTGGTGTCGAAAATAATCAGTTTGTCAGCCATACCAGTTCTCCTATCTTTCAATCACATGTGCAAGCCGCGCTCTTCGGGCTCGTCGGTCGAGGTGCTGATGACGCTGGTGCGCACACCTCGGGCACGGCGTACGCCGTAGACCACATAGCCACTCAGGCCATACACCACAAACACGCCAAACATCACCGTGGGCGGGTCGATATTGATGACGGCAATGCCCAGGGCAATCAGCACGATCACGGCAAAGGGCACGCTGCGCTTCATGCTCACGTCTTTGAAGCTGTAGAACGGCACATTGGTCACCATGGTTAGCCCCGCATACAAGGCCAGCGCAAACATCACCCACGGCACGGATAACACGAAAGCGCCGAACTCCAGTACGCCGGTTCCCTTGAGGCCGTTTTCAGTCAGCAACCAGATAAACCCGGCGACCAAGGCTGCCGCCGCAGGCGACGGCAGTCCCTGGAAGTAGCGCTTATCAACCACCGTCGTATTTACATTGAAACGCGCCAGGCGCAGCGCAGCGCAGGCGCAGTACACAAAGGCGGCAATCCAGCCCCAGCGGCCCAAGCCCTGCAGCGCCCATACATAGGAAATGATGGCGGGCGCCGCACCAAACGACACCATGTCAGACAGCGAATCCATCTGCTCGCCAAACGCGCTTTGCGTGTTGGTCATGCGCGCAACACGGCCATCCAAACTGTCCAGCACCATGGCGCAAAAAACGCCAATTGCCGCCTGGTCAAAACGGCCATTGATGGCCATCACAATCGCATAAAACCCGCCAAATAGCGCTGCCAGCGTGAACAAGTTCGGCAACACGTAGATGCCCTTGCGACGCTTTCGCAGCACCTCGCTCTCTTGTGGCGTTGTCAGTGATTCAGATCCGTCGTGCATACATTCTCCTTGCGCTTGCAGCTGCCAGTGTAAGTCAGCCACCGCACCCTACCGTCTCTACGCCAACAACAACAAGGGCCACCGAAGTGGCCCTTGGCAATACGCTCAGGACGTATTAGTTGCGGGTCTGGTCAACCAGCTTATTCTTCGCAATCCAGGGCATCATGGCGCGCAGCTTTGCGCCCACAACTTCAATGGAATGCTCAGAAGTCAAACGGCGGCGAGCGGTCATGCTGGGATAGCCGGTGCGGCCTTCCAGAATGAACATCTTCGCGTATTCGCCAGTCTGAATGCGCTTCAGGGCGTTGCGCATGGCGACGCGCGATTCGGCGTTGATGACTTCAGGGCCCGTCACGTACTCGCCGTACTCCGCGTTGTTGGAGATGGAGTAGTTCATGTTGGCAATGCCGCCTTCATAGATCAGATCCACGATGAGCTTCAGCTCGTGCAGGCATTCGAAGTAGGCCATTTCAGGGGCGTAGCCAGCTTCGGTCAGGGTTTCGTAGCCCATCTTGATCAGCTCAACCGCACCGCCGCACAACACGGCCTGTTCGCCGAACAAGTCGGTTTCGGTTTCTTCCTTGAAGTTGGTTTCAATGATGCCGGCCTTGCCGCCACCGTTGGCCATCGCGTACGACAGGGCCAAGTCACGGGCCTTGCCGGTCTTGTCCTGGTGCACGGCCACCAGGTGGGGCACGCCACCACCTTGGGTGTAGGTGTTGCGCACGGTGTGGCCAGGCGCCTTGGGAGCGACCATCCACACGTCCAGATCCGCACGGGGCACGACCTGGTTGTAGTGCACGTTGAAACCGTGGGCGAAGGCCAACGAAGCGCCTTGCTTGATGTTGGGTTCCACGTTGTTCTTGTACACGCCTGCGATGTCTTCATCGGGCAACAAGATCATGACCACGTCAGCAGCCTTGACCGCGTCGTTGACTTCCAGAACATTCAGGCCGGCCTTGCCAACCTTGTCCCAGGAAGCGCCGCCCTTGCGCAGACCAACCACGACCTTCACGCCGCTGTCGTTCAGGTTTTGTGCGTGGGCGTGGCCCTGGCTGCCGTAACCGATGATGGCAACTGTTTTGCCCTTGATCAGGCTCAGGTCACAATCCTTGTCGTAAAAAACTTTCATTTTTCTCTCCGAAATAAATATTGGCGAAAAGCGCCCAGTTGCAAAAACTACCCAAGCTCAGGGCGAACGGTAAACACTGTCGCCAAACAATCCCTGCGTGGTGAGCCAGCCGAAGCACACACAGGAAAACCGAAATCAAACCCGCAGAATCCGCTCGCCGCGGCCAATGCCGCTGGAGCCCGTGCGCACCGTCTCCAGAATCGCCGCACGCTCGATGGCTTCGAGGAATGCGTCGTTCTTGGATTGGTCGCCCGTGAGTTCAATCGTGTAACTTTTCTCGGTGACGTCGATGATGCGGCCGCGGAAGATATCCGCCATGCGCTTCATCTCTTCACGCTCCTTGCCGACCGCGCGCACCTTGACCATCATGAGTTCACGCTCGATGTAGGCGCCTTCGGTCAGGTCCACCACCTTGACCACTTCGATCAGGCGGTTCAGGTGCTTGGTGATTTGCTCAATGACGTCATCCGACCCGGAAGTCTGAATTGTCATGCGGGACAACGTGGGGTCCTCGGTGGGAGCCACCGTCAGAGATTCAATGTTGTAACCGCGGGCCGAGAACAGGCCCACTACGCGGGAAAGAGCGCCAGGCTCGTTTTCCAGCAAAACTGCAATGATGTGTTTCATGAAAGGAGATTCCTCTTTTCGCTGCCCTCCCCGTGCGGCGGTAACCGCACAGCTTGGCAGACAATAGATTCATTCAAAAATGATAGCGGCCTGCGCATATTCCATGCGGGCTAGGCCACTATTTCGCTTGTAATCCGGGCCTACAGATCCTCCGAGCCCAGCAGCATTTCCGTGATGCCCTTGCCAGCCTGCACCATGGGAAACACGTTCTCCGTGGGGTCGGTCCGGAAGTCCATGAACACCGTACGGTCCTTGAGCTTGCGGGCTTCGCGCAGGGCGGGCTCCACATCGCCTGGCTTCTCGATCAGCATGCCGACGTGGCCATAGGCCTCGGCCAGCTTCACGAAATTGGGCAGCGCATCCATGTAGCTGTGGCTGTAACGGCCTTCGTACTCGACCTCTTGCCACTGCCGCACCATGCCCAGGTAGCGGTTGTTCAAGGAACAAATCTTGATCGGCGTGTTGTACTGCAGGCAGGTCGAGAGCTCCTGGATGTTCATCTGCACCGAGCCTTCGCCGGTGATACAGAACACTTCGCTCTCAGGCTTGGCCAGCTTGATACCCATGGCGTAGGGAATGCCCACGCCCATGGTGCCCAGGCCACCGGAGTTGATCCAGCGGCGTGGCTCGTCAAACTTGTAGTACTGCGCGGCCCACATCTGGTGCTGGCCCACGTCGGAGGTGATGTAGGTATCCACGTCCTTGGTCATGTTCCAGAGTGTTTCCACCACGTACTGGGGCTTGATCACATCACCCTTACCCAGGCTGTACTTCATGCAATCGCGGCTGCGCCAGCCTTCGATGGTGTCCCACCAGGCGCCCAGGGCGTTCGCATCGGGCCTGGTACTTCCTTCGCGGATCATGGCGATCATTTCGTTGAGCACGTCTTTCACGTCGCCCACGATCGGAATGTCGACCTTGACGCGCTTGGAAATGCTGGACGGATCGATGTCGATATGGATGATCTTGCGTTCGTTTTGCGCGAAGTGCTTGGGGTTGCCAATCACGCGGTCGTCAAAACGGGCGCCGACGGCCAGCAGCACGTCGCAGTTCTGCATGGCATTGTTGGCTTCCACCGTGCCGTGCATGCCCAGCATGCCCAGGAACTTGCGGTCGCTGGCGGGGTAAGCACCCAGGCCCATCAGGGTGTTGGTGCAAGGGTAGCCCAGCATGTCCACCAGGGTACGCAGCTCTGCCGAGGCATTGCTCAGCAGCACGCCGCCACCGGTGTAGATGTAGGGGCGCTTGGCCGCCAGCAGCAGCTGCAGGGCCTTGCGGATCTGTCCGCCGTGGCCTTTGCGCACCGGGTTATAGGAGCGCATTTCCACGGTTTCGGGGTAGCCGTGGTACGGAACCTTCTTGAAGGACACGTCCTTCGGGATATCCACCACCACGGGGCCGGGGCGGCCCGTGCGTGCGATGTGGAAGGCCTTCTTCATGACCTCGGCCATGTCCTTGGCGTCTTTGACCAGGAAGTTGTGCTTCACGATGGGGCGGGTGATGCCCACGGTATCGCATTCCTGGAAGGCATCCAGACCAATGGCGTGCGTGGGAACCTGCCCACTGATGATCACCATGGGGATGCTGTCCATGTACGCCGTAGCGATACCGGTCACCGCATTCGTAAGACCTGGGCCGGAGGTGACCAGGGCCACACCCACATCACCGGTGGCGCGGGCATAACCGTCGGCCGCGTGCACGGCGGCTTGTTCGTGGCGCACCAGCACGTGCTGGATGGTGTCTTGCTTGTAGAACGCGTCGTAAATGTGCAAAACCGCGCCGCCGGGGTAACCCCAGACGAACTTCACGTTCTCGGCTTGCAGGGATTTGATCAATACCTCCGCACCGCGCAGTTCGGGAACAACGGGGGTGGCAGAAGATTTGGACGCAGAGGATGCCGAAGCGATTTCAGCTTTAGTAATTTCCATGATGAACCTTTGTGAATTTCTCTAACGAAAAACCTTGGGTGCCCCTACGCAAACTCTTGTGAAGTCGTGTCGGAACTTGAGATCCAAGCCATGGGCGCATTGAATATTGCGCCGAACCAGGATCCGTTTGCCTTTTGATTTGCAGAGCGCATTATCGCACTGGTTTTCAACGCCCGAAGACCCGCGTCTTGGCGGACCGCCGAAATGCCATAATTGCGCCGCCCCGAAGCCTGCCAGTTCCTCATTGACGCAGGCTATTTTTGACCCACACTCCCAGCAAGGCTACTCCCGCTTGGCTACCGAACAAGAACTGTCTAATTTTTTGAAGAGCGTCGAACGACGCGCGTTCAAACGTTCGGTCTACCACGTGCGTAATGACGAAGCTGCGCTGGATATCGTGCAAGACAGCATGATGAAGCTGGCCGAGCACTATGGGCACAAACCCGTGGAAGAGCTGCCCATGCTGTTCCACCGCATCCTGTCCAACTGCACACTGGACTGGTTCAGGCGGCAAAAGACCCACAACGCCCTGTTTTCCAACATGGGGGACTTTGAATCCAGCCAGGAAGACGGCGATTTCGACCTGCTGGAGACCCTGCACGCCTCCAGTGCACCCGAACAAAACGAGAGCGCCGAGACCCAGACGGAGCGGGCACAGACATTGCTTTCTATTGAGGAAGAGATATTGCAGTTGCCAACGCGTCAACGCGAAGCGTTTCTGATGCGTTACTGGGAAGATATGGACGTTGCGGAGACTGCCGCCGCAATGGGCTGCTCACAAGGCAGCGTGAAAACACACTGTTCTCGGGCGGTACATGCACTCGGCGCCGCATTGAAAGCGAAGGGAATACGACTATGACGAGCAAATCGCACACCACCAATCGACCATTCAGCCAGGACACCCTGGGCCGGGCCATCACGGCCCGCCTGTCGGAGACGACCCAAGACCTGCCGCATGACATCACGCAGCGGCTCAAGGCTGCGCGCATGCTGGCGCTGGAAAAGCGCAAGGTGGTCAAGCTGAGCGTGGCCACGGGGGTGGCCGCTGCCGGTGGCAATGCTGCGGTCATGCACCTTGGTGATGCGCCCCGGGGGAAATGGCGCCAATTGGGGGCTTGGCTGCCCCTGTTTGCGCTGGTTGCCGGCCTGCTGACGATCGGCTTTGTGCAAGATGACTACCGCGCGCGCGAGATTGCCGACGTGGATGCAGAAATCCTGACTGACGATCTGCCCCCTGCGGCCTTTACCGACCCAGGCTTTGCCCAGTTCCTGCGCGTGAACCGTGGCGAGTAAGCTTCGGGGGATGCCACTGAGTTTTTTGCCGTGAATATCCGCCGTTTCAACCCCTTTTTGACCCAGGCCAGCTATGTCGCACTGGCCGTCTTGGTTGTGGGTGCCTGTGCGTCTGGCGCCGCCATGGCGCAGGCTGCCGCGGGTACCAGCAACAGTATGTCGTCCCCGCTCTCGGCCCTGGCCTGGGCTGATCTGAGCAACCCGCAGCGCCAGTCCCTGCAGCCACTGGCAACGACCTGGGACACCCTGAGCGATGGCCACAAACGCAAATGGATTGCTGTGGCCCAAAACTACGCCAGTTTGGGTCCTGCCGAGCAGACCAAGATGCACAGCCGCATGGCCGAATGGGCCTCCCTGAAGCCCCGTGACCGCGAACTTGCCCGGCTGAACTTTGCCGAAGCCAAAAAGGTGGAGCCCGCCAAGCGCGCCGCCAACTGGGAGGCTTACCAGGCGCTGAGTCCCGAGGAGAAACAAAAACTGGCCAATAAGGCCGCGGGTAAACCAGCGGGTGCGGCGGTGTCTACCAAACCATTGGCCACAGCCGGCAAGCTTACGCCCGTACCCATCACACGCCACACGCCTGAAGAAGAGCGATCCAAGGTCTCTGCCCATCAGCAGGTCGACCCCAATACCCTGCTGCCACTGGTTGCCCCCAAATAGGACCTTGCGGGTCGGAGCGGTCTTTGGGCCCTCTCTACAATCGGCGCATGCTTTCTTCTGCGACCGCACCCGAACTCCCCGTTTCTATTTCTGACACACCCGGCCTGGGCCGGCGCATGGCCTGCTGGCTGTACGAAGGCATCTTGCTGTTCGGGGTGGTGTTTCTGGCGGGTTACCTGTTCAGCACCCTGAGCCAAACGCGCAATGCGCTGGACAATCGGCATGCACTACAGGCCTTTGTCTTTGTCGTCTTTGGCATCTATTTCGTCTGGTTTTGGGCCCATGGCCAGACATTGGCCATGAAGACCTGGAACATCCGCCTGGTGGGCCGCAACGGCCAGCGGGTGACACAACTGCGCGCCCTGGGGCGCTATGTGCTGAGCTGGATCTGGTTTTTGCCGCCACTGGCGGCCGTGGCACCGTTTCACCTGAGTGCAGGAGAAATCATCGTCATCACCATTGGCTGGGTCGCCGTCTGGGCCCTGCTGAGCCGTTTTCACCCACAGCGCCAGTTTTGGCACGATGCGCTGGCCGGCACCCGGCTGGTCACCTCCCTGCCCCTGAGCCGCTGACCCCTTACTCTCCATGGAACCTACTTTGTTGCCTATTGAAACGCCGGTGAATCCGCAAAAAGAACGCACCGGACTGAACCGCGTGTGGCATGCCTTTGGCTATTCGTTGGCCGGGCTGCGCGCCGGCTGGGGCGAAACTGCCTTTCGCCAGGAGTGCATCGCTGCTTTCGTGCTGGTACCACTGAGTTTTTGGTTGGGCCGCAGTTGGGTGGAAGTGGCCCTGCTGGCGGGCAGCGTGCTACTGCTGATGGTGGTGGAGTTGCTGAATACTGCGATTGAGACCGCCATCGACCGCGTAGGGCCCGAGTGGCACGACCTGTCCAAGCGCGCCAAGGACATGGGCAGCGCCGCCGTGCTGCTGAGCCTGCTGGTCTGTGCAGGCATCTGGCTGGCCGCGCTGGCCCAGCGCTTTTTCGCATGAACGCCCCCACCTTCTCCCTCTGCGTCTACTGCGGCTCGCGCCCCGGTACTGACCCGGCCTACATGGAAGTGGCCCGCGAAGTGGGTCGCTGGATTGCCGCCCACGGTGGTCAGTTGGTTTATGGCGGTGGGCACAACGGCCTCATGGGTGCGGTGGCCGATGCCACGCTGCAGGCCGGTGGCCGCGTAGTGGGCATCATCCCGCAGGCGCTGGTGGACAAGGAATGGGCGCACCGTGGCTGCACCGAGCTGCATGTGGTGGACATCATGCATGACCGCAAACGCATGATGGCCGAGCGCGCCGATGCCTTTCTGGCGCTGCCCGGTGGCATAGGGACTCTGGAAGAGTTGTTCGAGGTCTGGACCTGGCGCCAGTTGGCCTACCACGACAAGCCCATCGGCCTGCTCAATACGGCGGGCTATTACCAGGGGCTCATGGATTTCATGGGCACCGCCACCACTCAGGGATTTTTGGGCGAATGGCAGATGGGGCTGGTACGGATGGGTGACACGCCGCAGGTGCTGCTGCCCGAACTGGTGCAAGCCGCTGGCCTGGTACCGGCCGCGCGGCTGGACAATATCTAGGGCTTAGACGGCAGATTCATCCTGCTCGCCGGTGCGGATGCGGATCACGCGTTCCACGGCGGTGACAAAGATCTTGCCGTCGCCGATCTTGCCGGTGTGCGCGGCCTTGACAATGGCGTCCACACAGCGGTCCACGTCTTCGGTCTTCACGACCACTTCCACCTTCACTTTGGGCAGAAAGTCCACCACGTACTCCGCGCCGCGGTAAAGCTCGGTGTGGCCTTTCTGGCGGCCAAAACCCTTCACTTCGGTCACGGTCAGACCGGTCACGCCACATTCGGCCAGGGCTTCGCGCACTTCTTCGAGCTTGAAGGGTTTAACGACGGCGGTGATTTGTTTCATGGTCTTGTCTCAGTGAGGGAATGAACGGGCGGGCGGCGCAACTCAGGCCCGGAACTTACTGGTAATAGGATACCGCCAATCCTTGCCAAAGCTGCGGTGGGTGACGCGAATACCCACAGGCGCCTGGCGGCGTTTGTACTCGTTGATCTTGATGAGGCGGGTCACCTTTTCCACATCGGCCCGCGCAAACCCGGCCGCGATGATGGATTCGATGCTCTCGTCGTTCTCCATATAGCGCTCCAGAATGCCATCCAGCACCTCGTAAGGCGGCAGGCTGTCCTGGTCCTTCTGGTCGGGGCGCAGCTCGGCGCTGGGCGGGCGCGTGATGATGCGCTCAGGGATGGGGCTAGCGCCCGTGCCGTACGGGTCATGCAGATTGCGCCAGCGGCAGAGCTTGAACACCGTGGTCTTGGCCAGGTCCTTGATGACGGCAAAGCCACCCGCCATGTCGCCGTACAGCGTGCAATAGCCCGTGGCCATTTCACTCTTGTTGCCCGTGGTCAGCACAATGCTGCCGAACTTGTTGCTTAGTGCCATCAGCAGCGTGCCGCGGATGCGGGCCTGGATGTTCTCTTCGGTCGTGTCTTCGGCACGGCCCGCAAACTCTTTCGCCAACGAGGCCTTGAAGGCCTCGAACTCGGGCACGATGGAAATCTCGTCGTAGCGCACGCCCATGCGGGCCGCCATGTCGCGGGCGTCGATCCAGCTGATGTCGGCCGTGTAGGGCGAAGGCATCATCACGGCGCGTACCTTGTCGGCGCCCAGCGCGTCCACCGCCACGGCCAACACCAGGGCCGAGTCGATGCCACCGGACAGGCCCAACAGTGCGCCGGGGAAGCCGTTTTTGCCGATGTAGTCGCGCACGCCCAGCACCAGTGCGTCCCACAGGTCCGCCTCGGGGCTGCGTTCAGGCTCCACCGCTGCTACGATTTTCATAGCTTCTGGCGCACGTTCCACGCGGGCTTGGAACAGATTTTCCTTAAAACTGGGGGCGCGGCCGGCCACGGTGCCGTCGGCGGTCAGGGCAAACGAGTGGCCTTCAAACACCACCTCGTCCTGCCCGCCCACCAGGTGGGCATAGACCAGGGGCAGGCCCGTGGCTTGGCAACGCTGGACCATCATGGCCTCGCGCTCATAGCCCTTGCCCACGTGGAAGGGGGATGCGTTGATGACAGCCAGCAGCTCGGCCCCTGCCTCTTTGGCCAAACGTGCAGGCTCTTCAAACCACGCGTCTTCACAAATCAGCAGACCTACCTTCACGGCGTCGGCGCCCTCGCCCGCCGTAAACACGCAGACGCCGCTTCCGGGTGTGAAGTAGCGGCGCTCGTCAAACACTTGGTAGTTGGGCAGTTCGCGCTTGGCGTAGGTGGCAACCACCTGGCCTTCACACAGCACGCTGGCGGCGTTGTGGCGCTGCTGCACCGCCACCGAACGTGTGCGGCTGTCGCCGCCTGTGGGGTGGCCCACCACGACGCAGAGGCCTTTTAACCCGGCAAGCTGCTGGGCCACGGCTTTCACGGCATCATCGCAAGCGGCGATAAACGCCGGGCGTAGAAACAGGTCTTCGGCCGCGTAGCCGCAAATGGAAAGCTCGGGGGTCAGCAGCAGGCGCGCGCCATCGGCGTAGGCCTGGGTCGCCGCATCGACGATTTTTTTGACGTTACCGTCCAGGTCGCCAACGATGAAATTGAGTTGTGCCACGCACAGTGAAAGAGTCATGAACCAGCCAATAGTTGTTCGGGGCGGCGCAGTGGGCGCTGCCATGGCGCAGGGTGCGCTCCATGGGTGAAGTCAATTATGTCATCGGGGTCCATGCCTCGGTGCTGGAAGTGGACGCCACCGCTTGGGATGCCCTGCTGGCCGCACAGGCTCAGCCCAGCCCCTTCATGCGCCACGCTTACCTGGCGGCGATGGAGGAAAGCGGCAGCGCTACCGCCGACACCGGGTGGGCACCGCACTGCATCACCCTGCACGCAGGCGGTGCGCTGCAGGCGGCCTGCATGGTCTACCTGAAGCACCACTCCTACGGCGAATACGTGTTCGACTGGGCCTGGGCCAGTGCCTACCAGCAGCATGGCGTGCCCTACTACCCCAAGGCGGTGATCGCGGTGCCGTTCACCCCGGTGCCAGGGGCGCGGCTGCTTGCGCGGGATGCAAAAGCGCGAGCCGCGTTACTGAGCGCCGCGGTGGCTTGGTGCAATGACGTGGGCGCGTCCTCCTTGCACACACTGTTTGCCAGTGACGACGATGTGCAAGCCAGCGACGATGCTGGCTTGATGCTGCGCCACACCGTGCAGTTCCATTGGCAGAACTCCACCCCCGGCTACACCGACTTCGACGCCTTTCTCACCAGCCTGGCGCAAGACAAGCGCAAGAAAATCCGCCAGGAGCGGCGCAAGGTGGCCGAGGCCGGCGTGACGTTTCGCCACGCGCAGGGCTCAGCCATTACCGAAGCAGACTGGGATTTCTTCTACCGCTGCTACGAGCGTACCTACCTGGAGCACGGCAACCCGCCCTACCTGAACCGCGACTTCTTTGCGCGCATGGCCCGCACCATGCCGGAGAACTGGTTGCTGTTCGTGGCGGAGCGCAAGGGCCGCCCGATTGCTAGCAGTTTGATAGCTACTAGCGCACATTTCACGGGGGCTAGCGGCCAAAATGGCTCTGAAACTACCCGCGTAGCCTATGGCCGCTACTGGGGGGCACTGGAGCCGGTGGACTGCCTGCACTTTGAGGCTTGCTACTACCAGCCGCTGGCCTGGTGCATTGCCAATGGCTACCAGCGCTTTGAGGGTGGGGCCCAGGGCGAGCACAAGATGGCACGGGCACTCTTACCGGTCAAAACCACCAGCGCCCACTGGCTGGCGCACCCCGCGTTTGCCGACGCGGTGGCCCACTTTCTGGAGCGCGAGGGCCAGGGCATCGGTAACTATCTGGACGACCTTGGCCAGCGCTCGCCGTTCAGGCGCCCGGCCTAGCTTTGGGGGCGCGGGGACGCGCCCCTTGGCAAACCCTAGCTACCGAGCGCGGGCCGCGCTGGTACGCTGCATGCAGGAGACCTCACCATGCAGACCTTGAGCGGCCTTGACGCCACCTTTTTGTACCTTGAGACCCCCCAGATGCCCATGCATGTGGGGTCCTTCTGTCTTTACGCCCTGCCGGCCACGCCGCGCTACAGCTTCCACAAGGCGGTCACCGCGCACATCGGCGCGCGCATGCACCTGGCCGAGGTGTTCAGCCGCAAGCTCGGGCTGATGCCCATGGACCTGGGCCATCCTGTGTGGCTGCGGGTGGACGAGGTGGACCTGGGCTTTCACATCCGCAAGGTCAAGGGACGCGCGATCACGCTGGCCCAGGCGCAGGCCATGGCCACAACGCTGCACACGGAACTGATAGACCGCAGCCGCCCGCTGTGGGAATTCCACGTGTTTGACCGCGTGCTCTGCCCGGATGGCACGGTGTGTGGCGCCATGTACGCGAAGATCCACCACGCCACGCTGGACGGCAAGGCCGGGGCCATTCTGAGCCAGGCCATGATGGACGTAAGCGCCACCCCGCGCGAGGTGCCCGCGCCCCACGCCAAGGGACGCAAGCCACAGGACCTGAAGGTTGGCCAGATGCTGGGGGCCGTGTTTTCCAACACGCTGGCCCAGTACGCCAAGCTGGCCCGCGCCCTGCCCCAAGCCGCACAGGCACTGGGCAGTACCGTGGCCCAGCAAACCATCAAGGGCACGGGCACAGGGCTGCGTGCCAAGTCGCCCATCACGCTGGCACCGCTCACGGTCTTCAACGTGGCGGTGGGCACCGAGCGCAGCTTTGGCACGGCCAGCGTGCCATTTGCCGACTGCCGCGCCATGGCGCAGGCCGTGGGCGGCTCGTTCAACGACATCGTGCTGTGGATTTGCGCCACCGCATTGCGCAGCTACCTGGCGCAGCACAGCTGCATTCCACGCAAGCCGATGCTGGCCGCCATGCCCGTGAGCCTGCGTGAAGCGGGCAACAACGACTACAGCACCCAAGCCTCCATGACGGTGGTGGAGCTGGGCACCCACCTGGCGCATCCGCTCAAACGACTGCAGGCCATCATGGACTCCACCGCCAAGGTAAAAAACGCCATGGCCAACCTCAAGACCATGCTGCCCACCGACTACCCCTCGCTGCTGGCACCCTGGGTGGTGGGTGGGGTGGCCAAAGCCGCGTTCAAGACCTACAGCGCCACCGGCCTGGCCAAACACCTGCCCATGATGGCCAATCTGGTCATCAGCAACGTGCCGGGCCCGCAGGTACCGCTGTACCTGGCCGGGGCGCGCATGCTGAGCTTCCACCCCATGTCCATCGTGGTCCATGGCATTGCGCTCAACATCACCATCCAGACCTACGCGGGCCGTGTGGAGTTCGGTGTAATCGCCGACCGCGACGCCGTGCCGCAAGTACAGGACCTGACCGGGGCGCTGGAGGCCGCTTTTGAGGAAGGCCGCGCGCTCTTAGCCCGCACCAACGGCGAAAAAGCGCCACAAACCGCCTCCGTAGTCACCAAGGCGACGAAAAAACAGAGTGCCCCAACTAAAGCCGCTGCACCACGGCGGGGCACAGCTGCAAAAGCTGCTACTGTGAAACCCCCTTCTTCAAGAAAGCGGCCATCAAAGGTCGCCTGAATAACGTCGTATGGCAAAAGCAAGCGCACCGCAAACCGATCACCCCCCTGCCCCGAACGCCTGGCTGATGGCGCTGGAAATGCGGGCCCCCTGGGAACTGTGGTCCCTGCTGCCCAGTTGGCCGGCCCTGGCCAAAGCCCCGACGGGTGATGGCCATCCGGTCATCGTGTTCCCCGGCCTGTCGGCCAGCGACGGCTCCACGCTGCCGCTGCGCAGTTACTTGAAAAACCTGGGCTACGACATTTCGGGCTGGAACCAGGGCTACAACTTTGGGCCCCGCGCCGGTGTGCTGGAAACCGCCAAGCGCCAGGTGCAAGAGACCGCCGATGCCAGCGGTGAGCGAGTTAGCCTGGTGGGCTGGAGCCTGGGCGGCATCTATGCCCGCGAACTGGCCAAGGCCCTGCCAGACCACGTACGCAGCGTCATAACCCTGGGCAGCCCATTTTCCGGCTCGCATAAGAGCACCAACGCCTGGCGCCTGTACGAGCTCACCAGCGGCCGTAGCATCACCCAGGAGGTGGAGAACTTCGACCTACCGGCCGCCCCGCCCGTGCCCACCACCTCCATCTATTCGCGCACCGATGGTGTCGTGGCCTGGTCGGCCAGCCTGCAGGCGCCGAGCAAAGCCCAGCCCAAGACCGAAAACGTGGAAGTGTTTGCCAGCCACATCGGCCTGGGCCTGAACCCCACGGCCTGGTGGGTAGTGGCCGACCGGCTGGCCCAGGCGCCGGGTGCCTGGCAACCGTTTGAACCGACGGGCCGGCTGCAGCAGTGGGTGTTTCCTGATCCCAAACAAAAAGAGCGCTGACCCGGCTGGGTCGACGCTCTTCTTTTGATAGCTGCTTGCGCAGTATCTACGGGGGCTAGAGGCCTGTTTAGGCCTGCTGCTTGTTGTAGTTGGCGATGCCGTCCATGATTTCCTTCTGGGCGGACTCTGGGCCTTCCCAGCCTTGCACCTTGACCCACTTGCCTTCTTCCAGGTCCTTGTAGTGCTCAAAGAAGTGGGCAATGGTCTTCAGGCGGAAGGGGTTCAGGTCTTCGGGCTTCTTCCACTGGCTGTACAGCGACAAAATCTTGTCCACGGGCACGGCCAGCACCTTGCCGTCTTCACCGGCCTCGTCGGTCATTTTCAGGATGCCGATGGCGCGGCAGGTCACCACCACACCGGGAATCAGGGGCACGGGAGTGATCACCAGCACGTCCACAGGGTCGCCATCACCCGAGATGGTCTTGGGCACATAGCCGTAGTTGGTGGGGTAGTGCATGGCGGTGCTCATGAAGCGATCCACAAAAATGGCGCCCGAGTCCTTGTCCACTTCGTACTTCACCGGATCGGCGTTCATGGGGATTTCGATGATGACGTTGAACGCTTCGGGGACTTTGCTGCCAGGGGTAACTTTGTCGAGGGACATGCTTTGCTCTTTATTGAAAGTAAGAAACGGGAAACCTTCGGGGGGAAACCTAGGGATTAACCCGGATTTTACTGACTTGACACTTGCGTTTTCCCGGGACTGTCATCAAAGCACGCTACATTCGGCCCGTTGGCCAATCATCTCCCCTTGCTTTGTGGGGTGAGGAAGCAACGCAGCGGGGGCATCGCTAGCGTTGTTCCCTCCTTCGCGAAACAACCATAGAGGAGTATTTCTATGACGGGCAACTCGGCGCTCATTTTGGCGCTCGTGTGTGGATTCATCGCCGTGGCATACGGCGTTTGGGCACGCAGCTGGATACTTTCCCAAGACGCTGGCAATGCGCGCATGCAAGAAATTGCAGCCGCCATCCAGACCGGCGCAGCGGCCTACCTTTCTCGCCAGTACAAGACCATCGCCATTGTGGGCGTGGTGCTGGCGATTTTGATTGGCCTGTTTCTGGACGGCCTGAGTGCCGTGGGCTTTGTGGTGGGTGCGGTGCTCTCGGGCGCCTGCGGCTTCATCGGCATGAATGTGTCGGTACGTGCCAACGTGCGTACCGCACAAGCGGCGACCAAGGGCATTGGCCCGGCGCTGGACGTGGCCTTCCGCGGCGGCGCCATCACCGGCATGCTGGTGGTGGGCTTGGGTCTGCTGGGTGTGACCGGCTTTTACTGGTACCTGGTGCCGGACGGCATGGTGACCACTACCAAGCTCAACCCACTGATCGGTTTTGCATTTGGCTCCTCGCTGATTTCCATCTTCGCCCGTCTGGGCGGTGGCATTTTCACCAAGGGCGCCGACGTGGGTGCTGACTTGGTGGGCAAGGTGGAAGCGGGCATTCCTGAGGATGACCCACGCAACCCTGCCGTGATCGCCGACAACGTGGGCGACAACGTGGGTGACTGCGCTGGCATGGCTGCCGACCTGTTTGAAACTTATGCGGTGACTCTGATCGCCACTATGGTTTTGGGAGCACTCCTCGCAAGTGCTGCGGGGGCTACAGCCGTTTTATATCCCTTGGCGCTCGGTGCGGTGTCCATCGTGGCGTCCATCATTGGCTGCTTCTTCGTCAAGGCATCGCCTGGCATGAAGAACGTGATGCCAGCGCTGTACAAGGGTTTGGCGATTGCGGGCGTGCTGTCGCTGATTGCCTTCTACTTCGTCACACAGTCGCTGTTCCCTGCCGCCATCACGCTGACCGACGGCCACGTGATCACCGCGGGTAGCCTGTTTGGTGCCTGCACCGTGGGCTTGGTCTTGACCGGCGCCTTGGTCTGGATCACCGAGTACTACACGGGCACGCAGTACGCACCCGTGCAGCACATCGCCCAGGCATCGACCACGGGCCACGGCACCAACATCATTGCCGGCCTCGGTGTTTCCATGCGCTCCACCGCTTGGCCCGTGCTGTTTGTTTGCGCGGCCATCTACAGCGCCTTCAGCCTGGGCGGCCTGTACGGCATCGCCATCGCTGCCACCTCCATGCTGAGCATGGCCGGCATTGTGGTGGCGTTGGACGCCTACGGCCCCATCACCGACAACGCCGGCGGCATTGCCGAGATGGCCGAGCTGCCAGCCAGCGTGCGCGACATCACCGACCCGCTGGACGCCGTGGGCAACACCACCAAGGCCGTGACCAAGGGCTACGCGATTGGCTCCGCCGGCCTGGCCGCGCTGGTGCTGTTTGCCGACTACACCCACAAGCTGGATGCATTTGGCAAGCACATCACCTTCGACCTGAGCGACCCGATGGTCATCATCGGCCTGTTCATTGGCGGCCTGATTCCCTACCTGTTTGGCGCCATGGCGATGGAGGCCGTGGGCCGCGCTGCCGGTGCCGTGGTGGTGGAAGTGCGCCGCCAGTTCAAAGAGATCAAGGGCATCATGGACGGCACGGGCAAGCCCGAGTACGACACGGCGGTGGACATGCTGACCACGGCGGCCATCAAAGAAATGATGATCCCGTCGCTGCTGCCTGTCGTGGTACCCATCGTGGTCGGCCTGGCCCTGGGCCCCGCCGCCCTAGGCGGCCTGCTGATGGGCACCATCGTGACCGGCCTGTTTGTGGCCATCTCCATGTGCACCGGTGGCGGCGCCTGGGACAACGCCAAGAAGTACATCGAAGACGGTCACCACGGCGGCAAGGGCTCCGAGACCCACAAGGCGGCCGTCACCGGCGACACCGTGGGCGACCCCTACAAGGACACGGCGGGCCCCGCAGTCAATCCGCTGATCAAGATCATCAACATCGTGGCGCTCTTGATCGTGCCGCTGATGATGAAGCTGCACGGCGGCTGAGTTCCAGCCCATTGCTACCAAGGCCCGCCTCGGCGGGCCTTTTTCATGTAACAAACTGTCTGCGCTTTGCGCTACCATGGCGCATTGGGGCAGCCCCGCCCGTCTCGAAGCGACCCGTGAAAATACTCGTAATTGATGACCATGCACTGGTGCGCGAAGGCCTGCACCAAGTGCTCAAAGGACTGGATGAGAACGTCAGCGTGCTGCAGGCGGGCACCTGCGCACAGGCATTTGCCATTGCTGACGCTCATCCCGACCTGGACTTGGTGTTGCTGGACTACCACTTGCCCGACATGACCGGCCTGCAGGCCCTGGACGTGTTTGGCAAAGACCACCCCGAGCTGCCCATCGTCATGCTGTCGGGCTCCGCCAACATCCAGGTCATGCGCCAGGTGTTGCAATCAGGCGCCTCCGGCTTTGTCACCAAATCCACCCTCAGCGACGAGCTATTGAACGCAGTACGTCTGGTGCTGGACGGTGATGTGTATTCGCCTCTGGAACTGGAGGCTGACTACGGCACCCTGCCGTTTGACGCTGCTTCGTCCAAGCCTCCGTTGACGCAACGCCAGGAACTGGTACTGCGCGAGCTGCTGGATGGCCGCTCCAACCGCGAAATTGGTACCAGCCTCAACGTATCGGAAGAAACCGTGAAAACACACGTGGCAGCCATCCTGCGCTACTTCGATGTGCAGAATCGCACCCAGGCTGTGGTGGCTGCCGCGCGCAGCGGTTACCGCGCCAGCCAAGCCAGCTAAGCCACAACCGCTGGCTCAGGCCTCGTCCGCTACGGACCCCGCCGCCATGACCAGGCGCCGCAACAAGCTGCGCAACTTGGCGGGACGCACCGGCTTGTGCAGCAGGGTCAGCCCGGCGTCTTTGGCGGCCTGAATCAGCGCCGCATCGGTATCACCACTCATCAAACAGGCCGGAATCTCACGCCCTGCGGTGGCCCGCACCATGGCAATCACATCCAGGCCATTGCGCTCCTCCCCCAGCCGGAAGTCGCTCAGCACCACATCGGGCGGTGCGTAGCCATTGGCAAAGTCCAACGCCTGCGCTACAGAGGCTGCCGCATGCACCACGCAACCCCAAGAGGTGAGCAAATCGCTGATGGCCTCCAGCGCAAAGCCGTCGTCCTCAATCACCAACACCCGCATGCCCTCCAGCCCCAGCAGGCTGGTGGATTCTGTGGCCACTGCACCGGCCAGGGAGTCCATCGCCTGCGCCATCGGCAAGAAGATGGAGAACCGCGTACCACAGCCCAGGTCCGAGCGCAGGGCGATAGGGTGGCCCAGCAGCTGCGCGGTGCGCTCCACGATGTTGAGTCCCAAGCCCAGGCCTTGGGCTCGGTCACGCCCCGAATTGCCTACTTGGTAAAACTCTTTAAAAATGTCCGCTTGGTGTGCGGGCGAAATGCCAATGCCACTGTCAGACACGTCTAAACGCAGCGTGCGCCCGCCGTCCACGCTGCGGCAGCTGATGAGCACGGTGCCGCGTTCGGTGTAACGCAGGGCGTTGTTGGCCAAGTTCATGACCATGCGCTGCAGCAGCATGGGGTCCGTCAGCGCCCAGTGCCGACTAGGGCGCACGCGCAGCCGCAGACCTTTGCCCTCGGCCAGCGGCACCAGCGCCTTGCGCAGGCTGGCAAACAGTTCGCCGATGTTGACCGCCCCCCGCTGCACCTGCACGGCACCGGCGTCCAGGCGCGAAATATCCAGCAGGCCGTCCAGCAAATCCTGCATAGACTGCACCGAAGCTTCCAAACTGGCTACCAACTGGCGTGTGGGAATGTCCAGTGGCAGCTGCCCCAGCCGGGCGACGAACATGCCCAGCGCGTGGGTGGGCTGCCGCAGGTCATGGCTGGCGGCTGCCAAAAACCGCGACTTGGCCAGCGTGGCGGTTTCGGCCTCTTCTTTTTTCAACCGCAACTCGCGTGTAGCCGACTCCACCCGGAATTCCATTTCCTCGCGACCCCAGGCCAGGCGCTGCGCCATCTGGTTCAAGCGGGTTTGCAACACATACAGCGGATCGGTGGGCAAGGCTTCCGAGCTGGGAGTCAAGTCACCCTCGCCGATGCGTTCGATCATGCGTGACACGCGCAACACCGGTCGCACCACACCTTCGCCCATGCGGGTGGCCAAAAAGCCCCCCAGCACCAGGCCCGCAAAGCCTACGGCCAAGGCCAGCAACAGCAACTCGCGCTCACGCGCCAGCAAACGGCCACGGGAAATTTCCACCACCACGTGACCCAGCACCAGAGGGGCCGGCGGCATGGGCGGGGCGACACTGGAACCAAAGAAGTCATCCAGCGGCACACTGCTGGAGGCCACAGGCTCGGTCAGCACATCGATATCGCGGCTGCGCTGAAAAGCCAGGTACACCGCACCCGTGGCCTCTTGCAGGCCTTTGTACTGCAGTACCCCGGTGCTGGCCAACATGCGACCGTCCACATCGAATACCGCCACCGAGCGCACATCGGCCTCACGCTGCATACCACCCAGCACCACCTGGAGCGCCGACACATTGCCCGAAAACAGTCCGTACTCGCTGGCCAGTGCCGCCTGGCGCGCCATCAGTTTGGCGCGCAGGTCGTGCGACTCATCTAGGTCCGCCACGCGGCTGGTCCAGAAAATGCCGACCAGCGCCACCACCACCAGAAAAACCGGCAGCAACGCAGCAGCCAGCATGCGGGCGCGAATACCTGGGAACATCATGGACGTTTTTCCAGGCGGCGAAGGCGCTCACTGAGCCCCCCTTCGTCCAGCGTCAACCCCAACGACCTAGCTACGTAATCGTTCACCAAGACGCTGAACTCCAACGGGTACTGCGACGCCGGCACGGCCCCTCCCTGCAACACCGCACGCGCCATGGTGGCGGCCTGCCCTCCGATCTGGCGCGGAGCACTGTGCAGGGACATCAGGGCCCCGGCCTTGGTGTAAGCCGGCGAAAATGCCAGCAAGGGCACACGCGAACGGTAGGTCGCCAACAGGATGTTGGAAATCGTGGTGCCGTTGTAGACCGCGGGATCGGCCACCGCCAGCAGCACATCGGTGTCGCTGAGCACTGTTTTGAGCCCGGCGTACAGGGTGATCGGCGACGTGACGGTGCCGCCCACAATTTCCAGTCCGCGCGACTGCGCAGCCGCGACCAACCCCACCTGCTGCTGCATCGACTCATGGCCCCACAGCACGCCCACGCGCTTGGCATCTGGCAGGGCCAGGCGCAGCAGGTCCAACTGGCGCGGAAAGGGTTGGTCCAGATACAGGGCCGCAACACCGGCAGTGGATTTGTGCACGGTCTCGCGCACGATGCGCTCAAAGCCCAGGCGCGGAATCAGGGCCGCGATGATGGGAGGACGCCCGTCCCGCGGCAAGGCACGGCCCAGGGCCTCTGCCCCCAAGGTAATCCAGACCTTGCCGCCCTGCAGTCCCGCCACCTCGGCACCAGGCGCGTCCGGCACCACCAGTTGCACAATCTCCGCGCGGTCCATGCCCGAACGCACCAGTTCGGCCACCACAGCCTGGGCGGCTTCGGAATACCCGGCGCTACGCTCGCTGCTGAGAATGACAACGTCCGCACCCCAGCACGCACCGGCGCACCCGAGCGCCAGCGCAGCCAGACATCGGAGAAGCACTGCCAGACCCTGCATCCGCTCAGTTCTCCACCCGCAGACTGACCATGGCCCTGCGCTCGAACATGAACTTGGCGTCGCCATCGCGCGATGGCACGTCGAGGTTTTGCAGTGTGAAGGCCCATTCGGCCTTGTTCTTGCCGAGTAAAAATCCCTTGGCAATCCGCAAGTCGGTACGCCCCACGGAGTACAGCTTGTCGCTGCCCGACATGAGTCCAATGTCCTCGGACTGTTGGTGCATCAGCGACACCGTGGTGCCCGACGACAGCGTATGCACCGCCATCAGCGATGCCGCAAAGCGTGCCGCGCCATGGGTGGTTTTGAAGCGCTCAGCCCCGGCAATTTGGGTCCAGGTCTGGGAGGCAAACAGTTGGGTGGCCGCGCCGGGCTTCCACTGGATCTGGTGCTCCACCCCGGTGATGCTGAAGTTCTCGATGTTCTGGTAGTCCTCAGGTGACAGATTGGCAGGGCGCTCGATGCCATCCGTAATGCGTTCATCGAAGAAACGCACGTCGCCAGAGATGCCTTGTTTCAGCAGGTTGTAGTTGTAGCCCAGCTCACGGGTGTAGATTTTTTCGGGCAGCAATTGCCCGGTACTTTGCACCGTAGTGATGGGACTGGTGCCATTGATATCGTAGTAGCGCACCGCAGCGTATTTCTCATAGGCACTGGGCGGGCGGAAGGCACTGGACACACCGGCACGGAGCGTGTGGCCTGGCAGTACATGCCAGTTCACCATCAGGCGTGGCGAGAAGGTGCCCCCCCCCATGTCGCTCTGCTCGGCCATGGCGCCAGCATTCAACACCCATTCGGGTTGCAGGCGCCATTCAGCGCTGCCAAACAGGCGCGAGAAGTTGGACGTCACCTGGTCACGCGTATCGAAGCTGGAATGCGATGTCACCTGTTCGCGCCGCACCTCCAGCCCCCATACCGTACGAAGACGCAGGGTGTGCACGACCGTGTGTTGCAAGCTCAGGGCGTCGTTCACCTCGCGCGCGCTGAAATCAATTGGAATGCCGTAGTAGTTCACGCCCGCGTCATTGCTCAGGTAAGGGAACCTGTCTTTGTGCGTGTTCTCAGTGTGCGAAAAGCTGAACTGGAGGTCCTGGTCGTTCTCCAGGGGTTTGCGCCAGTCCACCTGCACAAACTGCGACCCCAAAAACCGCATGCGCTGCATATTGCCTGGGGAGTCGGCGGAGCCACGCCCGGCGTCGATATCCAAGGCGCCCACGCGCATGTCCAACTCTGCACCGCCCCCCATATCCAGCGACGCCACCCCATTTACCCGTGACACGCGGTTGCCGCCGTAAGTCCTTTTCAGACCCTGGTCACCACGGGTATCCACACTGAGCCGGTAGGTGGTGCCCGGCAGGCCCCAACCAATGCTGGCACCCGCGTCGGCCACGTTGTTGTCACCCAGGGTCAGGGAGGCCGTGGAACCCACTTCGCGTACATCGCGCGAAATAATGTTGATCACGCCAAGGAAAGCACGGGCGCCATAGGTGGCGGAGTTGGACCCCCGCAAAACCTCAATGCGCGCGATGTCGTCCAGCGCCAGGGTTTGCAGGCCCAGGCCCGCAGACCCTTGCAAATGGCCGGAGTACACCGAGCGACCGTCCACCAATACCTGGATGCGGTTAGCCCAGTCGTCGCTGCGACCATGGTAGGAGGCCAATGGGGCATCGGTTTCAAAGGAGGTGGTGGTCTGAAAGCCTGGCACCAAGCGCAACAAGTCGGCCACATCCCGCGCGCCGGAGTTGCGGATGAATTGCCGGTCCAGCACGGTGACGGCCCCCGGTGCTTCGTCCACCGGTTGCGACAGGCGCGACACCGACAACACCACAGGCATGTCACCCAAAAAGTCGCGTTCGCTCACGGCCGTGCCCGTTTGGGCTTCGGCCAGCGCACTGGACAGCAGGAAGGTGACAGCGATGAGTTTGGTAGACATAGGCGTTTCCCCAACGAAAGACCTTGTATTACTTGTAGGGTGATTTTGCACTGGGTTTCAGGGCACGCCGGGCAAGCCGTGGACAATATGCCCATGGCTGCACCCAGTACACAACGGATAGTCCCTTTGGTCGACCAGCGCTCGGCATCGCTGCAGGTGCCGCGCTCTGTGTTGGAGTCGGCTGTGCACGTCCCAGCAACGGGGCACCTGGATGACCGCGTAGGCCGCCCGCTGCGAGATTTGCGCATCAGCGTGACGGACCGCTGCAACTTTCGATGCAGCTACTGCATGCCCAAGGACGTGTTCGACAAGGATTACGCCTACCTACCTCACAGCGACCTGCTCAGCTTTGAAGAAATCACCCGCCTGGCGCGCCACTTTGTCGCCCATGGGGTGTCCAAAATCCGCCTGACAGGGGGGGAGCCTCTGCTGCGCAAAAACATCGAAGTACTGATTGCCCAACTGGCGCAGCTGCGCACGCCCGAGGGATATGCCCCCGACCTGACCCTGACCACCAATGGATCCTTGCTCGCTCGCAAAGCCACAGCATTGAAGGAGGCAGGCTTGCAACGGGTCACGGTGAGCCTGGACGGCCTGGACGACACGGTGTTTCGCCAGATGAACGATGTGGATTTTCCTGTGGCCGACGTGCTGCACGGCATCGACGCCGCACTGGCCGCGGGCCTGGGACCGGTGAAGGTCAATATGGTGGTGAAACGCGGCACCAACGACCAGGAAATTCTGCCCATGGCCCGCCACTTCAAGGGAACCGGCGTGGTGCTGCGCTTCATTGAGTACATGGACGTGGGTGCCACCAATGGCTGGCGCATGGACGAAGTGCTGCCGTCGGCCCAGGTGGTGGAACGCATCCGCGAGGAATTCCCCCTGCTTGCGCTGGACCACAGTACCCCGGGAGAAACGGCAGAGCGCTGGGGCTATGCCAACGCCCAAGGCTTGCACGACACCACGGCCGGAGAAATTGGCGTGATCAGCAGCGTGACCCAGGCATTCTGCGGCAGCTGCAATCGCGCCCGACTCTCGACCGAAGGCCAGCTCTACACCTGCTTGTTTGCCAGCCAGGGCCACGACCTGCGCAGCCTGCTGCGCGGCGGCCAAAGCGAAGCCGATCTGGCATCGGCCATTGCCCATATCTGGCAAGGCCGAAGTGACCGCTACTCGGAGTTGCGGGCCAGCCAGCCCGCAGACAGAACTACCATCGCTCGCCGTGTGGAGATGAGCTACATCGGCGGGTAAAGGGCCGCGCGCCAGGCCTCAGGCCGTGTCTTTTTTGGCACCCGGCGCGTGCTTGCGCGCCAGCAGCGTGTACATGGTGGGTACCACAAACACGGTGAGCAAGGTGCCCACGGTCATACCGCCCACAATCACCCAGCCAATTTGCTGACGGCTTTCGGCTCCCGCGCCTTTGGCAAAGGCCAGCGGAATGGCGCCCAGCACCATAGCGCCCGTGGTCATCAGAATGGGGCGAATGCGCTGCGAGGCCGATTGTTGGATGGCCTGCAGAGTCGCCATGCCCTGCTCGCGCAGCTGGTTGGCAAACTCCACCATCAGAATGCCGTGTTTGGTGATCAGCCCCACCAATGTGATCAGCCCAATCTGGCTGAACACGTTCAGGGTCCCGCCCGACCATTTGAGCGCCACCAGGGCGCCCGCCATGGAGAGTGGCACGCTCAGCATGATCACCAGCGGGTCCACAAAGCTTTCAAACTGCGCCGCCAGCACCAAGAAAATGAACACCAGCGCCAGCAAGAACACCAGCGTCAATGAATCCGACGACTTCTTGAACTCGCGACTGGAACCATTCACGTCGGTGGCGTAGCCGGGCTTCAAAACCTTTTTGGCGGTTGCATCCAGAAAGTCCAGCGCCTGGCCCAGCGAGTAGTCGGCCGACAAATTGGCCGTGATGGTGGCAGAGCGCCGCTGGCCAAAGTGGTTGAGCTCGCGCGGCACCACCACCTCACGGATTTTTACCAGGGCCGACAGGGGCACCATGGCATCGCCCTTGGCCCGCACAAAGATCTTGTCAATGTCTTCGGGCGCATCGTGGCCACTTGCCAGGGTCTGCACCACCACGTCGTACTGCTCGCCCTCACGCTTGTAGCGGGTTACGTTGCGGCCACCCAGAACGGTTTCCACCGAACGCGCAATGGTGTCCACGCCCACACCCAGATCGGCGGCTCGCTCCCGGTCCACCTCCATGCGGAACTCGGGCTTGTTCAAACGCAAATCGGTGTCCACTTGCAGGAAACCGGGGTTCTTGGCCAACTCGTCCTGAAAGGCACGCACGGTTTGTGACAGGTTTTGGTAACTCTCGGAGGTGATGATCACGAAGTTCACCGGCCGCTGGGTAAAGCCCTGCCCCAAGGACGGGGGCGTTACGGGAAATGCTGTGACGCCCGACAGGCCCGAGATGCGCGGCGTCATCTCCTTGGCCATTTCCAGCGTGGTGCGCTTGCGCTCTTCCCAGGGTACAGCCCGGAAAAACACGTTGCCTTGTGCCACGGTGGGGTTGCCGATGGTGGAAAAGACGCGGTCAAACTCCGGGTAGCTCTCGCCCACCTTTTCAATGGCACGTGCATAGCGGTTGGTGTAGTCCAACGTGGAGCCATCCGGTGCGTTGAGCTGCGCCAACACCACGCCCCGGTCTTCCAACGGGGAGAGTTCGCGCTTGATGTCAGACATCACCGACCAGGACACCACGCCGCTGCCCAGCATGGCCAGGACCACCAGCCAGCGGTGGCGCAACGTCCACGCCAGCACCCAGCCATAACCCTTGGTGAAGGACTCTAGTAGATGCTCCATGGTGCGGTCAAACCAGCCCGGCTTGGGGTTGTGGCGCAACAGTACCGAAGACATCATGGGCGAGAGCGTCAGCGCGACTACACCCGACACCGTGACTGCGCCCGCCAGTGCCAGTGCAAATTCGGTGAACAGGCGCCCTGTGCGCCCTGGCGCAAAGGCCAACGGCACGTACACGGCAACCAGCGTGAGCGTCATCGCCACAATAGCAAAACCCACTTCGCGCGCGCCGCGGATGGCCGCCTGGAAGGGCGGCATGCCATCTTCAATGTGGCGGTAGATGTTTTCCAGCATCACAATGGCATCGTCCACCACCAAGCCAATTGCCAGCACCAAAGCTAGCAGCGTCAGCGTGTTGATGCTGAACCCGGCGAGTGCCATCAGCGCAAAGGTGCCAATCAAGGCGACCGGAATCGTGACCAGCGGGATGATGGCAGCACGCAGCGTGCGCAGGAACAGAAAGATCACCAGTGCCACCAACACCGAGGCTTCCACAATGGTCTGGTATACGGCCTTGATCGAGCGGTCAATAAACACCGAGTTGTCGTTAGCCACATCCACGGTCACGCCGGGTGGCAGGTCTTTCTGGATCTTGACCATCAGCTGGCGCACGCCGGCTGACAGGTCCAGCGGGTTGGCTGTAGCCTGACGAATCACACCTATACCAATCGCATCACGGCCGTTGAGCCGCACACTGGTGCGCTCATTGGCGGGGCCCTGCTGTACGCGGGCCACATCGCCAATGCGCACCGGAAAACCGTTCACCGATTTCACCACCACCTGCGCAAACTCCTGTGGGCGACGCAAATCGGTGGCCGCCGTCACATTGAATTCGCGCAAGGTACTTTCGATGCGCCCCGCTGGCACTTCAATGTTGGATCTGCGCAAGGCGTCTTCCACGTCCTGAATCGTCAGGCGATACGCGGCCAACTTGGCAGGGTCCAGCGCAATCTGCATCGAGAACTTGCGCTCCCCCTGCACTGTCACATCGGCCGCACCGGGTGCAGTCTGCAAAATGGGCTTGACCAAGGTGTTGGCCATTTCCGACAGCTGCAATGCGGAATGCGTGTCAGAACTCAGCGACAGGAAAATCACGGGAAAGGCATCCGCTTCCACCTTGGCGATTACCGGCTCGTCGATACCCTGTGGCAGGCGCTGGCGCACGCGCGAGGTCTTGTCGCGCACATCGGCCGCGGCCGAGTCAGCATCACGTGACAGCGCAAAGCGAATCGATATCTGGCTGCGCTCCTGGCGGCTGCTGGAGGTGATAACGTCCACCCCTTCAATGCCAGCCAGTGAGTCCTCGAGAATCTTGGTGACTTGGGCTTCCACCACCTCACTGGAGGCGCCGGAAAACTGGGTGGTGACCGTTACCACGGGCTCATCGATCTTGGGATATTCGCGCACCGAAAGCCGGTTGAACGACACCGCGCCCACCAGCATGATGAGCAAGGACAGCACGGTCGCGAAGACCGGGCGACGAATGGAGGTTTCCGCCAACTGCATGGTGCGTTTGCCTCAGTAGATTAGCGGGATGCGGAAGCGGCAGCCACGGGCGCAGATGCAGCGCCCGCGGGCGCCCCTGCTGACCGGCCCAGCTCCACAATGCGCAGCGGCGTACCGTCTTTTTGCAGGCGCTGCTGACCGGCCACCACAATGGTCTGGCCCTCGCTCACACCTTCCTGCACTTCCACCTTGCCCTGGCGGCGCACCCCCAGCTTCACCTCTTGGCGCAACGACACCCACTGGGTGTCGGCCGGCAAGCCGGTGGCGGCCGGAACCTGTGATGGCTCTACCACCCGAATCACAAACTGCTTGCCACCCTGGGGAACAATCGCTTCCTCGGGCAACACCAGTGCAGAATCATTGACGCCAAACACTGCGGTCACGCGTGCAAACATGCCAGGGCGCAGCGGCCCGGTAGCTCCACCCTTGGCAGCACCAGCCAGTTTAGCCCCGCGCGCAGACTTTTGTTCAGGTTTGGCGGGGGCTTTGGCAGCCTCTTTGGTCGCAGGCACCGCGGCTTCGCCCGCCGTGTTGGGCAACATGGCCCGGATGCCGACGGAACGGCCATTGGCATCCAGCAGCGGATCAATCGCCTCAATGCGCGCCTTGAACAAGCGCCCGGGAAACGCGTCCAGCGCCATTTCCACGCCCTGCCCCAGCTTGATCTTGCGCTGGTAACGCTCTGGCAGGCGGAAGTCGACCAGCATGCTGCTGGTGTCTTCCAGGTTCACCAGGTCTGCGCCGTCTTTCACATAGTCACCCAGGTTCACATTGCGCAGGCCCACAGTGCCATCAAACGGCGCCACGATGGCCATGCGCCCCAAGCGCGCCTGAGCCAGCGCCAGCTGGGCTTGAGCCACTTGCAGATTGGCAGCGCTCTCATCGAGCACGCGCTGGGCCACGAAGTTCTGTGCCACCAGCTCCTGGTTGCGCTTGAGGTTGGCCTGGGCGATGGACACCTGGGCCTGGGCCTGGCTCAGCTCGGCACGCTGCAGCGTGTCATCCAGTTGCACCAACAGTTGCCCTTTGCGTACCTGCGCACCGTCCTGAAATCCCAGGCTCACCACACGGCCGGCCACTTCGGGGCGCAGCATCACGCTCTGGCGGGAGCGCAGACTGCCTACGGACTGGGCATCGTCCTGCAGGGAGACCTGCTCCACCTTGGCCACTTCCACCCCCGCGGCACGGGGGGGGGCGCCGGCGGGCGATTTGCCGGCCGATGCTGCATTGGCCGGGTTGGTCGTGATCTCTTGCGGACCTTGTGGCCGGGATTGGTACCACCACGCAGCGGCAGACAAGCCTGCAATGCCCAACACCGCGACCGAGGTATAGATAACTTTAGATGCCATGAGGTGGTAACAAAAAAGAATAGAAGACAGCCCTCGCGAATGTAACAGGACGTTATTTAACGCCCATGTCAGAGAGGAAAACGCGTGCCGGTTAGCGCGCTTTCAGTGCAACTTCTACGCCCTGGTTGGCCAAGGCATCGGCACGCTCGTTGCCGGGGTCACCAGCGTGGCCTTTCACCCAGCGCCAATCGATCTTGTGGCCACCGCCTGATACCAGAGCGTCCAACTGCTGCCAGAGGTCCACATTTTTGACGGGCTGTTTGGCTGCCGTTTTCCAACCCTTGGCCTTCCAGCCCACCAGCCACTCGGTGATACCCTTGAGCACATACTGGCTGTCCAGGTGCAGCACCACGGCGCAGGGGCGCTTGAGTGCGGTCAGCGCCTGGATCACAGCCATCATCTCCATGCGGTTGTTGGTGGTGCCCAGTTCACCGCCACACAGTTCTTTTTCGGTGCCGTCCGGCGAGCGCAGCAACACACCCCAGCCACCAGGACCGGGGTTGCCCTTGCAGGCGCCATCGGTGTAAATCACCACGGAATTCAAAGCTTGGTTCAATCGTTTTTCCTTTTTTCAATCGGGTGCATTCTCTGCGCTGCGGGGGCCACTTGCTTCGCCAACGCCGGTGTCGCACGCCAGGCTGCCCCCAGCATGCGCACACCGCGAACACGTTTGACGGCCACCACAAAATAGGCAGCGCCAAAAATCGTCCACCAGCGCGGGCCCACGCTGTCCATCCAGGTCGTGCGCTGCAGCCACTTCTGGCTGTCCACCGCCGGGCGGTAGCAGCCAAAACGCCCCACCTCTACCTCAAAACTCAACAGGCGCAGCCAATCGCGCAATCGCCAGTAGCCGATGTGGTCGCCACAGTCCGGCAAAAACAGGGTTCCAAAGCCGAGCTTTTGGTACAGGCGCGCGCGCCGCTGGCGCAGGCCCCACAAACTTGTGGGGTTCATCCCACACAGCACCACGCGTCCGTCCGGCACCAGCACGCGCTCCACCTCGCGCAAAGTGGCATGGGGGTCGGCGCTGAATTCCAGAGTGTGGGGCAGTACCACCAAGTCCAGGCTGCACGCCGGGAACGGCAGGGCCGCAAAGTCGGTCAACAAATCAACGGTCTGCAAACCTTCGCCCTGGGCAGCACCAGCGTGCTGTACGGCCATCCAGCGATGCGGCATGCGGTTGGCCTGCAAGCCGGCCAGCTCTGGCACGCCTAGCTGCAGGGCGTGGTAGCCAAAAATGTCCGCCACCGCGCTTTCCAACTGCTGGTGCTCCCATTCCAGCAGGTACTGACCCGCCGGTGTCTGGAACCAGTCCTGCAAACCTATAATTTGTTCGCTCATGAAGTTAATACCACTGCCCGCTTTTACTGACAACTACATCTGGATGTTGCACGATGGACAAGGGGCGCTGGTGGTGGACCCGGGGGACGCTGCGCCCGTATTGCAGGCGCTGCAGCGTGAAGGCGTACAACTTCGTGGCATTCTAGTCACTCACCACCATGCCGACCACACGGGTGGCGTAGACGCCTTGCGCGAAGCCACCGGCGCCCAGGTATTTGGCCCGGCCCACGAAACTATTCCTGAGCCCCTGAAACGCCTGACCCAGGGCGACCGCGTGGAATGCCTGGGACTGCAATTCGATGTGATGGATGTTCCGGGCCACACCGCTGGGCACATTGCCTACTTTTGCCCCGACATGGACGGGCTGCCGCTGGTGTTTTGTGGTGACACACTGTTCAGCGGCGGCTGCGGGCGCCTGTTTGAAGGCACGGCGACACAGCTGGACCATTCCCTGCAAAGCCTGGCGGCGCTACCGCCTGAAACGCGGGTATGCTGCACCCACGAATACACCCTGAGCAACCTGCGTTTTGCCATGGAAGTCGACGCCGGCAATGCTGATCTGCAGGACTACCAGGGCCATTGCCAAGCGCTGCGCGCCCAAGGCCTGCCAACCCTGCCGTCCTCCATCGCGCTGGAACAACGCATCAACCCTTTTTTACGCAGCACGCAACCCGCCATCCAGGCCTCCGCCCGCCGCTTTGACAGCCGCAGCGTGGACCGGCATGGCGTGTTTGCCACCCTGCGACTATGGAAAAACGAATACCGATGAGCCTTTTCAAAATCGCAGGCCTGGCCGCCGTGCTGCTACTCAGCGCCTGTGCCGCCACCGGCCCTTACACCGCTGCAACGCCGCCGCCCCAGACCACCACCTCCACGCCAGCCCCTCGCTCTAGTGATGGCCTGACACTCCAATCGAGCCGCGAACTCAAACGCCCTGCGCCCGCCCCTGCCGCGGCGGCACGAGCCACTGAGCGCAGCGCCGACAACAACGCACCACTGAGCCCGATCGATACGCAAAACCTGTCCTCGCGCACCGTGGTCGCCCTGGCACCGCCGGCCGACTTGTGGGAGCGCATTCGCCGTGGCTACGCCATGCCCGATCTGCAAAACGACCTGGTGCACGACCGCGAGCAGTGGTACGCCACGCGCCCGGACTACATCTTTCGCATGACCGAGCGTTCCAAGAAGTACCTGTTCCACATCGTGGAGGAACTGGAAGTGCGTGGCATGCCGACCGAGCTGGCCCTGCTGCCCTTTATCGAGAGCGCTTTCAACCCGCAGGCTGTATCGGGTGCCAAAGCGGCAGGCATGTGGCAGTTCATGCCCGCAACAGGCAAGTACTTTGAACTCAAGCAAAACACCTTCCGCGACGACCGCCGTGACGTGCTGGCGTCCACCCGCGCTGCGCTGGACTACCTGCAGAAGCTGTATGGCATGTTTGGTGACTGGCACCTGGCCCTGGCCGCCTACAACTGGGGCGAAGGCAGTGTTCAGCGCGCTGTTGGCAAAAACAAGCGCGCAGGCCTTGCCACCAGCTATGTGGACCTGAACATGCCCATGGAAACCCGGTTTTACGTGCCCAAGCTACAGGCCGTGAAAAACATTGTCTCTAACCCCGCGCAGTTCGGCTCCAAGCTGCCGCTGATTGAAAACCACCCCTATTTCCAGACCGTCACCATCCGCCGCGACATTGATGTGGCGCTGGCTGCCAAGCTGGCCGAGGTGCCCGTGGATGACTTCAAGGCACTGAACCCCTCGATCAACCGCCCCGTGATTCTGGCCGCGGGTACGCCTCAAATTCTGCTGCCTTGGGACAACGCCGAGGTGTTCCAGTCCAACCTGGAAGCCTTTGGCGGTGGCCGCCTGGCCAGCTGGACCGCCTGGGTGGCCCCAACCACCCAACGTCCGGCCGATGTGGCCAAGCGCGTAGGCATGTCGGAAAGCGAACTGCGCAGCATGAACAACATTCCACCGCGGGTGCTGATTCGGGCGGGCTCAACCCTGCTGGTGCCACGCTCGGCCAACATGCAGGACGTGACCGTCAAAGTGGCGGACAACGGCCAGCTGTCCCTGGCGCCTGAGGTGGTGCTGAAACGCAGCACCGTGCGCGCCGGCAAGGGCGAGACGGTGGCCAGCATTGCCCGCAAATACAAGGTGAGCGCGGCCACAGTGGCCGATTGGAACAAGGTGAGCGCCAGTGCCAGCTTCAAGGCGGGACAGCATGTGGTGGTCTACCTGCCCGCGGGCAAAGGCCATGCACGCACTGCCAGCGCCAAGGCTGGTGGCAAACACGCTGGCACCAAGGTAGCGGCCAAGTCTGGCCACGCTGCTGCGGCCAAGGGCAAGGCGACCGCTAAAAAGAGTAGCAAGTCCAGCGGAACCAAACTGGCCCGCCACTAACCTTGCCCGTGCAGCGGGGCTTAGCGGTAGCCCACCAGCAGGATGCCGATATTCACAGCAAATCCTGCACACCACACCACCGAGCGAGCGGTGCCCATGCCCGACACATACATCATGATGTAGAGCATGCGCAGCACCACAAACAGGAACGCCAGAATGTCCAGGCGCGCCTGGTGCGCACCCAGTTGGTGGGCAATGATGACCGCACCGATGAAGAAGGGCAGCGCCTCAAAGCTGTTGGCCTGCGCCGCGTTGGCGCGCGCGCGCCAATCGGTCTGGCGGGCCAGCCAGTCGCGGGGATTCACATTGTCATAGCCGCCCTCGCGGCGCGGCACGCCCAAACGGCCTGACTTGGCCAACCCTGCGCAGGCGATCGGCAGCAGGGCAACGATCAGCACACACCAGTAAGCGACGGTGAAGTGGGCGTATTGCATGAACAACGTACTTTCTCAAAAAACAAACGGTGACCCGTGCGGTTCAACGCCGGTCCACCAAAGCATGGGCAATGGTGCCCAGATCCACATACTCCAACTCACTGCCCACGGGCACGCCGCGTGCCAGGCGCGTGGGCCGCAGTCCGCGGGCCTTGAGTCCCTCGGCAATCACGTAGGCCGTGGCCTCGCCCTCGGCGGTGAAGTTGGTGGCCAAAATGACCTCCTGCACCACCCCGTCGCAGGCACGCTCAAACAGCTTTTTCAGCCCCAGGTCGTTGGGGCCTACGCCGTCCAGCGGACTGAGTTTGCCCATGAGCACAAAGTACAGCCCCTTGTAAGCGCCGGTGCGCTCCATCGCCGACTGGTCGGCAGGGGTTTCCACCACACACAGTTGGCTGCGGTCACGTCGCACATCTTCACAGGTGGCGCAGACCTGCGCCTCGGTGAAGGTGTGGCAGCGCTCGCAGTGGTGCACTTGAGCACAGGCTTCATGCAAAGCCTGTGCCAGCAGCTGGGCACCAGGCCGGTCATGCTGCAGCAGGTGAAACGCCATGCGCTGCGCGGACTTCACCCCCACCCCCGGCAGGCGGCGCAGCGCCTGGATCAGGGCGTCAAGGGCATTGGTGTCAGACAAGATGGGGCCGGCGCGTCAGAACGGAAACTTCATGCCACCGGGCAGGCCAGGCATGCCCGCGCTGATCTTGCCCATCTTCTCGGCAGAGGTTTCTTCGGCTTTGCGCACGGCGGCGTTGAAGGCTGCAGCCACCAGGTCTTCCAGCATGTCCTTGTCGTCGGCCAGCAGGCTGGGGTCGATGGTGATGCGCTTGACGTCGTGCTTGCAGGTCATGGTGACCTTCACCAGGCCCGCGCCGGACTCACCGGTGACTTCGATGTTGCCCAGCTCGTCCTGGGCTTTTTTCATGTTGTCCTGCATCGCCTGCGCTTGCTTCATGAGGCCAGCGAGTTGTCCTTTGTTGAACATGGATTTCCTTGAGAGTGAGGGAGAGAAAAAGCAAAACGCCCCGTTACAGGGGCTTGATGGAGCCGGGCACGATTTTCGCGCCGTAGTCCCGCATCATGGTTTGCACGAAAGGGTTGCTGAGGATTATCTTCTCGGCCGTGATCTGCTTCTCGGCCGAGGCCGCGGCGTTGCGTCGACCCGGGCAATCGGTCACCCGACCAATTTCCACCGCCAGCGTGATGGGGAAGCCCGCCGCGTTCAGCGCCTGCGTCAGGCGGTCGCGCGTGCCGGGCTGGTTCAATGTTTCGCGCTCCAGGCGCAGCAGCCACTGGTCGGTGTCACGCGCCACCAGTTGGCTTTGCAGCGCCAGCTCTCGCACAAAGGCGTTGATGGACTCGGCTGCAATCAGCTGCTGCACCGTGGCGTACCAGAAATCACCTTCCTCGGTCGGAATCAGCACTGCGGGCGCCTGAGACGCCACGGCATCGGCCCGATTTTCCACTTGCATGCGCACGGGAACTGCTACAACTTTAGTAGCTGCTGGCGCAATAATGGCGGGGGCTAGAGGCCCATTTTCTTCTTCATACAGGTCGTCTGGCTCTTGCGGCTCGGCGGGACCACTCTCGCGCACCGACAGCACCTGGCCCGGTGGAATTACCTCGGTTTCGACGGGGGTTGCCTGCGCTGCGGGTACCGCTACGGCGGGCGCAGGGGCGTCTTCCCAGGGTTGCACCGGGGCCGGTAACGGTGGCTTGGCGGGGGCAGCGACTGCCACAGGGGAAGCGGGCACAACCGCTGGCGGTGCAGCGCGCACGGGCGCTGGGGCAGGCGTCGGTGCGGCGTCAGCTAGAGTTTTTTTTTCAGCCAATGGCGCGGTACCAGCAGGGGGGCCAGCACCCTCCGCCGCTGGCTTGAAGGCCAGCAGGCGCAGCAGCACCATGGTGAGCGCAGCGTATTCGTCGGGCGCCAGGCCCAAGTCGGCCCGGCCATGCAGGCAGATGCTGTAGAGCAACTGGGTTTCGTCCGCCGCCATCAGACCGGCCAAGCGTGCCGTGTCGGCGGCTTCAGGGTCAGAGTCGTCCGCTGCCCCGCCGCCCACGGCCTGCAATACCGCCATGCGCTGCAGCACAGTAGACATTTCTTCCAGCGTAGAAGCCGCGCTCAGCCCATTCAGGCGCAGCGCTTCGGAGGTTTCGACCACGGTCTTGCCATCACCCAGCGCCAGCGCCTCGATCAGGCGGAACACGTAGCTGCGGTCCACGCTGCCCAGCATCTGGCGCACGGTGGCCTCTTGCAGCTGACCGGAGCCAAAGGCAATCGCCTGGTCGGTCAGACTCAAGGCGTCACGCATGGAACCACGTGCCGCACGGGCCAGCAGGCGCAGGGCTTGCACTTCGGAACTGACCTGTTCCACGTCCAGCACCTTGGTCAGGTGTTCACGGATGGTCTCAGGCGCCATAGGCCGCAGATTGAACTGCAGGCAGCGGGAGAGCACGGTCACCGGCACCTTTTGCGGGTCGGTAGTGGCTAGTACAAATTTCAAATACTCGGGCGGCTCTTCCAGCGTCTTCAACATGGCGTTGAACGCCGTGTTGGTGAGCATGTGCACTTCGTCGATCATGAAGACCTTGAAGCGCCCTTGCACCGGCTTGTAGACCGCCTGCTCCAGCAGGGCCTGCACCTCGTCCACGCCACGGTTGCTGGCAGCATCCAGCTCGGTGTAGTCGACAAACCTTCCGCTATCAATATCAGAGCATGCTTGGCACACACCACAAGGGGTAGCGGTGATTCCGCCGTTGCCATCCACACCCTGGCAATTGAGCGATTTGGCCAGGATGCGCGACACCGTGGTCTTGCCCACACCGCGCGTGCCGGTGAACAGGTAGGCATGGTGCAGGCGCTGGGTGGTCAGCGCGTTGGTCAGGGCTTGCACCACGTGGTCCTGCCCCACCATTTCGGTGAAGTTGCGCGGACGGTACTTGCGGGCGAGCACGAGATAAGACATGGCTGGATTCTAGTGTGCCGGCGTTACCGCTCTCAGGTAGACTGGGCAACAGGAAAGCCACTTTCTCCATCCACACCATGGTGTCCCGCCTGCGCCAACGTCTGCCACAGCTGCTCTGTGCGTGGCTGATGTGCGTCATGCCTCTGGTGGCCCACGCTGGTGATGTGTTACGGGTACTGGCCTGGCCCGGCTACGCCGACCCCGACGTGGTCAAGGCCTTTGAGCAGCGCACTGGCGCCCGGGTGGAAATCACCTTCATCGATACGGACGAAGCGCTGTGGCAGCGCATCACCCACAACCAGGCCGAAGACTTTGACCTGTTTGCGGTCAACACCGCCGAACTGCAGCGCTACATCCCCAAAGGCCTGGTGGTGCCAATCAACACCCGTTCCATTCCCAACATCCAGCGGCAGTTGCCACGCTTTCAGCAACTCAAGAGCATTCCGGGCATCGTGCATGGCAACCAGGCCTATGCCGTACCCTATACCTACTCAGAAATGGGGCTGATTTACGACCGCGCCCAATTTGCAACACCGCCCAACTCCATACAGGCGCTGTGGGATCCGAAATACAAGGGCCGGGTGCTGCTCTACAACGGCAGCGCCCACAATTTCTCGCTGGCAGCCCAAATGCTGGGAGACAAAACCCCCTTTCAGTTAGACGCCAAGGAATGGCCCGCCGCCGTGCAACAGTTGTTGGCACTGCGGCGCAATGCGTTGACCTTCTACACGCAGCCCGAAGAGTCGGTGGAGTGGTTCAAGCGCAGCAAGGCCGCCCTGCTGTTTGCCAACTATGGCTCGCAACAGGTCAAGCTGTTGCAAGCGGCCGGCGTGAACGTGGGCTACACCATTCCCAAGGAAGGGGCGCTGGCGTGGCTGGACTGCTGGGCCATCACCCGCGGCGCCAAAAACATGGCGCTGGCAGAGGCCTGGATCGACTACATGCTGGAGCCCGAACCCGGTCAAGTGCTGCTGAGCCGCCAGGGCCTGGCCAACACCACGTCCGAATCCCCCTACCTCCGCCCAGGTGACCGGCTGATCTGGCTGGAACCCGTAGAAGACGTGGACCGCCGCAACCTGCTGTGGTCGCGCATTGTCTCGGGCGACCGGGCGAACAAGGTGTTGGCACCGTGAAGTTCGGCATCACCGCGCGCCTGGCGCTGGTACTGGCCCTGGTGGGGATGCTGGTGTCCGGGTTCACCGGGTTTTACGCCTTCAGCGTGAGCCGCGGCCTGCTGGTGCAAAGTGCGCAAAACGAACTGCTCACCTCCACGCAGGTGCTGGCACGGCGCCTGGCGCTGACCCGGCAGGAAATCTCGCGCAACCTGCTGGTACTGGCCACCCACCCGGCAGCGCTGGCCAGCTTGCAGGGCAAAGACCCGGCTGCCGAGCAACAGTTGGTCACGCTGTTCGAGTTGGTCATGGAGGCCAACCCGGCTTACTTTCAGGTGCGACTAATCTCCGTGCAGGACGGCCTGGAACAGGTGCGGGTGGACCGGGACAGCGGCACGCTGCTGCACGTCACGGGCGACGGTTTACAGGAGAAAGGCCACTTCCCCTACGTCTATGAAACCCTGAGGCTGCCTTTCGGCGAGACCTACTTGTCGCCCATCACCATCAACCATGAGCGTGGCGCCCACGCCGGGCTGGAGCGCCCCACGGTGCAACTGGCCACACCGGTGACCGACGCCCGGGGTACCGTCTTTGGCGTGTTGGTGATCAATGTGGACCTGAATGGCGTGTTTGCCATGCTGTCGGCAGATTTGCCGCCAGATTTCCAGCTGTTTCTGGCCAACCGCAACGGAGACTTTCTGATCCACCCTGATCCCACACACGCCTTTGGTTTCGACAAGGGTCGACGCTACCTGGTGCAGCAGGAGTTTCCTGAAACCGCAGACTTGGTCACCGGAAAAGCTACCAAAGCCTTCGCCCAATCCAACCAGGGCGCCTATGCCGACGCGCCTATTTTGCTCAGTTTTATGGGGCGCCCGCTGGATGTGGCCAGCGGTGAAGACCGCTTGATTTTGGGCCTGGCCCAACCCCTAGAGAGTGTGCTGCGACAGGCCGACCAGCTGGGTGCAGGCATCCTGCGCATCGTGGCGCTGGTATGCCTGGGCTGCCTGGTGTTGGCCATATTTCTGGCACGCGCCATTACCCGGCCCATCAACATGATGAATATGGCCATCCAGCGCTTCTCCAACGACAACCACATGCTCACCCTGCCGGTAGCCCGCCAAGACGAAATCGGCATGCTGGCGCGCAGTTTTCAGCACATGCAAAACCTGATCAAGCGTCAGGTGGAAGACCTGCAGGACAGCCGTGAAGAACTGGAGCACTTGGCCCAACACGACATGCTGACCGACCTGCCCAACCGGCGCATGTTCATGGAGCGGCTGGAGCAGGCCATCGCACGCGCGCTGCGCAACGATGAAGAATTTGCGCTGCTGTTCATTGACGTGGACAACTTCAAACAGATCAACGACACGCTGGGTCACGCCGCGGGCGATGCCGTACTCCGAACGGTAGCCCAGCGCCTGGCCGGCAGCACACGCAAAGTGGACACCGTCGCCCGTCTGGGAGGCGACGAGTTTGTGGTGCTGCTGGACAATTTTTCACAGCGTGAACAGATCGCAGGCTTCACCGAGAAGCTGCTGGCGGTGCTCAAGACGCCGATGCCCTTTGGAGAAAACCCGATGCATATGGAGTTCAGCATCGGCATCAGCCAGTTCCCGGAGAACGGGGCCACCTCGGAAGACATCATCAACAACGCCGACCGCGCCATGTACAAAACCAAGGCCAGTGGACGCAATGGCTACCGCTTCACCTCGGACGCCAACACCCAGCCCAACCTGTTGTGAGAATTGAGAAAGCGCCGCCCCGCATTGGGTACAATGCGCCTTGACGGGCCTTCCCGCATGGTGAAGCGGCCAACCGGGTCAGGTGGGGAACCAAGCAGCCCTAACTGTGGAGCCAGTGCCGGGGTCAGGCTCGTCAACTCCCCTTTCTCACCCTAGAGGAAATCCAGGATTGAGTTTCAAGGCGCTCTCTCGTTGGATTTTCTCGGCGTTGCTGGCGCTTGGCGTTAGCGCGGCCTGCGCACTCACGGCGCCTGCCGACCCTAGCTTCCCCACACTCCTGCTGTCCGAAACCACCGGAACCAGCCAGGACATTGGCACCCACATGGGCTACCTGGTGGACAGCGGCCGCACGGCCAAACTGGAGCAGGTCCAATTGCTCGGCCAGGCCTGGCAAACCATAGACCGCACCAGCCCCAACTTTGGCTTTACCGACAAGGCCTACTGGTTCCGGTTCGTCATCGACAACCCCACCGACAAACCCCAACAGCGCCTGCTGGAATTGCCACGGCCTTTTCTGGACGATGTGCGACTGTTTCACCTGGTAGCCGGTCAGGTGCAGACCCGCTATGCGCTGGGGGATGAGCAACCCTTTGCCCAGCGCGTGGTACAGCACCAAAACTTCGTAATGCCGCTCACGCTGGTGCCCGGCCCGCAAGAGATCTATCTGCGCCTGGCCTCCAGCGGCACCATTGAGGCGCCCCTGCGCCTGTGGGAGCCCGCCGCATTTTTTGAAGCCGCCGCGCGCGAACACCTGCTGGCCGGCGCCGTGCTGGGCATTCTGGTGGTGATGATTGTTTACAACCTGTTCGTGTTCTTGGCCACTCGCGATGTGAACTACCTCTACTACATCGCGTTTGTTTTCAGCTACCTGCTGTTCTGGGCCACGCTGTGGGGCTATGCCTTTGCCTACCTGTGGCCCAACGAGATCCGCTGGAACAGCGAGGCAGTTCCGGTGTTCATTGCCACAGCCTGTATCTCGGCCTGTCTGTTTGCCAGCAGTTTTCTCAAACTCAAGCGCTTCTCCAAAACCGCCTATTGGTCGGTCCAGACCCTGGCATGGGTCAATGGGGGCCTGCTTTTGATCAGCTTTTACATCCCCTACGAGCTCATCATCCGGGTGAACTCGGTCATGATCCTGGTGGTGGCTGTGGTGGCGCTGGGCATTGGCTACTGGCGCTGGTGGAAAGGTGCGCGGTTTGCACGCTTTTACTGCCTGGCCTGGACATCGGTGCTGGTGGGGGTGTGCGTGCTGACGATTGGCAAGTTCGGCATTCTTCCAGCCAACTTCTGGACCGAGAACGCCTCGCAAATCGGCGCACTGATGCTGGTCATACTGCTCTCGTTCACGCTGGCCGACCGCATCAACACCGACCGCAGCCTGCGCATCGACGCCCAGGCCATTGCCTTGGCGCATGCCCGCAAGGCGCGCGAATCACAGCGCGCGCTGATCGAATCCACCGCCCAGGCCAACCGCGAGTTGGAAAACCGGGTGCGCGACCGTACCGACGAACTCAACGAGGCACTGTCCAAGCTGCAGACCGTGAATGCAGAGTTGCAGCGCCTGTCCCACACCGATGGCCTCACTCAGGTGGGCAACCGCGCCTACTTTGACCTGGCACTGGCCTCCGAGCACAAGCGCGCCAGCCGACTCAAGCAGCCACTGGCATTGATGTTGTTTGACATCGACCATTTCAAGTCCGTCAATGACACCTGGGGCCACCCCGCGGGCGATACCTGCCTGCGCTACCTGGCCGACTACCTGCGCCAGAAGGTGCAGCGCGCAGGCGACGTACTGGCCCGCTATGGTGGGGAAGAATTTGTGGTGCTGCTGATCAACAGTACCCTGGGCGATGCGCTGGAACTGGCGGAGGAATTCCGCGAAGACATTGCCGGACTGGTGATTCCAATCGAGGGGCAAACCCTGCGCATCACCGCCAGCTTTGGCGTGGCCAGCGCCATCCCCGATGCCAGCACCACACCGCCCACGCTGGTGGCCGATGCCGACAAGGCCCTGTACGAGGCCAAGCATGGCGGACGCAACTGCGTGCGCGCCGCGGCGCCCCGGCTACCGGTCTGACCCTGTCACAGCGGGTTGCTTCAGCCTCGCAAATACGCCAGTGCACCCTGCCCGGCTTTGGCGCCACTGGCAAAGCAGGCCTGCAACAGGTAGCCACCCGTCGGCGCCTCCCAGTCCAGCATCTCGCCGGCGCAGAACACTCCGGGCAGTTGCTCCAGCATCAGGTCTGGCGTCAGCACTTCAAACAACACGCCGCCCGCGGTGCTGATCGCTTCGTCCAGGGGCCGTGCAGCCTGCAAGGTAATCGGCAAGGCCTTGATGGCCGTAGCTAGGCGAAAGGGATCATTTACCGCGTCCTTGGGCAGCAGCTCGTGCAGGATGGCCGACTTGATGCCGTCCAGGTGCAGGCGGCTTTTCAGGTGACTGGAGAGCGACCGACTGCCACGCGGGTGACTCACCTCCGACAGCACCTTCTCTGGCGACATATCGGGTAGCAAATCCAAATGGAAGGTGGCGTGGCCTGTACGGATAATCTCGTCGCGCAACAGGCTGGACGCAGCGTAGACCAAACTGCCCTCCACGCCCCCGGCAGTCGCCACAAATTCGCCTTTACGCTGGAAAGTTACGCCCTGGCTGTTGGTGAATGCCATGGCCACTGACTTGAAGGGCTGCCCGGCAAACCTGCTGCTGAAAAATTCGCTCCAGCCGCCCTGCACCTCAAAGCCGCAGTTGGACGGCAGCAACGGCGCTACCGCCACACCTTGCTGCGCCAGCAAAGGCACCCAAGCGCCGTTGGAGCCCAGTCGCGCCCAGCTACCTCCGCCCAGTGCCAGCACCGTGGCTTTGGCCCGCACGGGCTGGCGCCCTTGCGGGGTGTCCAGCAGCAGCGTGGGCCCATCCCAGCCCATCCAGCGGTGGCGCATGTGGAACTGCACGCCCACGGCACCGGCCTGGCCCGGGTTGCGCAGGCGTTGCAGCCAGGCACGCAGCAGCGGCGCGGCTTTCATGTCTTTGGGGAACACGCGGCCCGAGGTACCCACAAAGGTCTCAATACCCAAGCCATGCGCCCAGGCGCGCAGGCCATCGGCATCCAGCCCCTGCAGCAGCGCGGCAATGGCATCGCGCCGGGCACCATAGCGGCCTGCAAAGCGATCCGCTGCATCCGAATGGGTCAGGTTAAGCCCGCCCTTGCCGGCCAGCAAGAACTTGCGGCCAATGCTGGGCATGGCGTCAAACAGATGCACCGCCACACCGGCATCGGCCAGCACCTGTGCGGCCATCAGGCCTGCGGGGCCACCGCCAATGACGGCCACATCGACCTCCAACAAGGGCAATGTAGACATGGCAACGGGCGAGGAATCAGAAACAGTCATTCAAGCAACATCCGGGGTGAGTTCGATGAGGCGCCCCTGGGGCGTCAAAAAGGCAGCGCGCACGGTCTGGCCTGGATAGGCCAGTTGCACCACGCTGCAGTAGGTCAAAAGTTGGGCACGCAGCTCGGCCTGTTCTTGCGGTCGAGCGGTGGACTTGTAGTCCAGCACCCACCAGCTATTGTCGTCGCGGCGCTGCACCAGGCGGTCCATGCGCAGCACGCGGCCCTGGTGGGTGATGGCCACCTCGTTCGCGTGCCACTGCAGCGCCTCTGTGTCCCAGGCCCAAGCGCCCTCGCCTTGCAAAATGGCCTGCGCCATGCGGGCCGCAGTCTGGGTTTGCGCGGCGTCAAGTGCAAAGGCCTGGCCAGCGCGTGCCAGCTGCTGCTCGGTCCACGGTGCCCATTCCAGCAGCCGGTGCATGGCCTGGCCGATGCGGGAATCCAGGCCGTCGGGCACCACCTCTGCTACCAAAACAGGAGCTGCTCGCGCACTATCGACGGGGGCTAGAGCTCGATTTGGCAATATTTTTAGCTGCACCACCCCGTGGGAGGCGTTTTGGGCATTCGCCGCCGATTGCAGTGGGACTGCTGCGCTCTCGGCGGCGCCCAGAGGCCAGGGTGCTTCGCTGGCGTGGGCCTGCAGGCGCTGCCACCAACTTCCCGGGTTCTCGCGGTGCGGCGCCATGCTGGAAAGCACCAGCGTGGTCTGGGTGCGGGTCAGCGCCACGTAGAGAGCGTTGAGCTCTTCGCGGCTGCGCGCCTGCTGCTCAGCCACCAACGTGTCGGCCACACAGGCCGGCGGTCGCGATTCACTGGCCAGGAACACAAAGCGGCGCGGGTAAGCGTCTTCGCCCGGCCAGTCCACCAGCACACCCATGGTTTCGGACTTGTTGGGTTCGCCATCGGTGTCCAGCATCAGCACCAGCGGTGCCTCCAGCCCCTTGGCGCCGTGGATGGTCAGCAGACGCACGGCACGCGCATCGGCACGCACCGGCGCGGCAATGCCACCGGCGCGTAGCGCGCGCACCAGGCCGTAGGCCGTGGTGTAGCGCCCACCGTCCACCTGCAGCACGGCGTTGAGCAGCGCACGCACATTGGCCAGCACGCTATCGCGCAAGGTAGCAGGTGCGGCCGCGGCAAAGCGCGCCAGCACGTCGCCGTCGTCATAGATGGCACTCAGCGCATCGTGCGGGGGCAGCGTGTCCAGCCACTGCTTCCAGCGCGCCAGTGTGGCGCCCAGGGGTTGCAAGGCGGGCGGCAAAGCGGTGGCCGTCTGCAGGGTTTCCAGCCAACTCACAGTGGGGGCGTTGTCGTCCACCGCGCGGGCTTGGGCCTGCAGGGCGCGCTGCTGCAGCACCAGAGCCACCAGATCGTCATCGCTGGCACTGAACAGCGGTGACTTCAGCGCGCGCGCCATGGAGAGGTCATGCTGGGACGACACCAGCACGTCGAGCAGAGCCACCAGGTCTTGCACCTCAGGCGCATCGCCCAGTTCATTCTTCTCGGGCTGCTGGGCGGGGATGTGCAGCTGCGCCAGCTCCTGCTGCATCAGCGTCAGGCGTTCACGTTTGCGCGCCAGCACCATCACGTGCTGGGGCTGCAAGGGACTACCAGGCAACGCTAACTGCTGGGCCAGCCAACGTGCGGCTTGGCGGCACTCCAGGGTTTTGCGCGTGTCTTCCACCTCGTGGCGCGGCACGGTCAGACTGTCGCGCCACACGGCCTCGGGTGCGGTGGCGTCCTCTGCCTCGCCGATGTCGCGCTCTATGCGCGGCAGGTGCAGCACCTTGCCCATGGCCTGCGACTCAGTACTGTGGTCACGGAAGCCGTCAAACGCGCCCTCAGTCTGCGCCTGCGCCATCACGGCATTCACCACGCCGATGATGGCAGGCGCGTTGCGTCGCGTGTGGTCGCAGCTCAGCAGGTCACCACCCAGCCCCTGCACCACAAACGCCTTGGCCGCGCGGAACACCTGCGGCTCGGCGCGGCGGAAGCGATAAATGCTTTGCTTGGGGTCGCCCACAATGAACACACTGGGCGCGTTGCCAGCACCGGCGTACGACGACAGCCAGCTGCTGAGCGTCTGCCACTGCAGCGGGTTGGTATCTTGAAACTCGTCAATCAACAGGTGCCGCACGCGCGCATCCAGCCGTTCTTGCACCCAGCCACTCAATTCCTCATCCGACATCAGCGTGAGCGCAGCACGCTCCAGGTCGCCCATGTCAATCCAGCCGCGCTCCCGCTTGAGCGCCGCATAGTCCTCCAGCAGGCCGCGCGCCAGTCGCGCCATGCGCTGTTGGTGCAGCCAGGCTTCATGCTGGGCCTGGGCGTCCACCACCTGGGCTAGCAGCGCCTGTGCGGCTTGGACCGTGGCGATGCCGGCCAGCTTGTCGCTGAACTTGCGCGGCGTGCCTTTTTGCGTCATCAGAGCGTCCACCACGCTGGCCAGGTCGCAATCGGTCAGCGCGCGCTCCAGGGCCGACGCTGCCTTGGTCGCAGTCACCAGCGTGCTAGCACCCAGCGCCCGCGCGCTGTCCCACAACAGCTGTTGCACTGTGGGCTGGGCCAGGCGGTCTTGCGGCGCGTCCAGCCCCGCAAAGTCCGGGTACTGCACCGCGAAGCGAATCACGGAGGCATCCACCACCCCATGCGCATCGGCCAGCGCAAATTCGGTTCGCTTGTTGAGCGCCGCCTCCAGCGCCTTGTGCGTCTGGTGGCGGCCAAAGGTGGCCACGGCGGCGCGGTAATCGGCGCTGGCCACATCGTCCTGCACGACGCGGCTTTGAAAACGCCCCCACACCTGCGCCACCGCCTGGGCATCGTTCTCCAGCAGCTCGTACTGCGTGGGCAAGCCCATCTGGTGCAGCACCGCCAGCGGCGCGCTACGCAACAGCGCAGCAAACCAGCTGTGGAAGGTGCGAATCTGCACCGGCCGCCCGCTGCCCAGCAATTGGGCATGCAGGCCACGCAGGGTTTGCAACTGCGCCGCCGTAGGCTCGCCCCGCAGACCGCGCTGCTGCAGGGCCAAACGCAGCTCCGCATCATCCGCCGCAGCAAATTCGTGCAGCCATTCCTGCAAGCGCTGGCGCATTTCGCCCGCGGCTTTTTTGGTGAAGGTGATGGCCAGAATGTCTTGCGGCGCAGCACCTTCCAGCAGCGCCCGCACCATGCGCGAGACCAGCATCCAGGTCTTGCCTGCACCGGCACAGGCCTCTACCGCCACGCTGCGGCGCGGATCACAGGCGATCTCGTAGAAGCGCTGGCGCTCGACCAGCGTGCCGTTGTGTTCAAACGCGGCGGCGGTGCTCATGCGGCGGCCCACCCGTCTTTGCGGCACAGGCCGCGCGCCTGGCAAAAGTCACAGGACACTCCGTCGCCCAACGCGGGCATCGGTGCACCGTCGGCGATGCGCTGCATGTCGTCCAGCATGCCGGCAATCAGGGCGTCCCGTGCGTGGACCACCTCAAGCTGCTCGCACAGCACTGTCCCGTCACGCTCGCCCACATTCACATAGGCCGCACGCAGCGTGTCGTGCGGCAGCAGTGCCGCGTAGAACGCAATCTGCGTGTCCTCCATGGGGTCCTTCACGCGCAATCGCGTCTTCGCCGTGGGCTCGGTCTTGTAGTCCAGCACCATGACGGAGCCGTCTTTCAAAGTGTCCGTGCGGTCAATGCGACCCACCAGTTTGAGGTTGCCAATACGCTGGGTGTGCGAGGTTTCGCCACTCGCAAACACGCCCCCCTCGGCCTCGTACTTGTCCAGCCATTGCAGATAGCCATCGCGCACCGCGGGCCAGGCTGCTGCAAACGGCAAAAACTCTCCTTGCGGCAAGGCCATGGCGGTGGTCTGCGCCTCGGCCATCTGGTCCAGCAGCGCCGAGCGCCTGGTCCGTTCGGCCATCGGCTGCGCAGCCAGCGCTTCGTGGAAGCGCTGCAACACCGCGTGCAACCACAGACCAAAGTCGCGCTTGTCCACACCCGCGTCCAGCTCATCATCGGATTTCAGCCCCAATTGGCGCAGGGCGAAAAAGCGGTAGGGGCATTGACGCAAGTCCTCATACGCACTGGCGGAAAGTTGCGCAACTGGCACTTGGTCTCCATGGGGCATGGGCGCCAACACAGCCGCCACCTGCACCGCGCGCACGGCACGTGGCTCCTCAGCCCAAAGAAGATCCGGTTGTTGAAGTTGCAGCAGTTGCACCAAAGCGCTGGGCATCAAGGCCTCGCCCGCGTCATCACTGGTGCGCCACAGCACATCGCACTGCGGAGACTGCAGCGCAAACTGCCAGGACGCGCGCAACTGCACCTCCTGGTCTGCACGCGCGGGCAGACCCAGCGCGGCACGCTGCACCGGTGTCCAATTTCCGGGCGGCTCGGGCGAGGGGTTCAGGCGCACCTCGTCACAGCCTGCCAACACGACGGCGGCAAAGGGGCGGCCCAGCATCTGGCTCATGGGCAGGATCACTACCTGCTCTTCGTCGGGGTAGTCGGGCTGGAAGCTGGTGCTCTCCAGCGCATGGTTCACCCATGCGGTGAATTCAGCCAAGTCCCATTTGCTCTGGGCCCACAGGGCTTGCGCCAGCAACCCGGTCCAGCGTGCCGGGTCTTCAGGTGCCAGGCGCAACGCCGCCAGCACCTTGGCACCTGCACCGTCCTGCTGTAGTTGCGGCCACAAGCCACCGGCTTGCAGCGCCTGTTCCAGCGCTGCAAGCCAAGCCTGCAACGACTTGCGCCCCGACAAGCCACCTCGCCAAGCCTGCACCGTGGCATGGGCTTCCACCAGGCTGGGATCACGTACCAGGCTGGGCATCGTCGCAGCATCGCGCCAGTCCCGTACCTGGTCGCGCCGCAACGCGCGCTCCAGCCGGTGTACCCAAGGCTGAGCCGCTGGCGATTGCTTGAGCCAGGCCAGCACGGCATCCGCCGAGGCATTCCACACTGCCGCGCGCAGCCCCGCCATCACAGAGGCGGCCGCCAGGCTGGTTGATAGCTTCCAGCCGTTTTCATCCCGCATACGCACACCGGCCCCCTCCAGCATGGCGCGTACCCGGCGTGTCAGCGCCCGGTCGGACGACACCAGCGCCAAGGGAAAACGGTCTTCTGCAATATGGCGCAGAGCGCAGGCGGCCGTACGCTGGGCTTCGTCTTCCGCATCCAGACAGGCGTGTAAAGCCAGGGCAGCAGCGTCAGGCGCCACAGAACCTGTGGCCAATGGCAGTGCGACCAGCTTGTGTTGCCACAGTGGCCGCAAACCCGTAGCCAGCGGGTCTGCGGCCAACCCCTGCACCAGAATTAAGCAGTCCACCGCGGCCACTGCATGGGCGTCAAACAGCGCGTCGCTGGCATACGCCGAGGCGGCGGCCCACTCCACAGCCACACGGGCCACCTGCGCCTCCCAGGCCAGGGCCTCACTTTCCATGCCCAGCACCGCCTGAAACCTAGCCGACTGCGCCCAGGCGGCACGCCCTTGCGGCCCCGCGGCAGCGGCCAAGGGGGCCAGTTGGCAGGCCGCCTGCACCAGCAAGGGCGCCAGGTCGTCCCGCCCCGCCATGCCACTGCGGGCCAGCAGGGCCTGGGCGGTCAGGGTGTCCATCGCCGCATCAAAACTAATGTCCAAAGGCCCGGGCGCAAACCCGCCGTTGGCAGCCACCCAGTTCAAGGTGGTTTCGAACCGGGGTGCAAACCCCCAGGGAAAGGTGCTGGGCCACAGGCGCTGGGCCAACGGCAGCAGTTGGGCATAAGGCAATAGCACCAGCGTGCGGGCCGGGTGGGCGCCCAGGCGCTGCATTGCGGCAGCAATGCGCGCCAACAGCCCGGTTTCGGGGGCCACCCACAAGGCCATGGCGGGATGTTCTACGCCATATGCAAAGGCCCTCAGCACCTTTGGAAAATCGTTTTTGGCTATGCTGGCCATAGGCGCAAAGGCATCGGTGGGGGGCTTGGTTTCTGTCACAATGCCGCAACTTTAGCTGTTATAGCAATCTCCCAAAGGAAACCATCATGGCCAGCGAACTCATCAAACACGTTACCGATGCCACATTTGAAGCGGATGTACTGGGTGCGGCACAGCCCATCCTCGTGGACTACTGGGCAGAGTGGTGCGGCCCTTGCAAGATGATCGCCCCCATCCTGGACGAAGTGTCCACGACCTACGAGGGCAAGCTGCAAGTGGCCAAGATGAACGTGGACGAAAACCGCGACATCCCCGCCAAGTTCGGCATCCGCGGCATCCCCACCCTGATGCTGTTCAAGGGCGGCCAACTGGCTGCCACCAAGGTCGGCGCCCTGAGCAAAGCGCAGTTGACTGCATTTATTGATCAGCAACTGGCCTAAAACGCCAAATCTGCAACCCGCAACCGTGACACTGCAGCACGGTTGCGTTTTCCTGTCATAATAAATCCCGTTCACCCGCCCACCCCAAGGCAGGCGCCGATTCCCGGCACAGAACGCAGAGGCGCTTACCCAGTTTTGCCTCTCCCCCATTCCCCCAGATTTTTGTAATTCGCCGAACATCGGTCAACGCCCTTACCGGGACCCACTCCATGCACTTAAACGAACTCAAGGCACTGCACGTGTCTGAAGTCCTCAAGCAAGCCGAAGAACTTGAGATTGAAAACACGGGCCGTATGCGCAAGCAGGAGCTGATGTTCGCCATCATCAAGAAGCGTGCGCGCACCGGCGAGCAGATCATTGCCGACGGCGTGCTGGAAATCCTGCCCGACGGCTTTGGCTTTCTACGCAGCCCGGACACCAGCTACACAGCCAGCACGGACGACATCTACATCAGCCCTAGCCAGGTGCGCCGCTTCAACCTGCACACCGGCGACATGATCGAAGGCGAAGTGCGGACTCCCAAGGATGGTGAGCGCTACTTTGCCCTGAACAAGCTCGACAAAGTCAACGGTGGCCCCCCTGAGGGCAACAAGCACAAGGTCATGTTTGAGAACTTGACGCCACTGTTCCCCAAAGAGCAGATGAAGCTGGAACAGGACATCAAGGGCGAAGAGAACATCACCGGTCGCGTGATCGACATCATTGCCCCTATTGGCAAGGGCCAGCGCGCATTGATCGTGGCCCAGCCCAAGAGCGGCAAGACGGTGATGATGCAGCACATTGCGCACGCCATTTCCGCCAACTACCCCGACAGCTATTTGATGGTTTTGCTCATTGACGAGCGCCCAGAAGAAGTGACCGAAATGCAGCGCACCGTTAAGGGCGAGGTGATTGCCTCTACCTTCGACGAACCCGCGGCCCGTCACGTGCACGTAGCCGAAATGGTGATCGAGCGCGCCAAGCGCCTGGTCGAACTGAAAAAAGACGTGGTCATCCTGCTGGACTCGATCACCCGCCTGGCCCGTGCCTATAACAACGTGGTGCCCTCGTCGGGCAAGGTCTTGACTGGCGGCGTGGACTCCAACGCCCTGCAGCGCCCCAAGCGCTTCCTGGGCGCCGCCCGCAATGTGGAAGAAGGCGGCTCGCTGACCATCATCGCCACAGCCCTGGTCGACACCGGCAGCCGCATGGACGAAGTGATCTTTGAAGAATTCAAGGGCACCGGCAACTCCGAAATTCACCTGGACCGTCGCCTGTACGAGAAGCGCGTTTTCCCGTCCATCCAGCTCAACCGCAGCGGCACCCGCCGTGAAGAATTGCTGTTGCAGCCCGAAATCCTGCAAAAAACCCGCATCCTGCGCCAGTTCCTCTACAACATGGACGAAATCGAGTCCATGGAGATGGTGCTCAAGCAAATGCGTGCCACGAAGAACAACAGCGAGTTCTTCGACATGATGCGTCGAGGCGGATAAGCTATAATCTTGGGTTTAGCGACAAGTACACAGGTTTTGAATTGGGCAGAGGTTTGCCCGAGGGCCTGATGCGGCTAGCGCAACTGATGGAGAAGATATGAAAGAAGGCATTCACCCCAATTACCGCGAAGTGTGCTTCCAGGACATGTCCAACGGCTTCAAGTTCGTGACACGTTCCTGCGCCAACACCAAGGAAATGATCGACATGGAAGACGGCCGCAAACTGCCCCTCTTCAAGCTCGACACGACCAGCGAATCGCACCCTTTCTACACTGGCACACAAAAATCCGTGGACAACATGGGTGGCCGCGTGGAGAAATTCCGCAACCGCTTTGGCAAGACCGCAGCCAAGTAATCTCTGGTTTCAGGCTTTGGCCTGTTGACCCGCAAGAGGCAGCCCGGAGAACCGAGCTGCCTTTTTTTTGCCTGACTTTGAATTCATCCGCCCGACTGTGAATCACCCTAATCCTGCCATCGTGGCCCAAGCGGCCGTGCGCCGCCTCCCGCGCTGGCCTCTGGTGCTTTTGTGCCTGGCCTATGTATGCGCCGGCTTTCTGGGCCGCGAAGCATGGCGCAGCGAAGACATGGCAGCGCTGGGCTACATGGGCGCTTTGGCCCAGGGTGCGACAAACTGGATGCAGCCTGAACTGCTGGGACTAACGCCCGACAACGGCGCCCTGCTGCCCTACTGGCTGGGGGCTTGGGCCATCCAGTTGGCACCATCTGGGGTGCCACTGGACTTTGCGGCGCGTGTGCCGTTTGGCTTGTTGATGGCTCTGGCCCTGCTGTCCACCTGGTACGGAACCTATTACCTGGGCCGCAGCCCCTTGGCGCAACCGGTCGCCTTTGCTTTTGGCGGCGAGGCACTGCCGACCGACTATGCGCGTGCCATGGCCGATGCCGGAGTGCTGGCCTTTGTGGCCAGCTTGGGGCTCGCCCAGTTGGCACATGAAACGACGCCAGCACTCGCCCAACTTGCGTTTAGTGCTCTGCTGTTTTATGCCGTGAGCGCCTTGCCCTACCGCAAGGTGGGGCCAGCCGTGGCGATGGTGGTCGGCTCGGCGGGCCTGGCCCTCTCGGGTGCTCCGGCGCTGGCCGTGTTGTTTGGGCTGGGGGGCGCGGTGGTGCACTGGCGTGAACAACCTGAAGAAGCCTCGACCTCAGGCAAACTGCCACAACGCACGTGGGAAAGCCTGGCCATGTTGCTGGCTACCTTGGCGGTTGCCCTCTTGGCCAAGGAACTGAACCTGTGGCGTTGGAAAATTGTGTGGCCCAGTTGGAGCTGGGCGGACTGGAACGGCTATGCCCAACTGCTGATCTGGTTCACCTGGCCTAGCTGGCCGCTAGCGCTATGGACGGTATGGCGATGGCGCCACCAGTTGTTTACTCTGCGCATGGCACGTCACGTGGCATTGCCGACCTGGTTTGCCCTGGTCACCGTACTGGCCACACTGGTATCCAGCGCGTCAGACCGCACGCTGTTGCTAGCCCTGCCTGCCATGGCATCGTTGGCCGCCTTCGCGTTGCCTACCCTCAAACGGCAGGTGGCTGCTCTGATTGACTGGTTCACCCTGCTGTTTTTCTCGGGTTGTGGTTTCACCATCTGGGTGGTGTGGATTGCTATGCAAACCGGCGTACCGCACCAACCAGCCGCCAACGTCGCGCGTCTAGCCCCGGGTTTTGAACCCAGCTTCTCCGCTGTGGCATTGGGCTTCGCTCTGGCGGCTACGCTGGCCTGGGCATGGCTGGTGCGCTGGCGCGTGGGGCGCCACCGTGCGGCTATTTGGAAGAGTTTGGTGCTGCCCGCAGGCGGTGCAGCTCTGTGTTGGCTGCTGCTGATGACGCTGTGGATGCCGCTGCTGAACTACGCGCAAAGCTACACATCTTTGGTGCGAACTACTGCGCAGTTAGTGGGCAAGAGCTGTGTGGAGGTGGCCAATGTCAACCCCGCACACGTCGCCGCCCTACAGTGGTACGGCCATATGGACTTGCAAAGCCGCGCCCCCGCCACATCTTGCCCGTGGATGCTGAGCGAACCGGGATTTGACATGGAAGTCAGCGAGCAGATCGACACCACGGTGTGGGCCCCTCACACGCTCGTGCGCCACCCTGTGGACAAGGGCGAAGCGATCTGGCTGCTGCACCGCCGCTAGATGCTCCGCAGCTGCCCGACTAGGCAGCGAGGCGAATAGGCTGCAAGGTTGGACGCACCCGCGGTGGGGAGAAAAAGATCGAAAAACTCGATCCTTTGCCCGGCACACTCTCAATGCTCAACTCTGCCGCATGGCGTTGCGCCACGTGCTTCACGATGGCCAAACCCAGACCCGTGCCACCCGTATCGCGCGAGCGGCTGCGATCTATCCGATAAAAGCGTTCAGTCAGGCGTGGCAAATGCTCTGGGGCAATGCCAGGCCCGGTGTCCTGGACGGAGAGCATGCCTCCGCCCACGGGTGAAGCCCGCCACACCACACGGATGCTCTTGTCCGCCGGCGTGTAACGGATGGCATTGCCAATCAGGTTGAACACCGCGCTGTGCAGCTCGGTCAAGGAACCAGCGATTTCCGAGTCCTCACCCATGTCAAACGCAATGTCCTGGGCCTCGCCCCACAGCATGCGTGACAAGTCACCGGCTTCTTGCCGACATTGCCGCAACAAACCGTGAACCGACACCCAGTCCTGAGCCGACGGCAAGGGGCTGCCTTCCAGGCGCGATAGCATGAGCAAATCGTTCACCAGGGTCTGCATGCGCTCGGCCTGCTGGGACATCAGCCCCAGATAGCGCTGGCGCTCGGGCTCTTCCAATGGCAACGACTGCAAGGTTTCCACAAACCCGGCCAGGACCGTCAGCGGCGTGCGGATCTCGTGGGAGACATTGGCCACAAAGTCGCGGCGCATGGCTTCGGCCTGTTCCACCGCCGTGATATCCCGCGACAGCAGCAGGTTGCGTCCTTCGCCATAGGGGTGCAAATGCACCGAGAGTTGAACAGGTTTGGAACTGGTGCTGTCACGACCCGGCATGACCACGTCGTGGCGAAAGTCACGCTCCGCCATGTACCCCGCAAAGCCAGGATCGCGCACCAGATTGCCAAAGTGCTGCAGCATGTCGCGACGCACGTCAAAGCCAAAGTGCCCCGCCGCGGTCTGGTTAAACCACTCGATACGCCCCTGCGCATCCAGCAGCACCACCCCATTGGGAGATGCCTGCAGCGCTGCCAGGAAATCCTGCAACTTGCTTTCGCTCTCGATGACCTGACGCTCTCGCGTGCGCAACAGGCGACGCATGCGGTCTGCGGCCTCGCCCCACAAACCCTGGCCCAGTGCAATATCGCTGGACTCCCCCCGGCGCAGCCACCCCAAAAGGCGCATGCCGCGGGACGCGTCCAGCAGCAACCAGAGATAACCGCTGGCCACCGCGGCAATGCTGGCGGCCCAGATGCGGTCCGCATTGGGCGACAAGTACCAACCCAACGCTCCCGCAATACCCTGCAAAAGCACAAACGACAGCAAACGCCACACCATAGAAGAGGCGCCCTTCAGGCGCTGGCCTTGTCGGTCACCACAGCCACCGCCGGCTTGGCCGTCAAACGGTAGCCCGCGCCTCGCACGGTTTCCACCATGGCACCGGCCTGGGCCAGCGCTTCGCGCAGGCGCTTGACGTGCACATCCACCGTGCGTTCCTCGATATACACATGGTCACCCCACACCTTGTCCAGCAGCTGGGCACGGCTGTGCACGCGCTCTGCGTGGCCCATGAGGTAGTGCAGCAGTTTGAATTCGGTAGGGCCCAGCTTGAGCGCCTGCTCCTGGAACGACACACGGTGCGTGGCCGGGTCCAGGCTGAGGCCGGCAATGGTGATCAATTCGCCCGCATCTTCGGGCGCGCGGCGGCGTAGCACTGCGCGCACCCGGGCCAGCAATTCCTTGGTGGAAAACGGCTTGGCAATGTAGTCGTCGGCCCCCGCGTCCAGCCCGGCCACCCGGTCCGCCTCATCGCCACGCGCGGTGAGCATGATGATGGGAATGTCCTTGGTACGCGGATCGGTGCGCCAGCGTTTGGCCAGCGTCAGGCCACTCTCGCCGGGTAGCATCCAGTCCAGCAGGATCAGGTCCGGCACACCCGCATCAATCTCGCGTTGGGCGGAGTCGCTGTCCATGGCCCAGCGCGGACGAAAACCGTTGTGCCGCAGATTCACGGCAATCAACTCGGCAATCGCCGATTCGTCCTCCACGATCAAGACGGCGGGCATGTTTCTCATTTGACGATGGACTCGATTTTTTCCATGGTGGTGTGGCGAACATCTTCGCCTTTGACCACGTAGATGATGAACTCGGCAATGTTCTTGGCATGGTCGCCAATGCGCTCGATCGCTTTCGCCAGGAACAGCAGGTCCAGGCTGGGCGAAATCATGCGCGGGTCTTCCATCATGTAGGTAACCAGCTTGCGCACAAAGCCATCAAACTCGGCGTCGATCAGGTCATCCTCTTTGAGGATGGTGACCGCAGCGTTCACGTCCAGGCGTGCAAACGCGTCCAGTGCCTTGTTCAGCAGGCCGGAAGCCAGGTCCGCTGCCACGCGCAGTTCCAGCGATGGCAGACTGCGCGGCGCACCGCTCTGGATGATGGAGCGCACCATGCGGGCAATCTTCTCGGCCTCGTCACCCACGCGCTCCAGGTTGGCCGTGGTCTTGGAGATGGCGATCAGTAAGCGCAAGTCGCGTGCAGTGGGCTGGCGCCGCGCAATGATGGAGGACAGATCGCGGTCGATCTCGATCTCCATGGCGTTCACACGCACTTCGCGGGCGGTGACTTCGTCGGCCACCTCCACGCTGAATTGCGAAAGCGCATAAATGGCCTGGCGAATCTGGGATTCGACCAGACCGCCCAGCTCCATCACCTGGGAAGACACGGAGGTCAGTTCGCTGTCGAACTGCGTGGACAAATGTTTATCGGACATGGTTTCCTCTCTGCTCTCAACCGAAACGGCCGGTGATGTAGTCTTCTGTCTCTTTGCGTGTGGGCTTGAAGAACATCTGCTCCGTAGCTCCAAACTCCACCAGATCACCCAGGTACATGTAGGCGGTGAAGTCGCTGCAGCGGGCCGCCTGCTGCATGTTGTGGGTCACGATGACCACGGTGTAGTCGTTTTTCAATTCGACAATCAACTCTTCGACCTTGGCGGTGGAAATCGGGTCCAGCGCCGAGCAGGGTTCGTCCAGCAGCAGCACCTCAGGCTTGATCGCAATGCCGCGCGCAATGCACAGGCGTTGTTGCTGACCACCCGACAGGCTGGAGCCGCTTTGGTGCAACTTGTCCTTCACCTCGGTCCACAAGGCCGACTTGCGCAGCGCCCACTCCACGCGCTCTTCCATGTCGGTGGCATTGAGCGACTCGAACAGTTTCACGCCAAAGGCGATGTTGTCGAAGATGGACATGGGGAACGGCGTGGGCTTCTGGAACACCATGCCGACCTTGGCGCGCAGCAGTGCCACGTCTTCCTTGCTGGTCAGCAGGTTCTGGCCGTCCAGCAGGATCTGGCCTTCGGCACGTTGCTCGGGGTAGAGCTCGAACATGCGGTTGAAGATGCGCAGCAGCGTGGACTTGCCGCAGCCCGAAGGGCCGATGAAAGCGGTGACCTTCTTCTCGGGGATTTCCAGGTTGATGCCCTTGAGGGCGTGGAACTTGCCGTAGTAGAAGTTCAAATCCTTGACAGAGATCTTGGACTTCAGAGGGGTATTGACGGTTTGGATCATGGTTTTACTCGGTTCGGGTGGGCACTTGGGCCTCAGGCCTTGCTACGGGTCAATACGCGGGCCAGGATGTTCAGGCCCAACACAGCCATGGTGATCAGGAACACACCGGCCCAGGCCAGCTGTTGCCAGTTTTCATACGGGCTCATGGCAAACTTGAAGATCGTGACCGGCAAGCTGGCCATGGGTTCGCTCAACGACGAGGTCCAGAACTGGTTGCTCAGCGCGGTGAACAGCAGCGGTGCAGTCTCGCCCGCAATGCGGGCCACAGCCAGCAGCACGCCGGTAATGACGCCGGCACGGGCTGATTTAAGGGTGATGCTCAGAATCACCTTCCACTTGGGCGCGCCCAGGGCATACGCCGCTTCGCGCAGACCGGAGGGCACCAGTTGCAGCATGTTCTCGGTGGTGCGGATGACCACCGGAATCACGATCAGCGACAGCGCCATGATGCCGGCGTAGCCTGAGAAAGACTTGAAGCGCGACACCACCACCGCGTAGACAAACAGGCCCACGATGATCGACGGTGCCGACAGCAGAATGTCGTTCACAAAGCGCACCAACGAGGCCAGCCAGCTCTTGGTGTCGAATTCGGCCAGGTAAATACCCGCCATGATGCCGATGGGCGTGCCCACAAAAGTGGCCATCGAGACCATCAAAAAGGAGCCGTAGATGGCGTTGGCCAAACCACCGACCTCGTTGGGCGGCGGCGTCATCTGGGTCAGCGTGGCGAAGGTCATGCCACCAATGCCCAGGCGGAATGTCTCCCACAGAATCCAGAACAGCCAGACCAGGCCAAAGGCCATGGCTGCCATGGCCAGGGTGGTGGCGAGCACGTTGACCCGCTTGCGCTGGGCAAAGCGCGCAGCACGGGCCTCGTGCAGGGCGCGGGCCTGTTGGAGTGCAGTTGCGGTGCTCATGTTTTAACGCCTTCTGCCTTGCGCAAACGCGACAGCAGCAGTTTGGAGAGGGAGAGGATCACAAAGGTGATGAAGAACAGCACCAGCCCCAGATACATCAGCGCGGCCTGGTGCAGGCCTTCGGCGGCTTCGGCAAACTCGTTGGCCAGTGCCGAGGTGATGCTATTGGCCGCCTGGAACACGCTCAGCGAATCCAGCTGGTTGAAGTTGCCGATGACGAAGGTCACGGCCATGGTCTCGCCAATGGCGCGGCCCAGGCCCAGCATGATGCCGCCAATCACACCGGTCTTGGTATAGGGCAGCACGACCTTGTAGACCACTTCCCAGGTGGTGGCACCCAGACCGTAGGCCGATTCTTTGAGCAGCGGGGGGGTGACTTCAAACACATCGCGCATCACCGCCGAGATGAACGGGATGATCATGATGGCCAGGATGATGCCGGCCGACAGAATGCCGATGCCCACTGGGGGGCCCGACACAAAAGCACCCAGGTAGGGCACGCCGGTCAGCAGCGCCTGCAGCGGCTGCTGCACATAGGTGGCCAGCACGGGGCCAAACACCAGAAGACCCCACATGCCGTAGACGATGGAGGGCACAGCAGCCAGCAGCTCAATGGCGGTACCCAGCGGGCGCTTGAGCCAGGTGGGAGACAGCTCGGTCAGAAACAGGGCGATGCCGAAACTCACGGGCACCGCAATGACCAGCGCGATCAGCGAGGTGGCCAGCGTGCCGTAAATCATGACCAGACCACCGAAGTCTTCCTGCACCGGGTCCCACACGGTTCGGGTTAGAAAGCTCAGGCCGTATTTGCTGATGGCGGGCCAGGCGCTGATGGTCAGCGAGGTCAGGATAGCCAGCAGCAGGGCCAGGGTGAGCAGGGCCGCACCCTTGGCCATCCAGCCAAAAATACGGTCCGCCATGGGGCCCGAACGGGCACGTTTCACAGGCGGTGGTTGGGTCATGGCGCGCGAAGAAAAAGTGGCAGTCGGGCTGGACGGGGAATCCCCATGCACGAGTGTAGATGACATGGGGAGGTTCTCCATCAGGTCCGTGTCAACGCGCTTTTACTTGTAAGCAATGGTTTTGCCAGCGCCGTCCTTGATCTCACCCCAGGACTTCTGGATCAATGCAATCACCGATGCAGGCATGGGCACGTAGTCCAGGTCAGCCGCTGTTTTTTCGCCGTTGGCGTAGGCCCAGTTGAAGAACTTCAGGGCTTCGGTACCGTTGGCGGGCTTGTCCTGCTTGGCGTGCATCAGGATGTAGGTGGCACCGGTGATGGGCCACGAATCCTTGCCAGCCTGGTTGGTCAGGATTTGGTAGAAGGACTTGTTCCAGTCAGCACCAGCAGCGGCAGCCTTGAAGGTGTCGTCCTCAGGCTTTACGAAGTTACCGGCTGCGTTTTGCATCACGGCGTAGTTCAGCTTGTTTTGCTTGACGTAGGAGTACTCGACGTAACCCATGGAGTTGGGCAGGCGGGATACGAAAGCGGCCACGCCTTCGTTGCCCTTGCCACCGGCGCCCACGGGCCAGTTCACGGCTGTACCCTCGCCCACTTTGGCCTTCCATTCAGCATTTACCTTGCTCAGGTAGTTGGTGAAGATGAAAGTGGTGCCAGAGCCATCGGCACGGCGCACCTGGGCGATGGCGGCGTCAGGCAGGGGCAGCGTGGGGTTCAGCGCCTTCAGGGCGGGGTCGTTCCACTTGGCAATCTTGCCCAGGTAGATGTCGCCCAGCACTTGGCCGTTGAGCTTGAGTTGGCCGGGTTCGATGCCCTTGACGTTGATCACGGGAACCACGCCACCGATCACGGTGGGGAACTGTACTTGGCCCTTGGTCTTCAGCACGTCGTCGGTCAAAGGCATGTCAGAGGCGCCGAAATCCACGGTCTTAGAGTCGATTTGCTTGATGCCGCCACCGGAGCCGATGGACTGGTAGTTCACCTTCACGCCAGTGGCCTTGTTGTAGTCAGACGCCCATTTGGCATAGATGGGGGCGGGGAAAGTCGCGCCCGCACCGGTAATTTCCTGCGCCGAGGCGCCCGTTGCAAAGCCCAGCATGGCCGTCACAGCGGTTGCCAAGGCTGCGCGTTGGAACAAGTTTTTCATGGAAGACCTTCAGTCAGTTGGTTAAAGGAACTAGGAACGACTGAACTTTAAGAATCTTTTATGACAGGTATGTGACATCGCGTTTCACAAAATCGTCACACAAGCTTTCTACGCTGCGCGCTTGCCTGCCACACGGCCTCCGGGCAAGGTTTATGCACGAAATTGGCCTCTAGCCCGCGTGGAATATGCGCAAGCAGCTCCTGATTTAATAGCAAAAATACCCATGAAAAACTCGCTGGAAACCACCCCTCCCCTGCTCACCCGCCGCCACCTGCTGCGCGCCCTGCCCCTGGGCGCCGCCGCCTGCGCCTGGCCCGCCTGGGCACAGGGCCCGCGCGCAAGCGCCCCCGGCCCCACCGTGCTGCAGGTGGTGGACACCTCGGCCGGCCAGATCGATGTATCCAGAGATTTTTTGACCGGTGCCCGGGCCGCGTGGCAGGACACCAATGCGCGTGGCGGTCTGCGCGGCAAGGCGGTGCGCCACCTGGTGCTGGAAATAGATGGCGGCGCCAGCTCGGTACGCTCGGCCGTTGACGCCCTCAAGAACCTGAGCGACTGCGTGGCCGTGGTCGGCACCGCGGGCGACCGGGCTGCCAGCCAACTCGCCACCCTGCTGCGGCGCGAGGTGCCAGACGTCGCCCACGTGGCTCCCTGGCTGCACAACACCGGCGCTGACAACCAGGACAGCACCTTTGGCATCTTCGCTACAAGGCAGGAGCAGATCACCCACGCCGTCAAATCGCTGTCTGTCATGGGCGTGTCCGAGATCGGCGCCGTGTTTGGCTCGCAGGCTGAATACGCCAGCTACCGCGACGACCTGGAGCAGGTAGCCAGCGGCTTGGGCATGCGCCTGAAGACCTACTACCCCTCCAGCGGCCTGCAAGCGCTGGCCGGCACACTCAACGCGCAAAGCCCCCGCATCCTGATCTTTCTGGGTGGCACGCCCGAGCTGGTGCAGTTTGCCCAAGGCATCGAAAAACAGGCGGCCCAGCGCTACATCGTGGCCATGTCCGACGTCAACCTGCAGGCGCTGCAACAGCTGGGGGTGTCGCGCTTTACGCCGGTGATTGCCACCCAGGCCGTGCCGCTGATCAACGGCAACCAACCCATCGTGCGCAGCTACCGCGAGACGCTGTCCCGCCTGTACGACGAACCCCCTACCCCGCAAAGCCTGGCTGGCTATATCTCGGCCCGCTACGCTCAGGAGGTGCTGCAGGCCGTGGAAGGCCCGCTGACCCGCGCTGCTGCGCTGCAGGCGTTTGCCCGCCGCACCCCTCTGGACCTGGGCGGTTTTCGCATCAACCCCGACAACAAGCGCAAAAGCAGCGCCTATGTGACCCAAAGCATGGTGGCCGCAGACGGCCGGTTAGTGGGCTGACGCACGTCCCAACGGCCAACGCCGGTGCTATGCTCCGCCACACTTTTCACATTTTTTACCTTTGGCAACGTCGATGCAAAACGGAAACCGCCTGGCCGCTGTGGACTTGGGCTCCAACAGCTTTCGCCTGGAAATCGGGCGGGTAGACCACGGTGAGTTCCTGCGCACCGAATACCTCAAGGAAACCGTGCGCCAGGGCGGCGGGCTGGACGAAGACCGCAACCTGACCCCTGCTGCCATGGAGGCTGGCTGGGAATGCCTAGCCCGCTTTGGCGAACGGCTGGCCGGCTTCAAGCCGCACGAGGTGCGCGCCGTAGCCACCCAGACCCTGCGCGAGGCGCGCAACCGCGATGCTTTTCTGGAACGCGCCAACGCCGTGCTGGGTTTTCCCATCGACGTGATCTCTGGTCGCGAAGAAGCCCGCCTGATCTACCAGGGCGTGGCCCAGATGCTGCCGGCCTCTGACGAACGCCGCCTGGTGATCGACATTGGCGGTCGCTCTACCGAGCTGATCTTGGGCACCGGCCTGACCCCCACCGTGATGGAGTCGTTTCGCGTCGGCAGCATTGCCTGGTCCAAGCGCTATTTTCCCGATGGCGGCTTCAGCAAAAAGTCGTTCGAGATGGCCGAGATCGCGGCCAAGGCCGTGCTGGACGAGGCGCTGGACGCCTACCCGCGCGACCGTTGGGACACGGCCTACGGCTCCGCCGGCACGGTGGGCGCCATTGGCGATGTGCTGGTGGCCGCAGGCTGGCCTGTCGGCGTGGTCACGCAAGACGGACTGGACTGGTTGCTGGAGCGACTGATTGCCGCGCAAAGCGCAGACCGCCTGCGCATGCCCGGTATGCGCGAAGACCGCCGCGCCATCATTGGCGGCGGCGTGAGCGTGATGCGCGCCGTCTTCAGCCTGCTGGGCATCACCGAGATGCAGCACGCCGCAGGCGGCCTGCGCCACGGTCTGATCTGCGACCTGCTGGGCGCCACACAACACTTTGGCGACATGCGTGCCAAAAGCGTGGAACGCCTGGCGCACAAATTCAGCGTGGACACGGCCCATGGCGAGCGCGTGGGCAAGGTGGCCACCCACCTGCTGCAACAGGCGCTGGGTGCATCCAGCACCGCCGCCAAAGACGAAGAATCCGACACGGGCCGCCAACTGCGCAAGCTGCAATGGGCCGCCATGCTGCATGAAATCGGCAGCCACATCTCCCACAGCGATTACCACAAGCACGGTGCCTACATCCTGGACAACGCCGACGCGGTGGGGTTTTCGCTCTCGGAAATGCACCGCCTGAGCCTGCTGGTGCTGGGACACCGTGGCAAGCTGCGCAAGCTGGAAGCATCGCTGGGGCAGGACGACCTGGTGCTGCAGCTGCTGTGCCTGCGCCTGGCCGTGATTCTGTGCCACGCGCGCCGTGCGCCGGACCTGCAAGGCATGGTGCTGCGCCGCGCCAATGCCAAAGGCCGCCAGCTCGAACTGGTGTGCCGCCCCGGCTGGGCTGCGGCCTTCCCGCAATCAGCCCACCTGCTGCGCGAGGAAACCCAGGCCTGGCAGAAGACGCCCTGGAGCCTGGAACTCAGCGGGCTCTGAGCCTTCTGGTTCGGTCGACGCGTAGGCCGGAAATCATGGGCCATGGCGGTAGGCGCCGACTACGTTGCCTTAAGTTGATGGTTGTATGCCGGCTAGGGAGAAGAGCGGAAGTCGCATGCCGACCCAAAGCGGAATTCGGCAGCCACAAACTCGTAGCCGGAAACCGGACATTCGGCTTTCGAACTTACGACAGATGCGGTGGGCGGCTGGAATGGGCTGAAAGAGCCACAACCAACACTCCGCTTTTAAGCCACTCCCTTCGGTTTTTTTGAGCAATCAATTTCGACCGCATTCGTTTCAATTCGACCTAGAGTTCTTCTGGGTATAAAGCTGCCTCTCTGTTGCTCAGCTCCGTCGGTCCGTGAGTCCGAGCAAGCAACAGATTAAATACTGAGCTGCTTTGTATCGCTCGAATGCCATCCCTTGAGATGGTCAATAAACCACCGTCCCGCAGGTCCCGGGGGTGCCGCCGCTTGATGAACTGCAGACATTGGCAGTGGGTATCCCGTGCGTGGCATATCGTCCACGTCCAAGGCAACCAGCTCTCCGACATCCATGTCGTGCTCAATCATGTGAAGGGGCATACTGCCCCATCCGACACCGTCCTTGAGGAAGGCGTACTTGGTTGATAAGTCCGCCAAACGCCAGGTGGATGGGGACATGACTCCATAGTCGCGGCCAGCCATCAGCTCTGACCTGTCAGTGAGAACCAACTGCACATGCTTCGCAAGTTCATGTCGCGGAATTCGACCCTTGAACTGGGCAAGTGGATGGTTCGCTGAGGCGACGACAACCAACGGGATTTCACCAAGGCGCTCGCTCACAAGCGAGGGAAATGCGACAGGCAGTGCGGCCAGGATACCAACGCTGCAACGGCCATCCAGCACGGGTTGGTAGCCTGCCCCCAAGCCCTCCACAAAAAGTCTAAGGGGAGTGAAGGGAAATCGCTCTGCAAATGCCTTGACGGTTGCACTAACCACGTACGTCGGAAAGAAGACGTCAACAACGACAGACAACTCCGCCTCAAGCCCGGCAGCCATCAATTTGGCCCTGGCCTTCAAGGTGTTCACTCCGGATACGACAGCACGCGCATCTGCCAGTAGCAGAACGCCCTCCGGAGTCAATTTCGGAAACCTCCCAGTGCGGTCGAACAGGCGCACACCGATTTGCTCCTCCAGGCTATTGACCCAACCACTCACTGCGGACTGAACACGGTTGAGCTTTCTGGCAGCAGCAGAAAAGCTCCCCTCATCAACAGCTGCAATGAACGTCCTTAGCTGGTCCAAAGAAACGCCGTCAAGCATCAAAACCTCCCTCTATCTCAAATACAGATATTTCACATCTCAATATACCGTCTTTTCAGAAGTTTGATTGACCTGCATCATTCGTTCCCATTAAAGCATCTCATTAAGGGATAGGACATGAATGCAATCCATCTTAATTCTAAGGGTCATGAAAATCAGCCGAATTTCTCGGTGAATACAGACCCTGCGGTGACGCCTAAGCGCTACAGCACCACAGCCATCACGCTGCATTGGGTGCTGGGTTTGGTCATCCTGGCGGTGTTTGGCGTTGGCCTGTACATGGCGAATCTGCCGTTCTCACCGCTGCGTCTGAAGCTCTACAACTGGCACAAGTGGACAGGAATGACGCTTTTGGCCTTGACGGTATTTCGTTTGGTATGGCGCGTCACCCATCGCCCGCCCGCGCTTCCTGGCCGCATTGCGGCTGCCATGCCGACCTGGCAACACCATGTGCACCACACCACGCATTCCGCGCTGTACATCCTGTTCTTCGCTGTGCCCCTGCTCGGATGGGCTTACAGCTCAGCCGTCGGATTCCCCATCGTCCTGTTCGGCGTGCTGCCTCTGCCTGACTTTGTGACCGCCGACAAAACCATGGCGGCCTTCCTCAAACCTTGGCACCAAGCCAGTGCATACGCCTTGATTGGTTTGGCGCTCCTGCACGCCGCCGCAGCTTTGAAGCACCAGTTCATTGACCGCGATGGCCTCATCAGCCGGATGTGGTTCGGCCGACGCTAGAACGCGTCTCCCCATCGTCAACCTTTTCTATTTGGAGTCTTTATGAAAACCTATCGTTTACTCATTTCTGCCGTAGCAACTATCTGCGGCCTATGTGCCGGGTCAGCCGTCCAGGCTGAGCAAAAGCTCGTTCAACCGCAAAGCGAAATTGTCTTTGTAAGCAAGCAAATGGGCGTGCCAGTTGAAGGTCACTTCAAGAAATTTGACGCGCAAATCGCTTTTGAGCCAACCAAGCCTGAAGCCAGCAAGATTGTCTTCACGGTGGACATTGCCAGCGCCACGATTGGTGTGCCAGAAACCGATGCCGAGCTGCCAAAGGCGACCTGGTTCAACACAGCCAAGTTCCCACAAGCAACGTTCCAGTCCACAAGTGTCAAAGGATTGGGCGCAGGCAAATTCGAAGTCAGCGGCAAGCTCAGCATCAAAGGCGCTAGCCGTGATGTGGTGATTCCCATCGCATTGGTACAGGCCGGAGCCACCACCACCGCAATCGGAACGTTTGCCCTCAAACGTCTGACTTTCAAGATTGGCGAAAACGAGTGGGCCGACACATCCATGGTGGCCGACGACGTTCAAGTCAAGTTCAAGCTCGCGCTGACCGGCGTGGGCAAGTTGTGAGTTCCCTCGTGTTTCCTCCTTCCTCAACCTCTCTTTAACTTTTTTTGGAGATTTTCATGCGTACCACCCTTATCGCCGCAGCACTGGCGTCCGCCTCTCTCATCAGCCTAGCCCATGCGGAGGTTTCGACCTACAGCATTGACCCGACCCACACCTTCGTGACCTTTGAAGTCACCCACTTTGGTACATCCACCAACCGTGGTCGCTTCGACAAGAAGGAGGGAACCATCGTGTTGGACAAGGCTGCCAAGACAGGCAAAGTCGAATTGACCCTTGATACCAGCTCCATCAATACCGGCACAACTGCTTTTGATAAGCACCTGCAGAGCGACAGCTTCTTCAACTCAGCAGCATTTCCCAGCGCCAAATTCGTTGCCAACAACTTCAGCTTCTCTGGTGACAAGGTGAGCGAAGTAAGTGGACAGCTCACGCTTCTTGGCAAAACCAATCCTGTGGTGCTCAAGGCGACCAACTTCAACTGCTACATCAACCCCATGCTCAAGCGTGAGGTGTGTGGTGGTGATTTCGAAACCACCATTGTCCGCAGTCAATGGGACATGGGCTGGGGCGTCAATCTGGGCATTCCTGACAGCGTGAAACTGGCCGTGCAAGTTGAAGCCATCAAGCAGTAAATCGTCCGAAATCAATTCACCAACCAATTTAAGGCACATCATGAACCTCCTTCATCTCGACTCCAGCGTACTCGGCACTGCATCCGTAAGCCGTCAACTATCTGAAGGTATCGTCGCGCGATACAAGAAACTGCACCCAGACATCAAAGTCGTTTCACGCGACCTTGCCGCGGACGGCGCCATGCATTTGACGGGCGCTCACATGGCAGCATTTCAAGGTGCCGTTGTTGAAGACGCCACTATCACGGCAGACCTTCTCAAAGGGAATGCCTACATGGATGAACTGTTCGCTGCAGACATCCTTGTCATAGGTGCGCCTATGTACAACCTATCAATTCCCACAACACTGAAAGCTTGGATTGACCGCATAGCAGTCGCAGGCAAGACCTTCCGATACACCGCAACTGGTCCTGAAGGCTTACTAAAAAACAAGCGGGCTTTCATTGCTTCTTCGCGCGGTGGCGTCTATTCTGCGGGAAGCCCAGCTGCCGCCCTGGAGCACCAAGAGAGCTACCTTCTTGGCCTGTTGGGCTTCTTGGGCATCACCGATGTAACTGTCGTTCGAGCAGAGGGCATTGCGTTTGGCCCTGAAGCCAAAGAGGCCGCGGTCACACGCGCGCTCGCCGAAATCGAAGCCATCGCGGCTTAATAACCAACTTCCAACTTTTTCAAGGAAATCATCATGACTTTTTCAATCATCGGTTCAGGCAATGTGGGCTCCGCTCTGGCCCGCCAATTTGCCCGCAATAACATTCCTGTCGGCATCGCCAACACCCGTGGTCCAGACGCTATTGCGAAACTCGCGTCTGAGCTGGGTAGCGCAGTCACTGCCATGACGCTCCAGGACGCACTGAAGGCCGACGTCATCATCTTGGCTGTCCCCTTCATGGCTCACACCTCGGTTGCCGCGGCAAGTACGAACTGGACAGGCAAAACCATTGTGGATGCCATGAACACGTACGGCGTTCCACCGGAAGTGATAGCCGGCAAGGCGTCCAGCGATGTGGTGGCGGCGGCCTTCCCCGGTGCGAATGTTGTCAAGTCGCTCAATCAGTTGCCGGCAAAACTTCTGGCTGCGTCTCCCATTGAAACTGGAGGGCGCCGCGTAATGTTCGTCGCTGGTAATGAAGCGAATTCCACCACGGCGGTAGTGGAACTTGTCACCAACCTGGGATTTGCCCCCATCTTTGTCGGCAAGCTCAATGAAGGCGGAGTTCTGCTTGAAAAGGATGGCTCCTTGGTGTTGCAGAACCTCATCAAATTGGGCTAACCCAAGGTGGGGGACCCATGGCCCCATGGCTCCCCCACCTCCACTTCGCGTGCAACGAACATCCAAAATGCGGACCACGCAGCAGAAGTGCGCGAAGAGCGCCTGGCTTCCTCAACCCAAAACAAAATGACTTCTGCAATCATCAATGTTCAACCGCTTGGCTCGCCCTGGGAGACCATTGACCCTTTTTTGGTCTGTGTCCATCACGTAGACAACTTCCCTGCTGGAAACGACTTATTTGGACCCGGTAGCCTTGAGGGCCGCGACTCGGAAGGGACGAATGGCTGGCGTATGTACCATGGGCGCGCAGTGCCAGGGTTTCCCGCACATCCCCACCGCGGATTCGAAACCATCACCATCCTTCGCCAGGGAATAGTCGACCACGCCGACTCTTTAGGCAACAGTTCACGCTACGGCGAAGGAGATGTCCAATGGCTTACCGCCGGCCGAGGCATAGTCCATTCAGAGATGTTCCCGCTCTTGAATCAGCTCGGTCCCAATCCGTTGGAGCTCTTTCAAATTTGGCTCAACTTGCCGGCCCACAGCAAAATGGTGGAGCCACATTTCAAAATGTTCTGGGCCAAAGACATACCCGTCCATATGCCAAATGGTGATGACGGAAGTGTTGAAGTCCGATGCATCGTTGGTACCCCGGATATAGCCAACCCATCTCGTCCTCCAGCGCCACCCATTAATTCATGGGCAGCTGAGCAGAATGCGGACGTGGCTATCTGGACTATCAAACTGGCGCCGGGGGCGAAGTGGACCTTGCCAGCGTCCTTAGACCAGCTGACACGAAGGCAGCTATTTTTCTACAAGGGAGAAAGCATGACCATAGACGGGAGCCGCGTGGTGGCTGACTCCGCTATTGAAGTCCGCTGTTCCGAAAAACTGCAGTTGGTCAATGGCTCCGAACCCAGTGAGGTCTTAATGTTGCAGGGTAGACCTATTGACGAGCCAATTGTTCAAAGTGGGCCGTTTGTAATGAATTCAGCCAGAGAAATAGAGCAAGCCTATGCCGATTTTGAACGCACACGATTTGGCACGTGGGACTGGCCAACAATTGACCCCGTCCATGGCAGAGAGAAGTCAAAATTTGAGTCCCGCTAATTGAAGGGAAACTCATTTGTCACGCCATTGGTGTGGCGCAACGTCCGGTAAAAAACTAGCAATCTGCGGGTATGCAAGACCACTGTATCGGCAAAGGTGAAGTCTACGACTGCCCGCTGACCGGCACACAGGCTGACGCCCACAAAGCAGACATTCACCAACGCCCGCACTGGGGGCGTTCAGGCGTTGCGCCCAAAAGGCAAAGGGCGGACGTCCTAGCCGGGACCCAATCGGAGACAATCCAAACGAAGGGCGTACGCACGAGATTGGGGCTTATTCGCAACGAATAGTGAAATGATCCAGAAATTCATGCTGTACCGCGGCAGGCAGATAAATTATGTAATCGGCGCGCCCAGTCTGATTGGTGGGCAGAAAGTTCGAGTGTCCGTCAGGTGAAAAACAAAAACCGAGACAATTTCAACAAATTGACAAGGGAAAAAATTGCGAAGGGTGCGGGGTGGTTGTGCTCGTTTCCAAACTGTCAAGCGCCGACGGTTGGGGCTACGTCTGATGGCGAAGAAGTAATCGATATTGGTATAGCTGCGCACATATGTGCGGCTGCACCAGGCGGCCCTCGTTACGACGATAAGATGTCACCGGAGGAGCGCTCCTCTGCGAAGAATGGCATCTGGATGTGTAGCGATCACGGCAAAGCCATCGATTCGAAGGATCCGATGTTCACCGTTGAGCTGCTCCGGGAATGGAAGCAGCAGGCGCGAACCGATTCGTGGCGACGTGTGTTGCGCCATGAACAGGCGCGCGGGCCGGCTGTCAAAGCGGACGCGCAATTGGCAGGGAATATACGGACTGCCGCAGACGCGGATCTCAAGGTTTTCCGTAACACCCCAAAATGGCCATCCACGTCGGTCGCGCTCACACTGAACGTGGACGGGTTCGACGAACCAGTGACGACAAGCGCGCTCGCGGGCGCGGTCGTGTCGCTGGATGATTTGATCCTCGTCGCGCCACCCGGCATGGGTAAGACCACTACGCTCTTCCAGATCGCCGAAGGGGTGTTGGCGAGCGGCAACGGTACGCCGATCGTGGTGCCGCTCGGCGATTGGGCGACGGAGGGCGCGACGCTTCTGGACTCGGTCCTCAAGCGTCCGGCGTTTCGTGGAATCTCGGAAGATGACTTCCGCAAGGCGGCAGCTCAGCCCGGCGTCGTATTGCTGCTCGACGGCTGGAACGAGCTGGACGCACAAGCGCGGACCCGCGCGCGCGTGCAGGTCGCCGCTCTCAAGGCGGAATTGCCCGAACTCGGCCTAGTCGTCTCAACGCGCAGGCAATCGCTGGACGTTCCTTTCGCAGGCACTCGCGTCGATCTCCTACCGCTCAACGACGAGCAGCAAATGCAGATCGCCGTCGCAATGCGCGGCGACGCAGGCGCGAAGATCGTGGATCAGGCGTGGCGCACTGCGGGCGTGCGCGAGCTTGTGACGATTCCCCTTTATCTGACTGCACTGCTGTCGCTTCCTGGTGACGCACCGTTCCCGACGACCAAGGAGGAAGTGCTGCGGCACTTCGTGGCCGCGCACGAAAAGGAAGTGAGCCACGCAGAAGCACTGCGCGCCGTCGCGCAAGGATTCCAGCAGGACTATCTTGACGGTCTCGCTGTCTTCGCCACGCGCGCGGTGAACACGTCCATCGCCGACAACAACGCACGGCGGTCGATTTTCGAGACCGCTGCCCTGCTGGCCGACAACAGGCAGATCACGATCAAGCCGCAGCCCGATGCGGTGCTCGATGTGCTCGTCAGCAATCACGTTCTGATGCGTGCAGGCGACACGCCCGGTTACTCGTTCCAGCACCAGCAGTTTCAGGAATGGTATGCATCGCATTCGGTTGAGCGCCGTATCTTCGGCGAAGTCTCTGACCTCAAAGGGCGCGAGGCGCTTAAAGCAGAGATATTTAATCTCCCCGCATGGGAGGAAGCTATCCTCTTTGCGGTCGAGCGTCTGGCGCGTGGCGACGCACACCAGCGTGTGGAGTGCGGCAAGGCGATAGTCGCGGCGTTCGAGGTCGATCCGATCCTCGCCGCCGAGATGATCTTCCGCTCCACGGAAGAAGTATGGGTGCAGATCGCCGCGACCATTCAAGGACTGGTGACGCGTTGGCACGCGCCTGGAAAAGTGGATCGTGCCCTCCGCTTCATGCTCACGTCGGGCCGCCCCGAATTCTTCGATGCGGTCTGGCCGCTCATCACCGACGAAAACGAGCAAATCAGCCTTACGGCGCTGCGCAATTGCAGGCGCTTCAGGCCGTCGATTCTCGGAAAAGATCCCGAGAAAAAGATCAAGGCCCTGTCGTCGGCGGCGCGGACCGTGGTGCTGTATGAGATGGCGTCGCATAGCGGCATGGATGGCCTCGATCTGGCAAGCGCCATTGCCAAGAATGATCCCGATCCCGATGTGCGGGCGTCGGTCGTTGATGCGCTGGCGTTCCGACGCGCAGATCGCCATGTGGCGGAAGTGCTGCAAATGGCAGGCGATAAGACCTTCGACCTGATTGTCCGCAAGGGCCTTGTCGACGAGGTGGATGATGAACAGGTCAAGAAGGGCTTAATGGCGGCGCGCAAGCGACAAGCTTTAGAAAAAACGTCGGACTACGATCGACTGCGTGCAATCGTGTCCGCGCAGGGTGGCGAGGGTCGTAGCGCCGAGCTGACAGACATCATCAGCACGATGGTGATCGATCAGCAGCAGGATCACTGGAGACAATTGATCTATGAGGCGCGCAGCCGTTATCCGGGTGCGGTCACGGAAGGCCTGCTGGCACGCGTTCGCGCGGGACGCGCGCTGTTCTACGGTGCGGACGACATTCTGGCCACCTCCGGACTCACCCTGGAAGACGACGCGCTGCTTCAATTGGCGCTGGAAGAACCCACCACCCGTAACGACTACCGCGCGGAGGCTGCCGCTTCGGTTCTCGGGCCGAAAGCCGTCGGCCACTTGGTTGATGCACTACTCGACGTGGCTTCACGTTTGCGCGTCAACGATCAATACGACCGTGCGGCGAGTGAGTTGTTTAGCGGGTTGAAAACCCGCATCGCACATGTTCCGGGCGCGAGCCTCGTTGCAGCCGTGCTTGCGCGCACGATGCAGGGGGATATCGAGCGGATGGCACGCTTGGCTGACATTCTCTCGCGCCATCCCAATGGCGAAGCCGATCATGGCAGAAGGTTCGACGCTGCCGCGCTGGCGTCAATTCAAGGCCTTGTCGAAGCTTGGGGCCGCAGCATGCTCGCCTCGGACGACTCGAAACGCTGGCAGAAGGCCAGTATCGCGACGCTCGCGAGCCACGCTCCGTCCGTGACCCTGTTGCCTATTTTGAAACGGCTGCTGGACGACAATTTGCAGCGCTATCGCGCATTTCGCGAGGAAGCTGAGGCGACGGGATGGCGGCAGAGTCCGGCAAAGAATGAGGCCATGCATCCATACACAGACCAGTATCAGCGCGCGTTCTTGGCGATCAAAACGCCAGACACCACCGCCATGATGCAGGAATATCTGACAGATGAGCATTTCGGCGCGCTCGCCGCGCAGGTGCTCGCCGACCAATGGCGAATGGCGAACGAGTCGTCGAATGACAACCGCTTTTTCGGTGGCGTTGATTTCTCGGGCGTTGAGGAGAAGCGCGCGGCGCGTGCCGCCGACCCTGACGCGACGTCTGCGGAAGCGGAAACGATCTTCGCGGCGATCGAGCTCCTGATCGGGGATGGATCGACGAATGAGCAGAAGAGGCTAGCCGTCGCTCTCGGCATCGCCGCATCACGGCTGCCGCATGGCCAGCGCGCCAATACGATCCATAAGATCATCGCTCTCGCACCGAGGCGCACGCGTCCCGATCTGCTCCTGAACCTTGTTCTTTCGGGTGAGGAAATCGACATCAAGGTTGTCGCTGACGGGATCTCCGAGGCCTTCGAGGCGGCGAAAACCGAGACATGGATATTGACGCAGAGTGAGGGCTACGAACTTAAGCTTTGGCTGCGGCTCCTGCCGTTCGTGAGCCGTCCAATCGAGGCGCTGGCCGTCGTGCGCGGCATGCCGCCGGCGCAACGCGAGCCGCGATTCTTAGAGGAAATGGTCGGAGCTCTCGCCGATGCTCCTCCGGACGAAGCCGAAGATGTCTTGTTCAGGCTCGCGGAGGAAGAACCACGTTTCTATTTGAATGAGCGCTGGCGCGCGACGGCCTTCCGGTTCGGCACGCCGTCTTCAGCGCGCCGTATCATTGACTTGACTGTCATGGGGGCCATTGATGGAAAGACAAGGGACGAGTGGCATTTGGCGCGGGAGCTTGGGAGCCTTATCGCTACACCCCCCGATTTGCGCGCCCATGTGTATGGCCTGTTGAAAGACGGTCCGACCAACCGCGGGCTCACAATACTTGCCCATGCAGTCGCCGAAAATCCGGACGAGGACGGATTGCTGCTACTCGTAAGATTCGAAAAGGAGCTGAAGCGCGCCTTCGTTGGGTGGAAAACCGTTGAACTGGTTGTCACAGAGCATGTGCCTGCTAAAGATTGGGCAGGCGCATACAACGTTGTGCCAGTCCCTGCAGGCGCCTTGCGTCAAAAGCTGTTTGCGCTGACGACGGACGGCGGTCCCACGGACGCCGCTGCGCGCTGGCTGCGTCAGGTCGACGGGCACAGGGATGAACACGGAATGCCGGAAGGCGAGCCGCGTCATCCCGATCTGGCGTCCGGCAAGCCTTGGCCAATCATGCAGCCAGACTCCGACGCGGAGGGCTAACAGCGTTGAATGCTGGCGTCTAGCACCAGCGATGTCCGATGCCGGCAGGCCAAGCGCGAATGCCTCCTTGGGGCACGAAGGAGTCTGCGACAAATGTCAGCTCAAGGCTGATTAGCGGTGAAATGATTCACTGCTCCGAACCGGTCATTCACGAGTGCCCGCAAGTGGCCCAGAGGCCTTATTCGGCCGAATCCAGAACACCCGAGGCATTCAAACGGTCGTTCTTGTTTAGGTGAGCTCTCACCTTGGCTGCGCCACTGGCAGTAGGCGAAACGCCAGCACACCGAGTGTGAGAAGAGAAGCCACACTCACCAAAACACCCGCATAAGGGTCGTGCCCCAACGCTTGCGACCAAGATGCCGCAAGGCCGCTAAGGCTCTGCACACAGGCCACACCAAGAAACATGGCCATGGTGAACACCGACATGGCGCGCCCGCTCATTTCGGGGCTGTAGGAGGCACGCACGTTGGCGTACTGCAAAACCCCGGCACCGGATAGCACCGCCAGCACCACCATGCCTCCAACGTCTATCCAGGCTAGCGGCACCAGCGCCATAAGCACAAAGACCGAGGTCATGGTCAGTACCGCGCGCACAATCCATTGTCGTCGCCGTGCCGTGCCTGGATCGAAATGTCCAAACAGCGCAGGCGTGAACAGTGACAGCAGAGAAACCAGCAAGGCCACGTTCCCCGTCTGTACCAGTGACATGCCGTGGCGGTGCATCAGCAAGGGACCCAGCCAAAGACCGCGCAGGGTCAGAAAAGAGGCGTAGTTCACCAAAGCCAGCAACAGGATTCCCCATGTTTGTGGCAATAGAAACAACTCGCCAAAGCCACGCAGTGCGTGCCCAAGGCTATCCGGCCGATGGTGCGTGGCGGCTAGTCCCTCTCGCAGATGCCGGTGAACCAGCAACCACGAAACACAGGCCAGGCCAGTCAACGCCGCAAAGGCTACGCGCCACGAACTGACATCAATGAGCCACGCCAATGGCGTGCCCGTTAGCATGAGCCCTAGCCCGCCCATCCCCATGGCCATTCCGGATATTGCGGCAAATCGCTGCATCGGGAAGCGTCTTGCGATGAAAAGGGTGCACACCACAAAGGCCGGCGAGCAACCTATGCCGATCAAGACCTGGCCCAACACCAGAACGGCGTAATTCGGCGCAAGCGAAGAAATGAGGGCGCCCAGTATGGCCAAGGGAAAAGTGCAAAGCCATGTGCGGCGTAGCCCATAAAAATCCAGTGCGATCCCGATGACGAACTGACTCAAGCCAAATGAAAAGGCAAAGGTAGCGGCAAAAAAGCCCAACGCCTGCGTCGACAAACCGAAGTCCTGCTGCAAACCATTCGCCATCATTGCAGTGACGGTACGAAAGGCCTGACTGAGCGCGAAAGCACTTACCAGACTCAAGAGTGTCATCCAAGGCACGGTGGCTTCAGATTCAGCGGATGGATCAGACACAGAGGACATGGGTTGGTCCCTAGCGTACCGCACAGGCGGTTTCAACCGCAGCTACGCCACGCGGCGTTCCCACAAACCCACGCCGGCCTGTTTGGCATCGTGTTTGGCCAAGGCAGCCAGGTTCGCCACATCCTCTGCCCGCGTGTACTGGCTGCCGTCAATGGCGACTGCGCCAATCGACAGCGTGGTGCAGGGAAAGAAGCGCATCACGCCATGGCGGTCTTCGGCCTCAATGCCGCCCCGGCTCCGCGCTTCTTCATCAAACATGGCCTGCGCGCGTTCGGAAAATTCCTGCACCAGGCGTTCGCATCGCAGCTGCCAGTCGGGGCTTTGGAACAGCAGGATGAAATCGTCTCCGCCCACGTGGCCCAGAAAATCGCGCTGCGGGTCGCACTGCTCCATGGCGATGCGTGCCAGCAGGCGGATCATCTCGTCACCACGCCAGTAGCCGTAGTAGTCGTTAAAGGGTTTGAAGTTGTTCAGGTCGGCATAGCAGGCGACAAAGTGCACCTCTTTTTTTAGCAGCCGCTCAATGTGTTGGCTGATGGGGATGTTGCCGGGCAAAAAGGTCAGCGGATTGGCATGGCGGGCCGCTTCGATGCGGGTCTCGGTCACCGAGCGCACCAGTTGGTCGCCCGTGCCCAAGCCCACATAGCGGCCATTCTCGATGGCAATAAAACCGTCGGACAGGTAGCGCTGGTCTTGCGAGGTCAATATGCCCACCAATTCGTCCACACAGTGCTCGCGCTCAATCAGGCGCGGTTCGCGGTTGGCATGCACCGCGCAGGACTTGCGGCCCCAGACCTCGCGGTAATAGAGCTTGGTGTACTCGTTCATAAACTGCGCGCGGTTGATGATGCCCACCGGGCTGTCACCATCCAAAAGTGCCACAGCATGCAGCGTGGGATGCTCCAAAAACAGTTCGGCCAGCGCGTCGTTGTTCGTTACAGGCGTCACGGTGGGCGCGCGCAACAGCGACAGGCTACGCAAATGCCCGCCTTGCGATGCCCGACTGAGCTCGGGGAATACCGCCACCTGGCGCTCATTGAGCACGCGTTGCGGGTCTACCCCCAGGTACTTCAGCGGCGTGCGGTCCGGGTGGCCCAGAAAGTAGCCCTGGCCGTACTCCAGCCCCAGGTCGCGCAGCACGCGCAGGTCTTCGGCGGTCTCTATTCCCTCGGCCACCAGGGAGCTTCCAAAGATGGTGGCAATCTGCTGCAGCGCCTGGATGGTCTTGAGCTTGTCGCCGTGCTCGCTGATATTGCGCGTGAAGTACTTGTCGATCTTCACCACCTCGGGTTTGAGCTGAGACCACAGGCGCAGGCTGGAGCGGCCATCCCCAAAATCGTCCAGTGCCAGCGACACACCCGCGGAGCGGATATCGTTCACCACCTCGGCCAAGCGGTCCATATTGTCCACACGCTCGTGCTCGGTAATCTCCAGCACCAGCATGCGCGGCACCACGCGCATATCCTGGATCCAGCGCAGCAGCCCATCGCGCCCCTGCAGCTCAACAATGCGGGTCAGGGCATTGGCGCTGATGTTCACAAACAACCGCCCCACGCCACGCATCTGGCCCCAGTTGCGCAGCGCGGCCATGACACAGGCGCACTCAAATTCATAGCCCAGGTTCTCCAGCGCCGCAGCCCGCAGCAGGTTGTCGGGCGTATGCAGAGGCGTGCCCGCAGGGCCGCGGATCAAGGCCTCATGCGCGTAGATGGACGCATCTGCCAGATTCACGATGGGCTGGAACACGGGATACAAAGTCCCCTCTCTCAGCACTTTTTCCAGTGGGCCAGATTCGCCCTTCACCGCGGAGCGGGCGGCCACCAAACGCAAGGTTGATGTTGGCATGGCATGGATTCCAAAACGACTAGAGGGGCAGTCTAGGGAGACGGCGTGACAACTCCGTGACAAAACTGTGTCATGCGATTTTGTGAAAAATTACAAACGATATAAACTGTATATACCGTTTATTTTTTCAAAGGAAACCACGTGACAACTGCAGACAATGCCACCGGCGCAGAGACCCAAGCCCCCGCAAAAACCAGCGCCAAGGCGCCAGCCAAGACAGTAGCAAAAACCGCTGCCAAAGCACCCGCAAAAGCCGTGACCAAGCCCGCTGCAAAAACTCCAAAAATAGCGAAAGCCATTGTTGCCAAGAAATCTGTTGCCGCCGCTGCAAAACCTGCCAAGCCCGTGAAAGTCGTTGCCAAGAAGCCAGCGGCCAAACCGGTTGCAGCACCCGTGGCAAAGGTGAAGAAGCCCAAGATGGTTCGTGACAGCATCACTATCCCCAAGCCCGAATACGACGTGCTCGCGGTGCTGAAGCTGCGCGCTGCCAAGCAAGGCACACCCGCCAAAAAGACCGAACTGATCCGCGCAGGCATCAAGGTGCTGGCCGCGTTGTCGGACACCGCGTTCAAGGCGGCCCTGCAAGCCGTGCCCAGCCTGAAGACCGGCCGCCCTGCCAAGGCCAAGAAGGCCTGAGACAGATCTGGCCTAGAGCACCTCGGGGGATTGCACCGTGACCACCATGGTCTGGGCAATGCCCTCGCGTTCGCGGTAGCGCAGCCACCAGATAGCGCCTTTTTTTACCGCGCAATCGGCCTCGGCCAACCCCAGCAAGCGCGCAATCGTATGGCCCAGCGTGGGCTGGTGGCCCACCACCAGCACGCAACCCTTGGCATGCGGCCAGTGCACCAACTCCAGCAAGTCGTCCACCGTGGAGAGCGGCGCCAAGGCCGCATGGGTTTTGAACTTGCGGCCCAGCGCCTGCGCGGTTTGCTCGGTGCGCAGCGCCGGGCTGGACCACACCTTGGCGCCATCGGGCAGCTGGCGGTCCAGCCAAGCCGCCATGCGAGTAGCCTGCTTCTCGCCCTTGGCGGTAAGGGTGCGCACCATGTCGTCCCCCACCAGCTCCAGATCAATGGCCTCTGCGTGCCGCCACAAAATCAGGTCCATCGCGGTAACTCCCCTTTATCCTTTGTCGTTGCGCGCGTAGCGACTCATCAGCGCCGCCTGTGCACCGTAAGCAGGCACGTCGGCGCGTGCCTCTTGCCGGCGGTACACCCCATCGCCCCCCAGGTCCCACGCATCCACGCCATCGTGCAAGTAGGCCACCAGGCACTCATCCACAATACGCTGGCGCTGCACCGGATCGGTCACGGGCCAGGCCAGTTCCACGCGGCGCACCATATTGCGGTTCATCCAATCCGCACTCGACAGGTAGAGATCTTCCACCGCCCCCTGGCGGAAATAGAACACACGTGAGTGTTCCAGGAACCGGCCAATGACCGAGCGCACGCGGATGTTGTCGGTGTAGCCCGGCACCTGGGCCGGCAGCATGCAGGCGCCGCGCACAATCAAATCAATCTTCACGCCCTGACTGCCCGCAGCCATCAGGCTGCGGATCAGCGCCTCGTCGGTCAGCGAGTTCATCTTCACCACGATGCGCGTTTCCACACCGCGTGCCGCCGCCTCGCCCAAGGCGTCAATCTTGGCAATCAGTTTGCGGTGCAAATAAAACGGCGCCAGCCACAGCTTGGACAAACGCGGCAGCTTACTCTGGCTGGCCAGGTGCACAAACACATGCTCCATGTCGGTGGTGAGCGCCACGTCCGCCGTGAGGTGGCTTACATCGGTATAGAGCTTCGCCGTGCGCGGGTTGTAATTGCCGGTGGAGAGGTGCCCATAACGCTTGAGCGACTTGCCCTCGCGCCGTGTGATCAGCATCATCTTGGCGTGGGTCTTGAGACCCACCACGCCGTACACCACCTGGGCACCGATGGATTCCAGCATCTCGGCCCAGTTGATATTGGCCTCTTCGTCAAAGCGGGCCTTGAGCTCCACCACCACGGTCACCTCTTTGCCCCGGCGCACCGCTTCACGCAGCAAGTCCATGAGTTCGGAGTCCGCGCCCGTGCGGTAAATAGTTTGCTTGATAGCCAGCACCTGCGGGTCGTTCACGGCCTCGCGCAAAAAGGTCAGTACACCGTCAAAACTCTCAAAGGGCTGGTGGATCAGGATGTCGCGTTGCTTGAGCTGGTCAAATATGGAATGGCTCGACTGGATTTGTACCGGATAGGCCGCACGGTAGGGAGCAAAGCACAGGTCGGGACGGTTTGCCAGGTCGATCAGCTGCGTCAGGCGTACCAGATTGACCGGGCCATGCACGCGGTACAGCGCCTTCGCAGGCAAGGCGAACTGCTTGAGCAAAAAATCCGCCAAATGTTCGGAACAACCGGCTGACACCTCCAGCCGCACGGCTTGGCCGTAGTGGCGGTGCACCAAGCCTTGGCGCAACGCAGTGCGCAAGTTCTGTACGTCGTCTTCATCCACCGCCAAATCGGAATGGCGGGTCACGCGGAACTGCGAAAATTGCCCGACTACGCGTCCCTGGAACAACTCGTCTAGGTGCGCTCGAATGACGCTGGACAGCGACACGAACCAGGCCTTGTTGCCCACCAGCTTCTCGGGCATGCGGATCAGGCGCGGCAGCACGCGCGGCACTTTCACAATCGCGATTTCGTTCTCGCGTCCAAAGGCATCTTTGCCACTGAGGCGCACGATGAAGTTCAACGATTTGTTGGCCACCTGCGGGAACGGGTGCGAGGGGTCCAGCCCCACGGGGATCAACAGCGGGCGCACCTCGCGCTCAAAGTACTGCTTGACCCAGGCGCGCTGCGCGGCATTGCGCTCGCCATGCGAGAGGATGCGCAAGCCCTGCGCCTCCAGTCCCGGCATCAATTTTTCGTTGTAAAGCGTGTACTGCCTGGCTACCAGCTGGTGCAGCGCATCGGCCAGCCGGTCGAAGGAATCGACCGAGTACTGCCCTTTGCGATCATTGGCCTGGTAGGCACTCAGGTGGGGCTCGGCCCGCACCTCAAAAAACTCGTCCAGGTTGCTGGAAACAATACACAGAAAGCGCAAGCGCTCCAGCAGTGGCACATCGTCACGCACCGCCCAGTCCAGTACCCGCTCGTTGAACGCCAGGAGGCTGTGGTCACGGTCCAGCAGTGCTGGGGGAGCAGACTGCACCAGCGCGAGAGGCTTGCGGAGAAAAGACGACATGAACAGCATCCATTTGTGACACAGCGGTGAACAATTGTTTACGCACCAGATGACAGTTGTGTGACATCCTGCACCACCGGCTGGGGCAGCGTCCGTGCGGTGCGCGTTGGCACCAAATGTCCTGCAAACAGCAGGGAAGCATAGGCCCAGCTGAAGTGCAGCGCCCGCGTGCGCGCCTCGTGCCGCGGCACAGCCAGGGCGCCGTACCAGGCAGCAGTCAAATCTCCATCCAGCACCCCGCCCTGCGCGGGCGTACCCACCACTTCGTTGGGCCCTTCGACCGGGTAAGCCGCCACCGGCGTGCCACAGGCCATGGCCTCCAGCATCACAAGGCCAAAGGTCTCAGAGCGGCTGGGCATGACAAACACATCGGCCGCAGCATAGACCTTGGCCAGCTCGTCACGCGGCAGCACACCCAGCCAGCGCACATGGGGGTAACGCTCACGCAAGCTGGCCTCCAGCGGGCCCACGCCGCAGACCACCTTGGTGCCGGGCACATCCATGTCCAGAAAGGCGGCGATGTTTTTCTCGTACGACACCCGGCCCACAAACAGCGACACCGGGCGCGCCAGCACACCCAGTGCGGGGTAGACCTTGGGCACTTCCTGGTACTGGAACAGCTGCATGTCCACCCCATGCGTCCAGCTGCGCAGGTTGCGAAAGCCTTTGGCATCCAGCATGCGCAGCACGCTGGGCGTGGGCACCATCACACCCGATGAAGGCTTGTGGAAATAGCGAAACAGCGCGTAGCCCATCCACAGCGGCACCTTCAGTGCAGCTTGCAAGATCTCGGGAAAGCGCGTGTGGTACGCCGTGGTGAAGGCCAGCTTGTGCTTGCGGCAGTAGCTGCGCGCGGCCCAGCCCAGCGGCCCCTCGGTGGCCAGGTGGATGGCATCCGGCGCGCAGGCATCCAGCATCTGCGCCAAGGCCTTGGCGGGGCGCACGGCCAGGTCAATGCCCGCGTAGCCGGGGCATGGGCGCGTGGGGAACAGGCCGGGATGGATCACCTCCACCACATGGGCCAGGCCTTCGAGTTCACGCACCAGCTCCACCAGGGTGGTGACCACCCCGTTAACCTGGGGTTGCCATGCGTCGGTAATCAGGGCGAGTTTCATGCGTGGGTTTCCTGCAGTGCGGGGGTGGCCCCCGCGGKGGCCGKGGGGGTGGGCGTGTCCGCCCAGTAAATGAGTTCAAGCTGCCCGTCAAGGTGCTCCACCAGCGCCGTGCGGCTTTCCACCCAGTCGCCGTCATTGCAATACAGCGTGCCGTCGATGGTGCGCATCTCGGCATGGTGGATATGGCCGCAGACCACGCCGTCGTGACCACGGCGACGTGCCTCATGGGCCACAGCTTTTTCAAAGTCGGTGACGTAATTCAGTGCCTTCTTGACCTTGTGCTTGAGGTAGGCCGAGAGTGACCAGTACGGCAGCCCCATGCGCGCGCGCAGGGTGTTGAGGTAGCGGTTGAGCTTGAGCGTGAACTCGTAGGCGTTGTCGCCCAGGTAGGCCAGCCACTTGGCGCACTGGATCACGCCGTCGAAGTAGTCGCCGTGCGTGACCCACAGCGTGCGGCCATCGGCCGTGGTGTGCACCGTGTCTTCGTACACCTCGATACCGCCAAACTGGTGGCCCACAAAGGCGCGGGCGAATTCGTCGTGGTTGCCGGGGATGAAGACCACGCGGCAGCCCTTGCGTGCGCGGCGCAGCAGCTTTTGCACCACGTCGTTGTGCGCCTGTGGCCAGAACCAGCGGCGGCGCAGCTGCCAGCCGTCCACAATGTCTCCCACCAGGTACAGGTGGTCGCTGGGGTGGTGCTTCAAAAAGTCCAGCAGGGCCTTGGCCTGGCAGCCTGCGGTGCCCAGGTGGATGTCGGACACAAACACGGCGCGGTAGCGGCGGTGGCCCACCTCGTCGTCATCGGCTTCGGCGCCTGGCGCCAAACCCTGCCAGTTGGCTCCCAGAGCGTCGAAGGCGGTGCGCATCAGGCCCCCAGAAAGTACTTGCGGTAGCGGGACGGCAAATCGGCGATGCGCATGAGCATCGGCAAATCCGCCGAGTTGAAGTCCGGGTCCCAGGCCGGCGCGCCCAGCACCTTGGCGCCCAGGCGCAGGTAGCCCTTGATAAGCGCCGGAGGCTCCACGTCCAGCGTGCTGTCCAGCTGTTCAATGGGCAGCGGCAGACGCGGTCGTACGTGGTAATCAATCGGGGCCAAGTGGGTGGCCTCCACTTGACGCCAGATGCTGGCAGCCACATCGCCACTGACCACGCCGTTGTGCAGCATGGGAATGCTGGCGCAGCCAATCATGGTGTCGAGCTGGTTGCGCACCATGAATTCGGCCAGCGCGCCCCATAGCGCCATGATGACGCCACCGTGGCGATGGTCCGGGTGCACGCAGCTGCGGCCCAACTCCACCATGCGTTCGCGCAGGCTGCGCAGGCGGGTCAGGTCGAATTCGGTGTCGCTGTAAAAGCTGCCCACGCGCTTGGCCTGGGTGGGCGTGAGCACGCGGTAGGTGCCCACTACCCGGCCGCTGGCCTGGTCGCGCACGATCAGGTGTTCGCAGTAGTTGTCAAACAGGTCCACGTCGTGGCCCGCGATCGGGGTGTTCAAGCGGGCCCCCATTTCACCGGCGAACACGTCATAGCGCAGGCGTTGGGCGGCGCGCACTTCGTCCTGGTGGCGAGCCCAGGAGACTTCGATGCCGTTGCGTGCGGGCACAGCGTCTGATGCCTGTACGGCGATCGGTTGCACCGCGATAGGCGCGATGGGGTGTACGGTGGGCGAGGCCAGCGTAGGCACGGCAGTGGCGGATGTTGTTGGCATTCTTGTCCCCTTCCTTGAGCGTGATTGCACTGACCGGGAAGTGTGAAGAGCGCCTGTGACCCACACATGGCAGAGGTGTGAAGTTTTTGTGACATGGTGCACGCCACTGTTCATGTTTCAATATTTCAAGTAATATTGAAACATGAACACCACAGCCTTCGACGAACCCCAGGCCCTCAAGGCCTTGACCGCACTGGCCCAGGCCCAGCGCCTGCGCGCCTTCAAGGCGCTGGTAGTGGCCGGCCCCGAGGGCCTAACCCCTGGCACCCTGGCACAACAGCTCGACAGCGCCCCCAGCGCTCTGTCTTTCCACCTCAAGGAACTAGCCCACTCCGGCTTGGTGGACATTGAGCAGCGCGGGCGCAACCTGATCTACCGCGCCAACTTTGCGCAGATGAGTGGCCTGCTGGCCTATATGACCATGCACTGCTGCCAGGGTGAAAGCTGTGAGGTGATTGACGGCGCCACTGGCTGCAAAAGCTGCTAGCCCTTATGAAATATGCGTGAGCAGCTACTGAAACCATAGCAATTCTCCCTATCCCCCCGTTACAAAAGGAACTCCCATGTCCCAATCACCGCTCAATGTGCTCTTTCTGTGCACCCACAACTCGGCCCGCAGCATCCTGGCTGAAGCCACGCTCAACCACATCGGCGGCGGCCGCTTCAAGGGCTTCTCGGCCGGCAGCAGCCCGCGCGACAACCAGCAACCCAACCCCATCGGCCTGCAAACCCTGCGTAATGCCGGCATCAGCATCGACGGCTTGCGCAGCAAAAGCTGGGACGAATTCGCCCTGCCCGACGCACCGCACATGGACCTGATCATCACCGTGTGTGACAACGCGGCCGGTGAGGTCTGCCCCTTCTGGCCCGGCAAACCCGCGACTGCCCACTGGGGCTACGCCGACCCTTCTGCCGGGGATGGCAGCGATGCGGAAAAGGCCGAGGCCTTCAAGAACACCCTGCACGCCATCCGCCGCCGCCTGGACCTGCTGGTGAACTTGCCCGCCGACAAGCTCGAAGCCATGACCATCCAGCAAACCGCCAAAGACCTCGCAAAAGCATGAGCGAGCAAACGAAGTTGAAAACGAGCCCCAGCGCCACCACCGAAGCCCGGGCGGCAGAGCGATCTGCGCAGGTCAAGGGGGAGCCCGCGCAGCGGGCGGAGGACACGGAGCAGAACGCTCTGCCGCCTGGGCGCCTCGCACAGGCAGCGGTACCTCAGAAGCTCACAACGCAACTGCTCGCAGAGTTCACAGGCACCGCCGCCCTGCTCTGCGCCGTGATCGGCTCCGGGATCATGGCCCAGCGTATCAGCGGTGGCAATGACGGCGTGGCCCTGCTGGCCAACACACTGGCCACGGTGTTTGCGCTGTACGTGCTGATTGAAACCCTGGGCCCAGTCAGTGGCGCCCATTTCAACCCGCTGGTCACGCTGCTTATGTGGTCAAAAGGGCAGCTAGCCCCCGAGAATACTGCGCGAGCAGCTACGCTTTTCATAGCATCCCAATTGCTAGGGGCGGTGGCCGGCGCGGCACTGGCCAACGCCATGTTCGAGCTACCCGCCTTGCACCTGAGCCAGCACCTGCGCGGCGGCACGGGCCAGTGGCTGGCGGAGGCCGTGGCGACTGCCGGACTGGTGTTCACCATCCTGCGCGCGCCACCGGGCAAGGCCTCTGCGCTCGTCGCCTGCTACATCGGCGCGGCCTACTGGTTTACTGCCAGCACCTCGTTTGCCAACCCCGCCGCCGTGCTGGGCCGCATGTTCAGCGACACCTTTGCAGGCATCGCCCCCGCCAGCGCCCTCGGCTTTGTGCTGGCACAAGCCTTAGGCGCCGTACTGGGCGCAGCCTTGGCCAACACACTCTCCCCCAAGAAAGAAACCGCATGACCATCACCATCTTCCACAACCCCGCCTGTGGCACGTCCCGCAACACCCTGGCCATGATCCGCAACAGCGGGGTGGAGCCTGAGGTCATTGAATACCTGCAGACCCCGCCCACCAAAGCGCGCCTGCAGCAATTGCTAACCGCCATGGGCACCGGCCCGCGCGAACTGCTGCGTGAAAAGGGCACGCCCTATGCCGAACTGGATTTGGCGAATGCGAAGTGGACCGATGATGAATTGTTGGACTTCATGTTGGCGCACCCCATCCTTATCAACCGCCCGGTGGTGGAAACGCCCTTGGGCACGCGCCTGTGCCGCCCGTCCGAGCTGGTGCTGGACCTGCTACCCAATGCGCAACAGGGCGCCTTTACGAAGGAAGACGGTGAAGCCGTGGTCAATGACAAAGGCCAACGTGTCTGATTTGGCTACCGCCCTGCCGCAGTTGGATGCCCACCACTTCCGGGTGCCGGATGTGGCATCACTGCGCCCGGCTGCTCACTCCACCCACGCTCACCGCATTGCGCTGCTTTATGGCTCGCTGCGCCCCCGCTCCTTCAGCCGCCTGCTGACCGAAGAGGCCGCGCGCCTGCTGCAAGCCATGGGTGCGGAGACGCGTATCTTCAACCCCACCGGCTTGCCCCTGCCCGACGACGCACCCGACACCCACCCCAAGGTACAAGAGCTGCGCGAGCTGGTGCAATGGTCTGAAGGCATGGTTTGGACCTCGCCCGAGCGGCATGGGGCGATGACCGGCATCATGAAGGCGCAGATCGACTGGATTCCGCTGAACAGCGGCGCCGTGCGCCCCACCCAGGGCAAGACACTGGCAGTGATGCAGGTGAGCGGCGGCTCGCAAAGCTTCAACGCGGTGAACCAAATGCGTCTGCTGGGCCGCTGGATGCGCATGCTCACCATCCCGAATCAAAGCTCGGTGGCCAAGGCGTTCATGGAGTTTGGTGACGATGACCGCATGAAGCCATCCAGCTACTACGAGCGCGTGGTGGATGTGATGGAAGAGCTGGTGAAGTTCACGCTGCTCACACGCGATGTATCGCCGTATCTGGTGGACCGGTATAGCGAACGCAAAGAGAGCGCTGAGCAACTGATGCAGCGCGTGAATCAGCGTAGCCTGTAGACAGACCTCACTCAAAAACCCATGCTGCTCGCGGAACCCTCCCCCACCACACTGGCCGACGCGCTGAACCACGGCTGCCGATGCCAGACCCTGAACGCAGACCAATTGCTGCGTGAGCTGGGTCGGGATGCGGGTCTGCGCGACGTGGCCAGCACACTGGCCCACACCCATCCCCATTTGTTCTCCAGCACAGCGGTGTTTGCCTCGCAGGCCACGGTGCATGCGGTCCAGCGCGCAGTGGCGGCGATCGAGCGTACTTTGTCCCTGCCCGCCTGGGCAGAGCAGGTGCTGCCAGGCACCCGTGCGATTGCCCAGGCCGACCATGGCCCGTTGGGGGTGTTCATGGGCTACGACTTTCACATCACGCCCACTGGGCCGCAGCTCATCGAAATCAACACCAACGCGGGCGGCGCCATGCTCAACGCAGTGTTGCTGCGCGCACAGGCTGTGTGCTGCGGGCTGATGAACCCGGCGCTCAACGCCTACCGCAACATGGCCACGCTGGAGGATGATTTTGTGGCGATGTTCCAGGCCGAATGGGGCCTGTTCAACCACACGCGGGGACAGGCACCTCGCCCACTGCGCAGCATTGCCATCGTGGACGAAGCGCCGCAAAGCCAGTACCTCGCGCCCGAATTCGCCCTGTTTGCCGAGCTGTTCCAGCGCCATGGCATACAGGCCGTAGTGACAGACCCGACCCACCTGCAACTTCGGGACGGTGTGCTCTGCAGCGACACGCTGGCACTGGACCTGGTCTACAACCGCCTGACCGACTTCAACCTTTCAGACCCGGCCCATGCAGCGCTGGCGCAGGCCTACAGGGATGACGTAGTGGCGGTGACGCCGCACCCACGCGCGCATGCCTTACGCGCCAACAAACAGCATCTGGTCACGCTGGGCCAGGCTTCTGCACTGCAGGCGCTGGGTGTGCCTGTGGAAGATCAGCACGTCCTGTTAGCCACAGTCCCGGTTTGCGGGCGGGTGAAGGCCAGCAATGCCGCAGCGCTCTGGGAGCAACGCAAACAGCTGTTCTTCAAACCGCTGGACGGTTTTGGCGCCCGCGCGGTCTACCGCGGTGACAAGCTCACCAAGAAAGTGTGGGAACAAATCCAGCAAAGCGACTACATCGCGCAGGCGCTGGTGCCGCCCCCGGTACGCGCCATGCAGGTGGGCGATGCGGCCACGGAACTGAAGTTTGACCTTCGTGCCTACACCTATGCCGGGCGCGTGCAACTGCTAGCCGCACGCACCTACAGCGGCCAAACCACTAACTTCCGTACTGAAGGTGGCGGTTTCGCTCCGGTGATGTGGGTGCCTGACTTGCAGGGCTCTCCCACGAACCTCTGCAGCCCTGCCCCCTGATCGACCATACTGCGGCTGTGCAACACGTCGCCTTTTTCCGCAACCTCAACCTGGGCCGCACCAACTGCCCTACGCGGGTGCAGTTGGAACAGGCCTTTCTGGACGCGGGGGCACATGCAGCCGCATCGTTTCTGACCAATGGCACGCTGGTCTTTTCAACTGGTCCGAGAGCCAACCCAGAAGCGCTGCTGCGCAAAGCGGCCAAGCAGCTGCATGCGGTGTGCGGCCTGGTGGAGCCGGGTTTTGTGCGGTCGGTGCCCTACTTGGCCGATCTGGTGGCCAGCGCGCCGTTTGCGGCGGTGGACACCAGCGAAGTCTACGAATGCTGTGTCACCTTTTTGCACCGTGACGCTGAACTGCCAGAACCCCTGCCCTTACGCTCCAAGCGCCAGGACCTGGAGTTGTTTCACTGCACGGGTGGTGAGGTCTTCTGCCTGAGTCTGAAGATCGGCAACACGCCGGGCAGCCCCAATGCGTTTCTGGAAAAGCTGCTGGGGTTGCCCGCCACCACCCGGAGTTGGAACACGGTGTCCCGGCTGGTCGCCAAGTACGCGTGATTTGGCGCCTTAGCCCAGCCACTTCTGCATGAAGCCCGCCTGTCCCATGGCCGGATCCAGCTCGTAATAGGCAAAGCCCACGCGCTGGTACAGCTTGACCGCACCGCCATTGCCCGACAGCACTTCCAGCGTCAGCTTGCAGGCACCACGCTCTGTGGCGATCTGTTCCACCAGTGCCAGCATCTGCTCGCCAATGCGCTGGCCGCGGTACCCGGGCAGCACCGCCACGTCGTGCACATTCACCAGCGGCTTGCAGGCAAAGGTGGAGAAGCCTTCGATGCAGTTGATCAGGCCCACTGGCGTGGCGTCGTCCTCGGACGCAAACGCCAGCACGCTGAAGGCCTGCGGGCGCGCGGCCAGCGAAGGCACCAAATTGGCCTTGGCAAAGTCGTTCAGACCTTCGCCACCACCCATGGGGTCGCCAGCATAGGCGTCCAGCAGCATGACCAGCGCCGCAGCATGCACGGGGTTGGCGTAGTCGGCACGGACCACGCGGATCGCATTGGTCATCGGGTTCACACTTTCAGGGTATCGGCGATGCGCTGGGCGCAACTTTGGGCTTGCGCAGCATCGCGCGCCTCCACCATCACACGCACTAGCGGTTCGGTGCCACTGGCGCGGATCAACACACGGCCGGTGTCGCCCAGCGCGGCTTCTGCCGCCTTGGTCTCTTCGGCCATGCGGGCGTTGCTCTTCCAGTCCTGGCCCGGGGCCAGGCGCACATTGATCAGGGTTTGCGGAAACAGCGTCACACCGCCCAGCAGCTGCGCCATGGTTTTGCCGCTGCGCACGCAGGCCTGCAGCACCTGCAGGGCCGAGACCAAGCCATCGCCCGTGGTGTGCTTGTCCAACGCCAGCAGGTGGCCCGAGCCCTCGCCACCCAGAATCCACTTGTGCTTTTCCAGCTCTTCGAGCACATAGCGGTCGCCCACCTTGGCGCGCACAAATTGGACGCCGCGCTTTTTCAACGCGACTTCCACCGCCATGTTGGTCATCAGCGTACCCACCACGCCGGGCACATGCTCGTCGCGGCCCAGGCGGTCGTCGGCCATGAGGTACAGCAGCTCGTCACCGTTGTAGAGGCGGCCGTCCGCATCCACCAACTGCAGGCGGTCGGCGTCGCCGTCCAATGCCACGCCAAAGTCGGCCTTGTTGTCTTTGACGGCCTGCACCAGTGCTTCGGGGTGGGTGGCGCCCACGCCCTTGTTGATGTTGAGGCCATCGGGCGAGCAGCCAATGGCGACGACCTCGGCCCCCAGCTCGTGGAACACCTTGGGTGCGATGTGGTACGCCGCGCCGTGCGCCGCGTCCACCACAATCTTCAGGCCCTTGAGGGTCAGGTCATTGGCAAAGGTGCTCTTGCAAAACTCGATGTAGCGGCCCGCGGCATCGTCCAGGCGGCGGCTCTTGCCCAGGCTGGCAGAGTCCACCCACACCGGTGGTTTCTCCAGCTCGGCTTCCACGGACAGCTCCCAGGCATCGGGTAGCTTGCTACCTTTGGCGCTGAAGAACTTGATGCCGTTGTCGGCAAACGGGTTGTGGCTGGCGCTGATGACCACGCCCAGCGAAGCACGCTGTGCGCGCGTCAGATAGGCCACGCCGGGTGTAGGCAGCGGGCCCAGCAGCACCACGTCCACCCCCGCAGAGTTGAAACCGCTCTCCAGAGCGCTCTCCAGCATGTAGCCGGAGATGCGCGTGTCCTTGCCGATGAGCACCGTGGGGCGCGCCTCGGTTTCCTTGAGCACATGACCCACGGCGTGCGCCAGGCGCAGCACAAAGTCGGGGGTGATGGGGGCCTGCCCCACGGTACCGCGAATGCCGTCGGTGCCGAAATACTGTCGTCCCATTTGGAATCCTGTTGTGTTGTTGTTGGTTGTTATGAACGCGCAGCTTGCATGGCGGCCAGCACCTTGAGCGCGCTCACTGTGTCGCGCACATCGTGCACGCGCACCACGTTCGCACCGTTCTGCACGGCCAGCACCGCAGCCGTTACGCTGGGAGCCCGGCGCTGGTCTACGTCCATGCTGGCCACCTGACTCAGCGAGGTTTGGGTGACTGCGGCCAGCGACGATTTGCGCGACCAGCCCGCCAGCACCGGGTAGCCCGCTGGCACGGCCTGGGCTTGGCGTGCCAGCAGCGCAAAGTTCTGCGGCACGGTCTTGCCAAAGCCAATGCCCGGGTCCAGGCAAATACGAGCCGAATCGACCCCTAGCCCCCGTAAACGCTGCGCGAGCAGCTCTAAAAATGATAGCACCTGCGGCACTACGTCCCCCTCCATGGGCGCCACCTGCATGGTCTGCGGGTCGCGGTGCATATGCATGAGGCACACGCCGCAAGTCGGGTGAGCAGACACCACCGATTCGCCCGTGGGTCCACCCACCGCGTCGCGCCAGCGCAGGGCCCAAATGTCGTTGACGATGTCAACACCCAAGTCCAGCACCGCCTGCATGACGGCCGGCTTGTAGGTGTCCACCGAGACCGGCACACCCAGCGTGACCGCGTGTTTGACCACGGGCAGTATGCGCGCCAGCTCTTCGTCCAACGGCAGCGCCTGGGCACCGGGGCGGGTGGATTCGCCGCCGATGTCCAGCATGTCGGCCCCGTCTTTGAGCAACTGCTCGCAATGCGCCAGCGCAGCATCGCGCGCGGCGTAATGCCCGCCGTCGGAGAATGAATCGGGGGTGACGTTGACGATGCCCATCACCTTGGGAGTGGACAGGTCAATCGAGAAACGGGTGGTTTGCCAATGCATGGGCTGGATTATGCAAGCCCTGAAACGCACACAGGGCCCGAAGGCCCTGTGGGTTCAGCGCGGCCTGGACTCAGGCGGCTGTGGGTGCCGGGTCGGCCGCCACGGCGGGAGCGCCACCGCTACCACCGCCACCGTTGGTGGGGGTGCGAGGCGTCCAGTCCTTGGGCGGACGGGGCTCACGGCCAGCCATGATGTCGTCGAGCTGGTCGCTGTCGATGGTTTCCCATTCCAGCAGGGCTTTGGCCATGGCGTGCATCTTGTCCTGGTTGTCCTCGATCAGCTTGCGCGCCAGGGCGTACTGCTGGTCGATGATGCGGCGCACTTCCGAGTCCACCTTTTGCATGGTCTGTTCGCTCATGCTGGTGGTCTTGGTCACGCTGCGGCCCAGGAACACTTCGCCTTCGTTCTCGGCATACACCATGGGGCCCAGAGCGTCGGTCATGCCGTAGCGGGTCACCATGTCGCGGGCGATGGAGGTGGCGCGCTCAAAGTCGTTGCTGGCACCGGTGGTCATCTGGTTCATGAACACTTCTTCGGCAATCCGGCCACCGAACAGCATGCTGATCTGGTTCAGCATGAATTCGCTGTCGTAGCTGTAGCGGTCTTGTGCGGGCAGGCTCATGGTCACGCCCAAGGCGCGGCCACGGGGAATGATGGTGACCTTGTGCACCGGATCGCACTTGGGCAACAATTTGCCGATCAGCGCGTGGCCGGACTCGTGGTAGGCCGTGTTCTTGCGCTCTTCTTCGGGCATGACCATGCTCTTGCGCTCTGGGCCCATTAGGATCTTGTCCTTGGCCTTCTCGAAGTCCTGCATTTCCACCAGACGCGCATTACGGCGCGCGGCCATCAGGGCGGCTTCGTTGCACAGGTTGGCCAAGTCGGCGCCGCTCATGCCGGGCGTGCCACGGGCAATGGTCATGGCGCTCACGTCTTGGCCCAAGGGCACTTTGCGCATGTGCACGTTCAAAATCTGTTCGCGGCCGCGGATATCGGGCAGCGTCACATACACCTGACGGTCAAAGCGGCCGGGGCGCAACAGAGCGGCATCCAGAATGTCAGGGCGGTTGGTGGCAGCCACCACGATCACACCCACATTGGTCTCAAAGCCGTCCATCTCCACCAGCATCTGGTTCAGGGTCTGCTCGCGCTCATCATTACCACCGCCCAGGCCTGCGCCACGCTGGCGACCTACCGCGTCAATTTCATCGATGAAGATGATGCAAGGCGCATTTTTCTTGGCGTTCTCGAACATGTCGCGCACACGGGATGCGCCCACGCCCACAAACATTTCCACGAAGTCAGAACCCGAAATGCTGAAGAATGGCACCTTGGCTTCGCCCGCAATGGACTTGGCCAGCAGCGTCTTGCCGGTGCCGGGAGGGCCGACCAGCAGCAAGCCACGGGGAATACGGCCACCCAGCTTCTGGAATTTGGAGGGGTCTTTGAGGAAGTCGACAACTTCCTTCACTTCTTCTTTGGCTTCGTCGCAACCGGCCACATCGGCAAAGGTCACGGTGTTGGTGTTTTCGTCCAGCAGGCGGGCTTTGCTCTTGCCGAAGCTGAAGGCGCCGCCCTTGCCACCGCCCTGCATTTGCCGCATGAAGTACACCCATACGCCAATCAGCAGCAACATGGGGCCCCAGCTGACCAGCAGGGTCATGAGCAAGGAGCCTTCTTCACGGGGTTTGACGTCAAACTTGACGCCGTTGTTGATCAGGTCGCCCACCAAGCCACGGTCCAGGTAGGTGGCAGTGGTGCGAACCTTGCGGTCATCGGTAGTGACGGCCAAAATTTCGGTGCCGCCCTGGCCTTCCTGGATAATGGCGCTCTTGATCTGCTTGTTACGCACCTGCTCCAGGAAGTCGGAATAGCCGACCAAGCCCGCGCTGCCTGCGCCGCGCGAATCGAATTGCTTGAACACGGTGAAAAGCACCAAGGCAATCACCAACCACACTGCAATTTTTGAAAACCACTGATTATTCAAGCGAAGCTCCAATACTGGCGCAAGTAGACGAACCTTGCGTACTTGGGACCCATTTTAGGCGTTTCAAGGCATGAAAGCTGCCTATTCACGGTTTACGGCCACAGAAACCGCATGGGAATACCTGAGGCGCGGCCTAAACAGAGCGCAAGCCCATCCCCACCAGGAATGTTTCCGACGAACGGTCGCGCGAGGCCTTGGGCTTGAAGGGCTTGACGGTGACGAAGGCCTCCTTGAAGCGTTGCACCACATCGTTGTAGCTGCCTCCGTGAAATACCTTGGCCACCAGGGCGCCCTGGGGTTTCATGTGGTTCTGGGCAAACTCAATCGCCAGCTCCACCAAATACTCAATGCGCGCTGCGTCGGCCGAGGAAATGCCCGACAGATTGGGCGCCATGTCGGACACCACCAAATCCGCCTGCTTGCCAGCCAGCGCCGTCTCTAGCAGGGCCAAGGTATCGGCCTCGCGGAAATCGCCCTGGATGAAGTTCACGCCCTCGATGGGCTCCATGGGCAGCAGGTCCAGGCCGATGATGGTGCCGTCCAACTGGCCCACCGCCGCGCCTTGGGGTGACATACGACGGCGCAGGTACTGGCTCCAGGCACCGGGGGTGCAGCCCAGGTCCACCACCAACTGGCCGGGTTTGATCAAATGCAGGGTTTCGTCAATTTCCTTGAGTTTGTAGGCCGCACGTGCCCGATACCCTTCTTTGGCCGCCAGTTTGACGTAGGGGTCGTTGATGTGGTCGTGCAACCAGGCCTTGTTGACCTTTTTGCCTTTGCTGGGTGTTTTCATGCGAGCCTTGAATGCGATCCCCATTGCGGGGAGGGTTCCGATTGTCGGGCTTTTCCAGCCGGCCCTGCATCTCCTCTATAGTTGCGGGTTGACCTTTGACGGAGATCTTCCTCCAAGGAGGCCCCAAGACCCGAGAGGAAGGCATGCCCCTGTTCAAGCGCAACGTCAAACTGCACGTCACCATCAGCTGGCTGTTTGTCGTGCTGACACTGCCGGTGATCATCGCCTTCTTGCTGGTCAGCTACCGGGCCAACTCGCTGCTGATCGAAGACTATTCGAACAAGTTCATCGAAAAGTCCGTCCACGAGAACTTCAACAACGCAGAGCGCTTGCTGAGTCCCTTCATCAGCAATGCGCGCGCCGCCAGCACCCTGATGCGCGACAAGCCCGATTACTTCCGGGAGCCCAGCGCATCCGACTATCTACATGAAATCGTGGCTTCGAATGAAGCCGTGTATGCAGCCTATGCCGCGTTTGAGGACGGCAGCTTTCGCCAGGTCCGCCGGGTTGTGCCCGGCCGTCCCGTGCTGGACAAGCCGGTACCTACCGGCACCCAAATCATTGAGCGTTTCATTGACCAGCGCAACCTGACTGGCGCCAGCGATCCGCAGGACCAGTACCGATTCCACAGCGCCTGGGGCACGGTGCTGGGCAGCGATACCGGGCCGGTGAACTACGACCCGCGAACCCGTGGCTACTACAAGGAGGCGGCACGCCTGCAGACGCTGATCGTGTCCGACGTCTACCCCTTTGCCAGTTCCGGGGAGTTGGGCATCACTGTGACAGCGCCCATCGTGACCGCAGGGCATACGTCCGGCGTGTTTGCCATTGACCTGACGCTCAAGACGCTGTCGGGTTACCTCTCGGACAATCGGGTCAGCCCCAATAGCATCACCATCATTGCGGACGACCATGGTGGCGTGATCGCCCACCCGGAATTTGAGCGTGGCCTGACCCTGAAGGACAACGAACTGGTACAAAACCAGTTGGGCAAGTTGGGGGATGTGCGCGTGACCGCAGCGTTGGCCGAGCGGATTCGCAGCGGCACCGACCGCTTCCACTTCACGGCAGGGCCAGACGACACCGAGTACATCGGCGTGTTCTCCCCCTTTCCCAAGAACTTCAAAAAACCGTGGGAGCTGCTGATCATTGCCCCCACCGACGACTTTGTGGGTGGCATCAAGGACACCAACCGCCGTTTGCTGATTTTTGGAACCTTGGTGTTTTTCCTACAGTTGGTGCTGATCTACCGCCTGTCACGCGCCCTGTCGCGCCCCATTGAGCAATTGGCGGAAGAAGTGGTGCATATCCGCGACTTCGAATTCTTGCAAGCGCCCATGGTCGAGTCACGCATTGCCGAAATCAGTCACCTGGCCAAAGCTGTGTTCACGCTCACGCGTGCGCTGGAATCGTTCACGTCCTACGTGCCTCGCGGGCTGGTCAAGCAGCTCATCGACTCGGGCCAGGGCACGCGGCTGGGGGTGGAGAACCGCTACCTGACCCTGTTCTTCACCGATCTGGAAGGCTTCTCCACCCTGTCGGAATCCGAACCTTCGCAGCAGCTGTTGTCCCGGGTGTCCGACTACTTCGCCAGTGTCACCCAGTCCATCGAGCAGGAACATGGCACGGTGGACAAATACATTGGCGACGCCGTGATGGCGTTCTGGGGCGCACCCAACCCACTAGACAACCACGCCTACCTGGCGTGTGTGGCAGCAGTGCGCTCGCAGCGCCGCATGGCCTTGCGCAACCAGGAGTGGACCGCTCAGTCCATGTCGGCCTTGAAGGTGCGCATCGGCATCCACAGCGATTCTGTGTTGGTGGGCAATGTGGGATCGGCCGAACGGGTGAGCTACACCGTCATGGGCGATGGCGTGAACGTGGCCGCGCGGCTGGAAGGCCTGAACAAGGAACTGGGCACCTGGGTATGCGTCAGCCACGCGGTTTACCGGGCGGCCGGTGAACGCCTGTGGCTACGCCCTATCGACACAGTCGTGGTCAAGGGCCGCAAGGGCGAGTTGCTGGTCTACGAGCTGCTGGCCATCCGCGATGGCGACGAGGAAACCGCGGCCACACCCGAAGAAGCCCGGCTCTGCAACCTGACGGTGGAGGCCTATGCCCACTACGCAGACAACAACTTTGCGGCAGCAGCCGAGGCCTATGCCGCGATCCTGACGCGCTTCCCGCACGACACCGTGGCCCAACGGATGCTGGAAAAATGCCAGGGCCAGCGCACCAAGGACCAGTCCCCGACCTGAATGGTACTGGCGCCATTCCGCGCCGGCACCATTGCGTCGATAATACGGGCATGCCTCAAATCCAACTGACTCCTGCCCAGCGCAAGGAACACCGCGCTGAAGCCCACCACCTGGACCCCGTTGTCATGGTCGGTGGCGATGGCCTGACGGCCAACGTCAAAAAAGAAGTTGACGCAGCACTCAACGCCCACGGCCTGATCAAGGTGCGTGTGTTTTCCGACGATCGCGTAGCCCGCGAAGAGATGTTCAAGACCCTGGCCGACGAATTGAACGCTGCCCCCATCCAGCACATCGGCAAGCTGCTGGTGCTCTGGCGCCCCCAGCCCGTGAAAGAAAAAGTGGTTGACGAAGACCGCATGGCGGGTCCGCGTGATTTCAAGGTGCTGAAGTTCAGCAAGCGCCCCGGCCAGCGCCCCGAAGTGAAAACCCTGCGTGTGTTGGGCAACCAGCGCCTCACGCCCGGTGGCAACATCAAGCGCGCCAAGCCGAAGCCAAAAACCAGCGTCAAGAAACGCAGCCAGACCTGAGTCGGGCACCCTTCCCTTGCAAACCGGAGCCTGATGCTCCGGTTTTTTTATGCCTGCGCGGTGGGTTCAGGCCGGTGGTCGGGTGGCGGCATGGGCCAGTTTGCCAAACACCACCAGCGCACACAGCCACTGCGCCAGGTACAGGGCGCTACCCACCTTGTGCCACAGCGCCAAGTTGTCACGCGCCACGATGCGCGGCGCCACCGCCAGCTCCACAAGGAGTGCGAGCAACACACCAGCCACTACAAAAAGCGTAGCAGCTTGCGCAGTATCTACGGGGGCTAGGGGCTTGTTTGATCTAAAAACCAGCAGAAGCAGCACGCCACAGGCCACCGACACCCAAGTCTGCACCGTGAACAGCTTCGCCGCCATTTGCCCGGCCATGGCAGGCGTGGGCAGGTGAACAAACAGCATGGGCACCACGAACAGGCCCAGTACGCTCAGGCTGATGGCCCAGACGGCAGCCAACCACAGGGGCAGACTGCGCATCAGAGGTAGTGAACGGCCACGATTTCGTAGGCCTTCTCGCCACCGGGGGCTTGCACCACGGCGGTGTCGCCCTCTTCCTTGCCGATCAAGGCGCGGGCAATGGGGGAGCTGATATTGACCAGGCCCAGCTTGAGGTCGGCCTCGTCTTCACCCACGATCTGGTACTTCACGCGGTCACCCGTGTCTTCGTCTTCCAGCTCCACGGTGGCACCAAACACCACACGGCCACCCGCGTCCAGCTCGGTTGGATCGATGATTTGCGCAGCCGACAGCTTGCCTTCCACTTCCTGGATGCGGCCTTCGATGAAGCCCTGGCGGTCTTTGGCGGCTTCGTACTCGGCGTTTTCGCTCAGATCGCCTTGGGCACGCGCTTCCGAAATTGCGTTGATCACCCAAGGGCGCTCCACGGTTTTGAGCTTGTGCAGCTCAGCCTTCAGGATTTCAGCGCCGCGCTTGGTAATAGGAATGGTTGCCATGGTGGATAGAGAAATTACAGGGCCTCAAAGTGACAAGGACAGTGCAACGCTTGCGCGCGGCACTGTCCCATGCAGTTGGATCGGATTATGCCAACTTATGCGGTGGCTCAGGCCTGAAGTTGTGCGTGCATTTCCTGCACCGACACCACACCCAGGTTGTCCAGGTACTTCATGCCTTCCACCGCGGCTTCAGCACCGGCGATGGTGGTGTAGGTCGTCACCCGGGCCAGCAGGGCCGAGGTGCGGATCTGGCGCGAATCGGCAATCGCGTTGCGGCGCTCCTCCACGGTGTTGACCACCATGGAGATTTCCTCGTTCTTGATCATGTCCACGATGTGCGGGCGGCCTTCAGCCACCTTGTTCACCACGCTGCAGGTCACGCCGGCCGCGTTGATGGCGGCGGCCGTGCCCTTGGTCGCCACAATCTCAAAACCTTGCGCGGCCAGCGTACGTGCCACCTCCACAGCACGTGGCTTGTCGGTCTGCTTGACCGAAATAAAGGCCTTGCCGCCGCGGGGCAGCTTGGCGCCTGCGCCCAACTGCGACTTCACAAAGGCTTCGCCGAAGGTCTTGCCCACGCCCATGACTTCACCGGTGGACTTCATCTCGGGGCCGAGGATGGTGTCCACACCGGGGAACTTCACAAACGGGAACACGGCTTCCTTGACGCTGAAGTACGGCGGTGTCACTTCTTTGCCAATGCCCTGGCTGGCCAGCGTCTGGCCGGCCATGCAACGCGCGGCCACCTTGGCCAGCTGAATGCCCGTAGCTTTGGAGACAAAGGGCACGGTGCGGCTGGCTCGGGGGTTCACTTCCAGCACATAGATCACGTCCTGGCCATCCACGTTCTGGATGGCGAACTGCACGTTCATCAAACCCACCACGTTCAGCGCACCGGCCATGGCCTTGGTCTGGCGTTTGATCTCGGCCACGGTATCCGTGCTCAGGCTGTAGGGTGGCAGGGAGCAGGCAGAGTCGCCGCTGTGCACACCGGCTTGCTCGATATGTTCCATCACGCCACCGATGAAGGTGTCGCCAGAGCCATCGCGGATGCAGTCCACATCGCACTCGATCGCGTCGTTCAAAAAGCGGTCCAGCAGCACCGGCGAGTCGTTGCTCACCTTGACCGCTTCGCGCATGTAGCGCTCCAAGTCACGCTGCTCGTGCACGATTTCCATGGCGCGGCCACCCAGCACATAACTGGGACGCACGACCAATGGGTAGCCCAAAGCGGCGGCTTTTTCCAGTGCTTCGGGTTCGGTACGGGCCGTGGCATTCGGTGGCTGGCGCAGCTTCAACTCATGCAGCAGCTTCTGGAAGCGCTCACGGTCTTCGGCTGCATCGATCATGTCGGGTGTGGTGCCGATGATGGGCACGCCATTGGCTTCCAGGTCCAGTGCCAGCTTCAAAGGCGTCTGGCCGCCGTATTGCACGATCACGCCCACCGGCTTTTCCTTGTCCACGATTTCCAGCACGTCTTCCAGCGTCAGCGGTTCGAAGTACAGGCGGTCAGACGTGTCGTAGTCGGTGGACACGGTTTCGGGGTTGCAGTTGACCATGATGGTCTCGTACCCGTCTTCGCGCATGGCCAGCGCGGCGTGCACGCAGCAGTAGTCAAACTCAATACCCTGGCCGATGCGGTTGGGGCCACCGCCCAGCACCATGATCTTCTTCTTGTCCGTGGGCGCGGCTTCGCACTCAGAGCCTTCGGCCTCGTAGGTCGAGTACATGTAGGCCGTGTTGGTGGCGAACTCGGCCGCACAGGTGTCCACGCGCTTGTAGACCGGACGCACGCCCAGGGCGCGGCGCTTTTCACGCACAGCCTTGTCGGTGGTCTTGAACTGACGCGCCAGGCGACGGTCCGAGAAGCCCTTTTGCTTCAAGGCACGCAGAGTCGCTGCATCGATGTTGTCCAGGGCGCTGCCGATGGCAGGCTGGGGCAGGCGCTCGATTTCGAGTTCCAGCTTCACGATCTGCTCGATCTGCACCAGGAACCAGGGGTCGATCTTGGTCAGCGCAAACACTTCGTCCACGCTCATGCCCTGGGCAAACGCGTCACCCACGTACCAGATGCGCTCGGGGCCAGGCTCGCCCAGCTCTTTTTCCAGCACTTCGCGGTCCTGGGTTTTCTCGTTCATGCCGTCCACGCCGACTTCCAGGCCGCGCAGGGCTTTCTGGAAGGATTCCTGGAAGGTACGGCCCATGGCCATCACTTCGCCCACCGACTTCATCTGCGTGGTCAGGCGGCTGTCGGCCGTGGGGAATTTTTCGAACGCAAAACGTGGGATCTTGGTGACCACGTAGTCGATGCTGGGCTCGAACGACGCGGGGGTGGCACCGCCCGTGATGTCGTTGCGCAGCTCGTCCAGCGTGAAGCCAACAGCCAGCTTGGCAGCGACCTTGGCGATGGGGAAACCGGTGGCCTTGGAAGCCAGTGCGGAGGAACGCGACACGCGCGGGTTCATCTCAATCACCACCATGCGGCCATCGACCGGGTTGATGGAGAACTGCACGTTGGAGCCACCGGTGTCCACGCCAATTTCGCGCAGCACAGCCAGCGACGCGTTGCGCAGAATCTGGTATTCCTTGTCGGTCAGCGTCTGAGCCGGGGCCACGGTGATGGAGTCACCGGTGTGCACACCCATGGGGTCCAGATTTTCAATCGAGCAAACGATGATGCAGTTGTCCGCCTTGTCACGCACCACTTCCATTTCGTACTCTTTCCAGCCCAAGAGCGACTCTTCGATGAGCAGCTCATTGGTGGGCGAGGCTTCCAGACCGCGCTTGCAGATAGTCTCAAACTCTTCGGAGTTGTAGGCAATGCCGCCACCGGTGCCGCCCAGCGTGAAGCTAGGACGAATGACGGTAGGGAAGCCCAGCGTCTTTTGCACACTCCAAGCTTCTTCCATGCTGTGGGCAATGCCCGAACGCGCGGAACCCAGACCGATCTTGGTCATCGCGTCCTTGAACTTCAGGCGGTCTTCGGCCTTGTCGATGGCTTCGGGGGTAGCGCCGATCAGCTCCACTTTGTACTTGTCCAACACGCCGTGGTGCCAGAGGTCCAGCGCGCAGTTCAGTGCGGTCTGGCCGCCCATGGTGGGCAAAATCGCGTCTGGCTTTTCCTTGGCGATGATCTTCTCGACCGTTTGCCAAGTGATGGGTTCGATGTAGGTGACGTCGGCGGTGGCCGGGTCGGTCATGATCGTCGCAGGGTTGCTGTTGATCAGGATGACCTTGTAGCCCTCTTCACGCAATGCCTTGCATGCTTGCACGCCGGAGTAGTCGAACTCACAGGCCTGGCCGATGATGATGGGGCCGGCGCCGATGATGAGAATGCTTTTGATGTCGGTACGTTTTGGCATGGTGAGACTCGTAGCTTTTAGGCTCTTTACGTTTTAATTAATTCAGGCTCGCGGTGGCCAGCTTGGCGCCGAACCACACAAACAGGCCGCCCACGGCACTGGACAGGCTGGCGCTCAGGCGCTTGCGGCGGCTGAAGCCCTGGGCCAGGCGGGCGCCCGCAAAAATCAGGGCAGACAAATACAGCGCGCTGAACACCATGATGATGGCGCTCAGGATCAGAAATGGCACGGCTGGCGTGTCGTAGTGCGGGTCAATGAACTGCACGAAGAAGGACAGCAGAAACAAAATCGCCTTTGGGTTCAGCAGGCTGATGACCAGCGCGCGCTTGAAAGGCTGCTGCAGGTTGGCCGTGGCTTGTGCCACTGCGGCATCTGCGGACACATCCACCGGGCTGTTGTTGCGCCACTTCTTTACCGCAGCGATCAGCAGATTCACACCCACCCAAGTCAGGTAGGCCGCACCTGCGTACTTCACGACCATGAACAGGGCCGGGTAAGTACGCAACAGGCTGGCAGCACCTAGCGCGGTGAGCAACAACAAGATCGTATCGCCCACAAACACGCCCATGGCGCCCTGGTAGCCCGCCTTGACACCGCGCACGGTGGCCACCGACAGAACGAACAACGAGTTCGGGCCGGGCAACAAGATGATGCCCAAAGCGCCTATCACGTAGGTCCAGAGGTCGGTGACACCGTAGAAGCTCATGCGCGCTTTTCCATTTCGGTGATGAAACGGTCGAACAGGTAACCGATGTCGTGCGGACCAGGCGATGCCTCAGGGTGGCCCTGGAAGCAGAACGCAGGTTTATCGGTGCGCTCCAGCCCTTGCAGCGTGTTGTCGAACAGGCTGATGTGGGTGGGACGCAGGTTGGTGGGCAACGACTTCTCATCCACCGCAAACCCGTGATTCTGGCTGGTGATGGAGACGCGGCCGCTGTCCAGGTCTTTGACCGGATGGTTGGCGCCGTGGTGACCGAACTTCATCTTGAAGGTCTTGGCACCGCTGGCCAGGGCCATGATCTGGTGACCCAGACAGATACCGAACGTGGGCGTACCGGTTTCGATGAGCTCTTTGGCAGCGGCAATCGCGTAATCGCAGGGCTCGGGGTCGCCAGGGCCGTTGGACAGGAAGATGCCGTTAGGGTTGAGCTTGAGCACGTCGGCAGCGGAGGTTTGCGCAGGCACCACGGTGACCTTGCAACCACGTTCGGCGAGCATGCGCAGGATGTTTTTCTTCACGCCAAAGTCATAGGCGACGACGTGGAACTTGGGGGTGGTCTGCTGGCCGTAGCCCTTGCCCAATGTCCACTCGGACTCGGTCCAGCCGTAGCCTTCAGTGCTGGAGACGACCTCGGCCAGATCCAGACCAGCCATGCTGGGCGCGCCCTTGGCAGCGGCTACCGCTTTCTCAATCGCCTCTTTGGTTACCGACTCACCGGTGGCTAGTGCCAGGATGCACCCGTTTTGCGCGCCCTGGGTGCGCAGCTGACGGGTCAGTTGGCGGGTGTCGATGTTGGCAATTGCCACCGTGCCCTCGGCGACCAGGTACTCGGTCAGCGTCTGGGTTTTGCGGAAGTTGCTGGCCACCAGCGGCAGGTCTTTAATGATCAAGCCCGCGGCGTGGACCTTGTCGGACTCCACGTCTTCGGGGTTGACACCGTAGTTGCCGATGTGGGGGTAGGTCAGGGTGACGATCTGCTGGCAATAGCTGGGATCGGTGAGGATCTCCTGGTAGCCGGTCATGGACGTGTTGAACACGACTTCACCGACGGTGGAGCCGACGGCTCCAATGGAATTGCCAATGTAGACCGTGCCGTCTGCGAGCGCCAGAATGGCGGGTGGGGTGGTTCCCTTGAGAGACAAAAGCACTGGTTTCTCCGGATGGGTTACGGGTACGCCCAAACGCGCTCAAGAATGGCTCTTGGCGGGTGCTGCTGTGAGGGGATGTTCAGAGGTGCGCTTGGGACGGCTGTTTTCTGGATAGCCTCTCATTATAGCTGAGGGGCCAGCGAAATTCGGTTTCAGACCAGCGTCAAACTGCTCGCGTGCAGGCAAATCGCTGCAGCCGCTGCCACGTTGAGCGACTCCTCCCCTCCCGGCTGACCAATGCGCGCAAAGATGCTGGCGCGGGCCATCAGCTCGGCGGACACGCCCTGCCCTTCGTGCCCCATGGCCCAGGCACAGGGGTGGGGCAAGGCCAGTTGATGCACCAGATCTCCTTGGTGGGAGCTGGTGACGACCAGTGGGACGGCCAGGGCGTCCAGATCGGACAGCTCCAGTCCCTCAATCAGTTGCAGGCCAAAGTGCGCTCCCATGCCGGCGCGCAACACTTTAGGACTCCACAGCGCGGCCGTGCCCTTGAGCGCCAGCACCTGGCGAAAGCCGAAGGCCCCGGCACTGCGCAGGATGGACCCCACGTTGCCAGCGTCCTGCACACGGTCCAGGATGACGGTAGCCGCGCCGGGCTGTATCACGGTGTCCAGCGGTAAATCCAGCAAAAAGCCCACCTTGGCGGGGGACTCCAGGCCACTCAGTTCTCGGAACAAGGCGTCCGGGATCACTATGGTTTTGATAGCTGCTCGCGCATATTCCACGGGGGCTAGCGGCCCGGATTTTGGGTTTTGCCAAAATGACTCTGAAACCACCAAAGCGGCAGGCTGCAGGCCACGCTGCAACGCAGCACTGCACAGATGGTCACCCTCCACCCAAAACCGACCGGCCTTGCGGTAGGCGGTGTTGTCAGTACTGAGCTTGCGCAATTCCTTGAGCAGCGGGTTCTCGCGAGAAGTGACAACCACAGGATCACTCATAGCGACACACGCAACACCTGAGTCACAGGGGCAAAGGTTTTGCGGTGCTCGGGGCAGGCGCCATGCATCTTGAGGGCGGCCAGATGCTCGGCCGTACCGTAGCCTTTGTGACCGGCAAAGCCATAGTGGGGGTACTGCTGGTCCAGCGTAGCGCACCAGCGGTCACGGGTTACCTTGGCCAAGATGGAAGCGGCAGAGATGGCTTGCACCGTGGCATCACCGCGCACAATGGCCTCGGCCAGCACATCCAGCACCGGCAAGCGGTTGCCGTCCACCAGCACCTTGGCGGGTTTCAGGCGTAGGCCCTCCACGGCACGGCGCATCGCCAGCATGGTTGCCTGCAGGATGTTGATTTCGTCAATTTCTTCCACACTGGCCTGTGCAATCGAGCAGCACAGCGCTTTGGCGCGGATTTCGTCAAACAGCTTTTCGCGTTTGAGCGCGGTGAGCTTTTTGGAATCGTTGAGACCGGCAATCGGGTTCAGGTCGTCCAGAATCACCGCGGCGGCCACCACGGGCCCCGCAAGCGGGCCACGGCCGGCCTCGTCCACGCCGGCGATCAGCCCGGGCAGGTCCCAGACAAAGGCAACCTGCTGGGCAGGCTCAGGCTTGGAGGACTTTTTCGATGGCATCGGCGGCAAGGGTGGCGGTGTCGCGCTGCAACGTGGCGTGCAAAGCGGTGAAGGTGGTGTGCAAGGCCGCTATTTTCGCAGGATCAGAGGTGCGCGCATCCAACCAGGCCAGTACTTCACGCGCCAGCGCCTCCGGCGTGGCGGCGTCCTGCAGCAGTTCGGGCACCACAAAACGCTGGCACAGGATATTGGGCAAACCTACCCAGGGTTGCAGGCGTTTGCGCCGCATGATCTGCCAGGACAGCCAGGCCATGTGGTAGCCGATCACCATGGGGCGCTTGAACAGCGCGGCCTCCAGCGTGGCGGTGCCGCTGGCAATCAGCGTCACATCGCAAGCCGCCAGTGCAGCGTGGGACTGCCCGCTGAGCAGCTGCAAGCGACCCTGCATGCCACTCTTGAGTGCCAATGCTTCGATCTCAGGCAATAGGCCAGGCACGCAGGGCACTATGAATTTGGTAGCTGGCTGCGCAGATTGGACGCGGGCTGCAGCCCGAAAGAAGCGTAAAGCCAGGTGACGAATCTCTGACTGGCGGCTGCCGGGCAGGATGGCGACTACCGCATCGTCATCGTCCAAACCCAGGGCACGGCGAGCGGCAGCCTTGTCAGGCTCCATGGGGATCACATTGGCCAGTGGGTGGCCCACGTAGGTGGCAGCAATACCGTGGGCCGCGAGCAGCTCGGGCTCGAACGGAAAAATGCAGAGCACATGGTCAGTGCTGCGGCGGATTTTCTCCACCCGCTCGGGCCGCCAGGCCCAGATGGACGGGCAGACGAAATGCACGGTTTTGACGCCCTGCCCTTTCAGGCGCGCTTCCAGGTCCAGGTTGAAGTCCGGCGCGTCCACGCCGATGAAGACATCGGGCTTATCCGCCAGCAGACGATCACCCAACTGCTGGCGGATGCCGACGATCTCCCGGTAGCGCTTGAGCAACTCCCAACTGAACCCATGTACCGCCAGCTTGTGGTGGGGCCACCAGGCCTGAAAGCCCTGCTGGGCCATCTGCGGGCCACCTATACCCTGCGCTACGGCCTCCGGCCAGCGCTGGTGCACGCCACCGAGTAGCAAGCCGGCCAGCAGATCGCCCGAGGCCTCCCCTGCGACCATGGCCACCGTGGGGGCGCCATTGGAGGCGTGGGACGGGTTCATACCTGGGCGAAACGCTGTACTTAACGAACGATGCCGCGTTGGGCGGACACGGCGCCCAGAAAGCCATTCATCATGGCCACATCGGGGGCGGTTTCAGGGTGCGCAGCTTCCAGCTCAGCAATGCGTTGCCTGGCTTGCTCCAGCGTCAGGTCGTCGCGGTACAGCGCCTTGTGCATGGCCTTGACGCCCGAGATGCGCTCAGGCGAGAAGCCGCGGCGGCGCAGACCTTCAAAGTTCATGGAGCGGGCTGCGGCGGGTTGGCCCTGGCACATGACAAACGGGGGTACATCGGCAAACAGCAATGAGCACATGGCCGTCATGCTGTGGGCACCCAGGCGCACAAACTGATGCACCACGGTAAAGCCACCCAAAATCACCCAGTCACCCACATGCACGTGGCCAGCCAACTGCGAGTTGTTGGCAAAAATCACGTTGTTACCCACCAGGCAGTCGTGCGCCAGGTGCACATAGGCCATGATCCAGTTGTCATTGCCCAGCACCGTCTTGCCGACGTCACCGGGGGAGCCGATGTTGAAGGTGCAAAACTCGCGGATGGTGTTGCGGTCACCAATGATCAGTTCGCAGGGCTCGCCCGCGTACTTCTTGTCCTGCGGAATCGCACCCAGCGAGTTGAACTGGAAAATGCGGTTGTCCTGGCCAATGGTGGTGTGGCCTTCGATCACGCAGTGCGGGCCCACCGTGGTTCCGGCACCAATGCGCACATGCGGGCCGATGACGGTGTACGGCCCGACGGTTACCGAGCTATCGAGCTCGGCCTTGGGGTCGATAAGGGCAGTGGCGTGGATAGCAGACACGCGCACCTCTTAGGCAATCGCGCGCATGGCGCAGGTCAGCTCGGCCTCACAAGCCAGCTCATCACCGACGGTCGCGCTGGTCTTGAACTTGAAAATTCCGGCCTTCATGCGCAGCAACTCCACATTCAGGATCAGCTGGTCACCCGGCTCCACGGGGCGCTTGAAGCGCGCACCATCGATGCCCGCGAAGTAGTAGACCATCTGGTCATTCGGCGATGTGTCCAGTGCATCAAAGGCCAGCAGGGCCGCAGCCTGAGCCAGCGCCTCCAGCATCAGCACGCCCGGCATTACGGGGCGGTGCGGAAAGTGGCCTTCAAAAAAAGGTTCGTTAATAGTGACATTCTTCAAGGCCTTGATGGTCTTGCCCTTGTCCAGCTCCAGCACGCGGTCCACGAGCAGGAAGGGATAACGGTGCGGTAGTTGCTTCAGAATTTTGTGGATGTCCATCATTTTTTTAACTCTTTTTCCAGGTTTTTGATACGGTCGCGCAGGCTGTGCAACTGCTTCAGCGTTACAGCGTTGCGCTCCCAAGAGGCGTTCTCGTCAATCGGAAATATTCCGGTGTAGTGCCCGGGCTTCAAAATCGATTTGCTGACCACCGTGGCCGCCGAAATATGCACATTGGGGCCCAAGGTCAGGTGGCCCAACACGATAGCGCCACCACCAATGGTGCAATTGGGTCCAATGGTGGCAGAGCCCGCCACCCCCACGCAACCGGCCATGGCGGTGTTGCGCCCCACACGCACGTTGTGGCCAATCTGGATCAGGTTGTCCAGCTTCACACCGTCTTCAATGACCGTGTCTTGCAGGGCACCGCGGTCGATACAGGTGTTGGCGCCAATTTCGACATCATCGCCAATCTGTACTGCACCGAGTTGCTCAATCTTTTCCCAGCGCTCACCATCCTGTGCAAAACCGAATCCATCGGCGCCGATCACCACGCCTGCGTGAAGGACGCAACGCGCGCCAACGACGCAATCTTCGCCCAAGGTAACACGCGACTTAAGCACTGAATGAGCGCCCACACGTGCACCAGCTTCCACCACGCACAAAGGGCCAATGGTGGCCGTTGCATCAATGGTGGCGGCAGGATCGACCACGGCACTGGGATGAACCCACGGACCTTGTGAGGGCCCATGCGCCTTGCCTCGTGCCAGATCCCGCTGTCGTTTCCACAACTGCGTCACTTTCGCAAAATACAGATACGGTTGTTCGGTAACGATGCAGGCGCCGCGCGCAACAGCAGCATCACGCATAGCCACACCCACGATCACGCAGGCGGCGTTTGAGTCCGCCAGCTGCAGTTGGTATTTGGGATTGCTGAGAAAACTGAGCTCGTTCGAGGTAGCTGTCTCCAGTGGAGCCAAGCCTGTGATAACACGGGCTGCATCCCCATGCAGCTCCCCACCCAACGCACTCACGATGGAAGCGAGGTCCATCTGTTCTCCCCTCGCCTGCCGGTCCAAGACTTACTTGGCGCCGGAATTGAGAATCTTGAGAACCTTTTCGGTGATGTCGTGGCGACCATTGCTGTACACCACTTCCTGGATCACCAAATCGTATTTCTCCGCATCTGCCACTTGCTTGACGGCCTTGTTGGCTTTGTCGAGCACTTGCTGCAGCTCTTCGTTGCGACGACCATTCAGGTCCTCCTGAAATTCACGTTGTTTACGTTGAAAGTCGCGGCTTTGCTCGGCAAATTCTTTTTGTCGCGTCACACGCTGGGTTTCCGCCAACGTGGGAGCATCGCGTTCGAACCGCTCACTCATGGTCTTCAGCACTTGCTGTTGATCAGTCAGCTCTTTCTGGCGCTTGGCGAACTCTTGTTCCAGCTTAGTTTGCGCCGCCTTCGCAGGAGCAGATTCTGTGGTGATACGTTGGGTATTGATGTAGCCAATTTTCGACTCTTGCGCTTGCACACCTGTCGCTGCTATTGCCAATAGCAGCGCCACACCCCACATTGCTTTAACGTGTTTCATTAGAAAGTAGTTCCGATCTGGAATTGAATACCTTGGATTTTATCGCCATCAAACTTGGTAATCGGGCGTGCGAATGCCAAACGCAACGGCCCCACCGGTGAAATCCAGCTGATACCGACACCAAAAGAAGAACGCATATCCGCCAGCTGGATGGATTCATCCGCTCCGTAGATGCCACCGGCATCCACAAAACCATACACGCGTAACGTACGATCGTTGCCGCCGCCAGGCAATGGAGCCAGCAACTCGCCATTAAAGGTAATCTTTTTGGTGCCGCCAGTAGCTGTCACCCCCCCAGCCCGCTGCGCCGCAGTTGTCAAACTGCCTTGTTCAAAACCACGCACAGATCCTAAGCCGCCCGAATAGTAATTCTTAAAGACTGGGTAAGAAAGGCCATTGGTACCAGCACCCAAGGAAATATCTGAACTAAATGCAGCCGTAACTTTGCGGGAAATCGGAAAGTATTGCTGATACTGGGCTGTACCACGTGCGTAACGGAGGTCACCGCCCACGCTCCACTCACCAGAAGCACGGATAACCTTACCAGTGCTAGGTACCAAGGCGCTGTCGCGTGTATCACGCGACCACCCAATGCTTAGAGGCAATGCCGTGCTGCTGTAGCCAAACTCATTGGCAAAGTCTTGGTATACCGTGGGCAGCAACGTTCCTGGGATGATGCGTGTGCGATCCGCGCCGATTCCTAAGTACACGGTATCCGAATCTGTGAAAGGAACGCCGAAACGGATAGCCGCGCCAGTTGTCTCAATCGCATAAGTATCCACATCATCGTAGGGGCGGGAAGTCCGCTGGTACACGTCGATCGCACGCGACACACCATCTTCTGTGAAATAAGGATTCGTCGTACTGAACACAATCGTGCGATTGGCTTTACTGGTGTTGACTTCCATCCCCAGAGAATTCCCTGATCCGAATGCATTCTCCTGCTTGAATCCAAACGAGAGACCCAAACCATCCGCGCTAGAGAGACCTGCACCCAAGCTAATACTTCCGGTTGGCTTTTCTGCCACCGTCACGTTCAGATCCACTTGGTCTGGCGAGCCAGAAACCTCCTGCGTTTCAATACCTACATTGGTAAAGTATCCCAAGCGGTCTACACGGTTGCGTGACTGGCGGATTTTTTCACCGTCGTACCAGGCGGCTTCCAATTGCCGAAACTCGCGTCGAATCACTTCATCGCGTGTCCGGTCATTGCCTGCTAGGTTGATGCGTCTCACATAAACGCGGCGAGACGGGTCCGCTACCAGCGTCACGGCAACGCGGTTGGTAGTTCGGTCAATGTCTGTGCGCGCTTCTGCACGGGCGAATGCGAAACCAAAGTTGCCAAAGTAATCGGTAAATGCCTTGGTGGTTTGCGCAACCTCTGTCGCGTTGTAAGCCTCACCTGCCTTGATGGTGATCAGGGACTGGAACTCATCTTCCTTGCCCAGGTAATTGCCTGCGAGCTTGATGCCTGACACCACAAATCGATCGCCTTCGGTAATGTTGATTGTGACTTCAATGTCTTGCTTGTTGGGAGAAATGGCGACCTGTGTGGAGTCCACCTTGAACTCCAGATAGCCGCGTGCCAAATAATAGGAGCGCAGTGTCTCAATGTCTGCATTCAATTTGGTACGCGAATATCGGTTCGACTTCGTGTACCAGCTCAGCCAGCTTCCTGTATCGGAGTCGAACAAGCCACGCAACGTACTTTCCGAAAACGCCGTATTACCCACAATCTTGATAGCGCTAATTTTGGCGGTGTCACCCTCCGTCACGGAGAAGCTCACATTCACGCGATTGCGCTCCATCGGGGTCACTGTCGTTACCACTTCGGCTGCATACATGCTTTTGTTGATGTACTGGCGCTTGAGTTCCTGCTCGGCGCGGTCCACCAAGGCTTTATCAAAAGGTCGGCCGTCAGTCAGGCCAATTTCACGCAGCGCCTTCTTCAACACATCTTTGTCAAATTCCTTGGCGCCCACAAAGTCCACATCGGCAATGGTGGGGCGCTCTTCGACAATGACCACCAATACCCCATTGGCAGCTTCAATGCGCACGTCCTTGAAAAGACCCAGCCCGAACAGTGCACGAATGGACGCCGCTGCCTTGTCGTCTGTGTAGGTATCCCCCACACGCACCGGCAAAGACGCAAAAATGGTTCCAGCTTCTACACGTTGCAGGCCTTCGACCCGAATATCGCGAACAGAAAATGGCTCCAATGCCAGCGCAGCCTGGGCCACCAGGCCGACGGCCACAGAACACACCACAGCACGCATAGAAGATCGGTCGAAATACATAGTTACCAATTCAAAAACTCGGGATATCCGCTCACCGGATCCGTCGGGCCAGGCACTAACCCAGCAAATGTGTCAGGTCGTTGAAAACCGCGACGGACATCATCATCAGCAAAATGACCAGCCCCACGCGCTGCAGTTGCCCCATCCAAGCGTCCGAAACAGCCTTTCCAGTCAGCAACTCCCAAAGATAATACATCAGGTGACCACCGTCGAGCACCGGTAGCGGCAACAGGTTGAGCACGCCCAAGCTGATGCTGATCAAAGCCAAAAACACCAGGAACTGCGACCACCCTAACGCGGCCGATTTGCCTGCGTAGTCGGCAATGGTGAGCGGCCCGCTCAAGTTTTTGAGGGAAACCTCGCCAATCACCATCTTGCCCATCATGCGCAGGGTCAACGCAGAGACTTCCCAGGTGCGCTGCAGTGCGCGGGTAATGCCATCGACCACCCCGTATCGCACAAGCACCGTCGCTGGCATCGCGCCGATCATGGCGTTCACGCGCCCCACTACGACAGCACCGTTCTGTTCGCGCGTGGGTGTAACGGGTATGACCAATTGCTGCCCGCCACGCACCACCGTCCAGCGCTGCACCTGTATTTGCGGTGATTCGGCACTTGAACGAATAATTTCACGCAAATGGGCACCGTCACCGATCGCCAAGTCGTCAACCTGCAGAACGACATCCCCCGACTGCAGTCCCGCAGCCGCGGCAGCACCGCCAGCTCGAACATCACCCACTACCGCGGCAGACCAGGGGCCGAGCCATCCTATTTTTCGGAATAACTCTGAATCCGCCGTGCGGACATCCAGCGCATCCAGATTCAACCGCACTTGGGCAACCGAAGCTGCACCAGATGATGGCTGGTACTCCATCAAAAGATCTTCGTGGGCCAACGCATGGCGGGTCAGTTGCCAGCGAAAGTCCTCAAATGACTGGACGGGTTTCAAGCTGGCCTCAGTAGCACCAACACGCAACACCCGCTCGCCCCCTTCCAAACCCAGCCCAGCAGCCAGTGATCCAGTCACCGGCTTGGACAGTTTGGCCTCGAACTCCTGCATGCCCGTCCAATGCACCACCGAGTACAGCAACACGGCCAATACCAAATTGGCGAGCGGCCCTGCAGCAACAACAGCCGCACGCACTTTCAACGGCTGGGTATTGAATGCCAAGTGGCGATCTTTGGGATCCACAGCGCCTTCGCGTTCATCGAGCATCTTGACGTAGCCGCCCAGCGGCAATGCGCAAACGACAAACTCGGTGCCTGAGCGGACAGATGTCCAGCCCCAAATTTTGGGACCAAAGCCCACAGAAAACCGCAACACCTTGACGCCGGAAACCACCGCCATGGCGTAGTGGCCCCATTCATGCACCGCCACCAAGATTGCGATCGCAACAATGAATGAGGCAACGGTCAGCATGGTGCGGTGTCCAGCATTAGCGCGCCAACTGGCGGCTTACCTGCTCTGCAGACCGTCGCGACAGCGCATCCAGAGCAATCAGATCATCTACCGACCCAGGCGGTGTTGGCTGAACCTGGACCAGGGTTTCCGTGTTCACACGATGAATCTGGTCAAAACGAATCTCCCGATTCAAAAACGCTGCCACCGCCACCTCGTTGGCGGCATTCAATACCGCGGTGGTGCCTGGGACTGCGTTCAAGGCATCCCACGCCAACTGCAGGCCCGGGAAGCGGGTGCGATGTTCATTTGAATCCATGGACTCAAACGTCAACGCGGACAGCGTCGTAAAATCCAGCGCAGCTGCCCCGGACTCCACGCGCTGGGGCCAGGACAACCCATAGGCAATGGGGCCTCGCATATCCGGGGTGCCCAACTGGGCCACCACCGAGTTATCGACGAACTGCACCATGGAATGGATGACGCTTTGTGGATGGATCACCACCTGAATCTGCTCGGGGGACACACCAAACAGATAGCGGGCCTCAATCACCTCCAGAGCCTTGTTCATCATCGTCGCCGAATCCACGGAGATCTTGCGCCCCATCACCCAGTTGGGATGGGCACAGGCCTGCTCGGGCGTCACGTCCACCAGAGACGACGGCAAGCGCGTGCGAAAAGGCCCGCCTGACGCCGTCAAAATGATTTTGTCCACACAAGAAGCCCAACGCGTGGAGTCTTCAGGGAGCGATTGAAAAATTGCGGAATGTTCGCTGTCAATCGGCAGTAGGGTCGCGCCACCTGCATGCACCGCATCCAGAAACAACTCCCCGCCCACAACCAACGCTTCCTTGTTGGCCAGCAACAGGCGCTTGCCCGCTCGCGCTGCGGCAATGCAAGGGCCAAGACCTGCGGCACCCACAATCGCAGCCATCACAGTGTCAGCCGCAGGGTGCGCAGCAACCTCTTCCAATGCCGAAGGGCCCCACAGGGCTACCGTGCTGCTACCAGCAGCCTTCAGCCGCGCTTGCAATTCGCGGCCATGCGACTCACTGCCCATCACCGCAAAAACCGGAGCGTGCTGCAGACATTGCGCCAACAGCAATTCCACGCGGGTCGCAGCAGTCAGCGCAAACGCCTGAAACAAATGGGGATGGCGTGCCATTACATCCAGCGTGTTGACCCCGATCGACCCTGTGGAGCCCAGCACCACTACATGGCGCTTGGCTGGCGTTATATCCTGTGTCATAGGGTGTGCAACATCATGGCAAGGGGAATCACGGGCAACAAGGCGTCCAGGCGATCCAGCACACCGCCATGGCCTGGCAGCAAATGGCTGCTGTCCTTCGCCCCAGCACTGCGTTTGATCAACGACTCCACCAAATCCCCCACCACACTCCAGGCAGCCAGAAACACAACGGCCAGCACAGCCACTACGGGGCTGACATCCGACATCTGTCGGTAAATACTGGAGGTTGTGGTCGCCAGAGACCGTTCAACCCACTGCCAGACAAAGGCACACATCAAGACGCCCACAACACCTCCGGCGACCCCTTCCCAGGTTTTCCCTGGGCTGATCGATGGCGCCAGCTTTCTCTTGAAAACTCGCCCACCCATTAAGCGCCCCGAGAAATATGCAAACACGTCTGCCACCCAGACCAACACCAGCACCGAGAACAAAAAATTGTGTCCCAGGTTACGCGCCTGTGCAACGGCCAGCCACGCTGCGCACAGCGCCAATACGCCCAGGCACCAGCGCACGAACTGAGGAATGGTGCGCCAAGCGCCTGCGCCGTGGAAAAGTAGCCAACTACCACCTAAAACCCAGGCTGCGCCTACGGCCAGCCAAAGTTCCCGCAACGGCACACTCACCCACCCAGCCCAAAAGAACAACCCGCACAAGGCAACGCACAACAGCCCGGTGCCCCAAGCCCCGAAGTTACCGTACTGATTCAATCGAGCCCATTCCCAGCCACCCGCGGCGATCAACAACAAGGCAACCGCCTGAAAGGCCAAGGGGTTGGGATAAAAGACCGCCGGCAGCAATATGGCCAACAACAGGATGGCGGTGATCACTCTCTGTTTCAACATGGGTAGACCTTGTTCATTTGGCTTGTGGGACATCCGCTACGACTTGGGCTGAGGTTTTCCCAAACCGGCGTTCCCGCGCCTTGTACTCCGCCAAAGCGGCGTCCAAGGCCGCTTCATCAAAGTCAGGCCAAAACAGGGGACTGAAATACAACTCGGTGTACGCACACTGCCACAAGAGAAAGTTGCTGATGCGAAACTCTCCGCCGGTGCGAATCAGGAGATCAGGATCTGCCATCGGCGCCAACGACAATGCCGCGGACAACGACGTCTCATCAATATCAGTTCCCGATTGGGCCAATTGCCGTGCTGCCTGAACAATATCCCAGCGACCGCCATAGTTGAAGCACACATTCAACACCAAACGGGTATTGGAACTGGTTTCCGTTTCTGCATCGGAAAACCCATGCAGCACGCGCGCAGACAAACCCGTCCGATCACCCACGAAATGCAGCCGCACACCATCGCGCTTGAGTTGGGATACTTCCTTGGCAAGCGCACCGGCCAAGATGTCCATCAAGCCAGAGACCTCTTCCGCGGGCCGATTCCAGTTTTCCGACGAGAATGCAAAAACAGTCAGCGCTTCAATCTGCCGGTGCGCGCATGCCCGCACGATTTTCTTGAGGGTCTCGACCCCCTGCTTGTGCCCTGCAATACGAGGCAAAAAACGCTTGGAAGCCCAACGCCCATTTCCGTCCATGACGATGGCCACATGCCGTGGCACTGCAACGAGGGTTGCCATAGTGGTATGGCGTCAAACCGCCATGATGTCTTGCTCTTTGGAGGCTACCAGGCGGTCAATTTCAATGATGTGTTTGTCCGTGGCCTTTTGAACATCCGCTTCGCAGCGCTTTTGGTCGTCTTCGGAAGCCAGTTTGTCTTTCACCAGCTTCTTGACCGCTTCGTTGGCATCACGGCGGAGATTGCGCACGGCGACCTTGGAGGCCTCACCTTCTGTGCGCACCACCTTGGTCAATTCACGACGGCGTTCTTCAGTCATGGCGGGCATAGGCACACGAATCAAATCACCCATGCTGGAGGGATTGAGCCCCAGATCGCTATCGCGAATCGCTTTCTCGATCTTTGCACCCATGCCTTTTTCCCAAGGCTGCACGCTGATCGTGCGGGAATCCAAGAGCGAAAGATTCGCTACCTGGCTGATTGGCAGCATGGAGCCGTAATAGTCCACCTGCACCGTATCCAGTAAGGCTGGGTTAGCCCGCCCCGTACGAATTTTGGTGAGGTTGTTTTTGAGCGCACCGATGGATTGGTCCATCTTGCTCTCAAGGCTCTTTTTGATGTCTTCAATTGACATGATTTCTTCCTCAGATCAACTCAACCAGACAGCCCCTCTAAAGGGCTTACACGTGAACCAGCGTACCCTCATCTTCACCGAGCACCACGCGCTTCAGAGCGCCATGCTTGAAGATGGAAAACACCTTGATAGGCAACTTTTGGTCACGGCACAGCGCAAAAGCTGCAGCGTCCATGATGCCGAGATTTTGCGTCATGGCGGCATCGAAAGTGATACTGGCATAGCGCGTAGCGGATGCATCTTTTTTGGGGTCAGCTGAGTAGACACCGTCTACCTTTGTCGCCTTCAGCACAATCTCTGCGCCGATTTCGGCACCACGCAATGCAGCGGCCGTGTCGGTAGTGAAGAACGGGTTGCCAGTGCCAGCGGCAAAAATCACCACTTTGCCCTCTTCGAGGTATTGCAAGGCCTTGGGGCGCACATAGGGTTCAACAACCTGCTCAATACCAATAGCCGACATGACACGGGCAGTCAGTCCTGCCTTGTTCATGGTGTCACCCAAGGCCAAGGCATTCATGACCGTGGCCAACATGCCCATGTAGTCGGCCGTAGCACGGTCCATACCCACCGAACCGCCCGCCACACCGCGGAAAATGTTGCCGCCACCAATGACCACTGCAACCTCCACCCCCAGCCGGGTCACTTCAGCAATCTCATCCACCATGCGAACGATGGTGTCACGGTTGATACCGAACTGATCGTCCCCCATCAAAGCCTCGCCCGACAGCTTTAGCAATATGCGCTTGTAGGCGGGCTTTTCTTGACTCATGGAGATCTCCGATAGGGGAATGGAAGGTTTAGGGGGCAGAATTTAAGCAGCTTGCTTGGCAGCAGCGACTTGTGCAGCCACTTCGGCAGCAAAGTCGTCAACCTTTTTCTCAATGCCTTCACCAACCACGTACAGGGTGAAACCCTTGACGGTGGTGTTGACAGACTTCAGCATCTGCTCAACGGTCTGCTTGTCGTTCTTGACGAAAGGCTGGTTGAACAAAGAGACTTCCTTGAGAAACTTCTGCACGCCACCTTCGATGCGCTTGGCCACGATTTCAGCGGATTGGACAGGTTTTCCGGCAGCAGTTGCTATCGCAGCGTCTTCGGCAGCCTTGGCAGCAGCCACAGAGCGCTCGCGCTCCACCAACTCGGCGGGTACTTGGTCAGACGACAACGACACCGGCTTCATTGCTGCCACATGCATGGCCACGTCCTTGGCGGCGACTTCTTCACCGTCGAATTCCACCACAACACCAATGCGAGTACCGTGCAGGTAAGAAGCGAGTTTGGTAGAGCCGTCGAAATGCTTGAAACGGCGGAACGTCATGTTTTCACCGATCTTGCCGATCAGACCCTTGCGAACGTCTTCCAGGGTGGGGCCGAAACCATCTTGCTCGTAAGCCAGAGCGCTCAAAGCGGCGACGTCAGCAGGATTGTGCTTGGCAACCAAAGAAGCTGCGGCGTTCGCCAATGTCAAGAAGCTGTCGTTCTTGGTCACAAAGTCGGTTTCGCAGTTAACTTCAATCAGTGCACCAGCAGCGCCTTCAATGTTGGTCGCAACCACGCCTTCGGCGGTCACGCGGGCAGCGGCTTTGCCAGCCTTGCTACCCAGCTTGACGCGCAACAGTTCCTCTGCCTTGGCCATATCGCCCTCGGCTTCGGTCAATGCCTTTTTGCATTCCATCATGGGGGCATCGGTCTTGCCGCGCAGTTCTGCCACCATGCTTGCTGTAATTGCTGCCATTTGGGATTCTCCGTAATTCAGTAGTTTAAATAAGAGCTAAAAAAAAGGGGCAACAAAGCCCCCTTTTTAGGGTGAAAAGCTGCTTAAGCAGACGCTTCACTCACTTCAACGAACTCATCATCGCCTTCAGCGGCAACGGCCTTCACAACGTCGTCCATGGCGTTGGCACGGCCTTCCAGAATCGCATCGGCGATGCCGCGGGCGTACAGAGTGACAGCCTTGGAGGAGTCATCGTTACCGGGGATCACGTAGTCAATGCCTTCTGGGGAATGGTTGGAGTCCACCACGCCGATCAGAGGGATTCCCAGCTTCTTGGCTTCAGCAATGGCAATCTTGTGGTAACCCACGTCGATCACGAAAATCGCGTCAGGCAAGGTGTTCATATCCTGGATACCACCGATGTCTTTTTCCAGCTTTTCCAGCTCACGGGCAAACATCAGTTGCTCTTTCTTGCTCATGCTGTCCAGGCCAGCTTCTTGCTGAACCTTCATGTCCTTCAAGCGCTTGATGGAGGTCTTGACGGTCTTGAAGTTGGTCAGCATGCCGCCCAACCAGCGCTGGTCCACAAAAGGAACGCCGGCGCGCTGGGCTTCTGCGGACACGATTTCACGGGCTTGGCGCTTGGTGCCCACCATCAGAATGGTGCCGCGCTTGGCGGACAGCTGGCGGACAAACTTGGCCGCGTCCTGGAACATCGGCAACGACTTTTCCAGGTTGATGATGTGGATTTTGTTGCGGTGGCCGAAGATGAACGGAGCCATCTTGGGGTTCCAGAAGCGGGTTTGGTGTCCAAAGTGAACGCCGGCTTCCAGCATTTCGCGCATAGTAACTGCCATATTTAACTCCAAAGGTTAGGTCTTAAATCCGATCCGCTCATCGCTGCGAAGCCCTGCTTCAACAACAACACCTTGGCTGGACCGGTTTGCGATTGCTTGCCTAATAGCGAAACGCTCTCAGCAAAGCCTATCGAGTATACCATGCGGGCCTTTCTTGCCCCAAGAGGCGCGCAGCCGAACACGTAACAAACACCGCCACTACGCTTGAGCGTGAAAAACCAGCTTCGGCTTGTGAAAAAATACGGTTTTGGGTGGCTGGAATCGCTGCCGGGTTACAGAAAGAAACAATGAAGATTGCAGTAGTGGGAGCCGGAGTGGTGGGCATCGTTACAGCCTACGAGCTTGCGCTGGATGGGCATTCCGTCACGGTCCTGGAAAAAGCGGCCGCAGCGTGTGAAGGCGCCAGCTTTGCCAACAATGGCGTGGTGGCCCCCAGCTTCACCCTGCCGTTTTCTACACCCGAGTGGCACGGCAATGGCTTGGCGCGCCTGGTTCGCAGCGCACGGCGCCTGACGCGTACACCCTGGAAATCTGGCCAGCAGCTGAAGTGGCTGCGGCGCTGGACCAAGCTCCACTCCCCCCAAAACTATGCGGAGGTGCAGCGCGCTGGCCAGCAGCTAGCCGCCTACAGCGCAGAGCGCTTGACCCACATCGCCGGCGCCTGCCAGCTGGAACTGGAGCGCAGCGATGGACAATTGCTACTGCTGCGCACTGCCACCGCACCCGAAGAGCTGCAACCAGTACTACAGGCGCTCAAAGCACAAGACGTCACCTGCAAACTGCTGAGCGCCGACGAGGCCCGCCAGCATGAACCCGCCCTACATGCCGCCGCACCCTTTCAGGGCGCACTGTGGTTTCCCGGCAACCAGGTCACCAATTGCCGGCAGTTTGCGCTGCTGCTGCGCCAAGAAGCGCAACGGCTTGGGGTGCAATTCCGGTTCAACACCGCTGTAACGCAGTTGCATGCCCACGCCAAGCCCGGCATAGACCTGGCCAGCGACGCTGGACGCGAAACCCAAAGCTTCGACCACATTGTTTTTTGCACCGGCGGCTTGCCAGACGTATTGCCTGCCACATTGCGACAAAGGGTGCCATTAATGGCGCTGCATGGCTACGTCTTGAGCGTGACCGTGCGGGAGCCGCTCAACGCCCCCCGCAGTGCCGTACAAGACTTGCAGAGTGGCGTCAGCATCAACCGCTTGGGCCAACGCATCCGCGTGAGTGGCGGGGCCGAACTGGGAGAGGACACCGGCACCAAAGACGATGTCACCGTCAACCAGTTGTACCGCTCCCTGGAGCAGTACTACCCCGGCGCGGCCAACTACCCCTCGGGCACCCAGGTTTGGCGCGGTACGCGCCACTTGGCGGCGGATGGCATGCCTCTGATTGGCCCCAGTGGGCTAGCGGGCGTCTCGCTGAATCTGGGGCATGGCGCCAACGGCTGGACGCTGGCCTGTGGCTCTGCCCGGCTGCTGGCCGATTTGGTTGGCGCCAAGGACACTGCACTGCCTACAGCGCATCTGTTGCCTACGCGTTTTGCGGTGTAAAAAAGTGTTGTCTTTGAACAAAATCTGCTGACACAATCCAATAAGGGAGATGTTCAGCCCATGAGTCCAGAGCTTTCACAAAAATTGGCCGCTGCCGTGGATGGCATGCCAGCGTTCCCCAAAAGCGTGCAACGCATTTTGGAATTGACGCGGGACGTCAACAGCACGCCCAAGGACCTAGTCGAAGTCATCGACAAGGATCCGGTGGTCACCGTCAAGATTCTCAAAGTCGTCAATTCGGCCTACTACAGCCTACCCAAGCAGGTCACGTCCATTGGCCACGCCGTGGTGTATCTAGGCTTCAACACCATCAAAAACCTGGCCCTGAGCATCGCAGCCATCGGCATGCTGCCCAAAGACAATGCCGCCGGCTTTGATGTGAACCAGTACCTTCTGCATTCGCTGGCGACTGCCGGGATTGCCAAGCAATTGGCCCTCAAAGTGGACGATGCGGACCCGATGGACTGCTTCATTGCGGGTTTGCTGCACGACTTTGGCAAGGTGGTGTTTGCCCAATTCATGCCCGCAGAATTCAAGGCGGCTCTACAGATCAGCCAAGAAACCCAAAGCTCCTTGCATGCCGCCCTGCAAGCCACCATTGGTGCGGACCACGCGGTGGTGGGTGCCATGCTGGTGGAGAAGTGGCGCTTCGCGCCCCATTTGATTGACACCATCCGGCACCAGCGCGTGGACGATCTCAAAGACACGGACATGATCGCCTGCGTGTTTGCCGCCAACCAGATCAGCAAAAAATTGCAGTTCGGCTTTGCGGGCAACTACGGCATAGAAGAACTGCCACCCACCATCCAAAAGCGGCTGGGCGGCCCCCTGGACCAGGTGATTGCCTCTATGGGGGATCTGAACACCCTGTTCGCAGAAGCCCAAGTGTTCGCCAAACTATGAAGGAGACGGCATGAAGGTGAAGTTCTGGGGGGTACGCGGGTCCATCGCCTCGCCGGGCCCCAAAACGGTCCGCTATGGTGGCAACACCACCTGTATTGAAATCCGCACGGACAACAACGAACTTATCATCCTGGACGCTGGCACGGGCATTTTCCCGCTGTCCCAAACCCTGTTGGCCGAGATGCCGGTGACCGCCAATGTACTGATCACCCATTCGCATTGGGACCACATCCAGGGTCTGCCCTTTTTCATCCCCAACTTCATCCCCGGCAACACCTTACGTCTGCACGGCTGCTTTGATCCTGTGTCGGGCAAAGGCATTGAGCAGGTGATGGCGGTGCAACTCCAGTACAGCTACTTCCCGGTACGTGAAGCCGAAATGAAAGCCCGCATTGAGTACGTCACGCTCATGCCAGACCAGCCGATTCAGATTGGCTCGGCCACCGTGACACCCTGCTTGCTCAACCACCCGGTGATTGACTTTGGCTACCGCATTGAATGCAACGGCAAGTCCGTGTTCTTCACGGGCGACCACGAGCCGCCGTACAACATCTACGACCCGGGCGACGAGGCCTACGCCGAGTACCAGGTGTTTGTGGATGAGAAGGAGCGCTCCATCCAGGACGCGATCCGCGGCGTGGACGTTTACATTGCTGACAGCTCTTACACAGACGCCGAATACCCCGCCAAAAAGGGCTGGGGCCACGGCACCTTCAGCAGCAGCATTGCCAGCGCACATGGCGCCGGCGCCAAGCTACTGTTTTGCACCCACCATGAACCCACGCGCAGCGACGACGCGCTGGAAGCGGCGTTTGCCGAGGCGCTGAACACCAACGCCGCACTCACTCAAGAGATGGACATTCGCCTGGCGCGCGAAGGCGATGTCTACGAATTCTGAGTGGGTGCTGGGCCCGCAAGGCCCAGTTGCGCTGCACGCCTACCCGCTGTGCACGGCGCAGCAGACACGGGCCCTTGAAACCCAGACGGCCAGCGCCCTCCCCGCCCACACCCTGATGCAGCGTGCCGGGCTGGCGCTTGCACGCCTGGCCCTGGCCCATGCGCCGCACGCACAGACGTTTTGGGCGGCTTGTGGGCGTGGCAACAACGGGGGGGACGGCTTGGAGGCCGCCGTGCACCTGCAACGATGGGGCAAAACTGCCGTTGTCACGTTGTTGGATGGACCCTCAGCCTTGCCCACGGACGCAGCACACTCCCTGCAACGCGCCCAGGAAGCCGGCGTTATTTTTCTGGATGCGCCGCCAACGGATTGGGATGTGTGCATTGACGCCCTGCTGGGTATCGGTTTACGCCTAGCACCGGATGGAGCGGTGCTGCAATACATCCGCGCCATTCGGGCCGGTTCGGGCTTGGTTGTGGCAGCCGACCTGCCCAGCGGCCTACAGGCGGACACCGGACAGCCGCCAGGCGAATGCGTTCGGGCGGACATAACCCTGTCCTTTCTCACCCTCAAGCCAGGTCTGCTCACCGCACAGGGGCGTGACCTTTGTGGAGACCTCTGGCTCAACACCCTGAACGTGGAGCCGCCCGTGTCGCCCGACGCCTGGGTCAGCGCCCCCCAGACGCCTGCCCCACGCCTTCACGCGTCGCATAAAGGCTCCTTTGGCGATGTAGCGGTGCTGGGTGGAACCACCGGCATGGCTGGCGCCGCGCTCCTGGCCGCCCGTGCGGCCTTGCATGCGGGTGCGGGGCGGGTGTACCTCGGGCTGCTGGACGCCGCACAGGCAGGCGGAGCCTTGGCGATCCAACCAGAACTGATGGTGAAGCCCCTGGCGCAATGGGATCTGGCCACCATGGCCGTGGTGGCCGGTTGCGGGGGCGGAGCGGACATTGCCGCACATTTGCCGGAGCTAATTCGCAACGCCAAACACCTAGTGCTCGACGCCGATGCATTGAACGCACTGGCAGCACAACCCGCATGGAAGACGCTGGTGGCGAATCGCAGACCGGAGAGCACCATCCTCACGCCACATCCGCTGGAAGCCGCGCGCTTATTGGGCAGCACCACAGCCGCTGTGCAGGCCGATCGTCTGGCCAGCGCTAGGGCTATAGTAACCCAGTTCGGCTGCACAATCATCCTAAAGGGGTCCGGCAGCGTGATTGCCGCACCAGGCCAAACGCCCCGCATCAATCCCACAGGCAATGCGCGCCTTGCCACAGCAGGCACGGGAGACGTACTGGCAGGCTTGGTAGGTAGCCTCATGGCACAGGGCTATTCAAGTTGGCAAGCCGCCTGCCTGGGCGCCTACCGCCACGGCCAGATGGCGGACACCTGGCCACACCCGCAGACACTCACAGCAGCGGCCCTCGCCCACAACATATAGTAAAAAAAGGCAGCCAGCCCGCGCAGAATATGCGCAAGCAGCTACCATTTCAATAGCGACTAACGTCGCTTCTTGGCTACCTTCTTGGGAGCAGCAGACGCTTTGGCGCCGGCCTTGGCGTTGCGTGCAGGCTTGGCACTGGCATGTTGGCGCACCTTGCTCTTGTAACTGGTGTTGCCGGGCATTTCCGCGTCAACACGGTCAGAAAACTCCGCACGCCCCTTGCCTTCGCGCGCTGCACCCTTGTCGGAGCCCGGGCGCGGCTGCAAGCTTTGCCCCTCTTGCACCAGGCGGAAGTCGATCTTGCGACCATCCAGGTCTACACGGCTCACCTGGATGCGAACCCGCGTACCAATGGCGTAGCGGATGCCGGTGCGCTCCCCGCGCAGCTCCTGGCGGGCCTCGTCAAAGCGGAAGTATTCGCCCCCCAACTCAGTGATGTGCACCAAGCCCTCTACATACATGGCGTCCAGCGTGACAAACAAACCAAAGGTGGTGGCCGAGGTGACCACACCACCATATTCCTCGCCCAAATGCTCGCGCATGTACTTGCACTTGAGCCAGGCCTCCACATCGCGGCTAGCCTCGTCGGCGCGGCGCTCGTTGGCACTGCAATGCAGGCCGGCGGCCTGCCAAGCCATGCCCTCGGCATTCATCTTTTTGGGCTTGATACCGGGTTCCGCCACACGGCTGGCCAGATTTTTCTCCAGGCGGCGCGCCAGCTTGGCGTGCGCCTCGCCAGGCGTGGGCAGCGCGGGCAGCTGGTATTTGGACTTCGCCAAAATGGCCTTGATGACCCGGTGCACCAGCAGGTCGGGGTAGCGACGGATGGGACTGGTGAAGTGGGTATAAGCGTCAAACGCCAAACCGAAGTGGCCGCTGTTGGTGGGCGTGTAAATCGCCTGCGACATGGAGCGCAGCAACATAGAGTGGATTTGCTGCGCGTCCGGCCGGTCCTTGGTGGCCATGGCGATGGCCTGGAACTCACCGGGCGAAGGCTTGTCGCTGATGCTCATGCCAATGCCACTGGCCTTGAGGTAGTTGCGCAGGGTCTCCTGCTTCTCGGGCGTGGGGCCTTCGTGCACACGGAACAGACCAGGGTGTTTGTTTTCTGCAATGAAGTCGGCACTGCATACGTTGGCCGCCAGCATGGCTTCTTCAATCAGTCGGTGGGCGGTGTTGCGGGTGCGCGGCACGATCTTTTCAATCCGGCCGTTTTCATCGCACACGATTTGCGTCTCAGTGGTTTCAAAGTCCACCGCACCGCGCTTGTGGCGCGACTTCAACAGCGCCTGGTACACACCATGCAAGTCCAGCAACTGCGGCACCAGATCACGCCGTTTGCTGGCCTCAGGGCCACGGGTATTGCCCAAAATGGCGGCCACCTCGGTGTAGGTGAAGCGCGCATGGCTCCACATCACCGCGGGGTAAAACTGGTAGGCATCGACTTCGCCGTCCGCAGTAACGAACATGTCGCACACCATGCACAGGCGCTCTACCTCGGGGTTCAGCGAGCACAAGCCATTGGACAGTTTCTCGGGCAGCATAGGAATCACGCGGCGCGGGAAATACACGCTGGTGGCGCGGTCGTAGGCGTCCACATCGATGGCCGAACCCGTCTCTACATAGTGGCTCACATCGGCAATGGCCACCAACAGGCGCCAGCCCTTCAGGGCCGTCTTGCCACGGCCTTTGGTCGCGGGTTCGCAGTACACCGCATCGTCAAAGTCACGCGCGTCTTCACCGTCGATGGTGACCAGAGGAATATCGGTGAGGTCGACGCGATGCACCTTGTCCTGCGGACGCACTTTGTCGGGCAAGGTGCGCGCCAGCGCAACACAGGCGTCAGAGAATTCATGCGGCACGCTGTATTTGCGCACGGCAATTTCAATCTCCATGCCGGGGTCGTCCACCTCACCCAGCACTTCCTTGATGCGGCCTACGGGTTGGCCAAACAAAGCGGGCGGCTCTACCAGCTCCACCACGACAACCTGGCCTGCTTTGGCAGCACTGGTCGCTCCCTTGGGGATCAGCACGTCCTGGCCATAGCGCTTGTCCTCAGGCGCTACCAGCCACACACCACTCTCTTGCAGCAAACGGCCAATGATGGGCTGCGTGGAGCGCTCCATGATTTCGGCCACGCGGCCTTCGGGCCGTCCCTTGCGGTCGCTGCGAACAATGCGCACCTTCACACGGTCTTTGTGCAACACCGCACGCATCTCGTTCGGGGGTAAATAAATGTCAGGGGCACCGTCGTCGCGGGACACAAAACCGTGCCCGTCGCGATGACCTTGCACAATTCCTTCAACTTCTTCCAGCAATGCGCTGTTGGGGCTTAAATTTTTGATATACTTCTCTCTTTCCTGAGATGCCCAGATGGCGGAATTGGTAGACGCACTAGTTTCAGGTACTAGCGAGTAACATCGTGGAGGTTCGAGTCCTCTTCTGGGCACCAACAATGGTAATGTAGATATAGAAAAGCCGCTGTGAAAACAGCGGCTTTTTTTTGCCTGTTTGATTCATGCCACTGACCTGTTGTTGCATGGGTCAGCGGCATGAATTTAGATGGGCAAGGCCACGAGGTCGTGTCCTTGTGCACTCACAATGCGCGCCTTGGTGAATTCACCGACTTTGAGGGTCTTGCTAATCTTCTCAGGTGGTAGCAAACGCACGACACCATCAATTTCGGGTGCATCAGCATAACTGCGCCCCACCCCACCCTTGCGGCCCATGGCTGGCGCAGAATCCACCAACACCTGCATGACTGAGCCCACACGGCGCTGCAGGCGCGCAGCGGACACTTCTTCCGCCACTGCCATAAAGCGTGCACGGCGCTCTTCGCGCAACTCGATGGGCAACATGCCTGGCAGGTCATTGGCAATGGCCCCATTCACCGCGCTGTAGGCAAAGCAGCCCGCACGGTCGATCTGGGCTTCGCGGATGAAGTCCAGCAAATGCTCAAACTCGGCTTCGGTTTCACCGGGGAAACCAGCGATGAAGGTGCTGCGCACCACGAGTTCAGGGCAGGCGGCACGCCATTGCTGTAATCGGTCCAGATTCTTCTCGCCACTGGCGGGGCGCTTCATGCGGCGCAGCACGTCGGGGTGGCTGTGTTGCAGCGGCACATCCAGGTACGGCAGCACACGTCCGGTGGCCATCAAGGGAATGATGTCGTCCACACTGGGATACGGGTACACATAGTGCAAACGTACCCAGGCGCCATACGGTTCGGCGATGTCGCCCAGCGCCTGCACCAGCTCCAGCATGCGCGTCTTCACAGGCTTGCCGTCCCAGAAACCGGTGCGGTACTTCACATCGACACCGTAGGCAGACGTATCTTGACTGATCACCAGCAATTCTTTCACACCACCTTCGAACAGCGCTTTCGCTTCGGTCAGCACATCACCAATCGGGCGAGACACCAAGTCCCCACGCATGCTGGGGATGATGCAGAACGTGCAGCGGTGGTTGCAACCTTCGCTGATCTTCAGGTACGCGTAGTGGCGTGGCGTGAGTTTGATGCCGGCCACTCCAAACGACTGGGGCACCAGATCCAGAAACGGATCGTGGGGTTTGGGCAGGTTCAAGTGCACGGCATCCATCACCTCTTGCGTGGCGTGCGGGCCTGTGACAGCCAACACCTTGGGGTGCATCTGGCGAACCATGTTTTCACCACCGTCTGTGGTCTTGGCGCCCAGGCAACCCGTCACGATCACGCGGCCGTTTTCGGCCAGCGCTTCGCCAATGGTGTCCAGACTTTCCTTGACCGCATCGTCAATGAAGCCACAGGTATTAACGATGACCAAGTCCGCGCCCTGGAAGGTCTTGGAGGTTTGGTAACCCTCTGCGCTCAGTTGCGTGAGGATCAGCTCGGAATCGGTCAAGGCTTTGGGGCAACCCAAGCTGACAAAACCGACTTTGGGAACTTGGGGGGGACTGACAGGGGATAAAACTTCGCTCATTCCCCTATTGTCCCAGTATTCAGCCTCCGCGCCCAGCCGACTGGATATCGCGCGCCTGCCAGTTCAGCGTTTGAGGCCGAAGGTACCCAGGAATTGCTCCGTCTGCTTTTGCATTTGCTCCTGCATTTGCTGAAACATATTGCTGCCCGCCACGCCCGGCACGATAGGGACTTGCATGTCCATCAACGCCTGCATGTTCTTCTCAAGGTAGCCACCCATCATGCCCTGCATGGTGTGCCCATAAAACCGGATGATGTTGGCCAACACCGGCGTAGTAAACATGGGAGAGCCGTTGGCTTCTTCTTCCAGAATGATTTGGAGAAGAATGCTGCGCGTAATGTCTTCGCCAGATTTGGCGTCGACCACCGCAAAGGCCTCGTTGTCCATCACCAGGCGCCGAATCTCTGCAAGCGTGATGTAGGTCGACGTGTCGGTATCGTAGAGACGGCGATTCGGGTATTTTTTGATGATCCGTTGCGACGTTTTGGAATCTTTGGAGCTAGGTTTTTGCATTGCGATCGCCGCCACTGAAAGTGAAAGTCAAAAAAGTGTTGCGCTGCAGCACATTCTAGAGGTGGGCAGCCCCGCTGCGACCTAGGATAACCCTAGCGCGAAAGACGTCACTGCAACTGGATCGGGATCTTCTTGAGCCGCCTGTGCAGATTGGGGTACTGAAAGGCAATGCGCTTGAATTCCAGCTCCACCTGTTTGGCTGTCAGCTTCTGATTGCGGAACAACGCCCCATACAGCACGGTAAACCTTTTCTCAAACACCCAGCGATGGTGGAGATTAACGAAGACCGCTTCCCGCGAAAGAGTTGCCGAGGTACCAAAGGTCCGCCAGGTGCCATCGCCTACGCCAACGGCCCGATCCGACTGGGTGAACCCGGTATAGGACACATCATGCATGGCTTGGTAGTCCTTGGACTGAGCCAGCATGCCTTCGTAGCTTGCAAGGATCTGAAACTCGCCGAGCTTGAGTGTATTGTTGAGCTTCGCACCCCATACCTGCAAAAAGCTTTCCGCCAGATCCCGCGTCACCTTGCCAGGCCCAAAGAGGCTATTCACCCCCTTGCCTCCGTCCTGGCTGGCATTGCCCACCAGCGTAGCGTGCCGGCCGGGCATGGTGGTAATGAAAAACTCGGTATCCGAAGCGAGGGATGGCAAGACCGGAGAGAAGCCGCGCGAGCGTTCATCGGCGGCGTAAATCGCAACATAGCGTTTGACGTTGCGGCCCAGAGTAATCCTGCGGGTATCAAAATTGCCTGAGCCCGGCACAGGATCACAGGCAAAGATATTGACCGGCATGTTGGACCACCCCTCCACCTCAGCCAAGGCATTGGCAAACATGTGGCAGGTCACACCGCCCCGACTCCAGCCCACGACGTTCACGCAGTCGATGGGCTTGTTCTTGCGCATGATCTGGACTTTTCTTTGCTGCAGCGCCTGCGGTGAGATGCGGGCATGCAAATCGAAGTTGACCGTCTTGGTTGCCCCCAGCAACGCCCTTTCGATCTTTCCTGTACGCTCCACGGTGTCCACCCCCACCCCGGCCGCCCGCAAAATCTTTGTCTCGGCGCGGGTGTGCGCTTTGCGTTCTTCGTAGTTCGTGCCTATCAGCACGGCGACTGCATGCTTGACATTCTCTTCCCAACCTTTGCCTTGCAGCGTGCCACGAATGCCCGAGTAATTGCCTGCCGGCACCCACTTTTCTGCTTCCTGGATGTTGCCGCTGCCGGGGCCATCGACAATGATCCAGTCAACGAATTCATGCCCCGCGTGGTTCTTCGCCAAGGTCGAAATCAATTCACCCTGGTGGTAGTTCGTATTCGCAAAGTCGTAACTATTCGAACCCGTCCCGCAGAAGAAGATGGTGAATGCAGCCATTCGCCGCATTCTAGGGCTAAGGGAAACGGCTGCGACAGGCAACAAAAAAGCACTTAACGTTGCCGCAAAGTGCTTGGATTCTTTTCGAAATTTGGTAGGCGCAATTGGACTCGAACCAACGACCCCCACCATGTCAAGGTGGTGCTCTAACCAGCTGAGCTATGCGCCTACATATATCCGAGAGGCCGAAGTATAGCAGCATAAATGCACCCTCCCTGCCCCACACCGGCGAAAGTCGCCGTGGGCTGCGCCATAATTGACGTTAACGTAAACGTCAATCCATCCATTCACAAGGAGTTCTCTATGGAAATCGCAGGCAAGGTCTTCATCGTTACCGGCGGAGCGTCGGGTTTGGGCGAAGGCACGGCGCGCATGCTGGCGGCCAAAGGTGGCAAGGTGGTGATTGCCGACATGCAGGCCGAAAAAGGCGAGGCCATTGCCAAGGACATTGGCGGCGCATTTGTGAAATGTGACGTCAGCAGCGAAGCCGATGGCCAAGCCGTAGTGGCCAAGGCAATCTCTTTGGGCAAGCTCATGGGCCTGGTGAACTGCGCAGGCATTGCCCCGGCAGAAAAGACCGTGGGCAAGAACGGCGCACACGCGCTGGCCTCCTTCAGCAAAACCATTACCGTGAACCTGATTGGCAGCTTCAACATGATTCGCCTGGCCGCCGACGCCATGAGCAAGAACGAACCCGAAGCGACCGGTGAGCGTGGCGCGATGATCTCCACCGCTTCGGTGGCTGCCTATGATGGACAAATTGGCCAGGCCGCCTACAGCGCCTCCAAAGGCGGCGTGGTCGGCATGACCTTGCCGATTGCGCGCGACCTGGCACGCAACGGCATCCGCAACATGACGATTGCACCCGGCATTTTTGGCACGCCCATGCTGTTCAGCATGCCGCAAGAGGTGCAGGATGCGCTGGCCGCCGGTGTGCCCTTCCCTTCACGCCTGGGCACCCCGCAGGACTACGCCAAGCTGGCCGTGCACATTTTTGAGAACGACATGCTCAACGGAGAAGTGATCCGCCTGGACGGCGCCATTCGCCTGGCACCGAAGTAAGTCAACCGCCTCCTCCGGGTCGCGCCCTTCTTTTTTTGCGATGCGCCCGGATGGAGGCAATGATGCCCACGACGAACACGGCACTGGCCAGCAGCTGCAGCCATGACGGCCACACGCCATAGCCCACAAACGCGTAGAGCAAGGCAAACAAGGTTTCGCTCACAATCAGCTGGCCGCACAGGCTCGCACTCAAACGGCGGCTCGCAATATTCCAGAGTACGGTGGCCAGCCAGGCCGAACCCACTCCGGTTGCTATACAAACCATAGCTGCTTGCGCAATATCTGCGAGGGCTAGAAGCACTTTTGACTCTGAACCAAGCATCAACCACAAAGCTACGGCGCCCAGGCCGGACGCTACGCCCAGCCAATTGGTCCAGTCGGTCACGTTCACCTCGTGATGGTGTTTGAGCCAAGCCGAGTTCAGCACGGCAAACGCAGTCCAGCAGAACATGGACAAGAGTGCAAAGCCAATGCCGCGCCAGTACACCCAGCCCTGAGTCGCGTGCTCCGCTGCACCCGCTGTCTCTGTGCCCATCATCAATAGCACGCCGGTGATGGTAAGCAGGAGCCCGGGCAACAGGCTGCGCCACAGCAGATCCTGCGGCTTGCCCAGCAGCATGACCCAAATAGGAATGGTGCCGATGATGAGCGTGGGCACTTCCACCCCGGCATCACGAATGGAAAGCACCAGCAGCAAGTAGTAACCCGAGAAGCCCAGAACGCTCAAACCCAAGGCAGCACCCAGCTGCCGCCAGGTGGGCCAACGGCGCTTGCCCCGCGTCAGCAGCATGACCAGCAGGGCCGTCAACCCATAGCAGGCGAAGCGGCCTGCCGCCAGATCCACCGCAGCCAGCCCTGGTGCCAGCGCGGGAGCCACAAACACCAAGCCCCACAGCGCCCCTGCTGCCAGGCCGGCCAAGATGCCGACTAGCAACCGCGCACCCAACGGTTCAAACGCAGGCCCTCAAATACCAAAACCATCGTCCGCAGCGATCACGGCACCGTTGATAAAGTGGCTTTGGTCCGAACACAGCGTCACCAGAATCGCATCCAGGTCTTGCGGGTGACCAATGCGCTTGCGCGGCAGCATCTGCACCAGCTTCTGGCCGGCGTCCGTTTGCCAATGGTGGTGGTTGATTTCGGTATCGATGTAGCCGGGGCACAGCGCGTTGACATTGATACCGAACTTGCCCCACTCCAGCGCCATGGCTTTGGTCATTTGGATGACTGCGGCTTTGCTCACACAGTAGACCCCGATTTGCGGCAGCGGCCGCAACCCTGCCATGGACGCCACATTCACAATGCGCCCGCCTGTGTAGTTGCCCGGCGCCGAGCCCTTCGCGCGTGCCAGCATGCGCTTACCGACCTCCTGAGCCACAAAGAAAGCGCCCTTCACATTGGTGTTGAACATGAAGTCGTAGTCATCTGGCGTCACGTCCTGCAGGCGCTGCGTGGTGCTGACTCCGGAGTTGTTGATCAGGATGTCGATCGAGCCTACTTCCGTCTCCGCGTGCGCCACCGCCGACTTGATGGAGTCATGGTCCGTCACATCCAGTTCCACCACATGGGCATCGCCCCCCAGCCCCGTGATTTCTGCGCGCAGGTCTTTGAGTTTGTCCACTCGGCGACTGGCCAGCACGACAGCGGCACCAGCGCCCGCCAAAGTTTTGGCAAACTGCGCGCCTAGTCCACCGGAGGCCCCCGTGATGAAAGCGACACGGCCTGAGAGATCGATGCTGTAAGCCATTTAGAGTGCCTCCTCGAAATAAAAAGAACGACCGTTCTTTTTTGTGAAATCAGCGAATAAAATCCAACTCCAGTTCGATGCGCCTTTGCATGCGCCCACCGATCAGAAGACCACCCATTATTAAGCGAGACACCCCATGACAAACCAGGAAATTCTGGCCCAGTTCGGCCCCCGTGAATCCATGGAATACGACGTGGTCGTCGTCGGTGGTGGCCCCGGTGGTTTGGCCACCGCCATCCGCCTGAAACAGCAGGCCGCCAAGAAAGGCACCGATGTTTCGGTGGTGGTACTGGAGAAGGGTTCCGAGCCCGGCGCGCACATTCTTTCGGGCGCCATCATGGATCCCAAGGCCCTGACCGAACTGATCCCGAATTGGAAAGAACTGGGCGCTCCGCTGAACCAGCCGGTCACCGACGACGCCTACGTCTTCCTCGGCGAACAAACCGGCGTGCGCGTGCCCAACATGGTCCTGCCACCCTTCGCCCACAACGATGGCAACTACATCGTCAGCCTGGGTGCCGTCACCAAATGGATGGCCGAACAGGCTGAGGCACTGGGCGTGGAAATTTTCCCAGGCTTCTCTGCGGTCGAAGTGCTCTACAACGATGATGGCTCCGTTAAAGGCGTAGCCACCGGCAACCTGGGCGTGGGCAAAGACGGCGAACCCATGGAGAGCTTCCAGCTCGGCATGGAGCTGCTGGGCAAATACACCGTGTTCGCCGAAGGCGCACGCGGCCACTTGGGCAAACAGCTGATCGCCAAGTTCAAGCTGGATGAGGGCAAAGACCCGCAAAGCTGGGGCATAGGCATCAAGGAACTGTGGGAGATTGACCCATCACGCCACAAGCCCGGTTTTGTCATGCACACCGCAGGCTGGCCGATGGAATCCGACACCTACGGTGGCGCGTTTTTGTACCACCTGGAAGGCAACAAGGTTGCACTGGGCTTTGTCACCGGCTTGGGCTATTCCAATCCGTACCTCAGTCCGTTTGAAGAATTCCAGCGCTGGAAGACGCACCCCAACGTGCGCTACTACTTTGAGAACGACAAGGGCGAAGTCAACGCCAAGCGCCTGGGCTACGGTGCCCGCGCGATCAACGCCAGCGGCATCAACGCATTGCCCAAGACCGTGTTCCCGGGCGGCTGCCTGATTGGCTGCAACGCCGGCTACCTGAACGTGGGCCGCATCAAGGGCAGCCACGCCGCCATCAAGACCGGCATGCAGGCTGCCGAAGCCGCGTACGACGCGGTGGTGGTCGGCCGCCAGCACGATGAGCTGAGCGCTTACCCTGAGGCGTTTGAGAAGAGCTGGCTGCACACTGAGCTGAATAAGGACCGCAACTTCAAGAACTGGTTCAAGTACGGCCTGACCGTGGCAACGCTCATGAACGGCTTTGAGCAATTCGTACTGCGCGGCCACATTCCTTGGACGCTGCGCCGCACCAAGCCTGACTACGCCTACTTGAAACCTGCGGCCGAGTGCACGCCCATCGCCTACCCCAAGCCCGATGGCAAGCTGACGTTTGACCGCTTGAGCAGCGTGTTCATCAGCAACACCAACCACGAAGAGCAACAGCCTGCGCACTTGACGCTCAAAGATGCGTCGGTGCCTGTGAGCATCAACCTGGCCAAGTACGCTGGCCCGGAAGCCCGCTACTGCCCTGCCAGCGTGTACGAGTTTGTGCCCGACACTGCCAAGGGCGGTGATGCCCAGCGCTTGCAGATCAACGCGCAAAACTGCGTGCACTGCAAGACCTGCGACATCAAGGATCCGACGCAAAACATCGTCTGGGTCACACCAGAAGGCGGCGGCGGCCCGAACTACGCGGGGATGTAAAAAAACGGGGCCTCACGCCCCGTTTTTCATTGCTGCTTTTTTAGGCCGGCGCGGCCACACTCCATTGCCGAGTCACCTCGCCCGCGCCGTTCACGCTTTCCAGCGCCACCCCAAAACCCCAGAGTCGTGCCGTGTGCTTGAGCACCTCCAGCGTGCTGTCGCCCAGCGGCCTGTTTTGGTACTGGGTGTGCCGCAGCGTCAGCGTGCGGTCGCCGCGCAGATTCACATTCCAAACCTGAATGTTGGGTTCTCGCGTACCCAAGTCGTACTGCTGTGAAAGCGATTGGCGCAACTCACGGTAGCCAATCTCGTCGTGGATGGCGGCCACTTCCAGTTGCGCTTTTTTTTCGTCGTCGTGAACGGCAAACAGCCGCATGTCCCGCATCAGCTTGGGGCTTAAAAACTGCCCGATGAAGCTCTCGTCCTTGAAATTGCGCATGGCGTGGTCCAGGGTGGGCAGCCAAGGACTTCCGGCAATGTCGGGAAACCATGCGCGATCTTCATCGGTAGGGGCATCGCAAATCCGCTTGATGTCGGTGTACATGGCAAAGCCCAGCGCATAGGGGTTGATGCCGCTGTAGCCCCGGTGGCCCACGGGGGGCTGAAAAATCACATTGGTGTGTGAGCTCAGCCACTCCATCATCATGCCGTTGCTCAAATGGCCATCGTCGTACAGCGTATTCAGCAGCTTGTGGTGCCAGAATGTGGCCCAGCCTTCGTTCATCACCTGCGTCTGGCGTTGCGGGTAAAAATACTGCGCGATCTTGCGCACCAAGCGCACCACCTCGCGCTGCCAGGGCTCCAGCAACGGTGCATTCTTCTCGATAAAGTACAGCAGGTTTTCTTGCGGCTCGGCCGGAAAGCGCTGGCTCTCGGGCGTGTCATCCGGCTTGTCTGCGCCTTTGGGTACGGTGCGCCACAGATCGTTGACCTGCTGCTGCGCATAGGCCTCGCGGGCTCGGCGCGCGCTCAACTCTTGTGCCAGGCTCTTCTTGCTAGGCCGGCGGTAACGGTCCACCCCAAAATTGGCCAGCGCGTGGCAAGAATCCAGAAACAGCTCCACCGTCTCCAGCCCATAGCGCTCCTCGCACTCGCTGATGTAGCGGCGCGCGAACACCAGGTAGTCGATGATGCTGGATGCGTCCGTCCACATGCGGAACAGGTAGTTGCCCTTGAAGAAGCTGTTGTGTCCATACGCCGCGTGCGCAATCACCAGCGCCTGCATGGCAGTGGTGTTTTCTTCCATCAGATAACTGATGCAGGGGTCGGAGTTGATGACGATCTCGTAGGCCAGGCCCATATGGCCGCGGCGGTAGCGTTTGTCGGTGGCGATGAACTCCTTGCCGTAACTCCAGTGTCGGTAATTGATGGGCATGCCCACGCTGGCATAGGCGTCCATCATCTGCTCGGCCGTGATGATCTCCAGCTGGTTGGCGTAGGTGTCCAGGCCAAAGCGGGCCGCGGTCTCGCGGATGACGTCGTGGTAACGCTCGATCAGTTCAAAGGTCCAGTCGCTGCTATCGGGCAGTGGCTCTTGCGCGCGCGGTGGGGCCGGCATGGGCTCTTGCAAGACGATGCGCGTGCGGCGCTCGCCGCTGGGCGGAATACGGGCCGGGTCGTCCAGATGACGGTGCTCCACCGGGCGCTGCGCGAGGATGGGAAGCAGGTCGCTCATGCGGTTTCTCCTTCCTTCTTGAACAGGTCCCGGAACACGGGATAAATGTTCTCGGGCGTGGTGACCTTGCGGATCGCGAAGTTGGCGTGCGCCTCTGCCAATTGGGTGTATTCCTCCCACAGGTCTTGCTCGGTGTCTGCCACCTGCACGTAAGCAAAGTAGCGGCACAGCGGCAGCAGCGCGTCGTTGAGCAAATCGCGGCAACGCCCGCTGTCATTGCTGAAGTTGTCACCATCACTGGCCTGGGCGCCATAGATGTTCCACTCCGCTGCCGGGTAGCGCTCCTCCAAGATTTTTTGCATGAGCTCTAGCGCGCTGCTCACCACGGTACCGCCGCTCTCGGTGGCATGAAAGAAGGTGTCCTCGTCCACCTCTTGCGCCTGGGTGTGGTGGCGTATGAAGACGATGTCAATCTTCTCGTAGTGGCGGGTCAGGAACAGGTACAGCAGGATAAAAAACTGCTTGGCCAGGCCCTTGCGCTCCTCGTCCATGGAGCCAGACACATCCATCAGGCAAAACATCACGGCTTTGGAGGTTGGCACCGGTGTTTTGACCCGGCCGCGGAACCGCAAATCCACGGGATCCAGAAAAGGAATCTTCTTGATGCGCAGCTCCAGCGCTTCGATCTCCTGGCGCAGCGTGCGTATTTCGCGTTCGTGGCCCAAGGGCGACCGCTCCAACTGCGCCAGCAACAGCTTTTTCTGCGCCAGCTCACGCCGCGTTCCCGTCCCCAGCGCCAAGCGGCGACCCAGCGCGCCGCGCATGGAACGCAGGACATGCAGGTTGTTGGGTGTACCGTCGCGCGTGTAGCCCGCGCGGTGGGTTTTCCATTCGGGCGTGTCTCCAATCTGGGTGCGCATCAGGTGGGGCAAGGCCAAGCCTTCGAAAAACACCTGCATGAATTCTTCCTTGCTGAGCGTAAAAACAAAATCGTCTTCACCCTCGCCCGAATCGCTGGCCTGGCCCTTGCCGCCTCCCGCACCGCCCTGCGGGCGTTTGATCTGATCACCGCGAAGGTGGTCGGTGTTGCCAGGGTGCACGGTGTCGCGCACGCCGCCCTCGCCGTGGTGGAACACGGGCTCGCTGATGTCTTTCTTGGGGATGGTGATGTTCTCGGCCTGCTCGATATCGCGGATGCCACGGCCTGTCACGGCCTTGCGCACGGCCTCGCGGATTTGCTCCTGGTGGCGACGCAAAAACCGCTCCCGGTTGCCAATGGACTTGTTCTTGCCCGCCAGCCGGCGGTCAACAATTTGCAGGGCCATTTTCAACCTTTCGTAGCAGACTCCTTACGAACTCTTGCGCACCCGCAGGTACCACTCGCACAGCAGGCGCACCTGCTTGGCGGTATAGCCTTTTTCCACCATGCGCGTCACAAAGTCTTCGTGCTTCTTGGCCTCGTCCGCACTGGCTTTGGCATTGAAGCTAATGACGGGCAGCAGCTCCTCGGTGTTGGAGAACATCTTTTTCTCAATCACCTGGCGCAGCTTTTCGTAGCTGGTCCACGCCGGATTCTTGCCTTGGTTGTTGGCACGCGCGCGCAGTACAAAGTTGACGATCTCGTTGCGGAAGTCCTTAGGATTCGCAATGCCCGCGGGCTTCTCGATCTTCTCCAACTCGGCATTCAGGGCCACGCGGTCAAACACCTCGCCAGTGTCGGTGTCGCGGTACTCGTTGTCCTGAATCCAGTAGTCGGCGTAGGTAACGTATCGGTCAAAAATGTTTTGTCCGTATTCGCTGTAGCTCTCTAAATACGCCTTCTGGATTTCCTTGCCGATGAACTCGGCATAGCGCGGGGCCAGCAGCTCCTTGATGAAGCCGGTGTACTTCTGCTCCAGGTCGGCAGGGAACTGCTCGCGCTCGATCTGCTGCTCCAGCACGTACATCAGGTGCACCGGGTTGGCGGCCACCTCGGCGCTGTCAAAGTTGAACACCTTGGACAAAATCTTGAACGCAAAGCGTGTGGAAACCCCGTTCATACCCTCGTCCATACCCGCGTAATCGCGGTACTCGTGGTAGCTCTTGGCGCGCGGGTCGGTGTCCTTCAGGCTCTCGCCGTCGTAGACCTCCATCTTGCTGTACAGGCTGGAATTTTCAGGCTCCTTCAGCCGCGTGAGGATGGCAAACTGGCTCATCATCTTCAGTGTGCCTGGGGCACACTTGGCCTGGCCCAGCGACGAATCGCGGATCAGCTTTTCGTAGATCTTGATCTCTTCACTCACGCGCAGGCAGTACGGCACCTTGACGATGTAGATGCGGTCCAGAAACGCTTCGTTGTGCTTGTTGTTGCGAAAAGCCTTCCACTCGCTCTCGTTGCTGTGGGCCAACACAATGCCGTCAAACGGAATCGCGCCAAAGCCTTCTGTGCCCTTGAAGTTGCCTTCCTGCGTGGCCGTCAGCAGCGGGTGCAGCACTTTGATGGGCGCCTTGAACATTTCCACAAACTCCAGCAGCCCCTGGTTCGCCAGGCACAGGCCACCCGAGAAACTGTAGGCATCGGGGTCGTCCTGCGAAAAGCTCTCCAGCTTGCGGATGTCCACCTTGCCAACCAGGGACGAAATGTCCTGGTTGTTTTCGTCACCGGGCTCGGTCTTGGCCACACCAATTTGCCGCAGCGTGTTGGGGAAGCGCTTAACCACCTTGAACTGGCGAATATCCCCACCAAACTCGTCCAGTCGCTTCACCGCCCATGGCGACAGAATGCGCTGCAGGTAGCGCGGCGGAATGCCGTAGTTGTCTTGCAACACCGGGCCATCCTCCACCGCGTCAAACAGGCCCAGCGGGCTTTCATTAACGGGGGAGCCTTTGATGGCATAGAAAGGCACCTGCTGCATCAGGTGTTTGAGCCGTTCAGCCAACGAGCTTTTGCCACCACCTACCGGGCCCAGCAAATAGAGAATTTGTTTGCGCTCTTCCAGCCCTTGCGCTGCGTGGCGGAAGTAGCTCACCACCTGTTCGATGGCGTCTTCCATGCCGTAAAACTCGGAGAAGGCGGGGTACACCTTGATGAGCTTGTTGGCAAAGATGCGCGAGAGCTGGGGGTTGTTGCGCGTGTCCAGCACCACCGGCTCACCGATGGCGGCCAACATGCGCTCAGCCGCTGTGGCGTAAGTGAGCGGGTTGCGTTTGCACTCAGCGAGATACTCGTCCAGAGACATCTCTTCTTCACGGCTGCGTGCGTGGCGGGCTACGTAGTTACCAATGGCGTCCATAAGACCTCCTGGCTGGAACAACAAACCTGAATCCCTAGCGGCGGATTCTTGATTTCAGTATATGCCTTGGACTGCAATAGAGTCCAGTTGGTTCCCCATACCCATGTTGTTTGGAAAGCGAATAAACGCGGTGTGATGTCGCCGCTTATTGCAGGACTATGCGGCGCGCTAGCTCAGTTGCACATCCTGCGCAGCCAAACCCGCCTCCATCTGCACGCGGCAACGCGCCATCAGCGCGGGCATGTCGTCTAGCGTCATGCCCGTGGTGGCGATAGGCAGCAGGGTCTTGATGACGATGGTGCCGCTGTGCCAGCGGTTGAGTTGCATGCTGCTTTTGTAATTGCTGCAGCACAGGGTGATGATGGGCACGCCCGCATTGATGGCCATCTGGAATGCCCCTTTTTTAAAAGGGAGTAAACCCTGCCCCAAGTTGCGTGTGCCTTCGGGGAACACCCAGATTGAGGTGTCTTGGTGCAGCATCACGTCGGTGGTTTTGAGCATGGCCTGCTTGGCCTTGAAGGCATTGCCCCGGTCGATGAGGATGTTGCCGGCCAACCAGTAAATCTGGCCAAAGAAAGGAATCCACTTCAGGCTCTTTTTGCCCAGCGACACGGTGCGCCGCGGCACCGCGCAGCCCAGTACAAACAAGTCCCAGTTGGACTGGTGGTTGCACACGATGACAAAGGGATTGGGTTGTGCCAGCATGTCCGCCGTCTCCAGCCGCACCGTGAGCCCCAGGATGCGCAGTGCTGGCGCCGAATACACCCAGCCGCAGAGCCGCGAGTTGTCGGGGTTGAATGGCCGGGCAAGGCAGATGACGAAGTTAATCGCCGAGGCCACCAGGAAATACAGGCCCAGTGTGAGGAGGCGAAGGAGGTAAAGCATACAAGATTGGCGGTAAAAACTAGGCGGGAGTGTAGGCCAGCCCACGCAGACCGAGCTTGCGGCAAATCAGACTGGCATCAACCCGTTTTCCACTGGCCACCGGATGGCGGCTGGTTTAGAATCCTGCCCAGTCAGGAGAGAGCTTCCCACGCGGAGGCCGCCGAAGGCGCAGGACGGCTGATTGCAGCGGTCTGAACGCTCAGGCAAAAGGACTGACATCCGTTGGTGGCTTGGCTACCAACGACACCCCACTGGAGAGAGGTTGCAAACCTTGCAGCCCACCGAAGGAGCAACCCGCAGTCTGCGCACCCCGTTGTGCACGCAGACCCGGCGAATCTCTCAGGTAAAGCGGACAGCGGGGGCAGCACCGGGCGGGCGCAGCCATGCACCCACCCCGGTTTTTGACTTGCCCCTACCTGGATTGCCGCCATGTCCGCCTTCGACACCACTTTGTTGACCACACCGCTCAATGCCCTGCACATCGAGCTGGGCGCCCGCATGGTGCCGTTTGCCGGCTACTCCATGCCTGTGCAGTACCCCGCCGGCCTGATGGCCGAGCACCACCACACCCGCAATGCCGCCGGCCTGTTTGATGTGTCCCACATGGGCCAACTGCGCTTGGTCGGCCCCGATGCCGCCGCCGCGTTTGAATCGCTGATGCCCGTGGACGTGATCGACCTGGCTGTGGGCAAACAGCGCTACGGCCTGCTGCTGACGGACGAAGGCACCATCATTGATGACCTGATGTTCTTCAACAGGGGGAACAACGAGCTGTTTGTGATCGTCAACGGCGCCTGCAAGGTGGGCGATATGGCCCACATCCAGGCCAAGATCGGCGGCCGCTGCCAAGTCGCCCCCCTGCCCGACTACGCGCTGCTGGCGCTGCAAGGTCCGCAGGCCGTCACTGCCCTGTCCCGCTTGGCACCCGGTGTGGAAAAGCTAGTGTTCATGACGGGCGGTAACTTCACCGTCGACACCGGCACCCAAAAGATCGACGTGTTTTTGACGCGCAGCGGCTACACCGGCGAAGACGGTTTCGAAATTTCCGTGCACAACGACCACGCGGATGCCTTGGCCCGCGCCCTGCTGGCCCAACCCGAAGTGAAGCCCATTGGCCTGGGCGCGCGCAATTCCCTGCGCCTGGAAGCCGGCCTGTGCCTGTATGGCAACGACATTGACACCACCACCAACCCGGTGGAAGCCAGCCTGCTGTGGGCCATGCAAAAGGTGCGCCGCGCCGGCGGTGCACGCGAAGGCGGATTCCCGGGCGCTACAAAAATACTAGCTGCTCTCGCAGATTCCACGGGGGCTACAGCACCAAAAGGTACACGAAACCGTGTGGGACTGATCGCGCTGGAACGCATCCCCGTGCGCGACCACACCGAGCTGCAGGACGGTGCAGGCAACAAGATTGGCGAAGTCACCAGCGGCCTGCTCGGCCCCACCATCGACAAGCCCGTGGCCATGGGCTATGTAGATGCGGCTTGGGCGGCTCTAGGCAGCAAAGTAGTGGCCATCGTGCGCGGCAAGCCCGTGCCCATGGTGGTGAGCGCCATGCCTTTTGTGCCCACACGCTACTACCGCGGATAAACCACCAGCCGGGGGCGGCTAAAGTCTGCCCTGGCAGGTTCGTTTTTATTGTTTGATTCCTTTCCTTATTACCCGTTTTTCAGGAGTTCTCCATGTCCATCAAGTACACCCCCGACCACGAATGGCTCAACGTTGAAGGCGGCATCGCCACCGTGGGCATCACCCACCACGCGCAAGACGCGCTGGGCGACGTGGTGTTTGTGGACCTGCCCGAAGTGGGTGCCTCCATTGACGCCAAGGCCGTGGCCGGCGTGGTGGAGTCCGTCAAGGCCGCGGCCGACGTTTACATGCCCGTGACCGGCGAGATCACCGAAGTGAACGAAGCTCTGCGCGCCGACCCCAGCTTGGCCAACACCGACCCGTTGGGCGCCGGCTGGTTCTTCAAGGTCAAACTGTCCAACCCCGCCGAGCTCGAAGGCCTGATGGACGAAACCAGCTACACCGCCTTCTCCGCCAGCTGATCTGGCCCCCACGCTCCGCCGCTGCGCGGGTCGCTGCCCCCCCGAGGGGGCTAATTTTTCTAGGGGCGGCCCGTCGAAAAATTGCCTTCTCATCCACCAACAATAAGCCTGAACGTCCATGCCAACGACCTCTGCCCCCACCCTCGCCCAGCTGGAAAACGCCAGCGAATTCCACGCACGCCACATCGGCATTGATGCCGCTGACGAAGCGTTGATGCTCAAGGCCATCGGCGAGACCTCGCGCCGTACGCTGATCGACAGCATCGTGCCGCGCAGCATTGCGCGCAGCAGCAAGATGGACATTCCCGCCGCGATCACGGAAGCCGCAGCGCTGGCCGAGATCAAGGTGCTGGCAGGCAAAAACAAGGTGCTCAAGAGCTTTATTGGCCAGGGCTATTACGGCACCCACACGCCCGGCGTGATCCTGCGCAACATTCTGGAAAACCCCGCCTGGTACACCGCCTACACGCCCTACCAGGCCGAGATTTCCCAGGGCCGCATGGAAGCGCTTGTGAACTTTCAGACCATGGTGTGTGACCTGACCGGCATGCCCATGGCCAACGCGTCCATGCTGGACGAAGCCACCGCCGCAGCCGAAGCCATGACGCTGGCCAAGCGCAGCGTCAAGAGCAAGAGCCATGTGTTTGTGGTGGCGGGCGACTGCCACCCACAGACCATCGAAGTGATCCAGACGCGCGCTGCGCCGCTGGGCATCACCGTCACGCTGGCCAACTCCGCCCCTGAGTGGGAAGCCGCGCTGGCAGGTGACTACTTTGCCGTGCTGGCCCAGTACCCCGCCACAAGTGGCCGCATTGACGACTTGCGCGCCGATGTGGCCGCAGTGCACAGCAAACAAGCCGCCTTCATCGTGGCCGCCGACCTGCTGGCGCTCACGCTGCTGACGCCGCCCGGCGAGTTTGATGCGGACATTGTGGTGGGCACCACCCAGCGCTTTGGCATGCCGCTGTGCAACGGTGGCCCGCACGCCGCTTATATGGCCTGCCGCGACGAATACAAGCGCTCCATGCCCGGCCGCATTGTGGGCGTAAGCATCGACACCCATGGAAACCCGGCCTACCGCCTGGCGCTGCAAACGCGCGAGCAACACATCCGCCGCGAAAAAGCCACCTCCAACATCTGCACCGCGCAGGTGCTGCCGGCCGTCATCGCCAGCATGTACGCCGTCTACCACGGCCCCGAAGGGCTGACGCGTATCGCCCAACGCGTGACCAAGTTCACCGCCATTCTGGCCAAGGGTCTGGAGCAACTGGGCGCCCCGGTGCGTGCCCAGGCCACCTTTGACACGGTCACGCTGAAGACCGATGGCGCTACGAATTCGATAGCTGCTCGCGCAGTGACGCTGGGGGCCAACCTGCGAACTTACTTCGAAAACTACCTGTGCATCGCGTTGGATGAAACCACCACGCGCGAGGACATTACGCTGCTTTGGAGCCTGTTTGCGCAACCCGGGATGCCCCTGCCGAGCGTGGAAGCGCTGGAGGAAAGCACGTTGGACTCGCTGATCCCTGCCGAGCTGCGCCGCACATCCCCTTTCATGACGCACCCGGTGTTCAACACCCACCACTCCGAGACCGGCATGCTGCGCTACATCCGCATGCTGAGCGACAAGGACCTGGCGCTGGACCGCAGCATGATTCCGCTGGGCTCTTGCACCATGAAGCTCAACGCCACCAGCGAGATGATCCCCATCACCTGGCCCGAGTTTGCCAACATCCACCCCTTCTGCCCCGCCGACCAGCGTCAGGGCTATGCCGAGCTGGACACGCAACTGCGTGCCTGGCTCTGCGCGGCCACGGGCTACGCCGGCATTAGCCTGCAGCCCAACGCGGGCAGCCAGGGCGAGTACGCGGGTCTGTTGGCCATCCAGGCCTTCCACGCCAGCAAGGGCCAGGGCCACCGCAATATCTGCCTGATCCCCAGCAGCGCCCACGGCACCAACCCGGCCAGTGCGCAGATGGTGGGCATGCAGGTCGTCGTCACCAAATGCGACGACAACGGCAACGTGGACATGGTCGACCTGCAAGCCAAGTGCGAACAACACAGCGCCAACTTGGCCGCGGTGATGATCACCTACCCCAGCACGCACGGCGTGTTTGAAACCTCGGTCAAAGAGCTGTGCGCCCTGGTGCACCAGCACGGCGGCCGTGTCTACGTGGACGGCGCCAACATGAACGCACTGGTGGGCACGGCAGCCCCCGGCGAGTTTGGCGGCGACGTAAGCCACCTGAACCTGCACAAGACCTTCTGCATCCCCCACGGCGGTGGCGGCCCTGGTGTTGGCCCAGTCTGCGTGGTTGAAGATCTCGTGCCCTTTCTGCCCGGCCATGCCACCGGTGGTGTGCCTGGCACCGGCGCGGTCAGCGCCGCGCCCCTGGGCAACGCCGCCGTGCTACCCATCAGCTGGATGTACTGCCGCATGATGGGCGCTGACGGCCTGCAGCATGCAACCGAAGCAGCCATCCTGGCGGCCAACTACATCAGCTCGCGCCTGGCGGACCATTACCCCACGCTGTACGCCAGCGCCAACGGCCATGTGGCACACGAATGCATCCTGGACCTGCGCGGCTTCAAGGACACCTGCGGCGTGATGGCCGAAGACGTGGCCAAGCGCCTGATGGACTATGGTTTCCACGCGCCTACGCTGAGCTTCCCCGTACCCAACACGCTGATGGTGGAGCCCACCGAGAGCGAAACCTTGGCCGAGCTGGACCGTTTCATCAGCGCGATGATCGCCATCCGTGGCGAAATTGCACAAGTGGAGGCCGGAAGCTGGCCACAAGACAACAACCCTTTGAAGCATGCTCCTCACACCGCCGCCAGCTTGCTGGGCGCCGAATGGGACCGTCCTTATAGCCGCGAGGTGGGCGCCTTCCCGGTGGCCAACCTGAAGGCGGTGAAGTACTGGCCCTCTGTGGGGCGTGTGGACAACGTGTATGGCGACCGCAACCTGTTCTGCAGCTGCGTGCCATTGTCGGAATACGCTGAAAGCTAAGTTGTAAGTTTCTGGGCGGCACTGCATTGCATGCAGCCGCCCAGGCCAGGCTAGACCTGGCATCGCAGCGGGAGAGTCTGGTGCCTAAAAACGCCAGCGCCGAAGGAGCAACCACCCCGGAAACTCTCAGGCAAAAGGACCGCTTCGATCATTAGCACTCTGAAGAGCTGCTGCGGATTAGTCCCCGCGGCACACCGCAGGAGCAAGCCGCTGGCCCACAAGGCCGCCGGTGAATCTCTCAGGTATCAAACAGAGGGGGTCGTCACCTGCACATGGTGTGTGGGTCGGCGACTTCTTGGTTTGCGACTGTTTTGCGAGAGCTCTTTATGAAACACATAGCCATCATTGGCGGCGGCATCACCGGCATCACCAGCGCCTACACCCTGGCCCAGGCGGGTTACCAGGTCACCCTGATTGAGAAAAACCGCTACGCGGGCATGGAAACGTCCTATGCCAATGGCGGGCAACTGTCGGCATCGAATGCCGAGGTCTGGACCCACCCCAGCACCATTATTAAAGGCCTGAAGTGGATGTTTACCAAGGACGCCCCGCTCTTGATGAACCCCACGCCCACCTGGCACAAGCTGAGCTGGATGGCCGAATTTGTGGCTGCCATCCCCAAGTACCGCGACAACACCGAGGCCACCACGCGGCTGGCCATTGCCGCGCGCGAACACCTGTTTGGCTGGGCCGAGAAGGAAGGCATTGACTTCGACCACAAGCGCAAAGGCATCCTGCACATCTACCGCAACAAGGCGGGCTTTGACCACGCGGGCGCGGTGTCCACCATGCTGGCCGCTGGCGGCCTGCCGCGTCGGGCTGTCACGCCGGACGAGATGCGTGCGATTGAGCCCACGCTGCAAGGCCAGTATTACGGCGGTTACTACACCGAGAGCGATTCGACCGGCGACATCCACAAATACACCCACGGCCTGTCGCAGGCCTGCGCGCGGCTAGGCGTGAAGTTTCTGTATGGCCACCAGGTGCAGAGCGCCTCTGCCGATGGCCGCAGTGCCCAGCTCACGCTGCAGCATGAGGGCCGCACCGAGACGCAGGTGTTTGACGGTGTGGTGGTGTGTGCTGGTGTGCATGGCCGCGGCATTGCCGCGCAGCTGGGTGACCGGCTCAATATCTACCCGGTCAAGGGCTACTCCATCACCGTGCACCTGAACGATGAAGCCAGCCAGCAGGCCGCACCGCAGGTGAGCCTGCTGGACGACGAAACCAAGCTGGTGACCAGCCGCCTGGGCCAAGACCGCTTCCGCGTGGCGGGCACGGCCGAGTTCAATGGCATGAACCAAGATATCCGCGCCGACCGCATCCGCCCGCTCATCCAATGGGTAAACCAGTGCTTCCCCGGTGTGAGCACGCGCCGTGCGGAGCCCTGGGCCGGCCTGCGGCCCATGCTGCCCAACATGCTGCCACGCGTGGGCCGGGGCAAACGCGCCAACGTGTTCTACAACACCGGCCACGGCCACCTGGGCTGGACACTGTCGGCCATCACCGCACACCAATTGGTGGGGCATGTGCACCAGCACTTTGCAACACAAGCGACTTCATCCACACTTCACCCACTAGGAGCACCACATGGCAGTATCCGTATTTGATCTCTTCAAGATCGGCATGGGGCCCAGCAGCTCGCACACCGTGGGCCCCATGCGCGCGGCGCGACAGTTTGTGGCGCGGCTGCAGCACAGTGGCGTGCTGGAGCAGACCACCACCGTGCGCTGCTGGCTGCACGGCTCGCTGGGCGCCACCGGCAAGGGCCACGCCAGCGATGTGGCCGTGCTGCTGGGCCTGTGTGGCCATGAGCCCGACACAGTGGAGGTGGACCTGATCCCCGCACTACTGGCCGAGGTGCGCAGCAGCCAGCAGCTTACGCTGGCGGGCACGCACCGCATTGCCTTTCGCGAGAAGGATGACCTGCTCTTCATGCGCGCTCCCCTGCCCTTCCACGCCAACGGCATGCGCTTTGTGGCGCTGGACGCGGCAGGCAACGAGCTGGCCAACCGCGTGTATTACTCGGTGGGTGGCGGCTTTATCGTGAGCGATGAAGTCGCTGCAGATGGCAGCCGCCAAAAGGTGATTGCGCCGGATGCAACGGTACTGCCCCTGCCCTTTACCAGCGGCGATGCGCTCTTGGTGCTGGCCCAAGAACATGGGCTCAGCATTGCCCAAATCATGCGCCGCAACGAGCAGCATTGGCGCAGCGATGCCGAGATTGACGCGGGCCTGCTGCGCATCTGGCAGGTCATGCAGGATTGCGTGAAACGCGGCTGCGCGGCCGATGGGGTACTGCCCGGTGGCTTCAAGGTCAAGCGCCGCGCCAAGGCCCTGCTGCAGGCACTGACTGCCAACCCTGAACACGCGCTGCGCGACCCGCTACAGGTGATGGACTGGGTCAACCTCTACGCGCTGGCCGTGAACGAGGAAAACGCTGCCGGTGGCCGCGTGGTCACGGCACCCACCAACGGCGCAGCCGGCATCATCCCCGCCGTGCTGCACTACTACACGCGCTTTGTGCAGGGGGCCACGGACGCTGGCGTGATCGACTTCCTGCTCACCGCGGCGGCCGTCGGCATTCTCTACAAAGAGAACGCATCTATCAGCGGTGCCGAGGTGGGCTGCCAGGGCGAGGTAGGCGTGGCCTGCAGCATGGCCGCAGCCGCCCTGTGCGCCGTGATGGGCGGCACGCCTGAGCAAGTCGAAAACGCAGCCGAGATTGGCATGGAACATCACCTGGGCCTGACCTGTGACCCGGTGGGCGGGCTGGTGCAGATTCCGTGCATCGAACGCAACGCGATTGCGTCGGTCAAGGCCATCAACGCCGCCCGCATGGCGCTGCGCGGCGACGGTTCGCACTTCGTGAGCCTGGACAAGGTCATCAAGACCATGCGCGAAACCGGCGCCGACATGAAGACCAAGTACAAGGAAACGGCGCGCGGTGGGCTAGCGGTGAATATTGTGGAGTGCTGAGGCCGAATCAAATAGTGCTGTAAGCATGTCCGGGACAAAAGTTGCGCCTACTTCTCCGAGCCAGGAGTGGCGACTCGACGAGGTGACCGGAAGCCGTCACTGACTGCCATTTGCATGCTGATCTGAACCGCCGCATCTGCAATGGCACACGTATGTACCGCTGAACTCTGGATGCCGCCTGGATAACCCAATTTAGCAAGCCTATGCCGGCATTTGCATCCGCTTGCGCAAGCTCTTGTCGAATGCCGACGTCGGTACGAAGCGCCTGAGCAGACTGACCGTTGTGGCGTCACGACCAGCGGTGTATCGCAGCTGCGGCTTTGGGGCAGTAGCGGTGGTGACGACCGTTGCGGCCACCACTTCCGGTGGGTCGGCTTTCGCTGCTTCTTTGTGCATCACGGCTTCGGCGTTCGCTCGCGCCAGCGCATAGTGTTCGATATGCTGGTCGGCTACCAGCGCGTTGTTCTCGAACGTGGTGCGGGTGTAGCTCGGTTCGACGAGAACGACCCTGATCCCGCAGACTCTGACCTCGTGGTCTAGCGCCTGCGAGTAGCCCTCCACTGCGTGTTTGCTCGACGAGTACAGTGCCATGAAGGGCGAGGGTATCAGGCCCATCACCGAGCTGATATTGACGATGCGCCCCGACCGCTGCTGGCGCATCGCGGGCAGAACGGCGTTGGTCATGCGAATCACGCCGAAAAGGTTGACATCGAAGACGGACCGAGCCTGTTCGAGCGAAGATTCCTCCGCGGCACCGATCAAGCCAACGCCCGCGTTGTTGACCAGCAGATCGATGCGGCCAGCCTTGGCAAGCACTTCGCGCACAGCCGCTTCAACCGCCAAGTCGACGGTCACGTCGCAGGCCACATAGTCGATGCCGGGTATCTTGGTCGCCGGCGGCTTGCGGTAGGTGCCGAAGACGCGGTACCCCGCGGCTTGCAGCGCGCGGGCGGTCGCCGCACCAATGCCTGCCGTCGCGCCGGTGACGATGGCCACGGGCTGTTGTTGTTTCTGATGGGTTGACATTGCTATCTCACTTTCTGTTTGTGTTTAGAAACTCAGGTGTCACGCGCTGGCCGTCACAGGCACTAGGTCGGACGCCTGCGCCGGGCTGTCGCGCCGGACGCGGAACCACGCGGCGTACAGCGCCGGCACGAAAACGAGGGTCAGCGCGGTGGCCACGACAAGGCCGCCCATGATCGAGATCGCCATCGGCCCCCAGAACACGCTGTGGGTGAGCGGGATCATCGCGAGCACCGCAGCGGCGGCCGTCAACACTACCGGGCGTGATCGCCGCACTGTGGCATCGACGATCGCGGCCCAGGGCGCAACGCCACGCGCGATGTCCTGATCGATCTGATCCACGAGGATGATCGAGTTGCGCATGATCATCCCGCCCAGCGCAATCACACCCAGCAGAGCGACGAAGCCGAACGGCGCTTGGAATAGCAACAGAGCCGGTACCACGCCGATCAACGCCAGCGGTGCCGTCATGAACACCATGAACAGCCGTGAGAAGCTTTGCAACTGGATCATCAGTAGCGTCAGCATTACCGCGAACATCGCCGGGAACACTGCGAACAGCGCCTTGTTGGCCTTGTCGCTCTCCTCTATCGCGCCGCCTTCCTCGATGCGGTAACCCGCAGGCAGGCTGTCGATGATGGGCTGCAGCGACGGTCGGATCTGCGCCGTGGCGTGGGGGCCTTGCACGCCGTCGACAACGTCGCTGCGCACGGTCAGCGCCATGTTGCGGTTGCGCCGCCACAGCACCGGCTCCTCGAAACCTGGCTCGACGCGGGCCACCTGGGACAGCGGCACGTTGACGCCGCTGCGTGTGAACAGTTGCAGGTCGCCGAGTTGCCCGATGCGTTTGCGCTCCTCGGGCGTCGCCCGCACGACCACGTCGACGAGTTCCTCGCCACGGCGGATCTGCGTGACCGGCGCACCGTCCAGCGTGGTCTGTACCAGGCCCTGGATATCGGCGCTGGACAGGCCCAGCAGCCGTGCCTTGTCTTGGTCGACGTGGACCTGTACCGATCGGACCTGCTCGTTCCAGTCCAGCTGTGTGTCACGTACCAGCGGGTTCTGGCGTACCGTGTCGCGCACACGGTAAGCGATCTCGCGCACCTGCGCCTTGTCAGGCCCGATGACGCGGAACTGGACCGGGAAGCCCACAGGCGGGCCGAATTCCAGGCGTGTGACGCGCGCCGTGGCATCGGACAATGCCTCATCCTTGGCGAAGAGCTCCATCAGCCGGGTGCGGACGCGTTCGCGCTGTTCAATGCCTGCCGTCTTGACGACGAACTGTGCGAAGCCTGGATTGGGCAGTTCCGGCTGGATCGAGAGATAGAAGCGTGGCGTGCCCGCACCGGTGTAGGCGGTGAAGAATTCGACGTCAGGGTCCTTCGCCAGCTGCGCCTCCAACAGCTTCACCTGGCGCTCCGTTGCGGCGAAAGACGCCCCCTCGCGCAGCCGCAGGTCCACCAGCAGTTCCGGCCGCGATGCCGTGGGGAAGAACTGCTGCTGCACCATCAGCATGCCAGCACCGGCGATGGCGAAAGCCAGCACCGTGCCGCCCAGCACCCAGACTCGGTGCTGCACCGCCCAATCGATAACGGCGCGCAGCCGGTGGTAGACGGGCCGGTCGTACGGGTCGTGGTGCTTGCCCGCGGCTAAGTTCTTCGGCAACAGCAGCACGCCCAGGTACGGCGTGAAGATCACGGCCACCAGCCACGACAGGATCAGCGCCACCCCGACAACCCAGAAGATGCCGCCCGCGTACTGACCGGCGATCGACTTCGCGAACCCGACCGGCATGAACCCGACCGCCGTGACCAGCGTACCGGTCAGCATCGGAAGCGCCGTGGTTGTGTAGGCGTAGGTGGCAGCGCGCATCCGGTCCCAGCCTTCCTCCAGCTTCACCACCATCATCTCCACGGCGATGATGGCGTCGTCGACCAGCAGGCCGAGCGCAATGATCAGCGCGCCCAGCGAGATGCGGTCCAGCGCCCAGCCGGCGGCGTACATGACGGCCGCCACCAGCCCAAGCACCAGCGGCACCGAAGCGGCCACCACGATGCCGGTGCGCCAGCCCAGAAACAGGAAGGACACAGCCAGCACGATGGCCAGCGCCTCCAGGAACGAGCGCTCGAACTCCCAGACCGACTCCGCCACCACGCGCGGCTGATCCGCGTACTGCTGGATCTCCACGCCCGACGGCAGTTCTTGGCGCACCTGCGCCAGCCGCTGCTCCAGCGCGTGCCCGAAGTCCAGCACGTTGCCGTTGGCCTGCATCGTCACGCCGATCACCAGCACCGGCACGCCGTTGTGGCGGATGGTCATGCTCGGCGGATCCTCAAAACCGGCGCGCACGGTCGCAATGTCCGCCAGTCGCAGCAGTTGACCGCCCACTTCCAGCGTCACATTGGCAACGTCCGCAGCGGTGCGCAACCCGCCGTCCACCCGCACCTGTACTCGGTCGTGCGTTGCATCCGTCGAGCCGGCCGGGGCGACCAGGTTCTGGCGCGCCAGCGCTTCGAACACGGCGGTCGGGGCGATGCCGAGCGCGGCCAGCCGCCGCGTCGAGATTTCAACGAACACGCGTTCGGCCTGCTTGCCCAGTACATCGACCTTGCCGACACCCTCCACGCCCTGGATGCGCAGCTTCACGTCTTCGGTGACCGTCAGCAGCTCGGCCATCGACAGCTCGGGCGCGCTCAATGCGTAGAGCACGCTATAGCGGTCGTTGTACTCGTCGTTGAAGAAAGGCCCGCGCACGCCGTCGGGGAACTCCATCCTCACGTCGCCAATCTTCTTGCGCACCTGGTACCAGGCGTTCTCCAGTTCCGCCTTGCTGGAGCCACCCTTCATCCACAGCGTGACGCCACCGTAACCCTGGCGCGAGAAGCTGCGCACGGATTCGAAGTGATCCAGCTCTTGCAGCTTGCGCTCGATGCGGTTGAGCACCTGGTCTTGCACGTCCTGCGCGCTGGCACCGGGCCACACGACGATGGCCGTCATTTGCGGCACGTCAAAGTTGGGGTCCTCCAGGCGGCCCAGTCGGCTGAAGGAAATAACGCCAACGATGAGCGTCGCGATGATCAGGAATAGCACCATCGGCTGGTGCGTGACGGCCCATTGCGAAAGATTGAAACGTTTCATGAGCTGCTCTTGGTCATGGGGGCTGGTGCGGCTTCGGGTGCGCGCTCGATGGCACGCACGGCGACGCCGGCATCGAGCTTCTGCGCACCGACGCTGACAACACGGCTGCCGAAGGCCAGGCCGGTGACGTGCACCGAGGCCTCATCGATCGAGACCACCTTGACCGGCGAGAACACCAGGCCCGAGCCCTTGGCGTCCAGGGTCCAGACGCCTGCCGGGCCGCTGCCCTTCACCAGTGCGGTAACCGGCAGGACGGCGGTCGCCGGTCCGGCCTGCTGCCCGGCTAACGTCAACTGCATCGTGCTGCCCAAGGGCAGGCCAGCCACCTGTGCGCGCGAGTCCGCTGCCGCCGCATAGCGCACGCGGAAGGTCCTGCCCTGTGCGTTGGCCAGTGGCGAGAGTTCGCGCAGCACCAGCCGCAGAGGTGACTTGGAGTCCTGCCAGGACATGGCTGTGGCGGTGAGCGTGCGCACTTTGCCAACCCACTCCTCGGGCAGTTCGGCGACGATCTCGCGCTCCCCGTCGCGGGCCAGCGACAGCACCGGCTGGCCCTCGGCCACCACCTGACCGCGCTCGAAGCGCAGCGCGGTGACCACGCCAGCATAGGGCGCCACCAGCGTGGTGTAGCCCTCCCTATTGCGCGCCAGATCGAGTTGGCGGCGCGCCAGATCGAGCCGGGCAGTTGCCGCGTCGGCGCGCGCTTTCTGGCGCTCATGCTCGGCTGCGCCCACTGAACCATCGGTCAGCAGGCGGCGAAAGCGTGCCTCGTCAGACGCGGCCTGCTGCGCATCCACCGACGCCGCCTGGACCTGGTCCGCTGCAGCGCCTACGGCCAATTGATAGTCACCCGGATCCAGCCGCGCCAGCGCCTGGCCAGCCTTCACGGTGTCGCCCACCTCGACCAGCCGATCCACCACCTTGCCGCCAGTGCGGAAACCCATGTCCGTCTCGACACGGGCACGGACCACGGAAGTAAAGCTGCGGGTTTGCGCAGACGCGGCGGGGGTCACGGTGGTCACGAAGACCGGTTTGACGGCGGCGACCGGCGCAGGCGAGCCGCTGCAGGCGGCCAACTGAGCGCAGGTGGCGGTCATGGCCATGAGGGATGTGGCGAAGAAAGTTCTGTTCACTGGGATGTCCTCTCGGTATAGGAAGTCATGGCACTGGCGGCGAGGGGCGGCGCGAGACCGCCACCAAGGGCCTTGTAGAGTTGCACGTCGGCCAGCACCTGCTGAAGGCGGCTGTCCGACAGGGTGAGTTCGCTGGACAGCACGGAACGCTGCACGTCGAGCAGCACCAATAGATCAATCTGTCCCTCACGCTGCAGCGACTGGGCGCGCTGCAGCGTACGGCGGCGGAGGTCCACGGCGGCGGCCAGTGCGGCACCGCGCTTGGCCTCTTCGCTGCGCACAAGAAGGCTGTCCTCAACCTCCTGCACGGCGACCAGCACCGCCTTCTGCCAAACCAGCAGAGCCTCCTCGGCCCGCGCCGACTGCGCGCGAATGCCCGCATCGATACGGCCGGCGTTGAAAACCGGCATGGCAAAAGCCAGCGCGACGTTCGAGAAATGCACCGGTGCAAGATCCAGTGCATTCAGTCGCAGCTCCTCGCGGCCGAACAGGGCGCTCAGGAAGAGCTTGGGCCACCACTGGGCGCGGGCCTCGGCACCACGCAGCGTCTCGGCCGCGACGCGCGACTCGGCTGCGATCAGGTCGGGACGGCGCCGCAGCAATTCGCTGGGCTGGCCGGTGCCGATCACGCGCGCAGCAGGCCAGGTAAAACTTGCGTTTTCGTCGACAACGCGCACCGATGGATTACGGCCCAGCAGCACGGCCAGCCGCGTCTGCGAGATGCCAGCCAGCGTTCGCAACGGGGGCACTTGCGCGTCGAGCGTATCGGCCTCGGCGCGTGCGCGGTCCAGGTCGAAGGCGCTAGCCTCGCCCTCGCGTAAGCGGCTGGCGACGCGGGTCGCCGTTTCGCGCTGGGCCGCAGCCAGGCCTTGCACGATGCGCAGACGTTCCTCGGCGCTGCGCAGCACGAAGTACTGCCGCGCCACCTCGCTGGCCACCAGCAGCCGTGCGCCTTGGACACCCGCCGTCGCCGCGTCAGCATCGGCCTGCGCCGCGTTGCGCGCCGCACGCACGCCACCGGCCAGGTCAATCTCCCAAGCCACGTCGATACCGGCGCGCAGCGCACGTGTGTCGGGCATGCCCTGCTTGACGGCTTCGGGCAGCCCACTGTCGCTGCGCGAGACGGAGGCTTGCACGCCCACCGTTGGCCAAATACGAGAACCCTGGGCGTCGTGGCCCGCGCGGGCCTGAGCCACGCGTTGCAGGGCCATCGCCACGTCCTGGTTGGCGGTCAAGGCATCCTCGACCAGTGCCGTCAGCGTCGGATCGCCGTAGTCGCCCCACCAGGCGCCGTCGAAGGCTTGGGCGGACGCGGCGGTCGGCCCGGCCTGCGCGAATGCGGCGGGCAGCGGTATTGAAGGCGCCGGGGGCTGCACGGGCGCCACCGAGCAGGCCGACAGGATCGCCAGTGCCGCGGCGGTCGGCATCAGGCGGATCAATCCGAAGCCAGAGTGGGGCCCACAGTGCGTGGCAGGTGTTGTGAGTAGCTTCATATACTGTACGTTAAAGTACATTAATTATATTAAACTATACTGGACTGTCAAGTACAGGAAATTGCCAATGCCCAAGATCGAAGATGATGTTGTCCACCCGCCGCGTCGCGGCCGGCCGCGCGACCCCGAGCGCTTGCGGCGCATCATGGAAGCAGCGCGGAGCCACTTCGACGCGCACGGTTTCGAGCGGGCCAGCGTCGATGCCATCGCCACCGACGCCGGCGTCTCGAAGATGACTATCTACAGCCACTTCGCTTCAAAAGAAGAGCTGTTCGAGGCGGTGATTCGCGATCGCACCGATAGCGTGATGGGCGGGCTGGCCGGTGTCGAAGCGCTGGACCCAAAGCAGCCTCAGAAAGCGCTGCTGGCAATAGGAGCGCAGTTCCTCACGCTGGCGCGCGAGGAGGACACCCTGGGCCAGTTTCGTTCGCTGTACGGCGCCGCCGGGACGCAACGCGAGGCGTGCTTGGCCTTCTACAGGCAGGGAGCCGACAGGCTGATCGGCGACTTGGCTGCCTATCTGCGCCGCGCTGACGCGCAGGGCACGCTGCACATACGGAACCCACGTCAGGCGGCGGACCTGTTCCTGTCGATGTTCCTTGGCGATGGCCACATCCGCGGACTGCTGATCCTCGATATGCCCGATGCACGCGAGAACAAGGCGCTGCTGCGAGAGGCCGTTCGGATGTTCATGGCAGCCTACGCGAAAGCATCGTAACGGGAGAAGCCCCACCTGAGATGAACTCATAGCGGTACACACCGTGCAGGGGGCTACGGACGCTGGCGTGATCGACTTCCTGCTCACCGCGGCCGCTGTCGGCATCCTCTACAAAGAGAACGCCAGCATTAGCGGTGCCTCAGTGAAAGCCATCAACGCCGCCCGCATGGCGCTGCGCGGCGACGGTTCGCACTTCGTGAGCCTGGACAAGGTCATCAAGACCATGCGCGAAACCGGCGCCGACATGAAGACCAAGTACAAGGAAACGGCGCGCGGTGGGTTGGCGGTGAATATTGTGGAGTGCTAAGGCATTTATCATGGCTGGATGACGTTTCACCGCTTCGCCAGCAGCATCGCTACCCGCATCATTTTTTTTGGCATCTGCCTGTTGCTGGTAGGCAATGTCGTGCGTTATCTGGCGCTGAGCAACTATCTGCGCGAGGACATCAGCGCAGTGATGTCTGCACAGCAGCTCACCCTGGCTAACTATGTCGCCCGCGAGGTCGACCAAAAAATGCTGGAGCGCCAGGCGATGCTGACCCAAGTGGCAGCAAGTTTGCCGCTGAACTTGCTGGAACGCCCCGTGGCCCTGCAAAGCTGGCTTGAGGTGCGGCAACAATACCAACCCTTGTTTTCGCACGGCCTCATCGCCTACACACCCAACGGCAAGGTCATGGCAGGGTCGGCAGCCCCCACCAATAAACCCTTTCCAACCTATGCAGATGCGGATCTGTTCCAAGCCGCCCAATCCGGCGCATTGACAGTAGGGCGCCCCGTACGAAACACCACCACCCAAGAAGCCGTGCTGCCCATGGCAATACCGGTGAAAGATGCCTCAGGCAAGGTGCGAGCCGTGTTGATGGGCGTCACCGCGCTGGCGGCCCCGGGTTTTCTCTCGTTCACCGACCAGGACCGCATTGGCAAACAGGGGGGCTTTTTGCTGATCTCGCCGCGCGACAAGCTGTTCATCGCGTCCACCGTGCCCAGCATGGTGCTCAAGCCCACACCATCACCGGGCGTCAACGCCTTGCACGACCGCGCCATGCAGGGCTACCGAGGCACGGGGACCACGGTCAACGCCTTTGGAGTGGAAGAGATCTCGGCCATTGCATCGGTGCCCAGCACCGGCTGGTTTGTGGTGGCCCGCCTGCCCACCACGGAAGCCCTGTCGGTGGTAGCGCGCACCAAGCGCTATATGACGCTGCACGGCAGCTGGGCGATATTTGCCTTTGTGGCCGTCGCCGCCGTCATCCTTTATTTTGTGTTGCGTCCGCTGCTGCAAGCGGCCCAACAGGCTGACCGCATGACACGCGGCGAAGTGCCCTTGGAACCCCTGGTGGTGGCGCGTCAGGACGAGGTGGGGCATTTGACCGAGGCCTTCAACCGCCTGCTGGTCAAGCTGCAAGCCAGCCAGTCAGAAATGGTGCACATGGCCCACCACGATGTGCTGACCGGCCTGCCCAATCGCGCGCTGCTGGCCGACCGCCTGGCCCAGGCGCTGGCCCGGGCCAACCGGCGCGGCAGCCGTGTGGCCTTTTTGTGCATTGACCTGGACCACTTCAAGCCCATCAACGACCAACTGGGCCACGCAGCGGGCGACCAGGCACTGGTGGAAGTTGCCCGACGCTTAAGCGCCGTGGTGCGAGAGTCCGACACCCTGGCCCGCATCGGTGGGGACGAGTTCGCCGTCTTGCTGGCCGATCTGGATGCGGACGCGGCCACTGCGGAGCAAGCCGCCACCGCCGTGGCCGCCAAATGCCTGGCCGCCATCGCGCCACCCATTGACCTGGAGACGCAGACGCGCATTCTGGGCGCCTCGATTGGCATTGCCATGGGCGACGGCACGGTAGGCCCGCACCCCCTGCAGCTGGCCGCAGACCGCGCCATGTACCGGGCCAAAAATGCCGGTGGCCAGCGTTATCTGGTGGCGACTTCGGTCTGATTGTGGTTCGGGTGCCCGCGCGTTCGACTCTGCAGGCGCTCACAATTCAGGAGCACCTCGCGCATACTCCACGTGGGCTAGAGGCCTAAATAAGGCTCAAGCGCCGTCTCAGACCTTGAACTGATCCACCGCAGCTTGCAGGCTGCGCACGCGCTCGCTCATGGCCGTGGCGGCCGTGGCGGTGTGGCCCACCTGCTGGGTGTTGTGGCTGGTTTCGGCCTGCATCTGCACCATCGACTCGGTGGCCTGGCGCACGCTCTGGCTTTGCTGCATCGATGCAGCAGAAATCTCGCTCAGGATGTCTGTCACCTGGCGCACCGCGCCCACGATGTCCTGCATGGTGTGGCCCGCCCGGCCGACCAACTGCGAGCCGCTCTCCACTTGCTGGGCCGAGTGGCTGATGAGCTGGCGAATTTCCTTGGCGGCCTCGGCGCTGCGCCCGGCCAGGCTGCGCACCTCACTGGCCACCACGGCAAAGCCACGACCCTGCTCGCCGGCACGGGCCGCCTCCACCGCAGCGTTCAGCGCCAGGATATTGGTCTGGAACGAAATACCTTCGATGACGGCAATGATGTCCACCACCTTGCGCGAGCTATCAGCAATGGCGTGCATGGTCTGCACCACTTCGCCCACCACCTCACCACCGCGCTGGGCAATGCCGGAGGCGTTCACCGCCAGGGCGTTGGCGCTCTGGGCGCGCTGCGCGTTTTCCTGCACGGTGGAGGTGAGTTCGGACATGCTCGATGCAGTGGCACTCAGCGCGTCGGCCTGCAGACGGGTGTGTTGCAGCAGGTCGGTGCTGGACTGCACGATGTCTTCGGACGACGCGGTGAGTGGCGCCGTGTTTTCCTTAATCTGGGTGACCAGGTCGGTCAGCGTGTCTTCCATGGTACCCATGGCGTCCAGCAGGCGGCCGAACTCGCCGCCGCGGGTGTTTTCAAAGTCGTGACTCAAATCGCCCGAGGCCACGGTCTCGGCAATATGGATCGCATCCGCCAATGGCAGCGAGATGCTGCGCACCTGGTTGAAGGTGGAGACCACGCCCACCAATAACGCCAGCCCAGCCAGCACCAGCATGGTGGTTTGCGCACTGTCCACCGCGGCGCGAAACTGTGCGGCCTGCGCCGCTACCGAAGACAACGTGCTATAGCCGGTGTAGAGCACCGCAAGCAACAGGGAGAGAACGACGGTGGAGGTCAGCGACAGGCGGGTGCCGACCGAGAGGGACTTGAGGAACTGCATGCGCTTCCAATACGGTTGTGAAAGTTTGGCGCTAAAGCGGCGCAGTGTAGCCCAGCGCCCAGCGCACCCGACTGCCGATTACCCTAGCTCAAGCCATCTTCGTCCCTCAAAAATGCTACTAATTTGATAGCCACTTGCGCAATGGCTACGAGGGCTAGAGGCCATTTTCTGTCAATTTCTTGACGACATGCCGCCCCAAACGCCTATTGCAGCGTGAACGCATCCATCGCCAGCATGCTGTACATCACCTCGCGGCTCAGGTAGTCCGGCCGGGCGTCCGGCCCTGCGGCACCCAGCGCAAAAAACAGCGGCAGGAAGTGGTCTTCGCTGGGGTGGGCGCGGCTGGCGTGCGGTGCCAGGGCGCGGTACGCCAGCAAGGCGTCCAGGTTGCCCGCGTCCAGCTGCTTTTCGATCCAGCGGCTGAACTCCATCACATAGGGCGCCACCGCGCGCTCGCCACCAAAGAATTCGCCCAGGTTGTGCGTCATGGACCCCGAGCCCATGACCAGCACGCCCTGCGCACGCAGGCCAGCCAGGGCAGCACCCATGGCATACACCTCGCGCGGGCCATAGCCAATGGGCAGCGCCACCTGCACCACAGGCACATTCGCCTGCGGCAGCATGTGCATCAGCGGCACCCAGGTGCCATGGTCCAGCGGGCGGGTGGCATCGGCCTGAGCCGTGATGCCCGCAGCCTTCAGGGCGGCGATGACCTCTTGGCCCAGCGCAGGGTTGCCGGGGGCGGGGTAGTTCAGCGCGTACAGCGCGGGCGGGAAGCCACCAAAGTCGTGCCAGGTGCTGGGCTGGGGCGTGGTCATCACCGCGGGACTGCGCGCCATCCAGTGCGGCGACATGATGACGATGCCACGCAGGTCGGTCGGCAACGTGGCGCCCCAGGCTTTGAGCGCGGGGCCGGTGGTGCCGGCGTCCACCGCAAACAGCGGGGCACCGTGGGAAACAAACAGGCTGGGCAGTGCGGTCATGGCGAGGTCCTTGCAGCGGGTTAAAAGCGATAACTGCACTGTAAAAGCCTACAAACCAAAGATAAATAAGTGCACCATTGATTCAATGTCTTTGTTTTGTTGACAATGAGTCACCACATCGATTTCAAGAAAGCCCGCACCATGCAACAGCACGCCCCTTTGCCTCTTTGGTCCATCGCCTGGCCGGCTGCAGGCTGGGTGCTGTTGGGCGGCAGCCTGTTGGGTTTGGCCGGTGGCTGGTGGGTGGCTCTACTGGCCGTTGGACTGGTGGGCACCGTGCTCTCGGCCGTGCACCATGCCGAAGTGGTGGCCCACAAGGTGGGCGAGCCCTATGGCACGCTGGTGCTGGCGCTAGCCATCACCGTGATCGAGGTGGCGCTGATCGTCTCGATGATGCTGGCCGGTGGCCCCGAGACCACGGCACTGGCGCGTGACACCGTGTTTGCCGCGGTGATGCTGATCCTGAACGGCATTGTGGGTCTGTGCCTGCTGGCGGGTGGCAGCCGCTACCGCGAACAAACCTTTGGCCAGCTGGGCGTGAGTGCTTCGCTGACCACACTGGCCGCCATTGCAGTGCTAACGCTGGTGCTGCCCAACTACACCACCAGCGTCATCGGCCCCGTGTACAGCCCCAGCCAGCTGGCCTTTGTGGCCATCGTCTCGTTGGTGCTCTACGGCACCTTTGTGCTGGTGCAGGCGGTGCGCCACCGCGATTACTTCTTGCCCCCTGATGCCAAGGCTGACGAAGAAGCCCACGCCCACCCGCCCAGCGGCAAACTGGCCGCCACCAGTGCAAGTCTGCTGTTGCTGGGCTTGGTCGCCGTGGTCTTGCTGGCCAAGGCGCTGGCCCCCACGATCGAGGCCGCCGTGGCTAGCGCGGGCGCGCCCAAGGCCGTGGTGGGCATCATCATTGCCATGGTGGTGCTCTTGCCCGAGAGCCTGGCCGCGTTTCGCGCGGCCCGTGCCAACCGCCTGCAGACCAGCCTGAACCTGGCGCTGGGCTCGGCCCTGGCCAGCATTGGCCTCACCATTCCCGCCGTGGCCATCGTGTCGCTGGCTACGGGTTGGACGCTGACGCTGGGTCTGGACATCAAGTCCAGCGTGTTGCTGCTGCTCTCGCTGTTTGTCTCCAGCCTGTCGCTCAGCACCGGGCGCACCACAGTGCTGCAAGGCGTGGTGCACTTGGTGCTGCTGGCCACCTACCTGTTCACCACCATCGTGCCCTAGGGCGCACGCCGCTATGGACCAGTTTCGCCAGATGCAGGCCTTTGTGGCCGTGGTGCAGGCCGGCAGCTTTGTGCAGGCGGCGCAGCGTCTGGACACCTCGAAAGCCGTGGTCTCGCGCCTGGTGCTGGAGCTGGAAGCTGCGCTCAACACACGCCTGCTGAACCGCACCACGCGCCGCCTCTCGCTCACCGATGCGGGCAGCGACTATGTGGAGCGCTGCCGCCAGATTCTGGAAGATGTTGACGACGCGAACGCCGCCGTCAGCGAAGGCGCGAGCGCAGTCACCGGCCGCCTGAAAATCAACGCGCCGCTAACCTTTGGCAACCTGCACCTGGCGCCGCTGTGGGGCGAGTTTCTGAAGCTACACCCGCGCGTGGAGTTGGACATTGTGCTAACCGACCGCGTGGTGGACCTGGTGGACGAAGGCTTTGACATGGCGGTGCGCATTGCGCTGCTAGCCAGCTCCACGCTGGTGTCGCGCACGCTCGCGCATGACCAGGTGCTGCTGTGCGCCTCCCCCGCCTACCTGCGCTCCGCACCGCCCATCACCATGCTGGACGACATTGCCCGGCACAGCGTGATGGCGTATTCGTGGTGGTCTGGCGGCGATGTGTGGACGCTGACCGATGCCCAGGGCAAGGCCCACAGCGTGACCACCCACCCCCGCTTGCGTGCCAATAGCGGCGACACCTGCCGCGCCGCCGCGCTGGCCGACCAGGGCCTGATTTACCAGCCCGGTTTTCTGGTGGGTGAGGATGTGCGCGCGGGCCGGCTGGTACGCGTGCTGCCCACATTGAACGGCCCCACGCTGGGCATCCACGCCATGTACCCCACACGCAAGCATTTGCCGGGCAAGGTGCGCGCGATGGTGGACTTTTTGGCCCACGCCTTCCAGACACCCGCCTGGGCCTAAATTAGCGCAGTTGGGCCAGCCCGGTCAGGGCGGCGTGCTGCAGCAGCATGATGGTCTTGCCATCTTGGATGGCACCGCTGTGCACCATGGCCAATGCTTCTGCCAGTGGCAGCTCCAACACCTCGATGTCTTCGCCCTCATGGGCCATGCCACCGCCCTCGCCGGTCTGCTGGTGGGCCTGGTACTCGGCCACAAAGAAGTGCAGCTTCTCGGTCACCGAGCCCGGGCTCATATAGGCCTCAAACAGCTTGCGCGGCGACTGGATCTGGAAGCCGGTTTCCTCCTGCACTTCGCGGCGTATGCAGGCCTCGGGGTCGTCGCCATCGAGCAATCCCGCGCAGGCCTCAATCAGCATGCCATCGGCGCTGCCATTCACAAACGCCGGAAAACGGAACTGCCGCGTCAGGATCACCGTGCCGCGCTCGGCATTGAACAGCAGCAGTACCGCGCCATTGCCTCGGTCGTAGGTCTCGCGGCTCAGGCGCTGCCAGCTGCCGTCGCGGCGCTGGTACTCAAAGGTGGTTTTCTTCAGTGTGTACCAGTCGTCAGACAGCACCTCGCTCTGAAGGATGCGCACGGCGGGCGCGGTGGCCACAGCAGGGGCGGCGGAAAGAGTGTGGGTCATGCTGATTCCTAAATATGTAATTTCATGCATTATTACGCAATTTCGTGCAATTACAATCACGCCATGCTGACCACCCAACGCAAACACCTGATCCTGGCCCGCCTGGCGGCCGACGGGCAAATCCTGGCTAAGGCCCTGGCGGCAGAACTGGGCACGTCAGAAGACACCATACGGCGTGACCTGCGCGAACTCGCGCAAGAGGGCAAGCTGCAGCGTGTGCACGGCGGCGCCCTGCCCGCCTCCGCCGCGGTAGCCACCCTGGCGGTACGCGCCGAGGTGTCCACCGAAGACAAGGTGGCACTGGGCCGCGCCGGTGCCGCCATGGTGCAGCCCGGGCAGTTGGTGCTGTTGGACGGTGGCACCACCGCGCTGCAGGTGGCGCGCCACCTGGCGCCCGACCTGCGCGCCACCATCGTCACCCACAGCCCCACCGTGGCCGTGGCGCTGGCGCAGCACCCGCACCTGGAAATCATCGTGCTGGGCGGGCGGCTGTACCGCCACTCCATGGTGCATGTGGGCACGGCCGTCATCGAGGCCGCAGCGCGCTACCGCGCCGACCTGTTCTTCATGGGCGTGACCGGTGTGCACCCCGAGGCGGGCCTGAGCACGGGGGACAGTGAAGAAGCAGATGTGAAACGCGCCCTGAGCGCGCGCGCCGCCGAAACCGTGGTGTTGGCCTCCAGCGAGAAGCTCATGGCCGCCTCGGCCTTTGTGATTGCACCCGTGAGCGCTTTGGCGACCCTGGTGGTGCCGGCGGGCACGCCGGCGGCGACGGTGCGCAGTTTGCGCAAGACGGGCGTCACCGTGGTGGCAACGCCCTGAGCGTTAAAGGCCTAAGCGGCCTGCATGCCGGCCAGGCCGGCCACCGCCAGCGCATAGCCATTCACCCCAAAGCCCGCCATCACGGCCTTGGCCGCGGGCGAGATGTAGGAATGATGGCGAAACGCCTCGCGCGCATGCACATTGCTGATGTGCAGCTCGATCAGCGTGATGCCCGTGCCCTTGATGGCGTCGTGCAGTGCCACGCTGGTGTGGGTGTAGGCCCCGGCGTTCAGGATCACACCGGCCAGTTGGCCCTTGGCGTGCAGCTGGCCAGCCTCATGCAGCCAGTCCACCAGCGTGCCTTCGTGGTTGCTCTGGCGGAAGTCCAGCGTAAAGCCATTGGCCAGGCAGGCGCGTTCGCACAATGCCTCCACATCGGCCAGCGTTTGCGAGCCATAGACCTGGGGTTCGCGCGTACCCAGCAGGTTGAGGTTGGGACCGTTGAGGATGAGTGCTGTTTTCATAAAAACGTCCTAGAAAAATTCAAACCAATCAGGCCGCGGCAGCGGGCGCCGCACCGCCTGCCGGGTGGCGCATGCGCCAGACCTTATAGGCACAGGCACAGGCGACCATCGCCATGGCCGTGGTACCCCAGAACACGCTGGCCAAACCAAAATGCTGGCTGAGTTGACCACCCACCAAGCCGCCGATGACGCCGGGAATGCCGTAGCCAATCACAATGTACAAGGCTTGGCCACGCCCGCGCAGTTTGCCCGGAAAGTGGTGCGACATCAGCGCAATGCAAGCACTGTGGTGGGCTGCAAACGTCAGCGCGTGCAGCGCCTGGGCAATCACCAGCACCCACAGCACCGAGGCCATCGACGCCGTCGCCGCCATGCGAAACACCATGACCGCCGCACAGAGCACCAACCAGCCGGTCAGGCTCACGCGTGGCATCCAACGGCTTTGGGTGAAGAACCACCCAATTTCCACCGTAACCGACACCGCCCACAGCAGCCCAATCATGGTCTTGCTGTAGCCCAGCGAATCGATGTAGAGCGAGAAGAAGCTGTAGATCCCCATGTGTGACAGCACATGAAAAAACACCGAGGCAAACAGCCAGCGCACCGCAGGCTGCGCCAGCACGGGACCAATCGGTTGCGACACCGCGTCGGCACTCGCGTGGTGCTCTTCTTTCACATCAGGCATGCGGTAGGCAAACACCAGCAGCGCCACCAGGCTAAGGCTCACGATGAGTGGAAAGCTGCGCATACCCACATGCTCAAACCAGGCCCCGGCACCCAGCACCGCCAGCATGAAGCCCAGCGACCCCCACAGCCGCACGCGCCCATAGAGCTTGGTATCAAACGCGCCGCCCTGGCTCACCACATGGGCCACGGCTGCCTCGGTCATGGGCATCATGCCGCTGGTCTGGGCAAACATCACCAGCAGCACTGCGCCCAGCCACCATGTATTGCCGCCGGGTAACCACAGGCCCGCAGACGCCAGAAGCGCAATCAGAGCCCCATAGCGCAGCAGCTTCGCGCGCTCACCGGTGCGGTCGCTCAATGCTCCCCAAGCGTAAGGGGCGAACATGCGGGTTGCCGCCTGAACGGAGGTCAGCACACTGATAACCACGAGGCTCAGGCCCAGGCTTTTGAGCCACAACGGCAAGAAGGGATTGAAAAAACCTGCGTGGGTGCAGTAGCTGGCCGTAAGCGCCGCAAACGGAAGAATTTGCTGACGCGACGCCGCAGGTGCCTCAGCCACGGCGCTCAGATGCTTGCCGCGATCGGTGTGAGCGCAGGCACCACGTCGCCGCACTGCGCACGGTGGCGCAACACGTGGTCCATCACCACCAGGGCCAACATGGCCTCGGCAATCGGCGTGGCACGTATGCCCACGCAGGGGTCGTGCCGGCCTTTGGTGATGACCTCAGTCGGGTTGCCCTGCACATCGATCGAGTCACGCGGCGTGACGATGGAGCTGGTGGGTTTGATGGCGATGCTCACCTCCAGGTCTTGCCCGGTGGTGATGCCACCCAGCACACCGCCTGCGTTGTTGCTGGCAAAGCCGTTCGGCGTCAGGCTGTCGCCATGTGTGGTGCCACGCTGGATCACACTGCCAAAGCCGGCACCAATTTCCACGCCCTTAACGGCGTTGATGCCCATCATGGCGTAGGCAATGTCAGAGTCCATCTTGTCGAACAGAGGCTCCCCCAGGCCCACCGGCACGTTGGACGCGCTAATGCGGATGCGCGCACCGCACGAATCGCCGGCCTTGCGCAGCGCGTCCATGTAGTCCTCCAGCGCCTGCACATCGGCTACGGGGGCGAAGAATGGGTTGTGGGGCACGTGGTCCCAGCTCTCGAACGCAATGGGCAGCTCGCCAATCTGCGTCATGCAGCCGCGAAACTCGGTGCCGAATTTTTCCTTCAGCCATTTTTTGGCCACCGCGCCGGCGGCCACCATGGGCGCCGTCAGGCGCGCACTCGAGCGGCCACCGCCGCGCGGGTCGCGGATGCCGTATTTCTGAAAATAGGTGTAGTCGGCGTGGCCGGGTCGGAAGGTCTCCAGGATGTTGCCGTAGTCCTTGCTGCGCTGGTCGGTGTTCTGGATCAACAGCGCGATCGGCGTGCCCGTGGTCTTGCCCTGGTAGACGCCGCTGAGAATCTGCACCGCATCGGGTTCGTTGCGCTGCGTCACGTGGCGGCTGGTGCCGGGGCGGCGGCGGTCCAGGTCCCCCTGGATGTCAGCCTCACTGAGTTCCATGCCGGGTGGGCAGCCGTCAATCACGCAGCCAATGGCTGGGCCGTGGGATTCACCAAAGTTGGTGACGGTGAAGAGGTGTCCGAAGGTGTTGCCGCTCATAGTGATGGGATTATCCCAGACACCGCCACCCCGGCCGCTCACACGGGCATGGGCTGGAACACTTTATGCATGATGCCGCAGCGCACCATTCCAGTGTTTTCTGCCGTCTGAATCAGGAGTGAGCCATGCTAGACCGCACCACCACGCAGTTTTCTCACGTCAAACCCGAAGACACGCAATTTGTATCGGGCGGTTTGCGCGATTTCTTCTTGTACCGCGACCTGGGCATTGCCGAGGCGACGCAGGGCAAGGTGATCGCGCACTTGGTGAAGGCCAATATGGCACCAGAAATAGGCACGGGATGGCACCGACATGAGGCAGACTTTCAGATCGTCATCATGACCAAGGGCTGGGCCAAGTTCATGTACGAAGACAAGGAAACCCTGGTGCAGGCGGGCGACGTGGTGCACCAGCGCCCGGGTATTCGCCATTTCCTGTTCGACTACTCGCCTGATATGGAGTACCTGGAGATCGTGTCACCCGCAGATTTCAAGTCGATTGACGTGGACCCGGTGTGCGCGGTGCCCGCGCCCACGCCTTGGGTCTGAAAAGGCCTAGAACTCGGCGTCCAGCTCGTCGATTTCTTCGGGCTCGGCTTTGGCGGCCTGCACCCACTCTTGCATCGCGGGCAGGGCCATGATGCGTTTGCAATAGGCGGCGGCCTCTTTGCTGATGGTTACGTCATAGGTCAGGAAACGCGTGACCACCGGGGCGTACATGGCATCGGCCAGGCAAGGCTGCTTGCCAAACAAATACGGGCCGCCGTAATTTTGCAGGCAGTCCTTCCAGATGGCCAGCACGCGGTCGATATCGGCCTGCGCGCGGGACCATATCTTGAACTTGGGAAAATGTGCCTTGAGGTTCATGGGCAGCGAACCGCGCATGGAGGCAAAGCCCGAGTGCATTTCCCCACACACTGCGCGGCAATGCGCACGGGCGCGCACGTCGCCGGGCAGCAGGTGGGCCTTGGGTTTGATCTCATGCAGGTATTCGCCGATGGCCATGGTGTCCCACACGGTCACGCCGTCGTGCTGGAGAAACGGCACCAGCATGCTGCTGGAGAGCAACAGCATTTCGGCCTTCATGGCCGGGTCGTCCGGGGAGATAACCTTCTCTGTGAACTCCAACCCCGACAGCTTGACCATGAGCCAGCCACGCAGCGCCCAGGCACCATAGTTTTTGCTGCTGATCGTGAGAACCGCTTTGGCCATGGGAAATCTTTCAACGGAGTCAGTGGGTAGGCACGTGCAAGGGTTATGCCAATACAGGGCCATCATGGCACGCCCAGCGCGGGTTGGCGCGCAAATTGCCTGCAATGGGTCCATATGGGCTATGCCCTCACACGGACAGGACCACCATGCTTTACCAAGCCTACCAAACCCAGTCTGATTTCACCTCACCACTGCGCCTGCTGGCCCAAGGCCTGGGCGCGTCCCTCTGGATGAACCAGACTGAAGGCAGCGCGCTGCGCAAGATGGCGGCTGGAATGGAAGTGCTTTCCCGCCTGCGATTGACACACTCTCGTCCTGCGTATGGCATTGACAGCGTGAAAGTGGCCGAACGTGACATCCCCGTGGCCGAAGTGGCGGTGCTGACCATGCCCTTTGGCACGCTGCTGCACTTTCAAAAGCAGGAGGCTATGGCCGAACCCCAGCCCAAGGTGCTGCTGGTGGCGCCCATGTCCGGCCACTTCGCCACGCTGCTGCGCGAGACCGCACGCACCCTGCTGCAAGACCACGACGTTTACATCACAGACTGGCACAACGCACGTGACGTGGCGTTGCTCCATGGGACCTTCGGGTTGGACGACTACATCGACCACGTGATCCGCTTTACCCAGACTATCGGGCCGGGCACCCATGTGATTGCGGTGTGCCAGCCCTGCGTGGCAGCGCTGGCGGCCACGGCCCTTATGGCCGAGGACGATGACCCAGCCCAACCACGCAGCCTGACGCTAATGGCAGGCCCCGTGGACTGCCGCGTGAACCCCACCGAAGTCAACAAGCTGGCGGTCAGCAAACCGATCGACTGGTTCGAGAAAAACCTGATCAGCCATGTGCCGCTGCCGCACAAGGGCTACATGCGCCGCGTTTACCCGGGTTTTGTGCAGCTCAGCGCGTTTTTGAGCATGAACCTGGACCGCCACAAACAGTCCTTCAAAGACCTGTACCAGCACCTCGTGAATGGGGATGTGGAGAAGGCCAACATCATTCGCGTGTTCTACGACGAATACCTGGCGGTGAACGACCTGCCGGCGGAGTTCTACCTGGAGACCGTGGAGAAGGTCTTCCAGACCTACGACCTGCCACTGGGCAAACTCACCTACAAGGACCGCATCGTCAACCCGGCGGCCATCCGCCGTACGGCGTTAATGACGGTGGAAGGAGAACGCGATGACATCTGCGCGGTGGGCCAAACGGTGGCCGCGCAAGACCTGTGCACCAGCCTTCGCCCCCATAAGAAAACACACTATGTGCAAACCGGTGTGGGGCACTATGGTGTGTTCAGCGGTCGCAAATGGAACCAGCAGATTTACCCGCGGGTGCGGGACATGATCCACGCCAGCGAGGGCTGACCCCCGCCAACGCAGTCCGGGTTCAGGTGTTTTCCTGCTCGGGTTTTTCGTCACCCTCGGGCCAATCGCGGATGTAGGCTTTGAGCATCTTGTTCTCGAAGTTCTGGCTGTCCACCACGGCCTTGGCCACGTCGTAGAAGCTGACCACACCCATCAACATGCGGTTCTCGATCACGGGCATGTAGCGCGCGTGGCGGTCCAGCATCATGCGGCGCACCTCGTCCATCTCGGTTTCCATGGTGCAGGTCAGCGGGCCGGGGTCCATGGCGCGGTAGACGGTGGTGGTGCCGAAGCTGCCACCGTTTTTCACCACGGCCTGGATCACTTCGCGGAAGGTCAGCATGCCCACCACCAGGCCATGCGAAATTACCACCAGCGAGCCAATGTCTTTTTCGGCCATGAGCTGGGCAGCGTCTGCCAGAGTGTCTTCCGGTTTGGTGACAAAAAGCGTACCGCCTTTGACGCGCAGAATATCGCTGACTTTCATGGTGCTTCCTCGTGACACTTCGATTGGGACTATGCCCAAATATAGCCCACAATCTCGGCGATTCATCCCCTTCTTGTCACGGAGAAACCTATGGCTGGCTACGCCGACCCTGGCTTTGACACTCTGGCCCTGCACGCAGGTGCATCGCCCGACCCCACCACCGGCGCGCGCGCCGTGCCCATCCACCTGACCACCTCGTTTGTGTTCGAGTCCAGCGAGCACGCCCAGTCGCTGTTCAACCTGGAGCGCGCGGGCCATGTCTACAGCCGCATCAGCAACCCCACCAATGCGGTGTTTGAGCAGCGCATGGCCGCGCTCGAAGGCGGCATTGGCGCCATTGCCACATCCAGCGGCCAGGCCGCGCTGCACTTGGCGGTAGCCACGCTCATGGGCGCAGGTGGGCACATTGTGGCCAGCACCGCGCTCTATGGTGGCTCACAAAACCTGCTGCACTACACGATGCGCCGCTTTGGCATCGACACCACCTTTGTGAAGCCCGGCGATGTGGACGGCTGGCGCGCCGCCGTGCGGCCCAACACCCGGCTGTTTTTTGGCGAAACTGTAGGCAACCCCGGGCTGGACGTGCTGGACACGCCCACCATTGGGCAGATAGCCCATGAGGCCGGTGTGCCACTGCTAGTGGACTCCACCCTCACCTCGCCCTGGCTGGTGCAGCCGTTCACGCAGGGCGCCGATCTGGTCTACCACTCGGCCACCAAGTTCCTAAGCGGCCACGGCACGGTGATTGGCGGCGTGGTGGTGGACGGGGGCAGCTTTGACTGGGCCCGCGCCCATGCTGCCAGCGGAAAATTCTCTGAACTGGCCGCGCCCTACGAGGGCTTTCACAACATGAACTTCAGCGAGGAAAGCACCGTGGGCGCTTTCCTGCTGCGCGCGCGCCGCGAAGGCCTGCGCGACTTTGGCGCCTGCATGAGCCCGCATACCGCATGGCTGATCCTGCAGGGCATCGAAACCCTGAGCCTGCGCATGGCGCGCCACATCAGCAACACCGAAAAGGTGGTGCAGTTCCTGGCCAGCCAGCCTTTTGTGGGCCGTGTGGGCCACCCGCTGCTGGAGAGCCACCCCAGCCACGCGTTGGCGAAAAAGCTGCTACCCAAAGGCGCCGGCTCGGTGTTCAGTTTTGACCTGAAGGGCAACCGCGAGCAGGGCAAGAAGTTCATCGAAGCACTCAAGGTCTTCAGCCACCTGGCCAATGTGGGCGACTGCCGCAGCCTCGTCATTCACCCTGCCAGCACCACCCATTTCCGCATGAGCGATGAGGCGCTGGCCGGAGCCGGCATCACGCAGGGCACCATTCGCCTGTCGATCGGGCTAGAAGACCCAGATGACTTGATTGACGACCTCAAGCGTGCGCTCAAGGCCGCCGAGAAAGCGGGAGCCTGACCATGGAACTGCTTGTCAACGGCGCCACGGCCTACTGCTACACGGGCGGCAAGCCCTTCGATGCCGCCAAGCCCACCGTGGTCTTCATCCACGGCGTGCTCAACGACCACAGCGTCTGGATTTTGCAAAGCCGCTACCTGGCCCACCATGGCTACAACGTGCTGGCCGTGGACCTGCCGGGCCACTGCCGCAGTGGCGGCGAGGCGCCCTCGTCCGTGGAAGAAGCCGCAGATTTCATCGTCGCGCTGCTGGACGCGGCCGGCATTGAGAAAACCGCGCTCGTGGGCCACAGCTGGGGCTCGCTGATTGCCCTGGAAGCCGCGAGCCGGCTGGGCACCCGCGCCACCCACTTGGTGCTGGTGGGCACGGCCTACCCCATGAAGGTATCGCCCGCGCTGTTGGAGACCTCGCTGAACGACCCCATGAAGGCACTGACCATGGTCAATGTGTTCTCACGCAGTACACTGGCCGCCCCGCCCTCGGCGCTGGGGCCGGGCACCTGGGTCTATGGCAGCAGCATGGCGCTGGGCCGCCGTGTGCTGGCCAGCAATACGGCGGTGAATGTGTTCCACCGCGGCTTCTCCGCCTGCAACAACTACGCACATGGTGAAGAGGCCATGGCACAGGTGCAGTGCCCCGTGCTGTTTGTTCTGGGCGCACAGGACCAGATGACCACGCCCAAAGCCGCGCAGCCCCTGCTGGCCGCTGCACGCCAGCGCGCTGCCCGCACCGAGCTGGCCACCCTGCCCGTGGGCCACCACCAGATGACCGAGGCGCCGGAGCAAACCCTGTCCGCCATGCGACAGTTTTTGGCCAGTACCTAGGGCAACCGCACTTGCCGCCGCCTGCACTTTGTGGGCTCCACGCTCACGCTGGTGTGCCTGGCCATGCTGCTGGCCACCGGAAAGCCACAGTACTTGCTGTACGGCCTGCTGTGCGGCTACGGCTTTGCCTGGGTCGGCCACTTTGGTTTTGAGAAGAACAAGCCCGCCAGCTTCAAGCGCCCGCTCTACAGCTTGATGGGCGACTGGTGCATGTACCGGGATATTTGGACCGGGAAAATCAGGTTTTGAGCCGGACACTCGAGCTGGCCTGAGTCCGCCAGGCACTACATATTTTGTAGCACCTCGCACATATTGGATGAGGGCTAGCGGCCAATTTTCTATGAATTAGAGGCAGTGGGCTCTGCTGCCAGCTTGTAACGCTCATTGCTGGCGAGCCATCTGTCTGTTCCAGGCGGCGGCCGCTCTAGGGGCACACCAGAGGCTACCTAAAGTAGGTAACTCCATGCACCTTATAAAAAACCACTTCGTTCGCACAATACCCTGCACTGATTGTTTGCCCGACAGTTCGATCCAACATTTGGGCGTGTTCAGTCATGACGCAATTGCTGCTAGGCTTTCCGCTGCAAGCCGGAGCAATAAAGTGCCAAGATTGTTCTTGAATATAGAACGATGACCCGGCGCGTCGAAGTGTGCCCACAAGTGTTTTGGTGACAGCCTGTTGGCTCTGGCATTGAATGCTTGGATTGCTTTGTGGGGCTGAGGTAATGGAGAGAAGCCACAAGGGAATAGTCAAACCAACTACGACCACCAAGCCAAAGCCAGCAAGACCTAGAACAGTCCCAATATTCGCTTTTCTCAATTTCTCAAGCATGTGGGAACCCATATTTGGCGAATACTTTAAGTGAAGAGCACTTGGTGATTATTTTTATCCACGCTGCGAAGTTAAAAAGTCGGTGTTTTGAAAGCCTGCTTTCGCTGCCTAGTGGGGACGCCAACAGACTGACTGCAGTCTTTCACTGCGCTCCAAAGCAGTCGTTGCGTTTGAATTGAAGAGCCAGCGCGGATTTCGCGCAGGCCCGCACGAATGATGGGTTCGGCATCTTTGCGAAAGCTGGGGCCTGTTCATAATTCGACTAGCTTTCCCTTCTGGATGACTTCGTCGATCAGATGCCGCCACCAAACAATGCCCAACTGTGCCTCGATGTCGCTTGCGCCTAAACGTCCAGAGTAGATACCTAGAATTTTTCTTCCAGTCCCAATCCATGAGTCATCAGACAGTTCTGCGCCACCGGGTGAGAAGATACCTGTGTGCTCCGCAATGACGAATGACCCAGACATTCCTTTTCTGCTTGCTGTGTCAATAAGCATTTTCTGAAGACCGTCTATGGGAATGTACGGTTCCGACGCGATGGTTCCTCGTTTCCAGATTGGTAGTGGCTTACCGGTAATTACCCCCAGCGGATATCCAATGATGAAAACATCTTGGCCAGGATGAATGGATATACGGTCATCAAATTCCTGCTCGTTTAAGCAGAACGGGATAACGTGTTCGTGGAGTGATACTGGTAACGCGGCTATATCGACGAAGCTACCTAACGGGTGCTCGATTACTCTCGTATTGCCGTCCGCGTCAAAGAGTGGGAAAGTGAATGCATCCGAAATCACCCCTTCGATCTTTGCTCCATTCGAAACTCGATCTTTGTACAAATAGCATTCGACTCGATCAGGAATTCCCGCTGTATCGGACATTGGCGTCTTATCGCGAGGGTCACGACCCGTGAGGTTGTGCCAATTTGACACCAAATACACCTGTCCCTCATGACGCCATAAGAATGCGGAGCCGTTTGCAAGAAGCGTATCCCCGAATAACAGCCGAATGTAAACGGCTGCAAGTGAAAGGCGATCCTGGATACCGTTAGCCATAAGATGCCGAACGCTTGAGGCTACCGGCAGACAACATGCGCCGCGAAGCGGCAACTTGAAGTTGTTGTTTGTCCGTGTGGGCCGACATGTTAAACCGAGGCTGCATTTAGCGGCGTGCGCTCCTGCTCGGCTACCCATTGCGCAAATGCTACGGTGACACCGCTGAACTCAGCAAAAGTGATCTTGCGGTGAATAAGGGGGCCTCCCTCTTCGAGCCTGAGCAAAAGAACGATTTCGTCCGGCGATGGAGAAAGCACAAAGCCCTTAATTGGATCAAACGCCTCAGACACATTGGTTAGGAAGACTGTCTCGTGGCATTCCTCCAACTCAGGTTTGCCTTCGCCAAGGAACAGCGCTTCATCCAGCATTTGGAATTGCTTCTCTGGCGTAGCGCCCGAAAGCGACGAATGCCACAGCTTGCGTGAGCTCGAACACACTTCGGTCAGGTGTTCGCTCAAATGTCGCGGAATGCAGCTTGGCTCGCTGATATCGCCCACGCTGATGCCACCGACAATCAGCCGCATACGGCCACCAACGTTACTGCCAAATGAAGGTGGGTATTCAGGCCCTGGTTCGACCACCGCCTCAACTGCGAAATCTGAAGGATTGCCAAAGATCATGGGAGCGGTTTAGTTCAACTTGATATAGACCGCAAAAGTGCGGAATAACATGGCTCATGTGTCATGGTGCGCGCCTCCCTTGCAGTAGCTAAGTGATTGTTTTCACTTGATTTTTGATCAGTATATTGCCTACTGCGCCATCTATAAACAAACCGTGAAACCCCGCAGAACCGCGTAATAACATGGCAGGCCGCAGTGGGTTCGTCATTACATCAGTCTGCTAAACGATTGATCTGTATGGGTATTTTTCCGCTTTGGGTGGATGGATCACAAATAACAATCTTGCAAACCACGCAAATTCCTTCGCTAGGGGATGCGTTGACAAGCTGAACGGTATGACTGCTTCCGCCGCATATCGGCTGTCCATCCTACTTGCCTGGTGTGCCAGTCCAGAATGTCCGCTACCCTTAAAGCTTGACGTTAGTGCGAAGCAACGCTGTTCTCAATTCGCGGCTAGCTGGTTTTGAAACATCCACGCCCTGAACCGCAAGGTCGAACGGTGAGCCTGGCTTGATGCTGGTTGGGAGTATTTTTTTAACAGGATTCGCAGTGGGGTACTTGCTATCAGCGGGACACATGCGAACGGAAAATCCGAATTCGTCAAGTACACCTTTCGCGTACAGCTCTGCCAATTGTGGAAACGACACGAATGTTGAGCGTTTCACTTCTTTACCCCCTGGCTCGCGGATGCCACGAACGATCTCGAATTTGCCAAGTGAGTCTCGTTGGGTATTCGTAAAGGGATGCAGCAATAACGCCACACGAAGCCCTCCATTTGGCGGCGTCAGCGTGTGCTCGACGGCGATATCAGTTAACAGCATGTTGTTTTCCTTGTGATTCAATACGCCACAGCTGGTCCAACCACATCGGACTCCATCACACCCCGAAGACGCAAGAGACCAACGCAAATCAATCGCTACTATTTTTGTAGCGCCTCGCGCAGTGTTGTCGAGGGCCAGCGGCCTATTTTCCATAAATTCTCGGTCACGGCGTCGGGCGACAGCAGCAATGCCCGCATCACCGGCTCCAGCACCGCCGTGTCCGGGTCGGCCAGCAGCACATAACGCGACAAGGCATCGGGGCCTGCCGCCTCGTTGAGCTGGCCCACCCAATCCAGCTCCACCAGCTGGCGCAGTACAGGTTCCAGCCGCAGCGGGTCCACCTGCAGTGCCGTACGCAGCTGGGTCACGGTCAGGCCCTTGTCGCCAGCCTGGCGCGCCAGTTCTAGCTGTTGCAGGGTTTCCAGTGCCAGCTGAAACTGCCAGCCATGGGCCAGTTTGCGGCGCGGCACACCGGCCAGCAGGCTGGGCACATAGGCCGTCAGCGCCGCGCCCAGCAGCACAATGACCCAGGCCACATAGATCCAGACCAGCAGAATCGGCACCGTGGCAAACGCACCGTACACCACCGAGTAGGTGGGCACCTTGCTCAGGTACAAGGCCAGGCCCTTGCGCGCCAGCTCAATGCCTGCGGCCACAAACAGCCCACCCATCCAGGCATGGCCCCAGCGCACCTGGGTGTTGGGCACGTAATGGAACATGGCCGCCGTGCCCGCCGCCACCAGCACAAACTGCAGGCTGTCAAACAGCACGCTCACACCACCGGGCAGCCCGCCCACCACGCCCTTGGAGGCCGATACGGCATAGGACGTCATGGTCAGGCTAGCGCCCAGCAGCAGCGGCCCCAGCGTGATGGCGGCCCAGTAGATGAGCACCCGCTGCGCAAACGGGCGTGGCTTGCGCACACGCCAGATGCTGTTGAGCGTGCGGTCAATCGTGAAGATCAGCGCCAGCGCCGTGCCCAGCAGCACCGCCAGGCCCGCCACACCCAAGCGGCTGGCCTTGCCGGCAAACTGGTTCAGGTAGCCCAGCACCTGGCGGGCAATGCTGTCGGGCACCAGGCTTTCGATCAGCCACTTCTGCAGCACGTCCTGGAACTTGGCGAACATGGGAAAGGCCGTGAAGATGGCCAACGCCACGGTGATGAACGGCACCAGCGCAATGGTGGTGGTGAAGGTCAGGCTGCTGGCGGTCAGGCCCAGGCGATCTTCGCGAAAGCGCTCGCGCAGCGTGATGGCGGCGTCGCGCCAGGGGATGCTGGCCACGTCGTGCAGCCAGGGTTTGAGGCGTTCTATCAGTTGCATCCCGCCATCATGCCACCTACTTCTCGACCATCTGGGGCTGGGATTTCCACTTCTGAAAACTCTTGCGAATCAGCTCGTCCAGCGCGCCGCTTTTCTTCAGCAGGGCAAGGCGCGCGTCGATCAGCTCCAGCTTGTCCGCACACTTGCCATAGCGCGTGAGCACCATGAAGTTGGGGGTATCCACCAGAAACGGCTCCTTGACCACGAAGCGCTCTTCGTCCCCGCGCTTGAGCAGCAGCGCCATGCCGGTGTAATAGCCGGTGATGAAGTAGTCGATACGGCCCAATGCCAGCTTCTCGAAATTGCTCTCGGGGCTGTTGGACTCCTGGATGTTGAGCTTGTCCTTGAGATATTCGTCCACCCCGCCGCCAAACACATTGCCACGGGTGATGCCGCCGCGCAACCCCACCAGATCGGCCCGGTCCTTGAATTCAAACGGACGCTCACGCGCCCCAAACACCGCCACGGGGTTGGAAAGGGCTGGCGTCTTGGGGTACAACAAAAAGGCTTCTCGCTCTGGCGTTTTCTTCAGAGTGGCAACCATGTCCACCTCGCCACGCTCGGCCAACGACATGATCCGCGGAAACGGCCCCAGGTAACGTACCTCGTAGGGGATCTTCAGCTCGGTCAGCACCCGCTTGGCAATTTCAATGCTGGCGCCTTGCAGGGTTTCGCCGTCGTACCAGTGCATGGGCGGGTAGGCCGGATCGGCTGACACGATCAACCGCGAACATTCCGCACGTGCGCCCGAAAGCAGCAGCGCCATGCACGCGCCCATCACCATCCAACGACTAGACAGGTTCCATGCCATCGCAAGTCCCGTATATATGGAGCCAATCTATCCCCATGGTCGCGACACCGCAAGAGGACTAACACCGGGCATGATCGCCTTTTGTTTTAAGCTACACAGCTGACCATGCCTGCATCACCCTCCCTTTCTCCCTCCTCTCCCGTTTCCCTGAGCCGCTACCTGGCGGTGGCCAGCACGCTCGGCCTTGTAGTCCTGGGCCTGGCCTGGGAGCTCTGGCTATCCCCGGTGCGCCCGGGAGGCTCCTGGCTGGCACTCAAGGTGTTGCCCCTGTGCATCCCGCTGGCTGGCATGCTCAAAAACCGCATGTACACCTACCGCTGGGTCAGCCTGGTGGTGTGGCTGTACTTCACCGAAGGCGTGGTGCGCGCCTGGGGCGACCGCGCCCCCGGCAACTGGCTGGCGGGCCTGGAGGTGCTGCTGTGCCTGGTGCTGTTTGTGGCCTGCACCGTCTACATTCGCCTGCGCCTTAAAGCGGGCAAGGCTTTGGCAGCGGAGGCCACCACCCCATGAATACCCACACCACGCTTTTGGTCACCCTGCGCAGCATCGTGGGTGACGCCCATGTGTTGACCGAGGGCGATCTCACCGCGTACGAGCAAGATTGGCGCAAACGCGAGCGCGGCAAAGCCCTGGCCGTGGTGCGCCCCAGCACCACCGCCGAAGTGGCCGCCGTGGTGAAAGCCTGCGCCGCTGCGGGCGTGAGCATCGTGCCCCAGGGCGGCAACACGGGCATGGTGGTGGGCTCCATCCCCGATGCATCGGGCCAACAGGTGGTGCTAAGCCTGCAGCGCATGGCACAAATCCGCGTGCTGGATGCGGCCAATCTGACGGTCACGGTGGAGTCCGGCTGCATCCTGCAAACCCTGCAAGAGGCCTGCGAGAAAGATGGCTTTTTGTTCCCGCTGAGCCTGGCGGCCGAAGGCAGCTGCACCATAGGCGGCAACCTGTCCACCAACGCGGGCGGCACCCAGGTGGTGCGCTACGGCAACACGCGCGAACTCTGTCTGGGCCTGGAAGTGGTCACTGCGCAGGGCGAAGTGTGGAACGGCCTAACCGGTCTGCGCAAAGACAACACCGGCTACGACCTGCGCCACCTGTTCATCGGTGCCGAGGGCACGCTGGGCATCATCACCGCGGCCACCCTGCGCATCTACCCGCTGCCCGCCACCCAGCTCACGGCATTTGCCGCCGTGCCGTCGCTGGAAGCCGCAGTGGCGCTGCTGGGCTTGGCCCACAAGCACCTGAACGCGGGCCTCACCGGCTTCGAGGTCATGGGCGCATTTGCGCTGGGCCTAGTGCGCAAACATTTCCACCAGCAAAACGTGCCGTTTCAGACGGGGCCTGACGTACCACCCTACTGCGTGGTGCTCGAGAACTCAGACCATGAATCGGAGAGCCATGCACGGGGCCAGTTTGAGCGCCTGCTGGAGGCCGCGCTGGAGCAAGGCTGTGTGCTGGACGCCGTAGTGGCCGAGAACCTGGCCCAGGCCCGGGCGCTTTGGCACATCCGCGAGAGCATTCCGCTGGCACAGGCGCAAGAGGGGCTGAACATCAAGCACGACATATCGATCGCGGTGTCGCGCATTCCGGCCTTTGTGCAAGAAACCGATGCGCTGCTGGAACAGCACTTTCCCGGCGCGCGCCTGGTCAACTACGGCCATCTGGGCGATGGCAACCTGCACTACAACGTGCAGGCCCCAGCGGGCACCGATGCCGAGGCCTTTTTGCGCGGCCAGGAAGGCCCGATCAACACCCTGGTGTACGACGTGGTGGACCGCTACAACGGCTCCATATCGGCCGAGCACGGCATTGGCAGCTTGAAGCGCGACAAGCTGGAGCACCACAAATCCCCCGTGGCCCTGAACGCCATGCGCGCCATCAAACTGGCGCTGGACCCTCACAACCTGCTCAACCCCGGCCGGGTGTTGAAGCTCTGATTTTTTTGCTGAGGACCTGCGTTGGCCCATCTCGTACTGCTCGGCATCGTCTACGTCTCCTTCATCAGCCTGGGCCTGCCCGACGGCATTTTGGGTGTGGCCTGGCCCGCGATCCGGGCCGACATGGGCCAGCCGCTGGCGGCGGTGGGCATGATCACCATCACCATGACGGTGTGTTCAGCCACCTCCAGCTTTTTCGCCGGGGCCATTGTCAAACGCATAGGCACGGGTGCTGTGGTGGCCACTAGTTGCCTGATGACGGCACTGGCGCTGGTGGGGTTTTCGTATGCCCCCTCATTCCTGTGGCTGGTGGCACTGGGTGTGCCCTTGGGCCTGGGCGCCGGCGCGGTGGACGCCAGCCTGAACCACTTTGTGGCAGCGCACTATTCTTCGCGCCACATGAACTGGCTGCATGGCTTTTGGGGCGTGGGAGCCACTACCGGGCCGCTGATCATGGGCCTGGCGCTGGCCAGCCGTGGGGGCTGGGAAAGCGGCGCCCGGGCCATTGGTTTTGTCCAGCTCACACTCGCTGCGGTGCTGTGGCTCACGCTGTCGCTGTGGTCCAAAGAGCACTCCAAGCCACCGGCGGAAGAAGGCGAACACGGCAAGCCCACCACGTTCAAGCCACTGCGTACCCGCGCGCTGTGGCTGGCCCCGCTGTGCTTTCTGTTGTATGTGGCCGCCGAAATGGGCACCGGCCTGTGGGCAGCCAGTATTCTGGTGGGCAGCCGCGGCATGTCCCCCGTGAATGCGGGGCTGTGGGTGTCGGTGTACTTTGGTTCCATCACGGCGGGCCGATTTGGCGTAGGCCTGGTGGCCAACCGCCTAGGCAACCGCCGGCTGATCCGCCTGGGTCTCTGCGTGGCCGCGTTGGGGGCGCTTGTGTTTGCGTCGCACAGTCTGCTGGGTGCTGCATCGCTGGCCGGCCTGGTGCTCATGGGCCTGGGCTGTGCGCCCGTGTTCCCGTCCATGATGCACGAGACCGCGCGCCGCTTCCCCGACGACATCGCCCGCACAGTGATCGGCCGCCAGATGACGTTTTCCTACATCGGCGGCTCCGTAGTACCGGCCGCCTTTGGCCTGCTGGCGACCTGGGCTGGCCTGGGTGCCGTGATGCCCGTGGTCGTGCTGCTGCTAATCGCCATGCTGACCCTGACGGCTACCCTAGACCGCCTCACCTGAGTCCCTCGACCTTTAAAATCCGCACCATGACCAGCACCACGCCCCAGCGCCCTGTGCGCAGCCAGTACGAAGATTTCATGCGCCATGTGTACACCACAGGCGTGCACAAGGCCGACCGCACCGGTACCGGCACGAAGAGCGTGTTTGGTTATCAGATGCGTTTTGACCTGAACGAAGGCTTTCCGCTGGTGACCACCAAGAAGGTGCACCTGCGCAGCATCATCCAGGAGCTGCTGTGGTTTCTGACCGGGTCCAGCAACAACAACTGGCTCAAAGAACGCAATGTGAGCATCTGGGACGAGTGGGCGCGCCCGGACGGCGACCTGGGCCCGGTGTACGGCGTGCAATGGCGCAGCTGGCCCACGCCCGACGGCGGCCATATCGACCAGATTGCCGATGTCATCAAGACTCTGAAGACCAACCCCGACAGCCGCCGCATCATCGTGAGCGCGTGGAACGTGGCCGAGCTCAACAAGATGGCCCTCATGCCCTGCCATGCCTTCTTCCAGTTCTATGTGGCACCCGCCGAGACCGAAGGCGGCAAGGGCAAGCTCAGCTGCCAGCTGTACCAGCGCAGCGCCGACATCTTCCTGGGCGTGCCCTTCAACATCGCCAGCTACGCGCTGCTGACGCACATGGTGGCGCAGCAGTGTGATCTGGACGTGGGCGACTTCATCTGGACGGGCGGCGACTGCCACATCTACAGCAACCACCACGAACAAGTGGAGCTGCAACTGAGCCGCGCACCCATGACCTATCCCACCCTGAACATCAAGCGCAAGCCGGACAGCATCTTCGATTACGAGTACGAGGACTTCGAGGTGCTGGGCTACGAGAGCCACCCCGCCATCAAGGCGCCGGTCGCGGTCTGAGCCATGACGACCACCAGCCCCGCAGGCCCGCGTCTGCACCTGATCTACGCCCGTGCGGCCAATGGCGTCATTGGCGTCAACGGCACCCTGCCCTGGCATTTGCCCGAGGACCTGGCGCACTTCAAGCGCACCACGCTGGGCTGCCCTGTCATCATGGGGCGCAAGACCTGGGACTCGCTGCCCCCCAGGTTTCGCCCGCTGCCAGGCCGCACCAACATTGTGGTGTCGCGCCAGCAGAATTGGAATGAAACAGGTGCCCAGCCCGTACAGAACCTGCGCGAGGCGCTACAACTTTGTGAGCAATCACCCGATGTCTGGGTGATCGGTGGCGCCCAGCTCTATGCGCTGGCGGAGCCGCTGGCCACGACGGCGGTGGTCACCGAGATTGAAAAAGATTTTGAAGGCGACGCCTTCGCCCCCACGCTGGGTGCCGCGTGGCGGGAAACCACACGCGAACACCATGTGGCGGCCAGCGGGCTGCCGTTCAGCTTTGTAACTTACGCACGCGTTTAGGAGGTAGATCGATGTCAGGTGATGGTTTTCACGTCCACGGCCCCCACGACCACGAGCTGGAGCACGCCACCCAGGGCGGCCACGCCAACCATGGAGACGCGCACGGTAAAGCGGGCGGCATGATCAACCAAATCGCCATGTTCACGGCCATCATCGCCACCGTGGGCGCCATCTTTTCCTACATGGGGGGTGCGACGCAGGCCAACGCGGGCTTGTACAAGAACAACGCCGCGCTCAAGAAAACCGAGGCCTCGAACCAATGGAATTTCTTCCAGGCCAAGAGTACCAAGCAGTCACTGGCCGAGTTAGCCATGAACCTATCCCCGGAAGCTGGGAAGGCCGCCTACCAGGCCAAGGTAGAGCGCTACGAAAAAGAAAAAGGGGAGATCAAGCTGGTGGCCGAAAAGTTGGAAGCCGAAGCCACCGAGTGGGACCATCAAAGCGATGAGCAGATGCACCTGCACCACCGCTGGGCGCAGGCCACCACGGTGCTGCAGGTGGCCATTGCACTTGCAGCGATTGCCTTGCTGACCAAGAAGAAATGGCTGGAGTACGCCATGTTTGGTGTGGGCTCCTTGGGCGTGCTGGTGGGCGCGCTGGCGGCACTGCACATCTGAGTGCAGCGGCGCCTTGCGCGCGCCGTGCAAATTTACTACTTGCCCATTTCGTGGCCGATCACGCCACCGGCTGCGGCACCCGCTGCGGTGCCCAAAGCACCTCCACCCACAACAGCGCCAGCCACGCCACCAATGACGGCGCCGGTAGCGGTGCTCTTCTCACGGCTAGTCATGCCCGCGCAGCCCGTGAGGCCCAGCAGGGTAACCGCAAGGATGGTGCTCGACAGGGTTGCAGGTAGATTTTTCACTGTGTGACCTCTTTGAATCGACATCGGCGATGTCTGATGCCTGCAGTATCGAAAATGCGGCCGACTGCCGCTAGCAGACGAAGCCGCCAATCTTTGTAGGACTGGTCCGACACCAAATAGAGCGCCTCGCCCATGGAAAACGCGCACAGATAAGTGCACACTACCTACTAATCGCTGAGACCCTCATTCCGCCATGCTCGCACTCAAGACCTTTCTCGTCGAAGACAGCCCCGTTATCCAGCAAAGCCTTGTCGCTACACTGGAAGAACTCACCCCTGTCAAAGTCATTGGCATGGCTGACGACGAGTGGCATGCCACGCAGTGGCTTGCAGAGCCGGCGAACGATGTGCACCTGGTCATCGTGGATATTTTTCTCAAGCGCGGATCGGGTCTGGGTGTGCTGAAGGCCGCGCAACAACTGGGCCCAAAGTGCGCGATGGTGGTTCTGAGCAACTACGCCACCAAGGACATACGCGCCAAATGCTTGGCGCTGGGTGCCAAGCGGGTGTTTGACAAGTCGACGGAAATCGATGCACTGATCCAGTACTGCAGCGAACTGGCCGAGGGCACCAACGCCACCGGCCCCGCTGCCCTGGGTGTATGAACCCGCTACTGGATCAGCCCGTTCTTCAAGCCGTAGTAGGTCAGGTCGCTGTTGGACTCCAGCCCCATTTTCTCCATCACGCGGGTGCGGTAGGTACTCACGGTCTTCATGCTCAGCGACATGCTGGTGGCAATGTGGCTCACCGTTTCGCCGCGGGCCAGGCGCAAAAAGACCTGCATCTCGCGCTCCGACAATTGCTCATGCACCGGCTTGTCGCCGCCATCGCCGCCCAGCCCCTCGGCCAGCAACTCGGCCACACCGGGGGTGATGTATTTGCGCCCACGGTGCACCGTGCGAATCGCTTTGATGATGTCGGCGGGGTCGCAGTCCTTGTTCAGGTAGCCACTGGCGCCATGGCGCAGCATGGTGGTGGCGTAATGCATCTCAGCAAAGCCGCTCAGGATCAGCACCGGCAGGTCCGGTGCGCGCGCCTTGATCGCCGCCAGCGCATCAATACCGCTATGGTCGGGCATAGAGATGTCCATCACCATCACATCCACTTCGCCCCGGCGCACCACGTCCAGCGCCTCGCGCCCATTGACTGCCTCGGCGACCACGCAGAAGTCCTCCTCGTCCGAGAAGAACTGCCGCAGCCCGGCACGGACCATGGCATGGTCATCCACAATGGCAATTCGGATCATGGAGTGCAACAGAATTTCATGCTACATGATCCCATACTTTGCGGAATACCCCGCATATGAAGGTGCTCACCGTCATCCAACGCCACCCCGTGGTGCTTGCCTTGGCCTGTGTCGCCGCGGCGGCCATGATCTTTATCAGCGAGGGCTCATACTCCCAGTCCACGGCGACGCTGGACAGCCTGACCGCCATGGGTGCGGCACGCACCCAGATCCAAATGCTGGAGCGCAGCATGCTGGACGCCGAAACCGGCCAGCGCGGCTTCCTGCTGACGCACCGCAAGGAATACCTGCAGCCCTACGAAAAAGCCCTGCTGCGCATCGACGAGGCCTACCGCCACCTGGATGCCTATTACGGCGAAGACACCGAATCGCGCGACCTGCTAAAGCGCTTGCACGAACTGACTGAGACCAAGCTGTCCGAGCTAGCGCTGACCCTGCAGCTCGATGAAAAAGGCAATGGCCAGGCGGGCACGGAAATTCTGCTGACCGACATTGGTCGTGAAAAAATGGACGCGGTGCGCGCCGTCTGCGCCGAGCTGCTGGCCTACCAGACCCAGAATGTGACGGCGCGCAGGGCCGAGCTGTTTCGCAGCCTGATGCTCGGGCGTATCGGGGTGGCGTTTCTCAGCCTTATCAGCCTGATAGCGCTGTTCTTTTACCTGCGCCAGTCGCTGGCGCTGAAGCTACAACAGCAAGAGCTGCAACGCGTGGTGCAACTGGAACGTGACCGCCTGGAGGTGGAAGTCATCCAGCGCACGACTGAACTCACCCAATTGGCACAGCATCTACAAACCGCACGCGAAGACGAACGCCAGCGCCTGGCGCGCGACCTGCACGACGATCTGGGTTCGCTGCTCACCTCGGCCAAGCTGGATGCCGCGCGCATCCGCTCGCGGCTGTCCTCACAGGGGCAGTCAGAAACCATGGAGCTGCTGGCCCATCTGGTGGGTACGCTGAACAGCGGCATTGCGCTGGGGCGGCGCATCATCGAAGACTTGCGGCCCTCTTCACTGAGCAACCTGGGCCTGGTAGCCGCGCTGGACATTCTGGTGCGTGAGTACGCCGACCATTCGGGCGTGGAGGTACATTGCGATCTGGAGCCCGTGAACCTGCGCATCTCTGCCGAGCTGATGGTGTACCGCCTGGTGCAAGAGGCCATTACCAATATCACCAAGTACGCCCGCGCCAGCCACGTCTGGGTCAGACTAGTCACCCATGACGGCATGGTGGAAATCACCGTGCGCGACGACGGCGTTGGCTTTGACGCCAGCAGCAAACCCACATCCGCCCACGGGCTGGTTGGCATGCGTTTTCGGGTAGAGGCCGAAGGCGGCACCCTGCGACTGGTCTCCGCACCGGGCCAAGGCACCCGCATCCAGGCCCGCATTCCCGAGGCTGGCCCTACGACGTCGGCATAGCGCATCCCCAAGGGCTGTCAGCACAGTCCTACACGTTGTCACGACGTTTTCCCACACGCAGACGGCAAGCTGCCCTATCGCCTTCGCGCCCCTGGCAAGCCACACTGGACCCATCGCAATCCCACCCGTTTGCGCCACTGTGTTAACCGGACGAGCCTCCATGCTCGCCCTTCCCGAGGAGCCGAAAATGCTGCACTACGCCGTTGTCTTTTTTGTCATTGCCCTGATTGCCGCCGTGTTTGGTTTTGGTGGCATTGCCGCGAGCGCCGTTGGCATTGCCAAGATTCTGTTCATCGTCTTCCTGATCCTGGCGGTTGCCAGTTTCCTGTTCGGCCTGATCAAGGGAATTTGAGTGTTGCACCCCCTGCTTCTGTTGCTGTCCAGCCGGACCCAGTTGCTGGTGGAGCACGCCGAAGGCTACGCGGCGCTGGTCGCCGCCGAAGCGGGTGAAGCCTCCACCATCTGGAAGCGCAACGCACTGCTCAATGCCGTGGCTTTGTGCACCTTCGGTACGGCAGCCGTGTTGGCCGGCGTGGCACTGATGCTCTGGGCTACGGTGCCGCCCCAAAACATCCAGGCACCCTGGGCACTGTGGGTGGCCCCGTTGTTTCCCGCTGTCGTGGCGCTGGTGTGTACCTTGTGCGCACGGGTGCCGTCCCATCCGGGGGCCTTTAGCCAGCTGCGCCAACAGCTGAAAGCCGACATGGCCCTGTTGGCCGAGGTGAGCCAATCATGAGCGCCAACGCCATTACCGCTGCCGCAGTTCGGTTGACCCTGTCACGCACCCGCTTACGCCAGGCGCTGCACACGCATACCGACACGGCACCAACCGCCTGGCTATGGGGCCAGCACGCGGCGCCTGTCTGGATGGCGCGTTTGAAGGAATCACCCGAAGTACAAGCCCTGTGGGAGAAGGCTAAAACCCAGTTTCACACCCACCCGCTAGGTTGGACGCTGGGCGCCGTGCTTGCCGCGGGGGTATTGGCCTGGAGCCGCCCCTGGCGCTGGATATTCCAGCCCGCTGTGGTCGCCAGCCTGCTGCCCTATCTGGTCAACAACTTGAGCTCGCGCGCGCCGCCACCCTAAATCTCCGTTCCGCCCACAGGCAGTGGGGCCCGTCACTGCTCTCGTTTCACACCACCTTTTTCTTTTTTTTAACTGGAGACTCACCATGAACTTACGTACCACTCTCGCAATTGTTTTTACCTCTCTCGCGCTGCTGTTCACCGCAGGCTGCGCCGTCACCCGTGGACAGGAAACGGTGGGCGCCTATGTGGATGACACCGCGATCACCACCGCCGTGAAAAGCCGCTTTGTGGAGAACAAGACCGTGGACGCCGCAGCCATCAGCGTAGAGACACTGAACGGCACCGTGATGCTGTCGGGCTTTGCCAAGAACACCAGCGAGAAGCTGACTGCCGAAACCATTGCCCGTGGCGTCAAGGGCGTCAAGGCGGTGAAGAACGAAATCGCCATCCGTCCCTGAGCGTTGGCACAGCCAACTCTCGCCTCAGTAACCAACCTCGAAGGAGTCACTTATGAATTGGGATCGCATACAAGGTAACTGGAAGCAAGCCACTGGCAAAGCCAAGGAACAGTGGGGCAAGCTGACCGACGATGACCTGGATGTCATCGCAGGCCGACGCGACCAGCTGGCCGGCAAAATCCAAGAGCGCTACGGCGTCGCCATGGACGAAGCCGAGAAGCAACTCGCCGCCTGGGAGCGCAAGGCCACTGACGCCTGGTTTTCCGACAAGCTCTAAGTAGGGAAAGCCCTGCCCAAGCCCCGCGCTCTGCCCTGAGTACGGGGCTTTTGCTCTTATGCCAACACGAGGCAACTGCGTATGGATCATTCATACCAACTGGGGCAGAATGGCCTGGTCACATATCAGGAATGGTGGGACTCTTTGCATACACGCTCCAGCTTCGAGGCCAAGGTGCTCGCAGCCTTCATGGCGGCCTTGGTGGTGGTTTGCGTGCTGTGGGCGACTACCTGGAAACTGGCAGGTGACGCGACCGAGGCACTGCGCCTCGTAGGCCGCACCCACGAGGTCATTAGTACCCTGGCCCATATCCGCGGCGACACCCTGCAGGTTGAGGTCAGCACGCAGAACTTTCGCGTGACCGGCGACCCTGCCTTCCTGACCGAGCGCGACGCAACCATGGCACTGCGTGAAGCCGCGCTAGCGCGGCTGCAGCGGCTCATCCTCGACAACGCCAACCAACAAGAGCGCTGGGGCCAGCTGCGCGAGGTGCTGGACCAGCGCATGGCCATTTCCAAACGCGTGGAATGGCTGCGCAAAACCCAGGGCCAGGAGGCCGCCAACGCCTTTATCGCAATCTCGCCCTTGAAGGAAACCCGCGAACGTACCTACCGCTTGATCAGCAGCATGGAGGATGCAGAAAACCTGCTGCTGCAAAACCGTAGTGCTGCGCAGCAGCGCACGCAGCAGTTCATGCTGGCCGCGGGCGTCGCAGTGTCCCTGCTGCTGTTAACCGTGTTGGCGGGCAGCTATATCTTGATCAAGCGCCAGCTGCGCGACACCGAGGCCAGCCACCGTGCACTGAGCGCCAGCGAAGAAAGCCTGTCCATCACACTGCACTCCATAGGTGATGCGGTGCTGGCCACCGACACCCGCGGGAACATCACGCGGATGAACCCGGTGGCCGAACGCTTGACCGGTTGGACACGGACCGAAGCACTGGGTCGACCGGTGGACGAAGTGTTCCAAATCGTCAACGAGCTGACCCGCCTGCCGGCGCAAATTCCCGTGACCAAGGTGATTGCGAGCGGCGAAGTGCAGGTGCTGGCCAACCACACGGCACTGATTTCCCGCGATGGCCGGGAATACCCGATTGCCGACAGCGCAGCCCCCATCCGCGACGGCGATGGCCAGCTGGTAGGGGTGGTACTGGTGTTCCGCGATGAAACCGTGGCCCGGCTGGCCCAGCACGCGGTGCGTGAACACAGTGCGCTGCTGGAGCAGCGCGTGCAAGAGCGCACCGCGCAGCTGCGCGAGAGCGAAGACCATCTGCGCAGCGTGATCAACAACGTGCCCGCCCTGATCGCCTTTGTGGACGCCCAGCAGCGCTATGTCTATGTCAACCAGCAGTATCTGCAGCGCTTTGCGCCAGAGCGAGCCGATCTCAGTGGCTGCACGGTGCGTGAAATCCTGGGTGAAACACGCTATGCCATTGCCGCCCCACTGATTACCAAGGTGCTGCAGGGCGAGCCGCAGAACTACGACTGGCAGCCCTTCCCCGGTGTCTGGCAGCTCATCAACTACATGCCCAAACGCGATGCGCAAGACCGAGTAACCGGCTACTACGTGCTGGGCTCCGACATTACCGAACGCAAATTGTCGGAAGAGAAGATCCAGGGCCTGTACACCGAGGTCGAGCAACGTGTGCGCGAACTTGAAACAGCCAGCCGCGCCCTACGCACCCTGAGCGCAGGCAACCGAACCATGCTGCGCGCCACAGACGAACAGGGTCTGCTGGACGGTATGTGCAGCGCCATTGTGGAAGCCGGTGGCTACCCCATGGCGGTGGTTTGGTACGCAGACCCGAAGGATGCCGGGGCACCGCTGCAAGCCATGGCCCAGAGCGGCTACCCGGCGGGCCTGGCAGGGCTTCGTCTGCACACGGGCGCCCGCATCGACCATGGCCAGGACCGAGGTGTTGTGGTCACGGCCCTGCGTACAGGCCACACGCATGTAGACCAGGATCTGCGCAGTGAAGCAGGCTCCGTACCTTGGCAGGCTGGCCTGCACGGCCATGCACATGCGGTGGCTTGTCCGCTGCGTGTGGCAGATGTGGTGATGGGGGTCTTGGTGATCTACGGAGCCGAACCACCTCCCTTTGGCCAGGACGAAGTTACCCTGCTGACCGAATCGGCCGACGATCTGGCCTTTGGCATTGCCAACCTGCGCGCCCGCGCCGAGCAGCAAAGGGTGCAGGATGCGATGCAGCGCCTGACCCACCATGATGCACTGACGGGACTGCCCAACGAGACCCAATTCACAGCCCTGTTGATAGCGGCCATCGAAACTGCGACCCGGAGGCGTCAGCCCTTTGCCATGCTGCAAGCCAACATCGAACGACTCAGCGAAATCAACGACGCGCTGGGCTTTAGCCGGGGTGACCAGATGCTGCAGGAGTTTGGCGCCCGCATCAAGTCCGTCGCATCCCCATCCGCCAAGGTGGCCCGTCTGCGCGGTGACGAGTTTGCCATCCTATTGCCAGGTTGCGACGTAGGCGCTGCCCTGGCGATGGTGCGACGTCTGGAAGACGCGCTGGCGCGACCTTTTGCCATCGCCGACATTGGGCTGCATGTGTCCGCGCGCATTGGCGTCAGCCTGTTTCCCGCACACGGCACTACTCCCCACGACCTGTACCGGCATATGGACATTGCGGTCCACCAAGCCAAGAAAAAGGGAGTCCGCCATGTCGTATACGACCCCAGCCTGAACCACAACCAGTCGCACCACCTGAATATGGCTGGCGAGCTGCAGCGGGCGATTGAGGCGGGCGACCTGATGCTCTACGTGCAACCCAAAGTAGAGATTGCCACCCGGCGCGTGTGCGGCGTGGAAGGACTGGTGCGCTGGCGCCATACCGAGCGCGGGATCATTCCCCCCGGCGAATTCATCGGTTTGGCCGAGCACACTGGCTTGATCAAACCACTGACCGAATGGGTGATCGAAAGCGGCGTGCGCCTGATCCAGTCCTGGCAGAAACAAGGCCATACCCTGCCCATCGCCGTCAACCTGTCCGCCCGCAACCTGCGCGACGAGAGCCTGCTGGACAAGATTCGCCAGTGGCAAACCCAGTGGGGCACGGCGGCCGGGTTGCTGGAAATGGAGATCACCGAGAGTGCGGTGATGGAAGACGCAGAGTTGGCTCTGCGCGTGCTGCACGGGCTGCGCCTAGAGAGCATCACACTGTACCTGGACGACTTTGGCACCGGGTATTCATCACTCAGCTACCTGCAAAAGCTGCCCGTGTCCTACATCAAGATTGACCAGTCGTTTGTGGGCGACATGTCGCTGAACAACGACTCGGCCGTGATCGTGCGCTCCACCATCGACCTGGCCCACGACTTGGGTCACAAGACCGTGGCTGAAGGCGTGGAAACCCAGGCGCAATGGGACCAACTGGCCGGCTTTGGTTGCGACATAGCCCAGGGCTACTTCATCGCCCGCCCCATGCCAGCAGAAGACTTCCCGGCCTGGCTGGCGAACTACCAGGCGCAGGGTTGAATCCGTATCAACGATGGGGGTATCGTTACCCGCGGCATGTCGCCATGGTGAACAGCACCACCAAGACCAGAACCAACAGCTGCCACACGGTACTCCAACCTAGATTCGATGGCACGTCCTCTGGATGGAGTGACGCATTTTCTTGCGCGGGCGATACCAGGTTCGCATGCTTCAGAAAACGGTAGAACTGGGTTTCCCTGGGGTCGCCCTGCCGCTCACGCAAGCGCGTGCCCCAAGGGCGCGCCTCGCGCGGCTGCTGTGCCAGCAGCAAGGGTTCAACCGCGTCCAGCAACGGCCGCACACTGGCCAGGTCCGACCACGCCACCCCGTGGTCACAGTTAGGGCACTGCGTTTGTGCCGTGGGGTTGAGCGACTGGCCACAACCGCGGCAGGAGAGCGCCAAGGGATTCGCGTCGGGCTCCAACTGCAGCACATCACCATGGCGTACCAACAAGGCTGACGCCAGGCGCGGCACGTCCACCATGAGCAAAGGGCTTTCGCAGTAGACGCATTCTTTGGCCTGCGGCGCGTGGTCTGCAGCGCCACATTGCAGGCATTGGAGCTCCCGCCCCTCTGCAGCCAAGCTGCTCCGGTCTACGGGCAAGACGGCACGCAACAAGCCACGTTCAGCCAGCAAGAGTGTGAAGGTTTGCAGCTGCCCATGGCCCTGGCGACATTCCATCGCCGCGCTGTGCCCAAAACGGGTTTGGTTGTGCACACCGACCAAGGGCGAGTGGCAGCGCACGCACGCCATTTTGGGAGGCAACACGGCCTGCGATACAGGCTGCAGTAGCATGGCGCGCAACAGCTGCACCCAGCCCAGGCCCGAAAGGCGCACCGACTCAAAGGCATCAAACCAGACCAGATGGCAAGCTGCGCAGAGGTCAACCTGCACGGCTTTGGCATAGTGCCCCTCCAGCACCACATGGCGCAAGGGCTGCTGGCAACCGGGGCATGCTGCTGGCGCGGGAACGTTAACGTACATGGGTGTGATTCAATCGCAGATCCGCAAGGTGCGAAAATGCGCCGCTGAAGAAAGTGCGCCCATTGTGTCACCCGCTGGGGCCACGCCAGCCACTCCATGTCTCAATCATCCAGCCTACCCACCACCATGAAACTTGCCACCTGGAATGTGAACTCTTTGGGCGTGCGCCTGCCGCAGGTGCTGGACTGGCTGGCGGCCAACCCGGTAGAAGTGCTGGCGCTGCAAGAGCTCAAACTCACCGACGACAAGTTCCCCGCCGATGCCTTTGCGGCAGCCGGCTACCAGGCCCAGTGGTTTGGCCAGAAGACCTACAACGGCGTCGCCCTGCTGACCCGTACCCCGGCCACCGACATTCTCAAAAACATCCCCGGTTTTGACGACGACATGGCGCGTGTCATCACCGGCACGGTGGAAGGTGTGCGCGTGATCGGTGCTTACTTCCCCAATGGCCAAGAGCCCGGCAGCGACAAGTTTGAGTACAAGATGGAATGGCTCACGGCGCTGCGCCGCTGGGTCAAGGAGGAACTGACACAGCACCCGCGGCTGGTGATCATGGGGGACTACAACATCACCTTTGACGATGACGATGTTTGGGACCCTGTGGCCCTGTTTGAAACCATCCATTGCACCGAGGAAGAGCGCTACCACCTGCGCGCGATGATTGCGTTAGGCCTGACCGACAGCCACCGCCTGTTTGCACAGCCGCCCAAGAGCTTCAGTTGGTGGGACTACCGCGACGCGGGCTTTCGCCGCAACCGCGGGCTGCGCATCGACCACATCCTGGTCAGCAATGCGCTCAAGCCCCTGGTGCGGGCCTGCACCATCGACAAGGTGCCGCGCAAGAATGAGCGTCCCAGCGACCATGCACCGGTAGTGGTGGATATTGCGCTGGACTGAGATGCGAAAAGGCCCACATGCAGCGGGCCTTTTACTATCATTTCAGGAGCTACTTGCGCATATTCCACGCGGGCTAGTGGCCTAAAACACTATTGATTACTCGAGACCCAGCTCCTGGATCTTGCGGGTAATCGTATTGCGGCCAATGCCCAACTTCTGCGCGGCTTCAATCCGGCGGCCCTTGGTGTTGGCCAGGGCTGCCAGAATCAGGCGCGACTCAAAACGGCGCGTCAGCGTGTCCCATACATCGGCCTGGCCTGCACCGAGCAAGGCTACCGCCTCGGTCTCCAGCTCGGCCTCCCAGCCTTGCAAGGGTCCATGCGCGGCGGCCGCACGGGCTAGCACGTGGGACAGGTCCTGCTCGGGCTCCGTTGCCGACGCGGCACCCGCAGGCGCATGCAGCACCAGTGGCTCTTTGCCCAGCAGCTCGGAAGACGACGTCAGCACCGGTGCTGCAACTGCGACTGGCATGCCAAAGCCTTCACGGCCCATGCTCACCTCGGGTGGCAGGTCCTTGCGCTCGATCACTTGGGCGGGCGCCATGACGGTCAGCCAATGGCAGATGTTTTCGAGCTGGCGCACATTGCCAGGGAAGCCAAAGCCTTCCAACCAGGCCAACGCGGGGTCCGAGATACGCTTGGGCTCCACACCCAGCTGCTTGGCGCTTTGCTGCAGGAAGTGGCGTGTCAGCATGGACACGTCTTCCTTGCGCTCACGCAGCGCGGGCAGGCGCAGGCGGATCACGTTAAGGCGGTGGAACAAATCCTCGCGGAACGCACCGTCCTTGACGCGTTGCTCCAGGTCCTGGTGGGTCGCGGCAATCACGCGCACATTCGATTTGACAGCGCTGTGGCCGCCCACGCGGTAGAAATGTCCGTCGCTAAGCACACGCAGTAAGCGGGTTTGCAGCTCGAACGGCATGTCGCCGATTTCATCAAGGAACAGCGTGCCACCATCGGCCTGCTCAAAGCGACCGCGGCGCATGGTTTGCGCGCCCGTGAAGGCGCCACGCTCATGGCCGAAGAGTTCACTCTCCAGCAGGTCTTTGGGAATAGCGGCGGTGTTGATGGCCACAAACGGACCATCGGCGCGCGGCGAGTGCTTGTGCAGCGCGCGCGCCACCAGCTCTTTGCCGGAACCCGATTCGCCGGTGATCATCACCGTCACATTGCTTTGGCTCAGACGGCCAATGGCACGGAATACATCCTGCATGGCGGGCGCCTGGCCCAGCATTTCGGGCGACTCCGCCATGCGCTCTTCGGCCACTTCTTCGCGCTGGCTTTCCTCCACCGCGCGGCGGATCAGTTCCACCGCCTTGGGCAAATCGAATGGCTTGGGCAGGTATTCAAACGCCCCGCCTTGGAAGGCGCTGACCGCGCTGTCCAGGTCGGAGAACGCCGTCATGATGATGACGGGCAAACCTGGGTGCTTGGCCTTGACCTTGTCGAGCAGGTCCAGCCCCGAGCCGCCTGGCATGCGAATGTCGCTCACCAGAATTTGCGGTCCTTCATCGTCCGCGGCCGTGGCCAGGGCACTCAGTACATCGCGTGGATTGGAAAAGCTGCGTGTGGGCAAATGTTCGCGCAGCAGCGCCTTCTCCAGCACGAAGCGGATGGACTGGTCATCATCTACGATCCAAATCGGCTTCATGTTGTGGCGCACCCTTGTGTTCTTGTGTTTACGGTAACGGAATCAGAATTTTGAAATCCGTTCGGCCCGGCACGCTATCGACTTCAATCAGACCGTGGTGTTGTTGAACAAAGGTTTGCGCCAATGTCAGCCCCAGCCCCGAACCACCCTCTCTACCCGACACCAGCGGGTAGAAAATGCGGTCCCTGATCGAATCTGGCACGCCAGGTCCGTTATCGATCACATGCAATTCCAATGCCAACCGATAACGCTGCTTACCGAACGTTACTTGCCGGGTCACACGCGTGCGAAATGTGAGGTTGGCATCACCTGCGGCAATGCGCTCTGCGAGTGCCTGACAGGCGTTGTGTGCGATGTTCAACACAGTCTGAATCAACTGCTCGCGGTCACCACGGAACTCGGGAATGGAAGTGTCATAGTCACGCACCACCCGCAGTCCACGTGGGAACTCGGCCATGATGAGGGACCGCACACGCTCGCACACTTCATGGATGTTCACATCGCCCACCAAGTGCGGCCTGCGGTGCGGTGCCAGCAAGCGATCCACCAGGCTTTGCAGACGGTCTGCCTCATGGATGATGACCTGGGTGTACTCGGTGAGTTCGGGGGACTCCATCTCCATCTCAAGCAATTGCGCCGCGCCGCGAATGCCGCCCAGCGGGTTCTTGATCTCATGGGCCAGGTTGCGGATCAGTTCTTTGTTGGTCTGCGCTTGTTCGGCCAGGCGCTCTTCGCGGTCCTGGCGGGTCTGCTGCTCCAGCGGCACCATCTCGACGATGATTTCTTCAGAAAACTCGGTGCGTGTCACGATCACATGAACCGGCATGGGGTCCAGCGCCGCGCGCTTGAGCCACGCGTCGTAACGCAAAGCCGCAAATGCGTTTTCGGCTGCCCCCTCCAGCGCGCTCTGCAGCGCAGCAGGTTCTGTGAAGATGTCGGCGAAGCTGGAACCCACAATGGTTCTGCGCGAAGTGCCCAGTGCATCTTCCAGCGCTGCATTGGAAAACTGCACAGAGGCGTCGGCATAGACCACGGCCACCAAAGTAGCCAGAAGGTCAAACGACTGAAAACGCTCGGGTATAGGGTCGGTGCGGGTCACAGGCGATGAAGATAGTCAAATACGGCGCGGCCCGCAGGGCCACACAAAAGCGCGCCGCTATTTGGCGGACGACACCGACGGGGATGTTGCGGCAGGCACGCGACCCAGCTCACGGCGGATGCCTGCAATGTCACTCTCATTGCGGGCGATGGCGGCCTTGAGCTCGGCCACGCGGTCCAGGTACTTCTGGTGGTTGCGGGTCTCGGGGCCCAACTTTTCGGGTTCACCGTTGTTGTACTCCTTGACCAGCTCGATCTGCTTGGCCTCGGCCTTCTTGAGTTCAGCTTCCAGGATCAGGCGCGCATCGGAATCCTTGGCACGCTGGTCGGGTGAGTCCACGCGCGACCCGCTTTGGCTGGCAGATGCGACTTTGGTACCAGGCTTTTGGGCCTGGACCACGGTGACATTGCCACCAGAAATCAGTTTGCAGTTTTTCGCCTGGGCCTCGGACACAGTGTTGGTGTACTCGTTGCCGCAACGGTAGATGCGCTCCTGTGCAAACGCACCGGAGAGCGAGCCAAGGGCTATCAAAGAAATCAAAAAATGGGTGTTCATGCTGTGTCCGCGCTAACAGAGTGCCTGGCGGTGGATTCAGTATGCGCCAAAAAGTGCCTAAAAACAAAACCGCCACAGTATCCCTGCCAATTGGACCTGAATCTACACCGCCATGTTTGCAAAAAAAAGGACGGCTTACGCCGTCCTTTTTCAGGAAAACACTGCCACAGGGGCAGCAGAAATCACAGGGAGTAGTACATGTCGAATTCGACAGGGTGTACCGACATGCGGTAACGGGTCACTTCCTGCATCTTCAAATCGATGTACGCATCGATCATGGAGTCAGTGAACACGCCGCCCTTGGTCAGGAAGCCGCGGTCCTTGTCCAGGCATTCCAGCGCTTGGTCCAGGCTGTGGCACACGGTTGGCACCTTGGCATCTTCCTCGGGAGGCAGATGGTACAGATCCTTCGATGCGGCCTCGCCGGGGTGGATCTTGTTTTCCACGCCATCCAGACCCGCCATCAACAAGGCGGAGAAGCCCAGGTAAGGGTTCATCAATGGATCGGGGAAGCGGGCTTCCACGCGACGGCCCTTGGGGTTCGCCACAAACGGAATGCGAATGGAAGCGGAACGGTTCTTGGCAGAGTACGCCAGCTTGACCGGTGCTTCGAAGTGAGGAACCAGGCGCTTGTAGCTGTTGGTGCCGGGGTTGGTGATGGCGTTCAGGGCACGTGCGTGCTTGATGATGCCGCCGATGTAGTACAGCGCGAAGTCGGACAGACCGGCATAGCCGTCGCCAGCAAACAGGTTCTTGCCGTCTTTCCACACCGACTGGTGCACGTGCATGCCGGAACCGTTGTCACCGTGGTAGGGCTTGGGCATGAAGGTAGCCGTCTTGCCGTAGGCGTTGGCCACGTTGTGCACCACGTACTTTTGCAGCATGGTCCAGTCAGCGCGTTCCACCAGGGTGGAGAAACGGGTACCGATTTCGTTCTGCCCAGCGCCTGCCACTTCGTGGTGGAACACTTCGACGGGGATGCCCAGGGATTCGAGAATCAGGGACATCTCGGCGCGCATGTCTTGCGTGCTGTCGACAGGAGGCACGGGGAAGTAACCGCCCTTGACCGTGGGACGGTGGCCGCGGTTGCCGCCTTCGAGTTTGGTTCCGGTGTTCCAGGGAGCTTCGTACTCGTCGATTTCGTAGAAGGTGTTGTTGGAGTCGGTGCTCCAGCGAACGCCATCAAAGATGAAGAATTCTGGCTCTGGACCGAAGTAGGCTGCGTCACCAATGCCAGAGGCCTTCAGGTAGGCTTCAGCGCGCTTGGCGATGGAACGTGGGTCGCGGTCGTAAGACTTGCCGTCGGCAGGCTCCACCACATCACAGTTCATGATGATGGTGGTTTCTTCAAAGAAGGGGTCGATGTTGGCCGTGTTGGGATCGGGCATCAACAACATGTCGGAAGCTTCGATGCCCTTCCAGCCGGCGATGGAAGAACCGTCGAATGCGTGGCCGGAGGTGAACTTGTCTTCGTCGAAATGCGAGACAGGCACGGTGGTGTGCTGCTGCTTACCGCGGGTATCGGTGAAACGGAAGTCAACAAATTTGACTTCGTTCTCTTTCACCATCTTCATCACGTCTGCGACGGTCTTGGCCATCAAATACTCCTGTTGCACGGTTGTAAAAAAGAATTGCCCCGTCTTCAATGCAGCTTTTGTGCCAAAAACCGCTGGCCGGGCAATTTAGAGAAACCGCCATATTCTGCCTCGAGAAACCGGAGTTTTAGGGGGGCGCACCGCAAAGATGCGCCCATGTAACTTCTATCGGCAGCACGATTGCACCAATTTAGTGCAAATCATTTGCGCACCGGTATTGTGCGAATTCAGCTTCGCACCAATTCTGGGCCCAACGCCATTTGCAGTGCCTTCAGACCTTCCAGCAAGCCCGCATACGCAAGCCCCACAGCGTCTGGTTCCCCCTTGACGCCCAGCTCGATATGGCGCCCCCACTCCGGGTGGTCCACACTGGGTAGGCTAAACACCTTGACTGCATGGCGCTGTTCCAGCGCCTCCATCAGCGGCGTCAAAGTCGACTCCATGGCACCAAAAACGACCACGGAACGCTCTAGCCAACCGTGTCTGCGGTGCAAATGGGCGTACTGCTGGTCCAGCACCCACGCCACCATGGGCCAAGCCATGACCGGAAAGCCGGGCACGAAATAGATCCCCCCACGCTCCCCCACTACGTGTGGGTCGCTGCCCCCCGAGGGGGGGCTCGCGCCTTGGAACGGCCCGGCGGCGCTCAGCCCGCCACCTCCTCGACAAAAGAAGCCTGGAATCTTGTTGTACGGGTTGGGAATAATGGCCGCGCCCCGCGGAAACATACCCATGTTCAGGCGGTGCACGTTGTCAGCCCGGTCGGGTTCGTAGGGCAGGCCCTGTTCCATGGCCACGTCCTGCATACGCTCGCGGATCAGCTGCTCGGCCTCCGGGTGCAGCTCCAGCGGCACGCCTAAGGCGCGCGCCGCGCACTGGCGCGTGTGGTCGTCCGGCGTGGCACCGATACCGCCGAACGAGAACACCACGTCGCCCGAGGCAAACGCACGCTGCAGCGTCTGGGTGATGCGCTCGGGGTCATCACCCACATAGTCTGCATAGGCCAGTTGCAGGCCCCGTTCGCCAAGCAGCTCGATGGCTTTGGACAGGTGTTTGTCGGCGCGCTTGCCCGACAGGATTTCGTCTCCAATGATGACCAAACCAACGTTCATGCTAGCTCCAGAGGATTCGCAGGCAATTCAAGTGCAGGGGATGGGGGTGGCGCAGGCGGCACGGGCGGTAACTGGGCGCGCTCCCAGCGCAGCTGATGCAGCGCAGCCAGGCAGTAGTGCGCAAACCACAGCGACGCAAAGGCGAACACCAGGGTGTACAGCCAGATGGAAATAGGGATCAGGAACGGCGCCATCGCCACGGCCACAAAGCCCACCGACCAGATCAAGCTGGGCGCCGCGCCCAGGTAGCCCGCAAACACCCCCATGCCCAGCAGCCACCAGCGGTGGCGCTGAAACAGGGTGTGGCGCTCTTCGGCCGTGGCGTGGTCAGCCAGGGCATCAAACGCCATCACGCGGTAGGTCAGCCAGCCCCAGATCAGCGGCGGAAGGATCAGCACCAGCGGTGGCACGAACCACAGCGGCGCGGACAGCACCATGGCCGACAAGGCCAAGACTGTGGAGCCCAGCGCCCAGACGATGCTGAAAGCGTACGAAGCGCCACCGGTACGCTCCAGCAGCGGAAAGCGGCGCCGGGTCACCAGGCGCACCATCAGCGGCGTCATCAGCATGGCGACCAGCAGCAGGCAGGCCATCACGATCAAGGGCGTGGCCACGGTGATCACGATCAGCGGCACCAGCACGGTCTTGAGCTTGCCCGCGCCCGCCGACTCCAGCCAAGCCCACAGGCTGTTGAGCAAGTCAGACGACTCCAGCATGTTCTGCACGGCGGCCAGGGCTGCGTCCATGAAAAAGTAGCCCAGCCCCGCGATCAGCCCGACCATTAGCACCAGCGGCAGCAGCGACAGGCCAATCACCCGCGGGTGTAGGCAGTACGCCACCGACCGCCAAAACGCATCGAGCATGGCGTTCATGGCCCTAGCCCGCCGCCTGCACGGCAACCAGCTCTTCGGCGCTGAGCCAGCGCCACTGGCCAGGCGCCAAGTCCGCCGGCAGCGGCATGCCGCCAATCTTCGACCGGTGCAGCCCCTCCACCCGATTGCTGACCGCGGCGACCATGCGCTTGACCTGGTGGTACTTGCCTTCGGTCAGCGTGAGTCGTAAATGAAATTCACCCACCGCCTCGCAGGCAGCAGCGCGCACGGGCGCCGGGTCATCGTCCAGCACCACACCGGCCAGCAGCTTTTGCACCTGCTTGTCGTCCAGCGGGTGCTTCACCGTTACGTCATACACCTTGGGCACATGGTGGCGTGGCGAGCTCATTTTGTGGATGAACTTGCCGTCATCGGTGAGCAGCAGCATGCCCGTGGTGTCCTGGTCCAACCGCCCCACGGCTTGCACGCCCTGCACCGCAGCTTTTTGTGGGCGCGTGCGCAATGGGGACGGCAGCAGCGTGTAGATGCTGGGGTAGGTAGAAGGCTTTTGTGAGCACTCGGTGCCCGCTGGCTTGTGGAGCACGATGTAGGCCTTCTCGAAGTACTGCCACTCCACGCCTTGCACCCGGAAGCGCAGCCCTTCTGCTACAAATTCAGTAGCTGCTTGCGCAATGACGACGGGGGCTATAGGCTCATTTGGCATATAAACCTGCACCAGACCCTGCTGGATCAAACCGGCGCACACCCGGCGTGTGCCAAAGCCCTGTGAATAGAGTATTTCCTGAAGCTGCATGAACCGTAGTATCGCAGCCACAATCCGATTTAAACTTTGCCCACCCACCTCTTAGCGAGCAACCGACACATGTCTGATGATCTGGTGTTTAGTGACGAGCAAGCAGAACCCATCGCCCGCAAGGGATTGCCCGCCTGGCAGGTTCTGGTGGTGGACGACGAACCCGCGGTGCACGAAGTCACCAAGCTGGTGATGTCAGACTTTGAGATGGACGGCCGCCGACTGGAGTTCACCCACTGCTACAGCGCCACCGAAGCCCGCGCCGTACTGGCCACGCGCGGCGACATCGCGCTGATCCTGTTGGACGTGGTGATGGAATCCGAACACGCCGGGCTGGAGTTGGCGCGCTACATCCGCGAAGAGCTGGGCAACCTGAATGTGCGCATCATTCTGCGCACCGGCCAGCCCGGCCAGGCGCCCGAAGAGCAGGTGATCCGCGACTACGACATCAACGACTACAAGGAAAAAACCGACCTCACGCGGCGCAAGCTGATCACCGTGTTTTACGCCGGCCTGCGCGCCTACCGCGACCTCATGCGCATCGAACACGCCCGCCTGGGGCTGCGTCGCTCCATCGAGGCCATCAGCCAGGTCTGCGATTCGCGCAACCTGCGCGGCTTTGCCTCGGCAGTGCTAGAACAGGTGAACTTTCTGCTGGACCTGAACGGCGAAGGCCTGTGCGCCAGCCGCGTATCGGCCTACACCGCCAACTCCACCGAAGGCCAACTCAAGGTGCTGGCGGCTACCGAGGCCTATTCGCAGCTCATGGTGGATGAAGAAGTGGGCAACCTGCCGCGCAGCGTGCAAGACGCCATCGCTCGGGCGCTGCGCGAAAAGACCAGTCACCACGGCGAGCGGCACTACGCCGGCTACTTCAAGACCAAGGCCGGCAGCGAGAGCCTGATCTACATGGAGTTTGACGAGCCGATCAACGACCAGGCACGCGAGCTGCTGGAGCTGTTTTCACGCAATGTCGCCATCACCTACGACGGGCTGCTGCTGCGTGAGGACAACCAGGCCGTGCAGCGCTCCACCATCACCCTGCTCAGCGGTGCCATCGAGCGGCGCTGCAATGAATCGTCGCTGCACCCCCAACGCGTTGGCGATTTGGCGGCCCTGCTGGCTGGCAAGCTGGGCGCCAGCGATCACGAGGTGGAGCTGATGCGCGTGGCCGCAACCCTGCACGACGTGGGCAAGGTCTGCATTCCCGACCACATCCTCACCAAACCTGGCCCGCTGGATGCGCAGGAATGGGAGACCATGAAAACCCATGCCAGCGAGGGCCATGCCCTGCTCTCGCGTTCACGCTCCCGCGTGCACGTGCTGGCGGCGCAAATCGCCCACGAGCACCACGAGCACTGGGACGGCACGGGCTACCCACAGGGCCTCAAGGCGGATGCCATCAGTCTGCCGGGGCGCATCGCCGCTGTGGCAGATGTGCTGGATTCGCTGGCCAGCGCCAGTTGCTACAAAAAGGCCTGGCCCCTGGCCGAGGCGCTGGACTACCTGAATACCGAGTCCGGTCGACACTTTGACCCCAGCCTGGTGGCGTTGGTAAACACGCACCGCGCCGATGTCGAGAATATTTACAAAAACTGACCAAATCGCAAAAGCACTGTAAACTTTTACCCAAACACAGAGCCACAAAGATGGCTTAACTTTCAGGGTGGAACGTGATGCTGCTTTCTCTTGTGGTGGGTATAGGACTCGGGGCCGCCCTGTATTGGGCGTGGGACCGCTACCAGCAGCGCCAACGCCGGCGGATTCCATCCGTCTGGCCCCTTAAAACACGCCCTCTGGTCAATTCCCAAGAACGTCGTGTGTGGATCTGGCTCACCAAGGTCATGTTCGACCAGCACATCCTGATCAAGCTTCCCGTCACACGCTTCACCGCCCCCGCCAAGCAAACCGAAGCCACCCATTGGTACAAGATCCTCAATGGCGTGTACTGCACCTTCACCATCTGCGGGCTGGACGGCAAGGTCGTGGGGTGCATTGATGTGATCGGCCCCCATGGCCTGTCGATGGGCAACCAAACCCTGAAACACAGCCTGCTGGACCAATGCAATATCCGCTACTGGGTGGTGGACCCGGCCAACCTGCCGCACCTGAGCCAGATTCGGGCCGCCTTTTTGGGTGAACAGGCGGCGCACGTCACTGGCAGTCAGCCGCTGGAGTCTCGCTTTCAGGATGTGCGCGACCACTTGCACGCCGTGGTCACGCGGCGCAGACAAAGCAAGGATGCCGAAGGCACTCCCTCTGGGCTCACGCCTTTGCTGTCAGAGTCGGGGCTCGAGTTTCCCGAGAGCCGCCTGGCCTCGGGCTGGGAAATCAATTCCTTTGTCAGCCCGCTGGACAGCCGTGTGGACGACCACGCGCCGTAGGCCTTCTGACCTAGCGAGCAGCCACCAGGCTCGCTTCAATATCCTGCTCAAACTGCGCCATCGCCGCCTGCGTCAGAGTGTCGGTGGACCAAGCCACCAAACTGGCGGGGGGCAGCGTGACCGCTGCGGCACCGATGCCAATCAGCTGGGCCAGCACTTCGGGGGACTTGATGCTGGCTGCCAGCAACTGCGGCCCTCGCGGCCGCAGCGCCACGCAGGCTTGCATCAACGCCCAGACATTGCGCCCGTCATTCGCCAAGCGGCCCACATACGGCGCCACATACTGGACCTGCATGTCACGCGCCCACAGCAGTTGCACGGGGTTGGACAGCCCAGTCAGCAAAATCGCCTGGCCGGCCTGTCGAACTTGGCGGATGCAGGGCTCCCATTCGGCAGCGCACGGTAACTTGATCGTCAGCTGCACATGCGCACCGTCGACCGCCGTGCGCAAGGCGTCCAGCCACCGTCCGGCTTCTCCCAGGTCTGCGCTGGGCAGCTGTAGCATCAGCTCGGCAAAACCATGGTCCGCGGCGGCCTGCACCAACCCCAAATACGACGCCAGGGTGACCGGCAGCCCTGCCTGAAACACCAGGCTGGGATTGGTCGTCACGCCCTGTACTGCGGGACAACCGGCTGGCAACGTCCATGTCGACACCTGGGCCGAATCAAGGTAGATTTTCACACCCACATTCCTTTGTTCAACCCTGCCACGCAAGGGCTCAGAGAATCACACCTTTGCAATACATGGCATTGCCATAGGCCGTGGCTTCACCACTCTGCACAATCAGGCTGGCGCCTTTGATCTTGTCATAGAAGGCAAAGCGCTCCACGGGCTCCACCCGATTTTCGGGCAAGCCTTCCTGCTGCAACAGGGCCACCACGGCCTGCTGCGCGGCAGTGCGGTGCTCCAGCGGTTGGTGGCTGACACGCATGTAGGCGGCTGGGCAAGCCACATCTTCGGCCAGCGGAATCACCGACAGCACCGCCTTGCTCACGCGCTCCAGTGTGTGGCCGGGCAGGCGCACCAAGGGCTTGCCCGCGCTCAAGAAATCGGCCGTGAAATTGGCGTCCACAACCGCCACCCATTCGCCATGGCCCATGGCCGAGAGGTGCATCAGCAACTCCGGGGTGAGCAAAGGATCAATCCCTTTCAACATATTGCAATCTTTCTTTAATTGGTGGCCACGCCATGCAAAGTGTGGACAGTCCCTCCAACAAGGGACGCCCTGCCCACACCGGCACTGCTAGCCTGTTTACACATTGGACTGGAGCATGCCAGACCCTGATACGAAATCATATTAGTAAAACTACTTGATTTAATTAAACGAAACTGCGTTATTCTCCGTGCCACTGCAAAACCGGTATCACTTTTTGCCCAATCCGGCGTGGCCGCGGGCATGGCGTCGGTTTAAGCTGCACGGCGCGCTCGCATTGACAGCATCGGGCGCATCAACCAATCTGAGAGAACAATGACTGCATCGATATGGGTATTGGGCGAAGCCTTGATGGATTGTGTAGCCCAAGCCGACGGTACTTTACGCCCCTTTATGGGCGGTAGCCCCTTCAATTTGGCGCGCGCCGCCGCCTTGCGCGGTGCCACGGTCGGCTACGTCAACCCGTTGTCGGCAGACCAGTTTGGCGGGCAAATGCGCGAGCAACTGCAACGCGATAGCGTGCAGGTGCTGTCGGCCCCTAGCGCCCTGCCTACCTCCTTGGCAGTGGTGCAAATCCACAACGGCCAGCCCAGTTATGGTTTCTACCGCGAAGGTATTGCCGACCGCGACTACACCGTGGAATCAGTGCTGCAACGCCTGCAAGACCAGCCTACCGGCGTTCTGCACACCGGCTCGTTGCTACTGGTACCACCGGAACACCACAAGGTGCTGGCCATTCTGCAAGGCGCCAAAGCGCTGGGCTGGACCGTCAGCGTGGACGTGAACCTACGCCCCAAACTGGCCACGAATTTGGCGGACTACGTCCAAGCCGTGCAGGCCATTGCCGCGCTGGCAGACTGGCTGAAAGCCAGTGACGAAGACCTGGAATTGCTGGGCTTTCATGCACCCACGCGTGCGGACGGTGCACGCATTGCCGCGCATTTCGTAGCGCAAGGCACGAGCCGCATTGCCCTCACGTTTGGTGGCGACGGTGCTTGGTTGGGTGTGGACGGGGCTTGGGCTGAGGCTGACGTACCTGCTACCCAGGTGGTGGACACCGTGGGCGCCGGCGACACCTTCTGGGGCAACTGCCTGGGAGACTGGGCCCTGAACCAGAACGGAGCCCCACAGCGCGTGGCCAGCACCTTGAAAGAAGCCATGCAGGCCGCAGCCATTAACTGCAGCCGCGCCGGTTGCCAACCTCCACGTTACGGCGAAGTATTGGCAGCGATGTAATTGGCAGGCGGTGGTAAGGTTGGTTCCACAGAGCTTTTCGAACACCCCATGGCCGAGCGCATCACCATCCAGGAAGCCGAGGTAGAAACCTCGGCCATCCGCGCACAAGGCGCTGGCGGACAAAACGTCAACAAGGTCAGCAGCGCCATCCACCTGCGCTTTGATATTCCGGCCTCGTCCCTGCCTGATGACGTCAAGGAACGGCTATTGCAGTTACCAGACAGTCGCATTACGCGCGACGGCGTGCTGGTCATCAAGGCACAGCAATTTCGCACCCAGGAACTGAATCGGTTTGACGCTTTTGAGCGCCTGCACGTGCTGGTTAACAGCGTGGCCGTTCCACCCAAGGCCCGCAAAGCCACGAAGCCCAGCTATGCGGCAAAGCAGCGTCGGCTGCAGTCCAAGGCACAGCGATCCGCCATCAAGGCCCAGCGCGGCCGGGGCGAGGACTAAAACAGGTCCAGCAGCGCCTCTGGGCTGGCGATGGAGGCGTCCGCACCCCAAGCCAGTGTGTCACTCTGCGCACCCAAATAACCATAAGTGGCAGCCACGGTGTACATGCCGGCCGCGCGCCCCGCCACGATGTCGCGCTCATCGTCGCCCACGTACACACAATGGATAGGATCCACGCCCAGGCGCCGTGCCGCCTCCAGCAGCGGTTCGGGATGAGGCTTGGCATGCGGCGTGGTGTCGCCACTCACAATCGCTTTGGCCGACGCAAACAGCGGCATGGCGGCAGTGAGTGGCTCGGTAAAACGCGCTGATTTATTGGTCACCACGCCCCACAGCAACCGCCGCTCAATGATGGCTTGCAGCAAGGGCGGCACTCCGTCAAAAGAAAACGTACGCTCGGTCATGCAACGCTCGTAGTTGGCAAAAAACTCGTCGCGCAAGGCCTCGTAACCCGCATCCTGGGGGCTGATGCCAAACGCCACGCCCAGCATACCCCGTGCACCAGCACCTGCCATGGGGCGGTACAGCTCCAACGGCAAAGAAGGCAAGCCGCGGCTCACCCGCATCTGGTCGGCAGCAGCGCCCAGGTCCGGAGCGCTATCAATCAATGTGCCATCCAGGTCGAACAGCACCGCCGCGATCGGTCCGGCAAAACGTGTCATTGAGAGTCCAGCGGCTTTTGGGTGGCGAACAGGTAGTTCACTTGGGTGTTGGTGCTCAGGGCATAGCGCCGCGTCAAGGGGTTGTAGCCCAAGCCCTGGGTGGCCTTCAGGTCCAGCCCTGCGCGCCGACAGTACGCAGCCAGTTCACTGGGGCGAATCATCTTGGCGTATTCATGGGTGCCACGCGGCAGCAGGTTCAGCAAATATTCCGCCCCCAGAATGGCTTGCAAAAATGCGTTGCCATTGCGGTTCAGGGTCGAGAAGAACACCCAGCCACCGGGTTTCACCAGCGTGGCGCAGGCCTGCACCACCGACGCCGGGTCGGGTACGTGCTCCAGCATTTCCATGCAGGTCACCACGTCAAAGCTGGCTGGCCTCTCCTGCGCCAGGGCTTCTGCGCTCACTTCGCGGTACGTCACACGGGGCGTTTGCGCCTCCAGGGCGTGCAGCTGCGCCACCTTAAGCGCTTTGGACGACAAATCGACCCCCAGCACCTCAGCACCCTGGCGAGCCATGGAATCCGCCAGGATGCCCCCGCCGCAACCTATGTCCAGGGCCTGCACGCCCTGCAGCACACACATAGACTGGATCCACCCCAAGCGCAGCGGGTCGATCTGGTGCAGCGGCCGAAACTCGCTGTCCATATCCCACCAACGGTGGGCTAACTCGGAAAACTTGGCCAGCTCGGCCGGATCGGCATTCAGTATGGGGTTCATAGGGCAATGGTGGCACAGACAAGAAAAAACCCGCCGAAGCGGGTTTTTTCACAAACCATGGGAATGGTCGAATTACTTGGCGCGAGTGCCAACCACTTCGATTTCCACGCGGCGGTTCTTGGCACGGCCTTCTTTGGTCTTGTTGTCAGCAACAGGTTGTTTCTCACCCTTGCCTTCGGTGTACACGCGATTCTTTTCGATGCCCTTGGACACCAGGTAAGCCTTGACAGCTTCAGAACGTGCAACCGACAACTTTTGGTTGTAAGCGTCGGCACCAGTCGCGTCGGTGTGACCCACAGCGATGATCACTTCCAGGTTGATACCCTTAACCTTGCTCACCAAGTCGTCCAGCTTGGCTTTGCCTTCGGGCTTCAGAACGGCCTTGTCAAAGTCAAAGAACGCATCAGCAGCGTAAGTCACTTTGCTGGCAGCGGCTGCGGCGGGAGCTGCGGCAGCGGGGGCTGCTGCCGCAGGTGCAGGAGCGGCAGCGGCGGGTGCAGCAGGAGCTGCAGCAACAGGTGCGGGAGCAGCAATCGCGCCATCGCAGCCAGCAGCGGCCGTAGCGGGAGTCCAGCTGGCATCACGCCAGCATTCGCCGGATGCATTTTTCCAAACTTCGCCACCAGCATTGCGCCAGTTGTGGATTTCTTGCGCGCCAGCAGCAGTGGCCAAAACGGCTGTTGCAATCAGGATTGCTACTTTGTTCAATTGTTTCATGAGACCTTCCTTTGTCGAGACAAACTGCAGCGACGCTGCGACTAATTGTGTGACGCCCAAAGTTTTGTGCACCAGAGACGTTCACACCATTGTGCCATAGCGCGCAGTCGCTTTTAGAACATCCGTATCCCCCATGTAACTGCTCCGCGCGCAAGTCCGTGCTTTGTTGCTCTCAAGCCACAGCACGGCGGCCGTAGAATCAAAGGTTGTCCCTGACATAGCCTGCACCCACCCATGACCCAGTTCGCCAAAGAAACCCTGCCCATCAGCCTAGAAGAGGAAATGCGCCGGAGCTACCTCGACTACGCCATGAGCGTGATCGTGGGCCGCGCCCTGCCCGATGCGCGCGACGGCTTGAAGCCGGTGCACCGGCGTGTGTTGTTTGCGATGCATGAGCTGAACAACGACTGGAACCGCGCCTATAAAAAGTCCGCCCGTATCGTGGGTGACGTCATCGGTAAATACCACCCCCACGGTGACCAGTCGGTGTACGACACCATCGTGCGTATGGCGCAAGATTTCTCCATGCGCCATATGCTGGTGGATGGCCAGGGCAACTTCGGTTCGGTGGACGGCGACAACGCGGCGGCGATGCGATACACCGAAATCCGCCTGTCCAAAATGGCCCACGAACTGCTGGCCGATCTGGACAAGGAAACGGTGGACTTCGGCCCCAACTACGACGGTTCCGAAAAAGAGCCGCTGGTGTTGCCTACCCGCATCCCCAACCTGCTGGTGAACGGCTCGGGCGGTATTGCGGTCGGTATGGCGACCAATATTCCGCCACACAACCTGAACGAAGTGGTGGATGCCTGCCTGCATCTGCTGCGAAACCCTGGCGCCTCCATTGACGAGCTCATGGAAATCATCCCGGCGCCTGACTTCCCCACCGCCGGCATTATTTACGGCATCAATGGCGTCAAGGACGGTTACCGTACCGGCCGCGGCCGTGTGGTCATGCGCGCCAAATGCCACTTTGAAGACATCGACAAGGGCCAGCGCCAGGCCATCATCGTGGACGAGCTGCCCTACCAGGTCAACAAGAAGACCTTGCAAGAGCGCATGGCTGAGCTGGTGCACGAGAAGAAGATTGAAGGCATTAGCCACATCCAGGACGAGTCGGACAAGTCAGGCATGCGCCTGGTGATTGAACTCAAGCGCGGCGAAGTGCCCGAGGTCGTGCTAAACAACCTGTACAAGCAAACGCAGCTGCAGGATACGTTCGGCATCAACATGGTGGCGCTGGTGAATGGCCAGCCCAAACTGTGTAACCTGAAGGACCTGATCGAAGTCTTCCTGCAGCACCGCCGCGAAGTGGTGACACGCCGCACGGTCTTCAACCTGCGCAAGGCGCGCGAACGCGGCCACGTGCTGGAAGGCTTGGCCGTTGCCATGGCCAACATCGACGAGTTCATCCGCATCATCCGGGAATCGCCTACGCCACCCGTAGCCAAGGTCGAGCTGATGAACCGCCCCTGGGACAGCAAGTTGGTGCGCGAGATGCTCACCCGCACGCGTGCCGATGGCGGCGTGGTGAATGCTGACGACTACCGTCCCGATGGCCTGGAAAAAGAATTTGGCATGGGCAAGGATGGCCTGTACCGCCTGAGCGACACGCAAGCGCAGGAAATTCTGCAAATGCGCTTGCAACGCCTGACCGGCCTGGAGCAGGACAAGGTCGTTGCCGAGTACAAGGAAGTCATGGCCGAGATCGAGGACTTGCTGGACATCCTGGCGAAGCCCGAACGCGTCTCCACCATCATTGGCGAAGAGCTGGGCCATGTGAAACAGGAGTTCGGCCAGACCAAGCTGGGCGCGCGCCGCTCGCTGGTCGAACATTCCTCGTTCGACCTGTCTACTGAAGACCTGATCACGCCGACCGACATGGTAGTGACGATGAGCCACAGCGGCTACATCAAGAGCCAACCGCTGGGCGAATACCGCGCCCAAAAGCGCGGCGGGCGCGGCAAACAGGCCACCGCCACCAAAGAAGATGACTGGGTCGACCAGCTCTTCGTGGCCAACACGCACGACTACATCCTGTGCTTCTCCAACCGCGGCCGTCTGTACTGGCTCAAGGTCTGGGAAGTACCACAGGGTTCGCGCGGTTCGCGCGGCCGCCCCATCGTCAATATGTTCCCGCTACAAGAAGGCGAAAAAATCACCGTGGTGCTCGCACTGACCGGTGAGAAACGCACTTTCCCGGCCGACCAGTATGTGTTCATGGCGACCAGCATGGGCACGGTCAAGAAGACCGCACTCGACGAATTCAGCAACCCGCGCAAGGGCGGCATCATTGCCGTGAACCTGGACGAGGGGGACTACCTGATTGGCGCCGCGCTGACCGACGGCAAGCACGATGTGATGCTGTTCAGCGACGGCGGCAAGGCTGTGCGCTTTGACGAAGACGATGTGCGTCCGCTGGGCCGCAATGCCCGCGGCGTGCGCGGCATGTCGCTGGATGTAGGCCAAAGCGTGATTGCCATGCTGGTGGCGGAAGACGAGCAGCAAAGCGTGCTGACCGCGACCGAAAACGGCTACGGCAAACGCACCAGCATCACCGAATACACCCGCCACGGCCGCGGCACCAAGGGCATGATTGCCATCCAGCAGTCCGAGCGCAACGGCAAGGTGGTTGCCGCCACGCTGGTGCACGTGGATGACGAGATCATGCTGATCACCGACAAGGGCGTGCTGGTGCGCACCCGTGTCAGCGAGATCCGTGAACTCGGCCGCGCCACGCAAGGCGTGACGCTGATTGGCCTGGACGAAGGCTCCAAGCTCAGCGGCCTGCAACGTATTGTGGAAAACGACGCCAACCCGGCCGACGCAGAACCTGGCGAGGATGCAGGCGAAGAGGCCGAAGGCGCGTAAGCCCTTCGCAAACGCTCCTAAATTGATAGCATCTAGCGCATATTTAACGGGGGCTAGCACCCTATTTAACCCATAGACCTGCGAATGCAACGTCCCTACAATTTCTCGGCCGGACCGGCCGCCATGCCAGAGGAAGTGCTGGCGCAAGCCGCCGATGAGATGCTGAACTGGCCCGATGCCAGTGGCCAGCGCTGTGGCATGGGTGTGATGGAGATGAGCCACCGCGGAAAAGAGTTTCAGAGCATTTACGAAGCCGCAGAAGCCGACCTGCGCGAGCTGCTGGCCGTGCCCGCCAACTTCAAGATCCTGTTCATGCAGGGCGGTGGCCTGGCTGAAAACGCCATCGTGCCGCTGAACCTCAGCGCGCTGCGCGCCCCGGCTGGCGAGCAAGGTACGGCCGATTTTGTGGTGACCGGCAGCTGGAGCGACAAGTCGCTCAAGGAAGCAGCCAAGTACTGCCACACCAAGACCGTGGCCACGGGCAAGCCCGAGGGATTCACCCACATTCCCGACGCCGCCACCTGGCAGCTCAGCCCGAATGCCAGCTACGTGCACCTGTGCACCAACGAGACCATCAACGGCATCGAATTCCACGCCCTGCCCGACCTCAAAGCCCTGGGCTCGAATGCCGAACTGGTGATCGATTTCTCTTCCCACGTGGCCTCGCGCCCGGTCGACTGGAGCAAGGTCGGCCTGGCCTTTGGCGGCGCCCAAAAGAACCTGGGCCCCGCGGGCGTTACCGTGGTGGTGGTGCGTGAAGACCTGCTGGGCCATGCCCTGCCCGTCTGCCCCAGCGCGTTTGACTACAAGACGGTGGCCGACAACGGCTCGATGTACAACACCCCGCCCACCTATTCGATCTACATGGCGGGCCTGGTCTTCCAATGGCTCAAGCGCCAAGGCGGCATTTCGGCCATGGAAGCACGCAACATCGCCAAAGCCGAGTTGCTGTACAAGGCCATTGATGGCAGCAGCCTGTACTTCAACAAGGTAAGCCCTGCGTGCCGCTCGCGCATGAACGTCCCGTTCTTCCTGCGCAACGAGGCGTTGAACGACGCCTTCCTGACCGGCGCCAAAGCCGCAGGACTGCTGCAGCTCAAGGGCCACAAGTCGGTTGGCGGCATGCGTGCCAGCATCTACAACGCCATGCCGCTGGAAGGCGTACAGGCGCTGGTGCAATACCTGCAAGAGTTCGAACGCACCCACGGCTAAGACACCCACCATGGCACGCACCCTCCCCGAACTCCGAGTCCTGATCGACGCCGTCGACCAGGAGCTGCTGACCCTGCTCTCCCGCCGTGCAGCCCTTGCCAACGAAGTCGGCGAGGTCAAGAAGCTCGATGGCTCCGCCGTCTTCCGCCCCGACCGCGAAGCCCAGGTGATCCAAAACCTGCAACAGGCCAACCAGGGCGCGCTGAAGAGTGAAAGCGTGGCCGTCATCTGGCGCGAAATCATGTCGGCCTGCCGCTCGCTCGAAGCGCCGCAGCGCGTGGCCTACCTAGGCCCCAAGGGCACCTTCAGCGAAGAAGCCTCGGTGCGTTTCTTCGGCTCCAGCATCACCCATGTGCCCTGCGCCAACTTTGATGAAGTCTTCCACGCCGCCACTGCGGGCTCTGCCGAGTTTGGCGTGATTCCCGTGGAGAACAGCACCGAGGGCGTGGTGACTCGCTCGCTGGACCTGTTGCTCAATTCGCCGCTGCACATCGTGGGCGAAATCAGCCTGCTGGTGCGCCACCACCTGCTGCGCAGCACCGCGTCGCTGGAAGGAATTGAGGTGGTACTGGCCCACCCGCAGGCGCTGGCCCAGTGCCAGCAGTGGCTTACCACCCACCTGCCCAACGCCGAACGCCGCGCCGTCTCCAGCAACGCCGAGGGCGCCCGCCTAGCCGCCAGCAACCCGGCCTGGGCCGGCATTGCCAGCGAACGCGCAGGCTCGGAATTTGGCCTGCACATTGCGTCGCACGCCATCCAGGACGAGGCCTTCAACCGCACCCGCTTTGTCGTGGTCTGCCTGCCCAGCGTGCTGCCCGCGCCCGAGGCTTCGGGCAAGGACTGCACCAGCCTGGTGGTATCCGTGCCCAACAAACCCGGCGCCGTGCATGACATGCTGGTGCCGCTCAAACGCCACGGCGTGTCCATGACACGTTTTGAATCCCGGCCCGCACGTTCCGGCCAATGGGAATACTATTTCTACATCGACTTGCAAGGCCACCCGTCCCAGCCCCCTGTGGCGGCGGCCCTGAAAGACTTGTCCAGCCTGTGCGCCTTCTACAAGGTGCTGGGAACCTACCCGCTGGCCGACTGATGCACACCAGGACACCTTATGTTTGAACAGCTTGGCTTGATTGGATGCGGCTTGATGGGCGGCTCGTTTGCCCTGGCCCTCAAACGGGCTGGCCTGGTCAAACGGGTGGTCGGCTACAGCAAATCCCCCTCCACCACCGAACGTGCCCGCCAGATGGGCGTGATCGACATCGAAGCACCGTCGGCGCTCTTGGCCGTGTCGGGCGCCGATATCGTGCTGGTGGCCGTGCCTGTGTCTGCCACTGAGGCCACCTTCAAGGCCATCAAGCACCTGGTCACGCCCAATATGCTGATCATGGACGTGGGTTCCACCAAGCGCGAAGTGATCGACGCGGGCCGCCGCGGCCTGCGTGAGCACATTGGCTCGTTTGTGCCGGCCCACCCCATTGCCGGCAAAGAGCTGTCGGGCGTGGAGCATGCGGATGCCGACCTGTATGCCGGCAAACAAATCATCCTCACCCCGATCGAGCGCACCCTGACCAACCAGCTGCAAAAAGCCGTGGACGTGTGGACCGCGTTGGGCTGCCGGGTGCTCAAGATGTCGCCCGAGCAGCACGATGCCGCGTTTGCCGCGGTCAGCCACCTGCCGCACCTGATTGCGTTTGCGCTGATGAATGCCATCTCAGGCCAGCCCCAGGGCAAGGACTACCTCTCGCTGGCCGGTCCCGGATTCCGTGATTTCACCCGCATTGCGGCTGGCGACCCCAAGATCTGGCGCGACATCATGGTCTCCAATCGCGAAGAGCTGCTGGAGCAAAGCAAGATTTTTCAGCGCACCCTGCAGGCCATGGAACTCATGATTTCCAGCGGCAATGGCGATGCGCTCGAAGGCCTGATCGAACAGGCCAGCAACACCCGCGCCAACTGGACCATGGCGTCCAAACACAATAAATAATGTTCTCCACCGCCTTTCTGGACCTCCCCCCCCTCGCCCACGCGGCGGGCACCGTCACCCTCCCCGGCTCCAAAAGTATTTCCAACCGCGTGCTGCTGCTCGCCGCCATGAGCGCCGGCACCACCACCATCCACGACCTGCTGGACTCTGACGACACCCGCGTCATGCTGGTCGCACTGCGCACGCTGGGCTGCGGGGTGGAAGAATCCGGAGCCATCGTGCGCATCACCGGCCTGGGCGGCAAGCTGCCCAATCCGTCGGCCAAGCTGTTCCTGGGCAACGCCGGCACCGCCATGCGCCCGCTGACGGCCGCATTGGCCGTGCTGGGTGGCGACTTTGAACTCAGCGGCGTGCCCCGCATGCACGAGCGCCCCATCGGTGATCTGGTGGACGCGCTGCGCCAGCTGGGCTGCCAGATTGACTACCTGGGCAACAACGGCTACCCGCCGCTGCGCCTGGGCCGCCCGGCGCTCAAACTCGATGCTGCCATCCAAGTGCGTGGCGATGTTTCCAGCCAGTTTCTCACCGCCCTGCTCATGGCGCTGCCTCTGGTCGCCGCCAAGGACATCGTGATTGAGGTGGTCGGCGAGCTGATTTCCCGCCCCTATATCGAGATCACGCTCAATCTGCTGGCGCGCTTTGGCGTACAGGTGCGGCGCGATGGCTGGCAGCGTTTCACTATTCCCGCGGGCTGCCAGCTGCAGTCGCCGGGCGACATCCACGTCGAAGCGGACGCCTCCAGTGCTAGCTATTTCATAGCACTTGGCGCAATTACAACGGGGGCTGACGGCCAGAATGGCATCAAGATCCGGGGCGTGGGTGCCGACTCCATCCAGGGGGACATCCGCTTCATGGAAGCCGCCCAGGCCATGGGCGCCAAGATTGACAGCGGCCCGAACTGGCTGCACATCCAGCGCGGCGCGTGGCCCTTGAAAGCCATTGACCTGGACTGCAACCACATCCCCGACGCCGCCATGACGCTGGCTGTGATGGCGCTCTACGCCGACGGCACCACCACGCTGCGCAACATCGCCAGCTGGCGCGTCAAGGAGACCGACCGCATCGTCGCCATGGCCACCGAGCTGCGCAAGCTGGGCGCCACCGTGGTCGAGGGCGCGGATTTCATCAGCGTGACGCCGCCCGCCTCTGCTGCGCAATGGGCAACCGGCAGCATCCACACCTACGACGACCACCGCGTGGCCATGTGTTTCTCGCTGGCCGCTTTCAACCCGGCCGGATTGCCCGTGCGCATCGAAGACCCCAAATGCGTGGCAAAAACCTTCCCCGACTACTTTGAGGCGCTGTTCTCGGTTGCTACCGCCGACACCGCCGCCATCCCCGTGGTCTGCGTGGACGGCCCCACGGCTTCCGGCAAAGGCACGCTGGCGGCCGTATTGGCCGAAAAGCTGGGTTACCACTTTCTGGATTCCGGATCCCTCTACCGCATCACCGGCCTGGCCGCGACCCGCGCCGGCATTGCGCTGGACGTCGCCAACGAACAGGCCATCGTCAACCTGCTACGCAGCCTGCCCATCCATTTCGAGGGCAGCCACATCTGGCTGGCCCAGGAAGACGTGAGCGAAGCCATCCGCACTGAAGATGCGGGCATGAACGCCTCCAAGGTATCGGCCTTCCCGGCCGTGCGCGCCGCCCTGATTGACTTGCAGCGCGGTTTTCGCAAGCTGCCGGGCCTGGTGGCCGACGGGCGCGACATGGGCACGGTGATCTTCCCGGACGCCCCGCTCAAGGTGTACCTGACCGCCAGCGCCGCCTGCCGCGCAGAGCGGCGTTATAAGCAGTTGATTTCAAAGGGAATTCCAACTACAATCGACAGTCTTCGCGCAGACCTAGAGGCGCGCGACGCCCGGGACTCGTCCCGCACCGTCGCCCCCTTGAAGCCTGCAGAAGATGCCCAGTTGCTGGACAACTCGGATTTGACAGTCGAATCGTCTGTTGAAACGGTGTTGGCCTGGTGGCAAAGCAAACAGCCTTTCTAGGCAACCTGGTCCCCATAGCTCCTCTCGCGCGTCTGCGCACCGGCTGTGGGGTTCAATAACTTAACCCCGCGGTGCAAACCGCACACCTCATGTCTGAATCTTTCGCAGCCCTATTTGAAGAGTCTCTACAACGCTCGGAAATGCGCACCGGTGAAGTTATCACCGCTGAAGTTGTCCGTATCGAACACAGCTTCGTCGTGGTTAACGCTGGCCTCAAGTCCGAAGCCTATGTGCCAATCGAAGAGTTCAAGAGTGACAAGGGCGAACTCGAAGTCCAAGTGGGCGACTTCGTGTCTGTGGCCATCGACTCCGTGGAAAACGGCTATGGCGACACCATCCTGTCCCGCGACAAGGCCAAGCGTCTGGCGTCCTGGATGAGCCTGGAAAAGGCCCTGGAATCCGGCGAATTCGTGACCGGCACCACCTCCGGCAAGGTCAAGGGCGGCCTGACCGTTCTGGTCAATGGCATCCGCGCCTTCCTGCCCGGTTCGCTGGTCGACACCCGTCCTACCAAGGACCTGTCTCCCTACGAAAACAAGACCCTGGAATTCAAGGTTATCAAGCTGGACCGCAAGCGCAACAACGTGGTGCTGAGCCGCCGCGCTGTGGTGGAAGCCTCCATGGGCGAAGAGCGCGCCAAGCTGATGCACACCCTCAAAGAAGGTTCTGTTGTGCAAGGCGTGGTCAAGAACATCACCGAATACGGTGCGTTCGTGGACCTGGGCGGTATCGATGGCCTGCTGCACATCACCGACATGGCATGGCGCCGTGTCCGTCACCCATCCGAAGTGGTGACTGCTGGTCAGGAAATCACTGCCAAGATCCTGAAGTTCGACACCGAAAAGAACCGCGTGTCTCTGGGTCTGAAGCAAATGGGCGACGATCCTTGGATGGGCGTGAACCGCCGTTACCCCCAAGGTACCCGCATGTTCGGCAAGATCACCAACATCGCCGATTACGGCGCGTTTGTGGAACTGGAACCTGGAATCGAAGGTCTGGTCCACGTGTCCGAAATGGACTGGACCAACAAGAACGTTGCTCCTTCGAAGATCGTTGCCCTGGGTGACGAAGTCGAAGTCATGGTTCTGGAAATCGACGAAGACAAGCGTCGCATCTCCCTGGGCATGAAGCAGTGCAAGGCCAACCCATGGCAAGAGTTTGCTCAGAACACCAAGCGCGGCGACCGCGTGAAGGGCCCCATCAAGTCCATCACCGACTTCGGCGTGTTCGTGGGTCTGGCTGCCGGTATCGACGGCCTGGTGCACCTCTCCGACCTGTCCTGGAACGAGTCCGGCGAAACCGCCGTGCGCGAATTCAAGAAGGGCCAAGAAGTCGAGGCTTTGGTCTTGGCTGTGGACGTGGACCGCGAGCGCATCTCCCTGGGTATCAAGCAGTTGGACTCCGATCCTTTCACCACCTTCGTGTCGGTCAACGACAAGGGCCAGATCGTGACCGGCAAGGTCAAGACCGTGGACGCCAAGGGCGCTGAAATCGACCTGGGTGAAGACATTCTGGGTTACCTGCGCGCTTCCGAAATCAGCCGCGACCGCGTTGAAGACGCTCGCAACGTGCTGAAAGAAGGCGACGAAGTGACGGCTGTGGTGGTGAACGTGGATCGCAAGACCCGCAACATCCAGTTGTCCATCAAGGCGAAAGACATGGCTGACCAAAACGAAGCCATGCAATCCCTGAGCCAGCAGTCTGCCCGCGAAAACGCCGGTACGACCAGCCTGGGCGCTTTGTTGCGTGCCAAACTGGACAACAACTCTTAATCATCAGTTGGGGACAGGCTCAAGGTCTGTCCCACCAAACATCTGATATGTTGTTGACCTGAACGAACGACCGGCCTCCCTTGTTGGGGTGCCGGTCGTTTTTTCTTAGCCTTATCCCTGGATTGTCATGACCCGCTCCGACCTCGTTGAAGAACTGGCCAACCGTTTCAGCCAACTGACCCACCGCGACGCCGAATTCGCCGTGAAGGCCATTCTGGACGCCATGAACGACGCCCTGGTCCGTGGTCACCGCATCGAAATCCGTGGTTTTGGCAGCTTCTCGATCAACCGCCGCCCGCCCCGCATGGGCCGCAATCCGCGCAGTGGCGAGAGCGTGGCTATCCCCGAAAAACGCGTCCCTCACTTCAAGCCCGGCAAGGCCCTGCGTGAAGCTGTGGACCAACGTACTGCCGAGCTGGAATCCCACCCCAAGGGCTGAGTAGAATTCCTCGCTACTGAGGAGATCAATGAAACAGCTCGTATGGCTCTTTAAGTGGCTACTTAAAGCAGCCATTTTTTTTACCCTGTTCGCCTTTGCCCTGAACAACCAGGGCGATGTGACCGTGCAATTTTTCTTTGGCACTCGCTGGACTGCTCCGTTGGTGCTAGTGGTGCTGATTGCCTTTGCCGCCGGCCTGCTAATTGGTGTGCTGGGCATGGTGCCGCGCTGGTGGCGCCACCGACGGGCTGCCAGCCTGGCACGCCAGGCCGCAGCCGCCGCCATTGCCAACGCCAACGCCGAATCCAACAAACCGCCGATGGCCCCACCGCATGGACTTTGACATCACTCTGATCCTCATGGGCCTGCCCGTGGCCTTTGTGCTGGGGTGGCTGGCCTCGCGCATGGACATGCGCCAGCTGCGCATGGAAAACCGGCAGGCGCCCAAAGCCTATTTCAAAGGCCTGAACTTCCTGCTCAACGAGCAGCAAGACCAGGCGATCGACGCCTTCATCGAGGCGGTGCAGAACGACCCCGATACCTCGGAGCTGCACTTTGCGCTGGGCAACCTGTTCCGCCGCCGCGGCGAATACGAGCGCGCCGTGCGCGTGCACGAGCACCTGCTCTCGCGCGGCGACTTGAGCCTGGACGACCGCCATCGCGCACAACATGCACTGGCGCTGGACTACCTCAAGGCCGGCTTGCTGGACCGAGCCGAAGACGCGCTGCTGAAACTCGAAGGCACGCGCTTTGAAGCCCAGGCCCGCCTGGCTCTGCTGGCCAACTACGAACGCTCGCGCGACTGGGAACAGGCCGCGCTGGTGGCGCAGAAGCTGGAATCCAGCGACCAGGGCAGTTTCAAGGGTCGCCTGGCACATTACCTGTGCGAACAGGCCGCCACGCTGCGGGCCGCTGGCGAAACCGCCCAGGCACAGTTCCTGTTGCACCAGGCCATTGCCACCGCGCCTGACGTGCCCCGCCCGCGCATGGATCTGGCCGACCTACAGGCCCACAACGGGCACGCGGCCCAGGCCTACACCACGCTGACCGAGGCCATGCAGGCGGCTCCCAGTGCCGTGGCCCTGATCGCTCCGCTGTTGGCCCAGCAGGCTGTGGCCGCGGGCCAAGGCGCGGCCGCGCTGGCACTGCTCAAGGATTGCTACGCCCAGGTTGCCTCGCTGGACGTGCTGGACGCCATCGTGGCGCTGGAAGCTGCCAGTAGCGAAACCACGCCCACCGCCCGCGACTGGTACGCACGCCACCTCGAAAAAGAACCCTCGCTGGTGGCTGCTGCCAAATGGATTGCCGGCGAAAAGCTGGAACGCGAAGCCTTCCACCCCCAGGTCCAGCGTGCGCTGGACCATGCGGTCAAACCCCTGACGCGCTACCGGTGCGCAGCCTGCGGCTTTGAAGCCAAGGTGCACTTCTGGCAATGCCCGGGCTGCCAGGCATGGGACAGCTACCCCGCACGTCGCGTCGAAGAACTCTGAATCGCTATAACAAGACCATGACGATTTCCAAACTGACTCTCTCAAAAGCCCGCGTGTTGGTCGTGGGCGATGTGATGCTGGACCGCTACTGGTACGGTGCGGTAGACCGCATCAGCCCCGAAGCCCCGGTGCCCGTGGTACGCGTCACCCGCGAAGAAGAGCGCTGCGGTGGCGCCGCCAACGTGGCCTTCAACGCCGCCACGCTGGGCGCCCAGGCGTCGTTGTTGACCGTGGTGGGTGACGACGAAGCCAGCCACAAGCTCGAAGCGCTGGTAGCCACCACCGGCATCCGCACCCACTTTGGCCGCGACAGCGACCTCAAGACCACGGTCAAACTGCGCGTCATTGGGCGCCAGCAGCAACTGATCCGCCTGGACTTTGAAAACACCCCGAACCACGAAATCCTGGCCGGCCAGACCGCCATTTTTGAAAACCTGCTGCCGCAGCACGACGCGATTCTGTTTTCCGACTACGGCAAGGGCGGCCTAGCCCACGTGAGCGACATGATTGCACGCGCGCGCACTGCGGGCAAACCGATCTTCATCGACCCCAAGGGGAGCGATTACTCGCGCTACCAGCAGGCCACCGTCATCACACCGAACCGCGCCGAACTGCAGCAAGTCATCGGTGCCTGGCACAGCGAAGACGAACTGCGCAGCAAGGTCAGCGCCCTGCGCCAACAACTCCAGCTGGACGCCGTGCTGCTCACCCGCAGCGAGGAAGGCATGACGCTGTTCGATGCCGCGGGCCAATTGCATGTGAGCGCCCAGGCGCGCGAAGTGTTTGACGTGACCGGCGCTGGCGACACGGTGATTGCCACCATGGCGGCCATGGTCGGGGCCGGATTGAGTTTGCGTGAGGCCGTGCCTCTGGCGAACCGCGCCGGTGGTTTGGTGGTGGGTAAATTCGGCACCGCTACGGTGTCTTACGAGGAGCTATTTGCATGACACGCATCGTGGTCACCGGCGCGGCCGGCTTCATTGGCAGCAACATCATTGCCGGGCTCAATGCCCGCGGCCTGACCGACATCATTGCAGTGGACGACCTCAAGCAGGGCGACAAATTCCGCAACCTGGCGGACCTGCAAATTGCCGACTATGTGGATGCCGACAGCTTCTACGACGACTTTGCCTCCGGTCACTATGGCCAGGTGGAAGCCGTGTTCCACGAAGGCGCCTGCAGCGACACCATGGAGCAGGACGGCAAGTACATGATGGCCAACAACTACACGCTGTCGTGGCACCTGTTCCAGGCCTGCCAGAAGCGCGGGGCGCGCCTGCTGTATGCCTCCAGCGCGGCCACCTATGGCGGCTCCGACACCTTCCGCGAAGACCCTGCGTTTGAGGCGCCACTCAATGTTTACGGCTACTCCAAGCTGCTGTTTGACCAGCGCATGCGCCGTGAGTGCGGCAACGACTTCCAGCGCACCAAGGCCGGCAAGACGCACCAGGTGGTGGGCTTTCGCTACTTCAACGTCTATGGCCCGCGCGAGCAGCACAAGGGCCGCATGGCCAGTGTGGCGTTTCACCAGTTCAACCAGTTCAATGCCGAAGGCAAGGTCAAGCTGTTTGGTGAATACGGTGGCTACCCGCAGGGCGGCCAGATGCGCGACTTTGTATTTATCGACGACGTGGTAGCCGTGAACCTCTGGTTCTTCGACAACCCGGGGCAAAGTGGCATCTTCAACCTCGGGTCGGGCCGCGCCCAGCCCTTCAACGACGTGGCCAGCTCGGTCGTCAACGCGATGCGAGGTCTGCGCGGCGAGGCCGCCTTGCCACTGGCCGATATCGCAGCCCAAGGCCTGGTGGAGTACATCCCCTTCCCCGATGCGCTACGTGGCAAATACCAGTGCTACACCCAGGCCGATCTGACGGCCCTGCGCGCCACCGGCTGCGACCACGCGTTTGTAGACGTGCAAACCGGCGTGGGCAAGTACGTGCAGTGGCTGGCCAACCGCAAGGCTTAACCTCGATGGCATACGCACGCGCCCTGACCCTGTTGGCCGCCGGCCTGGTGTTCAGCCTATCGAGCTGGGCGCTGGAGGTGAATGACGCCACTGAAGCACAGCTCGATGGTGTGCGTGGCCTGGGCCCCAGCCAGACCGCGCGCATTCTGCAGGCGCGCGAGGCCGGACCATTCAAAAGCTGGGCCGACTTCATGGTCCGCGTCAAAGGTATCAAGGCCCCAACGGCCACCAAACTCTCCGCCCAGGGCCTGACCGTAGGCGGAGCCACCTACCCCGGAGCCACCCCGTAATGCTGGCCGTTTTCGCCATCTGTGTGGGCGCTTGCGCCGGTGCCTTGGCCCGCTGGCAGTTGGGCCTGTGGCTCAACCCTGCAGCCGCTGCAGCGGGCACCACACTGCCGCTGGGCACGCTGGCCGCCAACCTCATTGGTGGCTACCTGATTGGCGTGTGTGTGGCGGTGTTCCAGGCCCTGCCGCAGTTGGACCCGGCCTGGCGCCTGGCGCTGGTCACGGGCTTTCTGGGCGCGCTCACCACCTTCTCCAGCTTCTCGGCTGAAGTGGTCGGCATGCTGGGCCAGCAGCGCTATGCGCTGGCGCTGGGCACCTCGGCGGTACACCTGCTGGGCTCGCTGCTGCTCACCGTGGCAGGCATCCGGTCTGCTACGTTTTTTATAGCTTCTCACGCATAGTTCATGAGGGCTAGCGGCCTATTTGGCATGAAACTCGGGTTGTCGTCGAGCTGAAACACTTGGACTGCGCTGCGCAGGTGTTGGGTTTCCTGGGCCAGGCTCAAGGCGCCCGCCGCCGACTCCTCCACCATGGCCGCGTTCTGCTGGGTCGCCTGGTCGATCTGGTCCAGCGTGATGCGCAGCTGGCCTATGCCGGTGTGCTGCGCCTGGGCGGCGCTGCGGATGGTCTCAATGGTCAGGGACACCTGGCCCACGCTGCGCACAATGTCCTGCATGGTGCGCCCGGCACTGGCCACCAGCACGGTACCCTGCTCCACCGCCTCTACCGAGCGGCCAATGATGGCCTTGATCTCACGCGCGGCCTCGGCCGAACGGCCCGCCAGGCCCCGTACCTCGCTGGCAACCACGGCAAAGCCACGGCCCTGGTCGCCGGCACGGGCGGCCTCCACGGCGGCGTTCAGCGCCAGGATATTGGTCTGGAACGCAATACCGTCAATAACCTGGATGATGTCGGCAATCTTGCGCGAGGCACCGTTGATGTCTTGCATGGTTTGCACCACCTGGGCCACCACCGCGCCGCCGCGCTCGGCCACCTGGTGGGCCGCCACGGCCGAGCGCACCGCCTGCTGGGCCGATTCGGCTGTATGCCGCACAGCGTCTGACAACTGGCCCACAGCCACCGTGGTGCGCTGCAGCGACACCGCAGCCTTCTCGGTGCGCTCCGACAAGTCGGTATTGGCCATGGCAATTTCATCGGTATTGCTGCTCACCACCTCCACGCCTGCGCGCACCTGCGTCACCAAGCCGGCCAGTGCGGTGTGCATGCGCCCCAGGTCGCGCTGCACAGCGCCCAGTTCGTCATGGCCGAACACCTGCAGCGGGGCACGCAAATCGCCCTGGCCCCATGCGTCTGCCGTGGTTTGCAGCTGGGCAATGGGCCGCAGGATGGAGCGCACGATGGCCAGCACCAGTGCGGTGGCCAGTGCGGCCACCAGCAGCGTGGCCACGCCCACTAACCAAGGTGCCTGCGCACCAGTGGCCTCCAGCGCATCGCGCCGCTGCGCAGCCCGGGCCGAGATGGATGCGGTCAATGTCTGCAACGCGGCCTCGGCCTGCTGAATCTGCGCCTTGTGCGGCGCCATGGCCCGGTTGCCAGCCCAAGGATCGTTGAGCTCGCCACGGGCCATTTGCCCGAGGATGGATTTGAAGCCCGCCGCGTAGCGGTCCAGCGCCTGCAGCATGTCCGCCAGCGCCACGGCATCAGCGGGCTGCGCCAGCGCCTGGGTGCGGGCAATGGCCTCGCGCGTGCGGGCTACTTCGGCAGCCCACTGGGCGGTGAACTGCTCAGTCTCCTGCTCATCGCCCATGGTCAGGAAAATGTCTTTTTCAAACCGACGGGCGCTGCCCAGCGCGGTGCGCACATCGCCCAGGGTTTGCACGGCTTCAAACTCGGCGTCGATGAAGTCGGTGGCGCGCTGCGCCTCGCGGGTGATGGTGAAGGCGGCGAACGCCCCCACCAGTGCCAGAGCCCCCACCGAGAACGCCAACAGCAATAACAACCGCGAACGAATTCGCCAACGTACCAACCATGCCATGGGCACCTCCTTGTGAGGCGCCATCGTCACGCGCAGCGATGACGTCGTGATGACACGGCCTTACACTCCCCCGACCCGAGAAAGGCCCCCATGCTGACCGCACTGATTTGTATCTTCGTTCTGGCCTATGTCGCCATTGCCCTGGAGCATCCGCTCGGGGTCAACAAGTCGGCATCCGCACTGCTGGGCGCGGGCCTGCTGTGGACGCTGTATGCGCTGGGCCACAACGATGCTGCGCTGGTCAACGCTCAGTTGGGCGAGTCACTCATGGGTACCGCGCAGATCGTGTTCTTCCTGATGGGGGCCATGACCATTGTGGAAGTGGTGGACGCACACAACGGCTTTGAGGTGATCACCTCGCGCATCAAGACCACCCGGCTGTCCACACTGATGTGGTTGGTCGGTCTGGTGGCGTTCTTTCTGAGTGCGATTCTGGACAACCTGACCACCACCATCGTCATGGTCTCGCTCATGAAGAAGCTGCTGCGAGAGCGCGATGACCGCCTGTTCTTCGCCGGCATCATCGTCATCGCGGCCAATGCCGGTGGCGCCTGGACCCCCATTGGCGATGTCACCACCACCATGCTGTGGATCGGTGGCCAGATCACCGCGCTGGAGATCATGAAAGGGCTGTTCCTGCCCTCGTTGGTTAACCTGCTGGTGCCGCTGGCCGTGACGAGCTACATGCTGGGTAAGCGTCCTGTGCTGGCCCCGCAGCGCAGCGCCGAAGATGCCGGCCTGGAAACCAGTGCGTTCGAACGCAACCTGATGTTCTTTCTGGGCCTGGCCATTCTGGTACTGGTGCCGGTGTTCAAGACGCTGACGCATCTGCCCCCGTTCATGGGCATCCTGCTGGGCCTGGGCGTGCTCTGGCTGGTGGGCGATCTGGTGCACCGCCAGGAAGAAGACCTGCGCAAGCAGCGCCTGACGCTGGCACGCGCGCTGACGCGAATCGACATGGGTTCGCTGGTGTTCTTCATCGGCATCTTGCTCAGCGTGGCGGTGCTGGAGCACACCCATGTGCTGTCGTCCATCGCCCAATGGCTGGACCAGACCGTGGGACGCCAGGACGCCATCGTGATGATCATAGGCCTGGTCAGCGCCGTGGTGGACAACGTACCCCTGGTGGCCGCCAGCATGGGCATGTACAGCCTGGCGCAGTACCCTGCCGACAGCTTTCTGTGGGAGTTCATGGCCTACTGCGCGGGCACTGGGGGCTCCATCCTCATCATTGGCTCGGCCGCCGGGGTGGCGGCCATGGGCCTGGAGAAGATTGACTTCCTCTGGTACGCCCGCAAAATCGGCGGGCTGGCGCTGCTGGGCTACCTGGCTGGTGCCGTCGTTTACATGGGGCTGGAGCGCTGGCTGCACTAGCGCCACAGTGCGCTTTGCGGACCTTCGCTTAAGGGTAAACACCAAGCGCATGCGTCAGGCTTTCTACAGGGGATTTAAGGCACTATCCAAGACTTGAAAGCACGGCCTGCGCCTGCGCGTGCCCCCGAACAAGACTAATGGAGACTCCTCTGTGATTGCACTACTGAAATTCGCTTTTGGCATTGACTGGCTCAGCGAAAAGCTGGGCACCTTCGCGTCGTGGACGGTGTTACTGGCCGCCCTGATCAGCGCGGGCAACGCCTTCATCCGCTACGGCTTCGACCTGACCTCCAACGGTTGGATCGAGATCCAGTGGTACCTGTTTGCCTACACCGTGATGGTGGGCGCCCCCATCGTACTCAAGCTCAACGAACATGTGCGGGTGGACCTGATCTACGGCAAGCTCAAGGGCAACAAGCCGGTCTACGTAGACCTGTTCGGGCTGCTGTTTTTCCTGCTGCCCGTGATCACCCTGCTCACCTACCTGTCGGCCCATTATTTCTGGGGCATTTACGTGTCCCGCGAAATGTCGCAAAACGCCGGTGGCCTGATTCGCTGGCCCGCAGTGCTGGCCATGCCCGTAGGCTTTGCCATGGTATGGCTGCAAGGCGTGGCTGAAATCATCAAGCGCGTGGCGTATTTGCAAGGCAAGTACGAGATGGACACCCATTACGAAAAACCCCTGCAGTAAGCACGGCCGCCCCCCATACCTACAACGACAAGATACTCAGGAACCTCCTATGCAACTGGAACATTTCCCCCCGCTGATGTTCGCGGGATTGGTCGTCATCATGCTGATCGGTTTTCCGGTCGCATTCTCCCTGGCTGCGCTGGGCCTGGCCAGCGGCTTTTACGCCATCCAGATGGGCTGGTTTCCCGCCGCCTTCATGGGCAACTTGCCCATCTCGCTGTTCTCCATCCTGAACAATGAGCTGCTGCTGGCGATTCCCTTCTTCACCTTCATGGGCACGATTCTGGAGAAGTGCGGCCTGGCCGAAGACATGCTGGACTCCATGGGCCAACTGTTTGGCCCGGTGCGCGGTGGCGTGGGCTACTCAGTCATCATCGTGGGCTTCATCCTAGGGGCCATCACTGGTACCGTGGCTGGCCAGGTGATCGCCATGGCGCTGATCTCGCTGCCCGTGATGATGAAGTACAACTACAACATGCGCTACGCCACCGGAGTGCTGGCGGCCTCGGGCACCATCACGCAGTTGGTGCCACCGTCGTTGGTGCTGGTGGTGCTGGCTGACCAGTTGGGCCAGCCCGTGGGCGATATGTACAAGGGCGCCTGGGGCCCGTCCATCCTGCAGGTGCTGATGTTTGCGGCCTACACCTTTGCGCTCTCGCGCTTCAAGCCCGAGTACCTGCCCGGCATCCCCAAGAGCGAACGCACGCTGGACGGCTGGGCCCTGTGGTCCAAGTGCCTGCGCGGCATCATCCCCTCCGCCGTGTTGATTTTTGCGGTGCTGGGTTCCATGGGCGGCCTGCCCTTCCAGAACACCGCCATTGCCACACCAACCGAAGCCGGCGCCATGGGCGTGGTGGGCGCGTTGATTCTGGCCGCCATGTCCAAACGCCTGACCCCCGCCCTGATCTGGGAAGCCATGAGCGGCACCATGCGCCTGACGGCCATGGTGGTGTTCATCCTGATCGGTTCACGCGTGTTCAGCCAGGTGTTCCAGGGCGTGGACGGTGCCAAGTGGGTCGAACACCTGCTGACCGGTCTACCCGGCGGCCAAGTCGGCTTCCTGGTGGTGGTGAACGTGTTTGTGTTCTTCCTGGCCTTCTTCCTGGACTTCTTTGAGATCGCCTTCATCATCGTGCCCATGCTCGCCCCGGTGGCCGACAAGATGGGCATCGACCTGATCTGGTTCGGCGTGCTGCTGTGCGTGAACCTGCAAACCAGCTTCATGCACCCACCATTCGGCTTCGCGCTGTTCTACCTGCGCGGCATTGCCGACACGCTGTTCAAGGACAAGCGCATTCCCCGCCCCGTGCTGTCCAACGACATCTACCTCGGTGCCATTCCATGGGTGATCATGCAAATCATCCTGGTGGTGGTGGTGATTTTCCTGCCCCAATCGGTCACCATGTTCCTGGACGAGAAGATCGTCGTGGACATCGACAAGGTGACGATTGAAATGCCCGCCGAAGAAGGCGCCCCCGCCACCATGGAACTCAAGCCCGGTGAAGTGGCCCCCCCTGTGGACGCTGCGGCTGTCGACAAGGCTGCAGAAAAAGCGGCTGAAGACGAGCAGAAGAAAATCGACGAGCTGTTCAAAAAATAAGACCACCGCCCCAGCCCCGCTGGGGCCTTGCCTGCCACGGCCCCGCCTTCACTGGGTGGGGCCTTTTTACTTTCAGGAACCTGCATGTCCCAAGACACCTCCCCCCCCCTGGCACCCACACCTCCCGCCGTACTGAATTTCGCCCCCGAGGCTGGTGAGGTCACCTCGGCCGCTTATGGCACCGTGTTCAAGGGCATTGCCCTGGTGCTGCTGATGCTGGCCGGCGCATGGGCCTGGCAGATGCACCAATGGAATTTGCAGCAGGCCGCACCGCAGCCCGTTTTCTGGCTGTTGGCACCCTGGGGGCTGATGGCCTACACCGTATGGTTTGTGGTTACCGGAAAAACTCGACTCAACGGCCAGTTTTTGGAGCAGTCGTGGATGTGGCGCAAGCGCGTGGAGTTGAACAACCTGGCCTATGCCAAGGTCATCCGCATTGGCGGGCTGGACTGGCTGATTGCCCCACGGCTCTACACCAAGAGTTTTGGCGGCAAGCTGATCATCTTTTATGCTGCCGATGCCACCATGCTGGCCGAATTCAAACGCTTGGAACTGGCGCTGACCGTGCTGCGCAACAACCCCTGAAGGCTGCGCGTGCGCCCATAAAAAAAACCGCGCCGTAGCGCGGTTTTTTGTTGCCACTGACGTGGTGTTTTACAGCTTCTGGTTTTGCATGAAGCCGTCGAACTTGGCTTCGGTGAAACGGAACCAGAGGTTAGAGTCAGCGCGGAACTTGGAGTAGTCTGCGTAAATCTTCTTCCAGTCTTCGTTCTTGTCGTTCAGTTCGGCGTACAGGGCTTCTGCGGCCTTGAACGCAGCAGCCATCACGTCGTTGGGGAACGGACGCAGCTTGGTGCCGCTGCCCACCAGCTGCTTCAGTGCAGCAGGGTTGCGGGCATCGTACTTGGCTTGCATGTCGGTGTGGGCATAGGCCGCGGCGCACTCGACGATGGCCTTGTTTTCCGCCGACAGTGCGTCGTAGGCCTTCTGGTTGATGTACAGGTCCAGCTGAGGGCCGCCTTCCCACCATCCGGGGTAGTAGTAGTACGGTGCCACCTTGTTGAAGCCCAGCTTCTGGTCATCGTAAGGACCGACCCACTCGGCCGCATCGATGGTGCCTTTTTCCAGCGCGGTGTAGATTTCGCCGCCAGGAATGTTCTGGGGCACCACACCGATTTTTTCCATCACCTTGCCGGGGAAGCCACCGGTACGGAACTTCAGACCTTGCAGGTCCTTCACCGACTTGATTTCCTTGCGGTACCAGCCACCCATCTGGGCGCCTGTGTTGCCCATGGGGAAACTGATCATGTTGTATTTGGTGTAGAACTCACGCATCAGCTTCAGGCCGTTGCCTTCGTACATCCAGGCGGTCATCTGGCGGCTGTTCAGGCCGAAGGGAATCGCGCAGCCCAAAGCAAACGCTTCGTTCTTGCCGAAGAAGTAGTAAGGCGCTGTGTGTGCGCATTCCACCGCGCCATCTTTCACGGCATCGACCACACCGAACGGAGGCGTGATTTCGCCGCCCGCGTGGGTGGAGATTTCAAACTTGCCGCCCGACATTTCTTTCACTTTTTTGGCGAACACTTCGGCAGCACCGAAGATGGTGTCCAGCGCCTTGGGGAAGCTGGAGGCCAGGCGCCAGCGCACTGCGGCTTGTGCATGCACAGCAGGTGCTGCACCTGCGGCCAAAACGCCAGCAATGCCTGCGTTTTTGATGATTGAACGACGATCCATTCGGTGTACTCCGGTAATTGTGTTGTAACCATCTCACGGCGAAGTGCTCCCTTGCCGCAAGGACTGTAGTAGTCAAGCGCGATTGTAGGAACGCGGTGCCCCCCTTTCGTGGGGGTTTTCCCTCGACACGGGCACGCTGGCACGCCGCATTCAGGATTCTGCAAGCCAGCGTGTTGCGCGCTGGCTTTCTAACTGACGGGTGGCTTACGCAGCGCGTGCGGCAGGTGCCAACAATGCACCAAAACGCTGCGTGATGGAAGCCTGCATGCCCTTGGCATCCAGCCCCTGCAGTTGCAACAAATACGCGGGGTCACCATGCTCGATGAACTCGTCGCTCAGGCCCAGTTGCAGCACCGGCAGCTCCAGCCCGGCGGCCTGCAATGCCTCCAGCACCGCACTGCCCGCACCGCCCATGGTGGCGCCCTCTTCCACCGTCACCAGCGCCTGGTGGCTGTTCGCCACCTGCAGCAGCAAGGCCGTGTCCAGCGGCTTGGCCCAGCGCATGTTCACCACCGTGGCGCCCACCGCTTCGGCGGCTACCAGCGCCGGCTGCAGCAGTGTGCCAAAGGCGAGAATGGCAATGCCCTTGCCTTGCTTGCGAATTTCACCCTTGCCAAAGGGCAGTCCTTCCAGGCTGCTTTGCACCGCCACACCGGCGCCACTGCCACGCGGATAGCGCACCGCCACCGGGTGGTTTTGGGCAAACGCGGTGCTCAGCAACTGGCGGCATTCGTTCTCGTCGGCCGGGCAGGCAATGCTGACATTGGGAATGCAGCGCAAGAAAGGAATGTCGTAGGCGCCTGCATGGGTGGCCCCATCTGCGCCCACCAAACCGGCACGGTCCAGCGCAAATACCACGGGCAGGTTTTGCAGCGCCACATCGTGGATCAACTGGTCATAGGCACGTTGCAAAAAGGTGGAATAAATCGCCACCACGGGCTTCAAGCCCTCGCAGGCCAAACCACCGGCAAACGTCACCGCGTGCTGTTCGGCAATGCCCACATCAAAGTAGCGTGCGGGAAAGCGCTTTTCAAACTCCACCATACCCGAGCCCTCGCGCATGGCGGGCGTGATGCCGACCAGGCGCGGGTCGGCGGCAGCCATGTCGCACAGCCACTGGCCAAACACCTGGGTGAAGGTGGGCTTGGCCACGGCGGTGGACTTGACCAGCCCCACGGCCGGGTCAAACTTGCCGGGGCCGTGGTAGGCCACGGGGTCGGCCTCGGCCAGCTGGTAGCCCTGGCCTTTTTTGGTAACCACGTGCAAAAACTGCGGGCCTTTGAGTTGTTTGATGTTTTCCAGCGTGGGGATCAGGGAATCGAGGTCATGCCCATCGATGGGGCCGATGTAGTTAAAGCCGAATTTCTCGAACAGCGTGGCGGGCACCACCATGCCCTTGGCCTGCTCTTCAATGCGCTTGGCCAACGCAAACAGCGGGGGCGCGCCCTTGAGCACGGTCTTGCCCACGTTCTTGGCAGCGGCGTAAAACTGGCCGCTCATGAGTTGGGCCAGGTAGCGATTCAGCGCACCCACCGGCGGGCTGATGGACATGTCGTTGTCGTTCAGGATGACCAGCAGCTTGCAGTCTTCCACGCCCGCGTTGTTCAGCGCCTCAAAGGCCATGCCGGCGGTCAGCGCGCCGTCGCCAATCACCGCCACCGAGTAGCGGTCTTCGCCCTTGATGCGGGCCGCCAGCGCCATGCCCAGCGCAGCCGAGATGGAGGTACTGGAGTGCGCGGTGCCAAAGGTGTCGTATTCGCTCTCGTCGCGGCGCGGGAAGCCCGAGAGGCCGCCGAACTGGCGCAGGCTATGCATGCGGTCGCGCCGACCGGTCAGAATTTTGTGCGGGTAGGTCTGGTGGCCCACGTCCCAGACCACGCGGTCTTCGGGGGTGTTGAACACATAGTGCAGCGCCACGGTCAGCTCCACCGTGCCCAGGTTGGAGCTCAGGTGCCCACCGGTCTTGGCCACGCTGTTGAGCAAGTAGGTGCGCAGCTCGTCGGCCAGGGTGCGCAGCTGCGCGCGCGGCAGCTGGCGCAGTGCCGCGGGGTCCTCAATCGTGGAGAGCAGGGGCAATGGAATGATGTCGTTAGAGGGCATTTGCTATCTTTTTTGTAGCTGCTTGCGCATATTATTCGGGGGCTAGAGGCCTATTTCTCTCTCAACACCTAGCTTGCGCGGTGCACCACCATGCCGGCCAGGGCCTGCAGGGCGCGGGTGTCGGCCAGGCCACTGGCCTGCAGCGCGTCCAGCGCCTGTTGAAGCAGCTGGGCCGCATAAGCCTGGCTGGCGGCTAGCCCCATCAGCGACACATAGGTGGGCTTGTCATTGTCGGCGTCTTTGCCAGCGGTCTTACCCAGCGTGGCCGAGTCGGCGGTCACATCCAGAATATCGTCCACCACCTGGAAGGCCAGGCCAATGGCCGCGCCATACGCCTCCAGGCCCTTGAGCGCCTGGACCGAGGGGGCGGCGCAGTGTGCGCCCATCACCACGCTGCCCTGCAGCAGCGCGCCGGTCTTGAGCTGGTGCATTTCGCGCAGCTGGTTCTCCGTCAGTGGCAGGCCCACGCTGGCCAGGTCAATCGCCTGGCCACCGGCCATGCCGGCACTGCCCGCGGCGCGCGCCAGCAGGCCGCACAGGCGCGCTTGCACGGTACAGGGCACCGAGTCGTCCTGGGGCGTCAAAAATTCAAACGCCAGAGCCTGTAAAGCGTCACCGGCCAGCAGCGCGCTGGCCTCGCCAAACTGCACATGCACCGTGGGCTTGCCCCGGCGCAGCACGTCGTTGTCCATACAGGGCATGTCGTCGTGCACCAGCGAATACGCGTGGATCAGCTCCACCGCGCAGGCCGCACGCAGGGCGGCGGCGGGGCAGCCATGGCCATTGGCCGCAACGGCCTCATGCGCGGCCAAAACCAGCAGCGGGCGCAGGCGCTTGCCGCCGTCCAGCACGGAATAGCGCATGGCTTCCACCAGCGCGGCGGGCGCGCCGTGGTCCACGCCCTGGGGCGCGTCAGCGGTGATCCAGGCTTCCAGCGCGCGCTCTACCTGGTTCAGGCGTTCGCGGCTCCAGCTGTCCAAGTCAAAAGGGGCCACGGGGTGGGGGGCAACGGCTGCGAGCATCAGGCTTTCCAGGGTTTCAGGGCGCCGTCGTCCAGCACCTTGATTTGTTCTTCCACCGCCTGCAGCTTGTCACGGCAGAACTGCAGCAGTGCCGCGCCGCGTTGGTAACCGCTCAGTAACTGGTCCAGTGGCATCTCGCCAGACTCCAGCCGGGCGACCAGGCGCTCCAGTTCTTCCATGGCAGCCTCATAGCTGGCGGGCGGGGGCACGCTGCTGTCGACAGCGGCGTTGGCAAGGGTAGGAGAGGAAGCACTGGCCTTGGGCATGGGAGACGTTCAAAAAGCAAACCGCGATTTTAGGCCCAAGCAGGTACAATCGCCCCTCCCGCCTCCGGCCTCCCGCTTCTGGGATGGACGGCTCCCATTTACCGAGCTCCTTGTTGCGCACCTGAATGCGCACCCTATGGCGCACCCCCCTGTGGGGAGTCTTCAGGTCAGGTCACCCATGTCTGATTTAAGTCTTCAACTGCAGCAGGCACACAGCCAACTACCAGTTTCAAGCTACTTTGACCCGGCGCTCTATGCGCTTGAGATGCAAAGTATCTTCCAGCAAGGGCCCCGCTATGTGGGGCACTCCCTGAGCGTTCCCAACGTGGGGGACTACTACGCCCTGCCCCAGGAAAAGGAAGGCCGCGCGCTGGTGCGCAATGCGGGCGGGATCGAACTCATCTCCAACGTCTGCCGCCACCGCCAGGCCGTGATGCTCAAGGGCCGCGGCTCGCTGACCCACAACGCCCAGGGCAGCGCCAGTGGCAACATCGTCTGCCCGCTGCACCGCTGGACCTACAGCGGCGCCCACGCAGGCAGCCATGGCACACAAAGCGGCACGCTGATCGGCGCCCCCCACTTTGCCCAAGACCCCTGCCTGAACCTGAACAACTACAAGCTGCAGGAGTGGAACGGCCTGCTGTTTGAAGCCAATGGCGTGGACGTGGCGGCCCAACTGGCCAATATGGGCCCGCGCGCCGACCTGAGCTTTGACGGCTATGTGCTGGACCGCGTGGAGATGCACGAGTGCAACTACAACTGGAAGACCTTTATTGAGGTCTATCTGGAGGACTACCACGTGGGCCCCTTCCACCCGGGCCTGGGCCAGTTTGTGACGTGTGACGACCTGCGCTGGGAAATGCACGACAACTACTCGGTGCAAACCGTGGGCGTGGCCAACCGCCTGGGCAAGGCCGACGCCTCTGGAGGCTCCCCCGCCTACGAGCGCTGGCAAAACGCCCTGTTGAACTACCGCAACGGTGTGCCGCCCAAGTTTGGCGCCATCTGGCTGACCTACTACCCGCACATCATGGTGGAGTGGTACCCGCATGTGCTGACCGTGTCCACGCTGCACCCGATGGGGCCGAACAAGACCATGAACATGGTCGAGTTCTACTACCCCGAAGAGATTGCCGCGTTTGAGCGCGAGTTCGTCGAAGCCCAGCAGGCTGCCTATATGGAAACCTGTATCGAGGACGATGAAATCGCCGAGCGCATGGACGCCGGACGTGCCGCCCTGCTGGCGCGTGGCGACAACGAGATCGGCCCCTACCAAAGCCCTATGGAAGACGGCATGCAGCACTTCCACGAGTGGTACCGCGGCAAGGTCGACCTGTCCCAACACCTGGCCTGAGCACGACAGACACCATGCAAGCACTGTGGATGGTTCTGGCCTCGTTCTGGTTCGCGCTGATGGCGGTGGGCATCAAGTTCGCCTCCCACAGCTTTGGCACGTTTGAGCTGGTGTTTTACCGCGGCATCGTCAGCATCATCTTCATGGGCATTGTGGTGCGCGCCCGTGGTGCCACCCTGCGCACGCCGGTGCCCATGATGCATGTGTGGCGCAGCTTCATTGGCGTGGCCTCGCTCAGTTCCTGGTTCTACGCCATCGCCCACCTGCCCCTGGCCACCGCCATGACGCTGAACTACATGAGCGGCGTATGGGTGGCGGCCTTTGTGGTGGGCGGCGCCCTGCTCTACGGCAAGAACCAACCCCAGGGCGCGCTCTTGGGCACGGTGTTCATGGGCTTCGCGGGGGTGGTGATGACACTACGCCCCACCATCGACCAAAACCAGCTCTTCGGCGGCGTGGTGGGCCTGCTCTCGGGTCTGGGCTCCGCCCTGGCCTATATGCAGGTCACCGCACTGGGCAAGGTGGGCGAGCCCGAGGAACGCACGGTGTTTTACTTCTCGGTGGGCAGTGCCGTGGTGGGCGGCGTGGGCACGCTGTTTACCCACATCACGCCCTGGAGCGAAGTGGCCTGGCAAGACGCGGCCTGGGTCATCCCCATCGGTATCCTGGCTTCACTGGGCCAGTGGTGCATGACGCGCGCCTACCGCAAAGGCGCAACGCTGGTGGTGGCCAGCATGCAGTATTCGGGCATTGTGTTTGCTGTGGTCTTTAGCCTGGTGCTGTTTGGCGACCACATCGAACCGATGGGATGGGCGGGCATTGCGGTCATCGTGACCAGTGGCGTGCTGGCAACCATTCTGCGTTCGCGAGCTCTTCCCAATACGCCAGCGGAAGAGCATTGAAAACTTTAGTCTAAAAGCAGATCCCAACGACTACCCATAGTGGTCATTTACAGGGATTTGCTGCGCAAGTCTAAGGAGCTTAAATTGGGTCCAGATCCTTCGGGTAGCTGAGGTGCCTGCCGACTGAAAGCGGTCAAAACACTCACCAGTTATATGTAAGTAGTTCAGCGGGGATTGGGTCGCCCCAAGTACTCCATCCGTGCTCTGCCAACTTCTCAAACCATCTATCTCGTCGAGATGGTGGGAGCTTAGAGCCACAGAAAGGACAATGATTTATCTGCAGAACTTCGGCCGAAGGCTGACAAATCAAGCCGTATTCGTCGAACACTGGCGACCAATAGATTCGCTTGTCAGTTGAACCCAGCAGAGGACTTTCTGCTGCCGGAAAGGACATGTTGCTTTGCTCCGACATGTCCGGACAGCAATGATCTTTTACATGCGTAGGTTCATCAACTAAGACGAATGAAAATGTCATATTGCGGCTAGGTGAACTATGGATTGGGCAATGTTATCGACACTTCAGATGTCAGATTCTGCCGAGTAGCTGAGGCGTCAACAGACTGTTAGCTGACTTTCTGCGCTATTGCCAACAGAAGCGCCGCTCTCTGAGGTGTCAGTTGCATGGTTAGCAACGGGTTTGCAAGTTCATGCAGCAGCTCTCTTACTGTCGAGTTGGCGTACCCAATATCCTCCCGCCACTCAAGTGCGTTTGCCCACGCCTCAACGTCAGATTCAGCCAATGTTCCTCGAACAAACTTGGACAGCACCTGGCTGAAGTCATCAGGGTTGAGGACTATCAAGTTTGATTCCGAGTCCCACGGAAGTAGGGCTAGATTTGAAATAGCTTCGGGAACGGGTATTGAGACTTTGACCAAGGCGTTAAGAGCAGCGATTCGACTAATAGGTGACATTCAGCGAGATTTATCAGATAGCGGCATCAGACTGGAAGCGGTCATTAAACAACTACGATTTCTAGCTTTAACAGTGGAGACTACTGGTGCGCAATCTTTGCCGCGAAGGGATCATTGTCGGTTGCATGTTCATTCAGAGCCGAATGGTCAAAGGGTAGCAGCATAGAAATTGAATTCATGACCAGCCTGATTCCCGGCCAACGATTGGGAGTAAACGTGGTGACTCGCGAAATCCATCTCGCATTGTTCCAACTGCCTCTTGAAGCAATGCAGTAACTTTGGCCCTTTCTTCTTTCGACGCACTTTTATTGAAGTAGATTTCAACCCTCTCAGGCCCATCGGCGGGTTGTATTAATTCCCAAGCAATGAAGTGTTTTTCTTCTACATAGAAGTCCATCTGGCGATCTGGGTAACTTGAGTAGTGAAACGGCCGAATAATGAGCGCGCTACAGCTGTCGATTTCAAAAATCAAGTGCTGTTCGAGAAAGTTTAGTTTTTCATCCTCAAGCAGACTATGCGGTAAGCGCAGCGCGTTGAAGACTTGAGTAGTACAAATTTCACGAACGAATGTCATATTGCCGCTTAACGTGATTTAGCAGCGAATCGTTTCTAAGGGCCCGCTTCCGCCGCGGAGCCGAGGCGCCTGCAGACTGGTTACAGTCTTTCACAGTGCTCCCAAGCAGTCGTTAACGTCGACGTTGTACGGCGGGCAGCACACGCCGCGCAGCGGCATTCTGCTGCTGCATGTCCGCGACGAACAAATTGTTAGACATCTTCTTCGACTGATTTGGCCCAAAAAACCACTGCATTGTCTTCCCCCCATTCGCCGACCTCAATCTGCTGACCATTCTCCCATCCCAGACTACTCAAGTCGGCCACATAGAGGTTTTGTGGCAACTGACAAGAAAAGTTCATGGTCCGAGGGACAGAAAATCTCAGGCGTTTCAAGGAGCCAGAGACAGATTGGAAGGTGAGCAGGACAAACTCCGCGCACCCAGTTTCATACGCCAAATCGACCTCATAGCGTATGACTGTCCATTGCAATGGTTCTTCCATCGTTGGATGGAACAGTTTCTCAAGCTCTTGTGGCGAAAGCGTACTCATGACTTCAAATGTCTAACGTTGGCCGCCGTTGTGGGTCCATTCGACGAACCTGTTAAACGGCCTGCGCATATGCACTTGCCCGATCTTCAGCTAGCCCGGTGACGCCAACGACATTGCCTAGGCGAGGTTGACAGACTCTGTAAATGATGAAACCTACGTGCTGAAGTTGACTGCGCTTTATGCAGGTCAACTCGACTTGGTGAGAGCCGAGCCAGCGACTGCTTGCCCCGGCAGTTCCGACAGCGAGCATGAAATTTCGCCAGCTTTCTTCGCCGAGATGAGAGTGAAAGTCTATGAGAAAGGTCGATGCTTCCATGGACGTTTAACGTAATTTATACCGCAAAGCGCTGCGGTATAACGTGGGAGTGTGGTCTATAAAAAATGGCATTTTTTCATATCCAGTCTGCGTGAGCTGCTCTCATAAAAATAGCGACAAACACCGCAGTCTTCACTCTCGATTTTGACCACTCA
>NZ_JBFUBO010000005.1:0-276238 GCF_056405715.1 Rhodoferax sp. P1_F3 | reverse complement strand
CAGCTCCCTCATCCCGCTGACGGGCAAAGCCGCCAGAGTTTCGTCCAATGTGTTTTGCAGCAGGCTCATCAAAGAAAAAGGGAACGTGAAACACGCTCCCTTTTTACAGCCCTTCAGATCACGTACGGCTTAACTGACTGGCATTGCCCGGAAGATGGCTTTTTCTTTTGGGGATGTTGAAGATCCGGCACACGTATGGGGCCCGCGCGCATCAATTGTTACCACCTGTATCCCTCAGGGCTTCAATGCGGCAGATGAATCCAAACGGGCTATTGCCCAGTCTTGGTGCACAAAACCAGAATGCCCGCGGGGCAAGTATTCGCCCGCCCCTCAACCAGTGGAGTCACCCATGAAACTAAAGAAACTTTTGACGACAACCGGCATTGCCGCCGCCATGCTGTCCGCATCTGTCGCACAAGCCAATACCAACACCTTCTCAGGCCTGACCGGCAGCATTACCGCTTTGGCCAGCTACACCGAAGATGGCATCACTGCGACGCCGACCTCGGGAAGCTTTTGGGGCTGGCCCTCTGCGGGACAGTTGCACCTGGACCCCACCGGCTTTGCCGGAAACACGGTCAACTTCACCTTCGCGTCGGGCCTCTTCAACTTGAATAGCCTGGACATCAGCTACGCCAGCAGCGGCGCCGTGGGTGCACTGACCGCTTTCGATACGTCCAACAACGTTCTGTTCACCACCAACCTCAATGCCAGCGTTACCGGCACTGTGAACTTTGGCACCTGGAACAATATTGCGCGACTGCAATTGGTCGACACCGGCAGCCACTTGAGCGTGGACAACCTGACGCTGACGGCCGCAGTGCCTGAGCCCGAAACCTACGCCTTGTTGCTGGCAGGTCTGGGTTGCATCGGCGCGATGGTGCGTCGCCGCAAAGCCAAGCAAGCCTGATCACACACTAACCACGTGTAAAAAAACGGGAGCTTCGGCTCCCGTTTTGCATTTTCCCAGCAGTGCTTCAAGAAACGATATAAGCCGCTGCCCCGGTAGACAGCAGCTTGCCATCCGCGCCCAGAAACTCCATACGCGTGGAGGCCACGCGCGAGCCCAGGCGCATGACTTCGGCGCGCAGTTCAAAGCTGTCACCAATGCCGGGGCGCAGGTAGTCCACTCGCAGGTCGATGGTGCCCAGCTTGGCAAAGCGGTGTAGGCGCTGCGGCGGTGCCTCGTCCATATGGCGCGCACCAATGGCGGCCATCACGGCCAGGCCGCCCATGGCGTCCAGCCCCGCGCTGATGACACCGCCGTGGATGCGGTTGAAGCTGTAGTGGCCCACCAGCTCCGGTTTCATCGCGATGTGGGCCACCACACGCTGGGGCGTGATGCTGGCAATCTTCAGACCCAGCACCTGGTTGAAAGCGATGCTGTGCTCGAAGATGTGGCGCAGGCCTTCGATGAACTCCGCTTCAAACACCACCGGGGCGTCTGGACTGTCAACGGAAGTGGTGGGCACAGGTGTTTTGGGCATAGGGCATTTTCACAGGCCGAGTTGACGGCTGGCCAACTCTTTCATGATCTCTTCGGCACCGCCGCCAATCATCATGACCTTGACCTCGCGGTAGATGCGCTCGCACGCGGTACCACGCAAAGGTTTTGCGCTGCTGCGCCCAAGCCAAGGCCTCGTCGTAACAGCATTCGGAAAAACCCAGCGCCATGGCGGCCATGGACAGGCGCTCGCCATTGAAGTTGGTGAGGATCATCTTGAAGCCCGCACCCTCCTCGCCCACAAGATTGGCGGCCGGCACGCGCACGCCGTCAAAGCGCAGATGTGCGGTGTCGGAACATAACCAGCCCATCTTCTTCAGGGGGCTACGCGACAAGCCCATGGCGTCACCCGGGACCATCAGCATGGAGATTCCCATCGGGCCTTTGTTCTTCAGGTTGGTGCGCACGGCCACCGTGATCCAGTCGGCGCGCATGCCGGAGGTGATGAAACTTTCTCACCATCCACCACATAGGCGTCGCCATCCTGCCGCGCTGTGGTTTTGAGGGCGGACACATCGGTGCCGCCGCCGGGTTCGGTGATGGCCAGTGCGGCAATCTTCTTGCCGGCCAGCACATCGGGAACCACCTGTTGTTGTAGCGCAGCGGAGCCATGGCGCAGCACGGGTGGCAGGCCAATGTTGTGACTGAACAGGCTGGCCATCAAACCACCGCTGCCGCCCGTGCGGGCCAGAGCCAGGGTCAAGGCATTGCGCAGCGCCCACGGTGCGGGCGTACCACCGAGCGCCTCGGGATAGCCCAGGCCCAGCCAGCCCAGATTGGCTGCACGCAGGTAGAGGCTGCGCAGAAACTCGCCGGCCTCCTCCCAGTCATTCAGGTGGGCAGCCACCTCCGTCAGGATGAAGCGGCGTGCCGCGTTTTCGACGGCGGCGATGTCTTCCGGTGCAACGTAGTCCGGCCCAGGGTTGGCGGTCTGCATCACTCAGCTGCCGGAAAACACTTTGGGCGTGCTGGCGCGGTGAAACCCGTTGAAAGGTTTGATGGCATCGCGCGCCTGGGCCTTCTCGTCGGCCACACGCATGGGCTAGCCCATGCGCACCTGGGGCCGTGCGCCGTCAATACGCAGCGTGCTGCCACTGATGAAGGCGGCTGCGGGGCTCAGCAGGAACACAATGCCCGCAGCCGTCTCGGCCTCGGTACCAAATCGGCCCAGAGGCACGGTCTTGGCCATCTCGCGCAGCATGGGGCCCATCTCCGCGGGATAGTGGTCCATGCCGCTGGAGGCGATGTAGCCCGGCGCCACCGCATTCACGCGCACCCCACGGCCCGCCCATTCGGTGGCCGCGGTCTCGGTGAAGCTGACCATGCCTGCACGTGCCGCACCACTGTGGCCCATGCCTGGCATGGAGCCCCACATGTCGGCCACGATGTTGACGATGGCGCCGCCGTGATTGGCCATACTCTGGCTGAAGCACTCCCGTGCCATCAGAAAGCCGCCGGTCAGATTGGTGTTGATCACCGCTTCCCAGCCCTTGGCGCTGATGGACTCCAGCGGCGTCATGTACTGTCCGCCTGCGTTGTTCACCAGGCCGTCGATGCGCCCATGCTGGGCCACGATGGCAGCCACCGCTTGCTGCACCGCCTCTTCCTGGCGGATGTCGCACACATGCTGGCTGGTCTGGCCGCCGTCTTCGGCAATCTCGGCGGCCACCTTCTCCAGCTTCTCGGGCTTGCGGCCAATCAACGCCACGGTGGCGCCCAGGGCCGCCAGCTCATGTGCCACACAGCGGCCAATGCCGGAACCACCGCCCGTCACCACCACCACCTTGCCCGCGAACAAACCGGGCGCAAACACGGAACCGTACGACATCAGGACTCCTTCAAAAACAAGGCCATGGCGGCATCACCCAGCTCTTCGACGGACGCGCCCTTCTTGGCATCAAACCATTGCACCGACCAGTTCAGCGCCCCCAGCATCAACAGGCGTGCGAGCTTGACGGGCGCCTTAAGCTGGCCATTGGCTTGCAGAGCGTCCAACACCGGCATCCACAGGGCTTCGTAATCGGCAATCAGCTGGGCCAGCAGCTTGCGCTGGCGGCTGTTGAGCGAGCGCCATTCGTACAGCATCACCGGCACAAAGTCATTGCCAGGCCCTAATAACCCGGCAAAGTGCGTATGCACCAGTGCGGCCAGCTGCGCGGCCGGTGGCTGCTCGGCATAGCCGGGCTGACTGATGGCGGCGTGCTGGTTGGCCAGCGCTGTGTGCATGCCCTCCTCCATCACGGCGAACAGCAGCGCGTCTTTGCTTTTGAAGTGGTAGAAGGGCGAGCCGCTTTGCATGCCGGCAGCAGCGGCAATGTCACGCGTGGTGGTGGCCGCAAAGCCCTTGCGGCGAAACAGCTGGGCTGCTGCCTTGAGCAACTCGTGTCGGCGATTGCCGTCATCGCGCTCGTCCACGGTCTTGCGTGGGCGGCCACGCGGGCGCTTGGGAACATCGATATCGGTGACAACAAGATCGGGGGGCGTCATGCCTCCGACCTTACCAAGGCTTTATATTTTTAACAAGCGTTTGCTTGGTAAAAATAAGTGTTGTCAGACTTGGCTGAAGTCCGGCTTACGCTTTTCCATGAAGGCGGAGAAGGCTTCTTTGGCCGCGGGGGCCTGCAGCAAGCGACCGAAGCTCAGGGCCTCTTCGTCAATGCGCTCCAGCACCTGGGCCATCTGGCCCTTCTTGAGCAAGCGCTTGGTTTCCACCAGCGAGGTCAGGGGTTTGGCAGCTAGCTTGCGCGCTTGCGCCTGGGCAATGCCATTGGCCTCCGTGGGCGGCACCACGCGGTTGGCCAGACCCACTTCAAGCGCGGCCTCCGCCATGAAAGGTTCACCCATCAGCAGCGCTTCGGCCGCACGGTGGTAGCCCATCATCTGCGGCACCAGCAAGCTGGAAGCCGCCTCGGGGCACAGTCCCAAGTTCACAAACGGCATGGAGAAGGCGGCGTTGTCACCCGCGTACACCAGGTCGCAATGGAACAGCATGGTGGTGCCAATGCCCACGGCCGGGCCACACACGGCCGCCACGATGGGCTTGGGAAAGGCGGCCAGTGCGCGCAAGAAGCGGAACACGGGTGCGTCGTCGGACTTGGGGGCGGTACTCAAAAAATCGCCAATGTCATTGCCTGCGCTGAACACGGTCACATCGCCCTGGAACACCACCACACGCACAGCCGCGTCGTCGCGCGCGGCGTCCAGCGCATCGGCGCAGGTGGCGTACATGACCTGGGTGAACGAATTTTTCTTTTCCACCCGGTTCAGGGTGATGGTGGTAATGCCGTCGGCGGTGTCGATCAGGATGTCTTGCATGGTCGGTCTCTGTGGAAAGGAATACGCGATTGGATCACTGTTTGTAGTAGACGATTTGGTGCGTGGTCACCAGCAGCACACCGGCCTGGTTCCAGAGCTGGCTGCTCTGGTCGAAGAAGCCGTTGCGAAACGCCTGCGCCCGCGCCTGGCCCAGCAGATAGCCATTGCCGGTCTGCGCCAGTTGCTCGGCGCTGGCATGGAAGTACACGGTCATGGACACGGTGCCCACCGGCACATGGGTGGAGCGGCGGATGAACACGCGCGGAAAGAAGATGTCGGAAATCGACGCCAGCGAGGCAAAGTCCAGCGGGCGCGGTGGCTGGTCGCGCACCCAGAGCTGCGACAGGCTGCTGTCACCGCGGCCATCCCACACCTCGGGCAGGCCGCCGGTGATGGGGCGTGACTCAAAGCGCCGCACAAATTCCATGGGCGCACGCACGCTGGGCAAGGGCACGTCTTCGGGTGCTGGGCAGGCGGGCATGGGCTCCTCGTCCAGGCTCCAGGTCTCGCGCCGCACCGCGGTCACAGCTGTAGCCGTGAGCACGGCCTGGCCATCCTGCTGCAGCTCGATCACCCAGTGCTGGGTGGAGCGGTTGGTGCGTACCGCGCGTGCCTGCACGACAAAGTGGCCATCGGCCACCGCCGCGCAGAAGTTCACGGTGAGCGACACCGGGTCGCCCAGGCGGTCGGGGTGACGCAGCACGGCGCTTAGCGCCTGGGCTGCGGTGATGCCACCAAACGGGCCCACCATGTTGGCATAGGCCGGATGGGTGTGGCCCAACCAGCTGCCGTCGGTCTGGCGCTGTAGCGCTACCGCTTCGTCAAACGGGTGGGTAGTCATACCGATGCGGGAGTGGGAGTGGCCGAAGTGGCAAAACCGCTGAGCCATTGCTCCAGGCGCGGCCACAGCAGCGACTGGTGTTCGGCGCGGAACGGGCCAAAGTGGCCCAGGCGGCGCACCGACAAATCGGCCGGCGCGATGCTGTGCACCTCGCGCGGTGCATTGGCGTACAGGTTGATCAGGCTGTGGGTGCCGCGCAGCGTCATGAGTTCGTCGTCGGTGATGGACAACGCCACCACCGGGAACTGCACCTGGGCATAGCTGTGCAGCGCTGCCGCGCCCTCGGCGCCCACGCTGTAGCGCGGGTTCAGGCACCACTTGCGCCATTGCAGGATCACGCCCTTGGGCAGATCACCGACCTTGCGCAGGCGCTTGCCCGGGAAGTAGCCAAACAGGCGCGTGGCCAGCGGCACCAGAATGAACCAGAAGTACGGCACGATGCGCTTGAGCTGGGGCGCGTTCTCACGCCAGTAGCCACTGCCGGCGGCCACGCTGAGCAAGCCACTCACCTGGTGGGCGTTACGCAGCAGCCCCGGCAGCTGCGCGCCCAGGCTGTGGCCCAGCAGGTACAGAGGCAGCGTGGGCACGGCGGCCTTGGCGTGGGCGATGATGGCTTCGTAGTCGCGCGCCCAGTCATGCAGGTCAGCCTGAAAACCCTTGAGCCCGCCGGGCGGGAGCGAATCGCCCATGCCACGGTAGTCAAAGCTGGTGACTTGCCAGCCCTGGGCCGCCAGCCACTGGGCAAACGGTGCGTAATAGTCTTGCCGCACGCCCATGGCGCCGCCAATCACCACGCTGCCGCGCAGCGTGCCTTGGGCCGCATAGGTGCGCAAGGACAGCGGCGTGCCATCGGCAGCCAGCAGGGTTTGCGATACAGAAGAAGTCGTGGCCATCGTGGTCTCCTGAAAGAATAAAAAAGGCCACCCGCGGTGGCCTTGTGGAGCAGCGTGTCAGACGCGTTCGAAAATTCCGGCGGCCCCTTGCCCGGTGCCCACGCACATCGTGACCATGCCGTACTTCAGGTTGTGGCGGCGCAGCGCGTGGATGACGGTAGCCGCACGGATGGCGCCGGTGGCGCCCAGCGGGTGGCCCAGCGCAATGGCACCGCCCATGGGGTTGACCTTGGACGCGTCCAGGCCCAGGGTGTTGATAACCGCCAGCGATTGGGCTGCGAAGGCTTCGTTCAATTCAAACCAGTCAATGTCTTCATGCTTCAAGCCGGCGTAGCGCAGCGCCGCAGGAATCGCCTCGATGGGGCCAATGCCCATGATTTCGGGCGGCACACCGCGCGCGGCAAAACTCACAAAACGGGCCAGTGGTGTCAGGCCAAACTGCTTGACGGCCTTTTCGCTGGCCAGGATCAGCGCGCCGGCGCCATCGCTGGTCTGCGAGCTGTTGCCCGCGGTGACGCTGCCACGCGCTGCGAACACGGGCTTGAGCTTGGCCAGGCCTTCGATCGAGGTGTCCGGGCGGGGGCCTTCGTCCAGGCTCACGGTGCGGGTGCGCGTCGACACTTCACCGGTCGCCAGATTGGGCGTGCGTTCGATCACATCGATGGGCGTAATCTCATTAGTGAATTCACCGGCCTGCTGGGCCTTGATGGCACGCAAGTGAGATTCCAGCGCAAACGCATCCTGCATCTCGCGCGTCACCTTCCACTGCTGGGCCACCTTCTCGGCGGTCAGACCCATGCCGTAGGCGATGCCGATGTTTTCATCACGCTCAAACACTGCGGGATTGAACGAGGTCTTGTTGCCACCCATGGGAACCATGCTCATGGACTCGGCGCCGCCGGCGATCAGCACATCGGCTTCTCCGACGCGGATGCGGTCGGCGGCCATCTGGATGGCGGAGATGCCGGAAGCACAGAAGCGGTTGACGGTGATGCCGCCCACGGGGTGGTCAAAGGCCAGACCCACGGCCACGCGGGCCATGTTCATGCCCTGCTCGCCTTCGGGGAAGGAGCAGCCGATGATGGCGTCTTCAATGGCCTTGGGGTCCAGCGTGGGGACTTGCAGCATGGCGCTGCGCAGGGCCGCGACCAGCAACTCGTCGGGGCGGGTGTTGCGGAAGAAACCGCGGCCGGAACGCCCGATGGGCGTGCGCGTGGCGGCAACGATGTAAGCGTCTTGGACTTGTTTCATGGGGAAACTCCTTATTTTTTCGGGGTGGGTATCCACGCCCAGATGAATTCACACTGGATGGGCTGCTCGCCCGATTCGTCGCTGACCTGCACGGCCACGCTGACTTCGCCCTTGTCGCTTTGCTGCATCTGCAAGCGTTGCGCGTCGGACAGCGTGGCCACAGCGCGCATGGCGCCCTGGGAACGGCGTTTGAAGTCGATGCGCATGGTCTTGGCCAGGGGCAGGCAGTCGTCACGCACATTCATGCCCACCACCATGCCCGTGGCTGTTTCGGCCAGCAGCGCCATGGCGGCTGCGTGCACGCCCTGGATGTGGTTCTGCACCCGGCGCACATTGGCCACCGCAATCTCCACACGCTCGGGCGCCATGTGCGCAAAGTCCAGCCCGGCCGTGCCTGTAAAGGGCACCGCTCGACCCAAGACCTTGTTGCGCAGCCAGGGGCGCAGTGCGGCGGGCACGCGGTCCAACTTGGCGACCGAACGGGCAAGGCGGTTGGGCTGGGCCATCTTAGTTGCGCACCGGCTTGCCGGTGGACATCATGCCCATGATGCGTTCCTGCGTCTTGGGGTGCGTCAGCAGGCCACAGAAGGCCTTGCGCTCCATGGCCATCAGGTATTCCTCGGTCACCAGGGTGCCCGCATCCACCTGCCCGCCACACACCACTTCGGCAATCAGCAGGCCGATATGGAAATCGTGTGCGCTGATGAAACCACCGTCGCGCATGTTGACCAGCTGCGCACGGATGGTGGCGATACCACTGCGGCCGGCCACGGGGAAGCTGCGCTTGTGCGGCGCGCGGTAGCCGCCTGTGAACAACGCCTTGGCTTCATTGATGGCCACAAACAGCAGCTCGTCCTTGTGGGGCACCACGATGTCGCTGTCCAGCAGGTAGCCCAGCTTGCGGCTTTCCAGCGCACTGGTGCCAACCTTGGCCATGGCCGCGGCGGTGAAGCCTTCAGTGAGGAAGGGCAGCACATCCTTGGAGGTGCTGAGCGCCATGTTTTCGGCTGCACGACGGGCGATGTAGGTCAGCCCACCAGCGCCGGGCACCAGGCCCACGCCCACTTCGACCAGACCGATGTAGCTTTCCATGGCGGCTACGCGCCTGCTGGAGTACACCGCCAGCTCACAACCGCCACCCAGGGCCAGACCGCGAATGGCGGAGACCACGGGCACGTTGGAGTAACGCAGCTTGAGCATGGCGTTTTGCAGCTCGGCCTCAGCGCCTTCGATGGCCTTGGCACCGCCCATGATGAAGGCGGGCATCATGCCTTGCAGATCAGCGCCGGCGGAGAACATGTCGTCGGGCGACCAGATCACCAGGCCCTGGTAGTCTTTCTCGGCCAGCTCTTGCGCTTGCAGCAGGCCTTCAATAACACCGCCGCCGATGGCGTGCATCTTGGTCTTGATGCTGGCGATCAACACCTCGTCATCCAGCGTCCAGAGGCGAATGGATTCGTCTTCGAACACGGTCTTGCCCGCAGTCTCGGCCTTGGGTGCGTTGGCACCCAGCACGCTCTCGGGGAAATGCTGGCGTTCGTACACGGGCAGCTGGCGCACGGGCACAAAGGTGCCCGTGGACGGGTTCCACGAGCCCGCGGGCGTGTGCACGCCACCGGCGTCGGCCACCGGGCCCTTGAAGACCCAGTCGGGCAGCGGCGCCTTGCACAGCGCCTTGCCTGCATCAATGTCTTCTTGCACCATCTTGGCCACTTCGAGCCAACCGGCCTCCTGCCAAAGCTCGAACGGTCCTTGCTTCATGCCGAAGCCCCAGCGCATGCAGAAGTCTACATCGCGTGCGTTGTCGGCAATGGAAGCCAGGTGGATGGCAGCGTAGTGGAAGCTGTTGCGCAGGATGGCCCAGAGGAACTGGCCTTCCTTGCCCTCTGCATTGCGCAGCAGTTTCAGGCGCTCGGCGGCAGGCTTCTTGAGCATGCGGCCATACACCTCATCAGCCTTCTGACCGGCAGGCACGTACTCTTTGCTCTCCAGGTCGAAACGCGACACATCGCGGCCCACCTTTTTGAAGAACCCAGCCTTGGTCTTCTGGCCCAGGTTGCCCATTTGCAGCAAGGTCTTGAGCACCGCGGGGGTCGCAAAGCTCTCGTAGAAAGGATCGGTCTCAATGCTCAGCGTGTCCTGCAGCGTTTTGATCACGTGGGCCATGGTGTCCAGGCCCACGACGTCCGCCGTGCGGAAGGTGCCGCTGGACGCGCGACCCAGCTTTTTGCCAGTCAGGTCGTCCACGACATCAAACGTGAGACCGAAGTTTTCTACTTCCTTCATGGTCGTCAGCATGCCGGCGATACCGACACGGTTGGCAATGAAGTTGGGGGAATCTTTGGCACGCACCACGCCCTTGCCGAGGTTGCTGGTGACAAAGCCTTCCAGCGCGTCCAGATAAGAGGCTTGGGTGGTGGGGGTGTTGATCAGCTCCACCAGCGCCATGTAGCGCGGGGGGTTGAAGAAGTGGATGCCGCAGAAGCGGGGTTTGATTTCCTCTGGCAGGGCCTCGCTCAGTTTGGTGATGGACAAGCCCGAGGTGTTGGACGCCACGATGGTATTGGGGCCAATGAACGGAGCGATCTTCTTGTAGAGGTCCAGCTTCCAGTCCATGCGCTCGGCGATGGCCTCGATGATGAGGTCGCAATCGCGCAGCTGCTCCAGATGCTCTTCGTAGTTGGCCTGGCCGATCAGCGCTGCATCATCTGCCACGCCCAGGGGAGCGGGCTTGAGCTTCTTGAGGTTGTCGATGGCCTTGGTGACGATGCCGTTCTTGGGACCGTCCTTGGCAGGCAGGTCGAACAGCACCACGGGCACCTTGACGTTGACGAGGTGGGCTGCAATTTGCGCACCCATCACGCCTGCGCCGAGCACGGCGACTTTTTTCACTTGGAAGCGGGACATAGGAATTCCTGAAAAGAGTTACTGGACGCGAATCCAGGTTTGCGTGCGGTAGAAGAAACCGATGTAGCCGCGCATTTCGATCTTCTTGCCGCCGTCGATGGGGGTCATGGTCATCTTGTAGACCTTGCCGGTGGATGGCTCCACGATGGTGCCGCCTTCCCACACGTCTTTGCCCTCAGCCTTCTTCAACCCACGGATCAACTCCAGCCCCACCATGGGCTGGTCCTTGCGGTCGTCTTTGCATTCAACGCACAGCTCATCAGACTTGGCTTTGGGGTCCATCACTTTTTCAATGCGACCAGAGACCACGCCGTTGTTCTCGACGATGCGGATCTCCGACTTGGCAGATCCATCCTTGTCATCAATGGTTCGCCATAACCCCACGGGGGTCATCTGTGCCATCGCTGAAAAAGCGCTCATACCCAGAGCGGCTACCGCTATTGCTCGAATCATGGTTGTCTCCTTTGTTTTACGGACGGATTGCACTTTGGCATGGTTCACGCAAAGACAGCGTCGGTGTCCATCAGGACCTTGGAGCCGGCGCGCGCCGTGCGCATTAGCGTTGCGGTCTCGGGGAACAGCTTGGCAAAGTAGAAGCGTGCGGTTTGCAACTTGGCCACGTAGAACGGATCGGTATTGCCGGCCGCGATTTCACGCAGAGCGACTTGCGCCATGCGAGCGAAGAAGTAGCCAAACACCAGATGGCCGGCCACGCGCAGGTAGTCCACCGCAGCGGCGCCCACTTCGTCGGGGTTCTGGAAGCCCTTGAAACCGATCTCGGTGGTGAACTTGGTCATCTGGTCACCCAGGATGGCGACGGGGGTGATGAACTCGGACATCTTCTCGTTGGTGCCTTCTTCTTCCACCAGCTTGCCCACCAGCTTGCCGAACTTCTTCAGCGTGGCGCCGTTGTTGCCCAAGATCTTACGGCCCAGCAGGTCCAGCGATTGGATGGTGTTGGTGCCTTCGTAGATCATGTTGATGCGGTTGTCGCGCACGTACTGCTCCATGCCCCATTCCTTGATGAAACCGTGGCCACCAAACACCTGCATGCAGGCGTTGGTGGAGATGTGGCCGTTGTCGGTCAAAAAGGCCTTAGCGATGGGGGTGAGCATGGCCAACAACTCGCCGGAATCCTTGCGTACTTTTTCATCGGTGTGGTAGTGCTCCTTTTCCAACAACATCGCACAGTAGGCCTGCAGCATGCGGCCGCCTTCGGCATAGGCCTTGGCAGTCAGCAGCATCTTGCGCACATCGGGATGCACGATGATCGGATCAGCGGGCTTGTCCTTGGCCTTGGGGCCGGTCAGGGAGCGCATCTGGATGCGGTCCTTGGCATAGGCCAGCGCGTTTTGGTACGCCACTTCGGTCAGACCCAGGGACTGGTTGCCCACGCCCAAGCGGGCCGAGTTCATCATCACGAACATGCCTTGCATGCCCTTGTTGGGCTGGCCAATCATGGTGCCGATGGCATCTTCCATGACGATCTGCGCCGTCGCGTTGGACTTGATGCCCATCTTGTGTTCCAGGCCGCCGCAGTAGATTCCGTTGCGCGAACCCAGGCTGCCGTCCTTGTTCACATTGAACTTGGGCACCACAAACAAGCTCACGCCCTTGATCCCGGGAGGCGCATCGGGCAGGCGGGCCAGCACCAGATGGATGATGTTGTCGGCCATGTCGTGTTCACCGGCGCTGATGAAGATCTTGTTGCCGGTGATCTTGTAGGTGCCGTCGGCCTGGGGCTCGGCCTTGGTGCGCATCAGGCCCAGATCGGTACCGCAATGGGGTTCGGTCAAGCACATGGTGCCGGTCCACTCGCCGCTGGTCATCTTGTGCAGGTAGGTCTGCTGCTGCTCGGGCGTACCGTAGGTGTGCAGCGCGTGGTAGGCGCCGTGCGTCAGGCCGGGGTACATGGTCCAGGCTTGGTTGGCGCTGTTGAGCATTTCATAGAACATGCCGTTAACGATCAGCGGCAAGCCCTGGCCGCCGAACTCGGGGTCACAGCCCAGTGCCGCCCATCCTCCGTCAACATACGTCTTGTAGGCTTCCTTAAAGCCCTTGGGTGTGGTCACCGCATGGGTCTTGGTATCCAGCGTGCAGCCTTCGGCATCACCCGAGATGTTCAAAGGAAAAATCACTTCAGAGGCGAACTTGCCGCCCTCTTCCAGCACTGCGTTGATGGTGTCCGCATCCACATCGGCGTGGCGCGGAATTTGTTTCAGGTCGTCAACGACGTTGAGCACTTCGTGCATCACAAACTGCATGTCGCGCAGCGGAGGGGTGTAAGTTGGCATGGTGCTTTCTCCTTGGATAACTGACAAAAATGGGGGTTAGAAAGGTTTGGCGCCGTAGCGCGCCAGAATGTTGGCGAAACCCTGGTTGGCGCGCTCGATCGAGCCGGGGTTTTTGAGAAAACGGGCTTCGTAGTGCAGGGCCAAAATCAGGCCGTGGATCTCGAAAGCCATCTGGTGTTCGTCGGCATTGGCGTGCAAGTGGCCACACTGTTTGGCCAGCACCACGGCGCGGTAGAGGGCACTGAGCCAGGTTTGCACTGAGGTGGCCAGTGCATCGCGCACCGGACCAGGCCGGTCGTCAAACTCAACGGCACCGCTGATGAAGATGCAGCCCGACTGGATTTCCACGGCCACGCGCTTCATCCAGTTGTGGAACAGCGCCTCCACCCGGGGCAGACCGCGTTCAGCATGCAACGCGGGATAGAACACTTCTTGCTCAAAGCGGCCGAAGTATTCGCGAATAACGGAAATCTGAAGTTCTTCACGCGAACCAAAGTGGGCAAACACGCCGGACTTGCTCATCTGCGTGACCTCGGCCAGCACACCGATGCTCAGGCCTTCGAGGCCAATTTGGGTGGACAGGCCAAGCGCCGCCTCGACGATGGCGGCTTTGGTTTGCTGCCCTTTTTGCATGGCCCGCTTGGAAGGCGCGCGCTTGGCCGGCGCATCAGAGGCGCTGCGGGGTTTGCTGGAAACCGACACGGAAGACATGGATAGGCAGACCACAAAATAGAACGATCGTGCTATTTTGCAGCATTTCCACCATCCCCCCTCATAACCCTCGTCTTCTAGAGGGCTTCTTCTAGCAAGACTACGGGTTTACCCCAGCATGACTTGCAAGGCGGGCTCGAGGTGCTCTGAGGGCAGTCGCTTGAAACCCGAGCGGGTGTAGCGCTGCAGGCGGCCCGCCACAAAGGCGGTGACGGCGGCAGCGCGCACCTGTGCGTCCACCGTGGGGGTGGCCGAGGCCTGGGCGACAGGGCTGTCACGCAGACACTGCTTGAGCGCGGCCTCCACCTTGTCAAACAACTGGTTCATGCGCTGCTGCAAGCGTTCGTTTTCCAACACCAGCGCATCGCCCACCATGACGCGGGCCATGCCGGGGTTCTTTTCGGCAAACTGCACCAGCATGGTGGCGATGCGTGCGGCCTGCCGCGCGCCGGGGTTGCCCGCATCCGAGGCCAGCGGTTCGCGCTCCACGATCTGGGTGATCAGCGAGAACACGGTGCTTTCAATGAAATCGATGAGCCCTTCGAACATCTGCGCCTTGCTGGCGAAGTGGCGGTACAGCGCGGCCTCGCTCACCTCCAGCCGCGCGGCCAGCGCGGCGGTGGTGATGCGTTCGCCACCGGGCTGCTCCAGCATGGTGGCCAGGGTTTGCAAAATTTGCACCCGGCGTTCGCCCGGTTTGGGGCGCTTGCGGCCTGCGCTCTGGTGCTCGGAATCGGCAGCGTCGGCAGAGGGGGCGAATGCGTCGGGCATGGTGGGTCAGGCGGTTGGGTCGAATGATTCTCGCACAGGGCAGGTGGTGCGCGCGGCTAGGCCGGCAAGCTCAGCCACACGCGCAAGCCCCGGCCAGCGGCCCCACTGCCCAGCTGCAGCGGGCTGCGGTGCACGCGGGCAATTTCATCGGCAATCGCCAGGCCCAAGCCATTGCCCTCCACCGCGGTGCCGGGCACGCGGTAGAAGCGCTCCAGTACACGGCGCTGCTCGGCCTGCGGGATACCGGGACCGTCGTCCTCCACCTCTAGAAACGGCTGGGGCGTGGCTCCGGGCACGGCGGCGGCACGCACGCCGCAGCGCAGCGTGACGCGGCCACCTTGGGGCGTGTACTTCAACGCGTTGTCCACGAGGTTGACCAGTAGTTCGCGCAGCAACCATTCCTGGCCTGTCACGTGGGCAGGGGCCGCGTCCAGACCAAAGTCGATGTCCTTGCGCATGGCGGCCTCGAGCTGGGCTTCCAGCACCACCTCGCACAGCTGTTTGAGGTCCACGCGCTGCATGGGCTGACCTTGGGCACTGCGCGAGTCCGCGCGCGACAGCGCCAGCAGCTGGTTCGCCAGTTGGGAGGTGCGGCGCGCTGCCTGGCGCAAGCGCAGCACCTGATCCGCTCCTAAAGTGATAGTGACTGGCGCAGTATTGACGGGGGCCAGTGGGCTATTTTGTACACTTCTCCCACTGCTGACGGCTTGCGCCCAGGCTTCCACCTGCGCCTGCAGCCCGGCCAGTGGTGTGCGCAGCTGGTGGGCCGCATCGGCCACAAAGCGGGCCTGACTCTCGGCCTGGGCATTGACCAGGCCGAACAAGCGGTTCAGCGACAGCACCAGGGGCCGGACCTCGTCGGGCGAGGCATCGGGGTCCAGCGCGGACAGGTCGCGCGGCGAACGACGCTCCACCGCATCCTTCAGCTCCAGCAGCGGCCGCAGTGCGGTACGCACCGCCCAGTTGACGGCGAAGAAGCCGGCCACGGCCAACACCAGGTTGGGCAGCAGCACCTTCAGCGCCAGCAGGCGCAGCCATTGCTGGCGCGGATCGGAACCGTCGGCCAGACGCACCACCAGCTCCCCGGCCACGGTTTGCACGCGTTGGCTGACGATGCGATAGGTGATTCCCTCGTACTCCTCGCTGGAAAACTCGGGCTCCTTGGTGGTGGGGGGCAGGCCGGTGAGCCAGTCGTCGCCCACCTTCACGCGGCCGTCCAGACCGACGACGGCGAAGGCCGACATGCCTGGCCGCGCACTAAGAAACTCGTCCACCGGTGGGGCCGTCAGCAGTACGGGCGGGGCCATCTCGGTCTCGCCGCGCGCAACCACCGAGTCGGCCAGCAGCGGCACCAGGTTCAGCAACTGCCGGTCCTGTTGTAACGCGGCGCTGTCGGCCGAACGGAAGTCAAACCAGGTATTGAGCGCTGCCAGCAGCAGTAAGGGCAAGAGCAGCAAGAGCAGCAGGCGCCGCTGCAGGCCGGAGGACATACCGCTGACCATGGGGCGCTAGGTCAAGCCGCCAGCAATTCCAGCCGGTAGCCAAAGCCGCGGATGGAGCGCAGCGCGATGCCATGCGGCTCCAGCTTGCCGCGCAGGCGGGAGATATAGACCTCGACCGCGTTGGGCGTGATCTCCTTGTCCCAGCCGGTCAGGGCTTGCAGCAGCTTGTCCTTGTTGGCCGGTTTGGGGGCCTGCAGCAGCAGGTACTCCATCACCGTCCATTCACGGGGACCCAGCTCAATGGGCTGGGCCGCGCCCGCCGCACTGCGGATACAGGCCTGCCGCTGGGCGGTGTCCAGTTCCAGCGGGCCAAAGCTCAGCGTGGCGGAGGTGGCAGCCTGCGAACGGCGCAACAGCGCGCGCAGGCGGGCCAGCAGCTCAGGCAACTCAAAGGGCTTGACCATGTAGTCATCAGCCCCCATGTCCAGGCCCTGCACACGGTCTTGCAGCGCGTCGCGCGCGGTGAGGATGAGCACCGGCATGCTGTGGCCGTTCTTGCGCAGCGCCTGCGTGAGCGCCAGGCCGTCCATCAACGGCAGGCCGATGTCGACCACCGCCACGTCAAACGACTCCGCCTGGGTGACCTCCAAGGCGCGCTCGGCGCTACCCACCCAGTCCACCGCATAGCCAGCGTCTGAGAGGCCCAGCTTGATGCCGCTGGCCACCATCACATCGTCTTCCACCAGCAGCAGTCTCATAGCGATTCAGGCCTCTAGCCCCCGTAGATATTGCGCAAGCAGCTATTGATTCAATAGCAATCAGTGCGAACGAATCATGGTGCCGAAGGCCTGGTCAGTCAGGATTTCGAGCAACAGCACGTGCGGCACGCGCCCGTCGATGATGTGCACCGAGTTGACGCCGCTCTTGGCGGCATCCAGCGCGCCAGCAATTTTGGGAAGCATGCCACCGCTGATGGTGCCGTCGGCAAACAGCTCGTCAATGCGCTTGGCGGTCAGGTCGGTCATGAGTTGGCCGGCCTTGTCGAGCACACCACTGATGTTAGTGAGCATCATGAGTTTCTCGGCCTGCAGCACGGTCGCCAGCTTGGCAGCCACCACGTCGGCATTGATGTTGTAGCTTTCGTTGTGCTCGCCAAAGCCAATGGGGCTGATGACGGGGATGAAGGCATCATCCTGCAGCGCCTTGACCACGCTGGGGTCCACGCTGACGATGTCGCCGACCTGGCCTACATCGTGTTCCTTGCTGGGGTCGGTGTTGTCCAGCATCTTGAGCTTGCGCGCGCGGATCATGGCGCCGTCGCGCCCGGTCAGGCCCACGGCCTTGCCACCGGCCTGGTTGATCAGGCCCACAATGTCCTGTTGCACCTCGCCACCCAGCACCCACTCCACCACTTCCATGGTGGGGCCGTCGGTCACACGCATGCCCTGGATGAACTGGCCTTGCATGCCCAGGCGCTTGAGCGCGTTCTCGATCTGCGGGCCGCCGCCGTGCACCACCACCGGATTGATACCTACCAGCTTCAGCAACACCACGTCTTCGGCAAAGGCTTTCTGCAGCGCCGGATCGGTCATGGCGTTGCCACCGTACTTGATAACCATGGTCTTGCCGTGGAACTTGCGGATATAGGGCAAGGCCTGGGCCAGGATCTGGGCCTTGTCAAAGGGGGCAATGGGAGACGGTGCGCTGGAGTCAGACATGGGCAGGGTCAGTAGTGAATCGAGGGGCGAAACGCAAATTGTGCCGCATTGCCGGGAAATATCCTTGCGGCATCCCTACGGCAGAGCGGTCAGGCGGGCTGGTAGCCCAGCACGTGCTGGGACATGAAGGCTTTGATGGCGGCCGCGTCATTGGCATTCGCTGCTGCCTCCAGCACCTGCAGCTCTTGCTGCAGCGCCGCCCAGGGCATGAAAGGCTCATGCGCCTTCATGATGCGTGTATGGGCTGTAGGCTGAGGGTTGTCGCCGATCAGCAACTCTTCGTATAGCTTCTCACCGGTGCGTAGTCCGATGACCGCAATCTCGATATCGCCCGTGGGGTGCGCGGCATCGCGCACGGACAGGCCCGAGAGCTGCACCATGCGCCGCGCCAGGTCCATGATCTTGACGGGCTGCCCCATGTCCAGCACGAACACATCGCCGCCCTGCCCCATCGCGCCGGCCTGCAACACCAGCTGCGCGGCTTCGGGGATGGTCATGAAATAGCGTGTGACTTCTTCATGGGTCACAGTCAACGGGCCGCCCGCAGCGAGCTGCTTGCGGAACAGAGGCACCACGCTGCCGCTGGATCCCAACACATTGCCAAAACGGACCATGGAAAAGCAGGTGCCCGTGTTGGCATCGGCCAGCGCCTGCAATACCAACTCGGCCACACGCTTGGTGGCGCCCATCACATTGGTGGGGCGGACCGCCTTGTCAGTGCTAATCAGCACGAAGCGCTTGGTACCACTCGCCGCCGCGGCTTGCGCCAGGTTCAGCGTGCCGAACACGTTGTTGCGCACGCCTTCGCCCGGGTTGTCTTCCACCATAGGCACATGCTTGTAGGCGGCGGCGTGGTACACGGTCACCGGGCGGTAGGTTTCGCAGACAGCGCGCAGGCGCTCGGGATTCGTCACACTGCCCAGCAGCGGGATCAGCTCAACTTGTAATTGCTGGGCAGCGCAAATGGCTTCCAGCTCTTGGTGGATGGCATAGAGGCCGAATTCGTTATGGTCCAGTAGCAGGAGCTGACGCGGTTGCTGCAAGGCGATCTGGCGGGTCAACTCACCGCCGATGCTGCCGCCGGCGCCGGAGACCAAAACCACCTGGCCAGCCAGGTCTTTGGCCAGCAGATCCACATTGGGCTGCACAGGCTCACGCCCCAGCAGATCTTCAATATCCAATTCGTGGATGTCTTGGACCGTGACCTTACCGCTGGCGAGATCCGCCATGCTGGGTAGCGTGCGCACATGAACCGGCAGCCCTTGCAAGGACTCAATGATCTGGTTGCGCCGCTCGCGGGTGGCATTGGGCATGGCGAGGAGAATGTCGGTGATACGCTTGCTCTCGACCAACTGCGCCAATTGCTGACCAGAATGGACTGGCAAACCATTGAGACTGCGCCCCGCCATGGACACATCATCGTCTGCAAAACCAATGAGCTCATATTGGCGAGCGACCCCCAACGCGGCCGCAGTCTGCGCACCGGCATCTCCTGCACCATAGATCAGCAAACGCCCCGAAACACCGCGAGACTTTGCATCTAATTCTGCCAACCAGAAACGCGCAAAAGCGCGGCTTGCCCCGACCAAAACAAGAAAAACCAAAGGCTGCAAGAGCCCCAAGCTGCGCGGCACCATGGGCCACTGATGCCACATCAACAATGCGGACAATACCAGGGCATACAAGCCGACAGCCTTGCCCGTTGCAACCAATGCAACCTGACCGGTGTACCGAAAGATGGCCCGATAAAGACCAAAACGGATAAAGATGGGAATGGCAAGGACTGGTGCTATCGCATAGACCCACCACTGTGCTTCGGCAGGCCGATGCAGGCCATCCAAACGAAGCGAATAAGCAACCCAAGTCGCAAAAATCGCCAACACGACATCAAGAGCGATGACGACCAATCGCTTGGCCGTACGCGGCCAAGCCAGCACACGGCTATGCATTGATCGCGAACGATTCCTTGGATTGACCTTGAGCGATCAAGGCTGCCAGCCACTTAGGAGTCAGGCCACGGCCAGACCAAGTTTCACCGTTGGGGCCGCGGAACTTGGGTGCGACAGCAGCCGCGGCCTTTTTAGGCACCTTGGGAGTTTTTTCAGCGCCAACTTTGGCTTTGCGCCCGGTTTTCCCCACCTTGGCAGGCTTGGCCGTTTGCAAATCTTTGACGGTAATGCCGAAGGCCTGCATTTTGGCTAGGATTTCCTGCACCGTGCTGCTGAATTCCTTGGACTTGATTTCGTTGGCCTGTTTTTGCAGCTTTTCGATTTGAGTTTGGATATCGATCAAATTGGACATATTTTTCTCCATCAATAAATTAGTTGCCATTGATTTTCAGTTTAATGTGAAACGCCGTCTTGTCGAAATACCTTTATGGCAGTTAGGAAGATAATTTTTATATCCCAAAGTAGCGATTGACGATGTAAATACTCTACATCCAAAGCGACTTTCTCTGGAATAGGAAGTTCATCCCTGCCATTAATCTGCGCCCACCCCGTCAAACCAGGCACAAGCATATGCACGTCGTATTGGGTACGTAATTCAATCAAGTCATGTTGATTAAACAAGGCAGGACGAGGACCCACAAAACTCATATCCCCTCGGAGAATGCTCCATAACTGAGGAAGTTCATCAAAACTGCTTTTGCGCAAAAAACTACCAATGGGTGTCAAATAGTTGCGGGCATCGCTGAGCAAATGGGTAGCTAGTGCCGGCGTGCCGACGCGCATGCTCCTGAATTTTGGCATCCGGAACAGGATATTGTCCCGACCCACCCTGTCCGACCAGTACAGTACAGGGCCACGCGAAGTCAATCGCACAGCCAGCGCAACCAGCACAAATAGCAGCGCCAGCAGCGCTGCAAGCACGAGCGCCAGCAGCAAATCAAATAGGCGTTTCAATGCTTTTCTCCCTGCGCAAGCGATAGCAGCCCCTGATCCAGGGTCAAAGGTGGCGTCCACTGCAGTTGGTTCCGGGTGTATTCAATGTCAACCTGCAGGGATTCGCCCAGTCGGCGTACGGTCTCTCCGCGCCCAAACAGCACGGCCCCCAGCCTCAGAAGACATGGCGGAACTGGCAGCAGACGCGCTGGTCGACCAAGTGCCTGCGCCATGCGGCGGATCAATTCCGGGGTGGACACATCCTCACCATCACTGACCAGGAAAAGCTGGTTTTTCGCCTGAGGATGGGTCAAGCAAACAGAAATCAGGTCTACCAAATTGGCAAGTGCAACCAAGCTGCGACGATTCTGGATCGCCCCCAGTGGCAACGGAATACCCCGGGTGACTGCCCCCATCAACGCTGCGAAGTTTGCACGCACTCCGGGACCATACACCAGTGGCGGGCGAATGATGACAAACTCCATCCCGGTGACTTCGGCAAGCCGCCGCAGTGCAAGCTCAGCTTCCAGCTTGGATTGACCGTAAGGATCGCCGGGGGCCGGCGCATCCGCCGCGGTGAAAGGCCTTCCCGCTAGCGTGGACTCGCCGTTGACCTTGATTGAACTGACAAAGACAAACCGTCGCACGCCTGCGGCCGCAGCTTGGCGAGCCAGGTTCAGTGTCCCGTCCACGTTGACGCGGCGAAATTCAGCCAACGGGTCTGCCGCCGCGTCCTGCATGACATGCACCCGCGCCGCCAAGTGCACCACGCAATCGCAAACGGCACAGAGTGCGGACCAATCGGTCGCACCATCTATTGCGGGGATGGTGCACACCTGTACTGTCGTCGGCACTTCACAGACCGCGCTGCGCACTGCGGCCAGCACTAAATGGTCGCGGCCTGGCTGCACCAGCCGACGCACCAACTCCCGGCCGACAAAGCCGCTGGCGCCGGTGACCAGAATCTTCATGCAAACCGCTCCTGCAGCAACTGATCAATGCCCGCAGCCATGTCCCGCATGATGTTGTCGCGGGAAAATTTCTGCAAAAAGGCAGGGCGCAATGCGGTGCCCAGTGTGAGCTGTTCGAATACCCGCATTGCAGTTACCGCATCACACGGAGGAAAAACTACCGCGTTATGGACCTCCTGCGCCAGAAACTCCGCCGCATAGCCCGCTACGCCGGCCCAGACGGGCTTCCCGAGTGCCGCATATTCAAATATCTTGGACGGCAGGACCTTGCGAAATGCGTCGTAGTCATTCAGGTGCAAGAACAGCACATCGGCGGCAAGATATTCCTGAATCAAGGCATCACGGCGCACGGGCGCTAGCAATTCCACATTGCCGACCCGTCGCGCCGCCAGCGCCTGACGCAGCGCATCAATGCGGCCGCCGTCGCCAATAACCCGGAACCGAGCCCGCCCCTGCATCAGCAAGGCCAGTTCAGGGAGAATATGGTGCAGGCCCTGACCCTCGCCAATATTTCCTGCATACAAAATGGTTATTTCGCCGGTACTGCCCACCGCATCCGGCGCGGCAATCGGCGGCATAAATTCGGCATCAATGCCATTGGAAAAAAAAGAAAGTTTTTGTCGCGGATAGCGTGTGCGAAAGTAGGATTCAAACCCAAGCGATACTAGGTTGATCCTGTCAGCTGCGCTAAAAGCCCATCTCTCCAATATGGAAAACAAGGGCTTGGCGACAGCCGCCAGCACCGGCTGCAATACATCGCCAATAGTGTCGACAAATATGTCGCGAATATCCAGATACAGCAGTGCGCTTTTTTGACGTGCCATCTTGGTAGCCAAAACCGCAGTCATCAGCCGTGACGAGGTACCGATCACTAGGTCATAGGTTTCTGACCGGGTCATCCGCAGAGTTTCACGGTAATAGCGTAGAAAAGCCCGAGACTGATCACGCATGCCGCTGCTGTGCGACGGCAGTGCAATGCGGGTAATCCGGAGTCCGAGCCGCTGCTCAGTCTCTGGCGCCTCAGCCGAAAAGCTCTGGTAGCGATTAGGCAGGGTACTGATCACATCCAGTTGCGCATGAGGAAACCTCTGTACCAGGGCCCGCACCAACGCCTCAGCGCGGAAGGCCCCGGCGCAAAGGTCCGGTGTGAAATAAAAACTCAATACCAGTATTTTCAAACCGCGTTGTCCCACTCAATTGTCGTGCTGATAGTGTTGCCCGCGAACTGTACAGCCAGGCAATGGCTGGCCTCGCTGCGACCAAAGCCGGGATGCCAGGTCGAGGTCCGAATAGCCAATGCTCCGCCCTCAACGGCAACGCGAATGCGCCGACCATCGGCACCACGCAACATCAGTGTATTGGCGTCCCGGGTTGCCGGTTCAACCTGCACCGCAGGATGCAAATGAAAGAAGGCACTGGCGCTGGTGTAATGCCCTTCCACAGTGTCCACCACCTGCAGGCCCGCTGCATCCATAGTCCAGCGACGTCGGTGCAGGTTGCGCCCTGGAAGCCGCCGGTAGCCATCGTGCTCGGCGGACACCCGAACAAACGAGGCGCCAGGCTCAACCAGAACCTGCAGCGGCCGGGCCCGGCGTGCCACCCGAAATCCACACCAGACCTCAGATGAATCGACTCCGTCGATCACTACCGTGTTGTGGGCCGCGGTTCCTCGCTGACGCAGGCGCTCCGGGCCCTCTCCGTAAACCGATGTGCCCGAATTGACCAACAAGCGATGGCCATACAAGCTGAGTTCGAAGCTCAGAGTGTCGGCATGGGCGTGGCCAGGCAGGTAGTCCGGACCGACCCGCGCCACATCCAGCATTGCCACGCCGGGTCCCATGGCTAAACGGCAGTAACCGCTCTCTCGGCCATACCAAACCTTAGGCAAGCTGGCAGTGGCTGCAGGCTTCACAGCGTCGCAGACCCGGCAGGCATAGCGCAGCAGGTCGGCATACCGCGGTGCAATACCCATGGCACTGTCGTTGAAAAAGGCCGGTTCACCGTCCGGATGCGTCATCGCCTGCAACCACAATATCGCCCGCTCGAGCACCCGGCTCCAGCGCGGCACACAGGCAGCCAGCCCCGGCAGCCCACTCTGGCGTGCCAGCAGCAGCAGATCGCACAAGTCCCAGCTCATGGTGGCGTGGTACATCGGCGACAACTCGAAATGAGCCCCGTCCGCAAGGAACTGTTCTGGGATTTCCTGCTCCAGAATCGCCAGCCCGTCCGCCAACCAGCGCTCTGCCCGCTCACCCTGGAACCAAGCACCGGCGAAGACTAGAGCCTTGGCATTGGCGAACAGATGGTTGCCCAGGATATGCCACTCCAGCCGCTGGTGCAGTGCCTGCGCTTGGTCGGCCAGGCTGGCGCACCAGTCCGCAGGGATCGCATCGGAGCAGGATGACCACCATTTGATCCAGTTGACGATGCGCAGCGAGGTCGGATACGGCTCCCAGCCATTGCCCTGGCCGGGCCGGTTCTGTGCAATCCAACGTTGAACCCACTGCACATGGTCCGCACGTCGGTCTCTGGCACCGATGGCACCGACATCATCAAAGTAATGCAGGTTATAGAGCCATAGTTTGGAGCGGGCCGGATCGTTCCAAGGATTCACCGCGTTGGGCAGGCCCGGCTCATTGAGAAAGAGCAACGTCCCGTCGTTGCGCAGGCAGGCAGGCATCCAGGCTGGCCAGGAACTGGCAGCGGCGGTAGCCCAGGCACGTACCGGCTGCGCACCCACCGCGTGCGGCGCCGGTCGCGACAGCGCATATTTCAGTCGGTAGACAAACTGCTGCCAGCGCAGGTAGCGCAGCGTATGCCAGTAGAGCAGCAGCCACTTACACATCAATTCGTGCCGGCGCTGTCCTGGTGCCGCAACAGGTCCGCGACGCGCAGGGTGACCCGGGCTACTTCAAAAATCTCATCGACCGGTATCGCCGGCACACCGGTCTGAACTGCTTGCAAAAAGGCCGCGGCACAGTCACGCTGCCCCTTATCCTGGCGCCACAGGTTCATGGAACTGAACCCAGTCCAACCAAAGCCCTTGAGCTTGCGGAAGTTGTCCAGCTGCAATATCCGCTGCGCAACAAACACCTCGACGCGTTCTTTCGCAAAACTGGACGCACCATTGGCCAGATACAGGATGGTGCCGAACGAACCATCGGCAAATCCCAGAGTGATGGATGCCTTGTCCTGCGTCACCTCCACCCCAGCGGCCTCACCCATGCAACGCGCCTGCATCGAGACGATGGGCGCGCCGGCAAGGTGGCGCATCAGGTCAATAAAGTGGCATGCCTCGCCAATGATGCGGCCGCCACCTATGGCATCGTCCTGGGTCCAGTGGCTGGAGGGAATGGCACCAGCATTGACCGTGATGATGAAGGATTTTGGCTGCGAGACAGTGGCCAGCAGCGCCTTCATCTTGCGGACCTGGGGCGCGAAACGCCGGTTGAAGCCCACCATCAGCTGCCGGCCAGCCCCCTGCTCCATTGCCCGGCCGTAGGCAGTCTGCAAGTCGTCCACTTCCGACGGGTGCAACGCGAGCGGTTTCTCCACAAACACATGCTTGCCGGCGCGCAGTGCGTCCAGACTAAGCTGAGCGTGGCTGTCATGGCGAGTCACGAGGACTACGGCATCCATTGCCGGTTCTGCTAGCATAGCCGCAACATCTGTTGAAGCTTGTACAAAGTCGGCACGCTCGCCATGAATCACCCCGCTGATGCCAGTCGATGACACCACGGTGTGAAACTGAGCGCCCGCACTCTTGAAAGCAGGGATGAGGACGCGCGAGGCATAGTTTCCGGCGCCGACCATTCCCAGCACCGGTCGGCCAGTCTCAAAACGGGCCGCCGGATTTAGGGTGACGGAGCGGACATCCCGTTGCGCGGTCGGCGAGTTGTATTGCAACAGCATGCCCAAACCACCGCCACCGGCGGCCAGTGCCTCGTAAGCAGCCGGCGCGTCTTCAAAGGCAAACCGGTGGGAAATCAGCGATGCAACCTGGAGTTGTCCTGACGCCAGCATGTCGAGCACGGCCTCGAAGTTGCGTTGCTCAGTCCAGCGCACAAAGCCCAGCGGATAATCATTGCCCTGGGCTTCGTACTGCGGGTCATAGCGACCCGGCCCGTATGAGCAGGACACCTGGAACGACAGCTCCTTCTCATAAAAATCAGCGCGCTGCAACTCCAGCCCGGTGACTCCGACCAACACGATGCGGCCCCGCTTGCGCGACATGCGGGCCGCCTGGGTAACGGGCGTGGATTCCTTGGTCGAGGCGGTGATGATGACGCCATCTACACCCTGACCCCTGCTGAACGCCATGCCAGCCGCTACCGGGTCTTCACCAAGGCCAGGATTGCAGGTCACTGCGCCAAAGCTACGCGCCAGCACGAGCTTGGTTTCATCAAAATCAATCGCCAGCACGCGGCAGCCCTGCGCCCGCAACAGCTGCACGGTAAGCAGCCCGATCAGACCAACGCCAGTGACCACAAAGGCTTCGCCCAGCGTGGGCTGCGCCAGCCGGATGCCCTGCAACCCGATGCTAGCCAGCACCACAAAGACAGCTGACTCATCGTTAACCGCGTCCGGAATGCGAACACACAGGTTTTTCGGCACTCGCACCAGATCGGCATGCGGGCCGTTCGAGACCACCCGGTCGCCGACGGAAAAGTGTTCCGCACCCATGCCCACCTCGGCCACCACGCCCACGTTGCAGTAGCCCAAGGGCAGTGGCTGCGCCAGCTTGGACTGCACCGCCTCCAGCGTCGTCAGCAAGCCGTCGGTCCTGATTTTTCCCAGCACCATCTGGACTTTTTCGGGCTGCTTGCGCGCCTTGTCCAGGTAGGAGGCACGCCCAAAATCGACCAGCATCCGCTCGGTACCGGCTGAGATCAGGCTGCAACGGGTATGTATGAGCAAATGACCGGCCTTACTCTCCGGGGCAGGCGCCTCGACCACCGAGGTCACCCCGTTGGCCATGTTTTGCAGTACTTGTTTCAATGTGCGTCCCGCCAGAATCAGAACATTGCCCCGCAGTAGTCCAGGGCGCCGCTGGCGCGCAACCGGTCCCTGACTGCAGGCTGCGTGAAGGATTTGTGCTTGACCAGTACCACCAGCACATCAGCACTGTCCAAGGCTTCGTCCAGCTCAAGCAGCGGCAGGCTGTCATGGCTGGTGATGTTGGGCTCAACCGCCACCACATCATAGGACTGGGCATGCAAGGTCATCGCGATATGCAAAGCCGGCGATTCACGCAGGTCATCGATATCCGGCTTGAAGGCCAACCCCAGGCAGGCTATGCGCGGCCGGCGCCCGCGATGTGCCATGGCATCTGCCACGGCCACCTTGATTTGGTCTACGACCCATTCTGTCTTACGGTTGTTGACGTCGCGCGCGGTGCGGATCAGCCGGGCATTGTCCGGGTCACTGGCGACGATGAACCAGGGATCGACCGCAATGCAGTGACCACCGACGCCTGCCCCCGGTTGCAAGATGTTGACGCGCGGATGGTGGTTGGCCAGCTGTATCAGTTTCCAGACATCAATGCCGGAATTGGCGCAGAGCATGGAGAGCTCATTGGCAAAGGCGATGTTGACGTCGCGAAAACTGTTTTCGGTCAGCTTGCACATCTCGGCGCTGGCGGCGTCAGTCACCAACACCTCCCCCTTTACGAATCCACAGTAGAAACCGCTAACCGCCTGCGAGGCCGCCACAGTCAGTCCGCCCACCACGCGGTCGTTTTCGACCAGCTCCGTCATGATCTTGCCAGGCAGGACCCGCTCCGGGCAGTAAGCCATATGGATCCCATCGACATCAACGCCAGCTTCGCGCAACACGTCAGCCATTTTGCGGGTCGTACCTACTGGAGAGGTCGACTCCAAGATGACGAGGTCACCAGCCTTGACATAGGGCGCAATACTGCGCGTCGCGGCCAGCACGTAATCGATGTTGGGCTGTGGAATGCCCGGACCTTCATGAAAGGGCGTGGGCACGCAGATCATGTAGACGTCGGCGCTACGCGGCGTGGTGTAGGCACGCAGGGTGCCGGCGGCCACGGCCGAGCGTACGAATGCGTCCAGGTCGGGCTCGACGATGTGGATGCGCCCCGAGTTGATCGTATCGACCGCATACTGACTGACATCGACACCCACCACATCATGGCCATGGCTGGCCAGCAAGGCGGCCGTTGGCAAGCCTATATAGCCCAAGCCCACAACACAAATGGTCCGTTTCCGCATTTATATTTTCCTCAGCATGTCGATGATGCGCGCGCAGGCCTGTCCATCTCCGTAAGGGTTATGGGCGTGCGCCATCGACTGGTAACTTTGCGGGTCGTCCAGCAATTCCTGCACATGGCTGATTATCCGTGCCCGGTTGGCGCCCACTAGGCGCACGGTACCCGAGTCCACCGCTTCGGGGCGCTCGGTCACATCGCGCATGACCAGCACCGGCTTGCCCAGACTAGGCGCCTCCTCTTGGATGCCACCACTGTCTGTCAGCACCATGGAGCAATGTTGCAGCAGACTGGCGAACGGCTCATAGTCCAGCGGTGCGATCAGATGCACGTTGGTCCGGCCCGAAAGCATGGCCATGACCGGTTGCTGGACGTTGGGATTGAGGTGCACCGGATACACGAAATGTACTTGCGAATTGGCGTCGGCTAGGTCGGCCAGCGCCTGGCAGATCTGCAGGAACCCGTCGCCAAAATTCTCGCGCCGGTGGCCAGTAATCAATACATAACGGCTGCTCTGCCAGGGGAACGGCAGCACCGAATCAATGGCCTGCTGGACATTCTGGCGCCGCTCCGGGTCGGCGGCGATGCGGGCCAGCACCCACTGCAAGGCGTCGATCACGGTATTGCCCGTCACCAACACCTGTTCTGCGCGCGCGCCTTCGCGCAGCAGGTTCTGTCGGCTCAATTCGGTCGGTGCGAAGTGGAGACTGGCGACCTTGCCAATCACCTGGCGATTGAACTCTTCTGGGAACGGTGCCTGCAGGTTATAGGTGCGCAGGCCAGCCTCGACGTGGCCCACCGGAACGCCTTGGTAAAAACCAGCCATGGCAGTAGCCATCGCGGTGGTAGTGTCCCCATGCACCAGCACCATGTCAGGCGCAACGCTGAGCAGCACCTTGCGCATCCCCAGCAATACGGCGCCGGTGACGTCAAACAGATCCTGTCCCGCGCGCATCAGGTCCAAATCAATGTCGGGCTTGATCTCAAACACCCGCAGAACCTGGTCGAGCATCTGGCGGTGCTGGGCCGAGACGCAGACGGTCAGTTCGAATGCATCGGGACAGGCAGCCAGTGCATGACACAGCGGTGCCATCTTGATCGCTTCGGGCCGGGTTCCAAATACCAGCAGTACCTTTTTCCTGGGGTTCATGCGTTGTCCATGATTCGGTCGGCGTTTGCCGGGGCGGCCGTGTGCCGATCCAGGAAATGACGGCACCAGATTTCGATACAGACCATGGACAGCAGCGTGTAGTTGGCATCAACGGTACCGGCGTCGTTGGCCTGCAGCAGCCGCGCCACCGCAGTGGGATCAAATATGCCACGGCGTTTCAGGCTGTCAGCCGACAACAAGTCTCCCACCATCCCGCGCAGATCATGGCGCATCCAGCGGCGCAACGGCACACCGAAGCCTGACTTGGGGCGGTAGATGACGTCATGCGGCAGGTACGGCTCCATGGCGCGCTTGAAAATCCATTTCCCCTGTGCACCTCGCTGCTTCAGGCCAACTGGCAAACGGGCGGAAAACTGCACCAAGTCCAAATCCAGAAATGGTACCCGCACCTCCAGGCCCTCTGCCATCGACATCTTGTCGGTGTAGTTGAGGTTGTGATCAGCCAGAAAGAAGCGTTGCTCCAGCGCCAGCATGCGATCCAGTGGTGGTGCCGAGGCGGGCATGCCGTTGAGAAAGTCCAGCATGGTGCTTGCCGCCAGCCTTCCGCCCAGCGCCTGCCGGAATTCGGCGCTATAGAGTGCTTGCAGGTCGGCCTCGCGGATCCAACGGAAGTACTCTACCAGCCGGGCATCGCCGTCCAACGAAGCACCAGCCAGTGCCTTGGAAATGCGCCGACTCAGCGCCGTCTGCTGGTTCAGCCCTGCCGCCAAGGATTGCAGCGCGGCACGCGCCGGTCGCGGCAACCACGCCCAGTAGCGCTCGGCCTGCACCGCACGGTGTCGGCGATAGCCAGTAAACAGGTCGTCGCCGGCGGTGCCGGACAGTAGCACCTTGATGCCATGCCGGCGCGCCAGCGCGCTGATGTAGCGAACATTCAGTGCGGCAGGATCGGCCAGTGGTTCGTCGAGCTGAATCACCATGGCCTGCAGATCCTGCGCCATGGTAGCCGGATCAACCTGTACCACATGCAACGGCACGCCCAGATGCTGCGCCACCCGACGCGCATAGGGCAGATCATCGGCAAAGCCCTCGTCCTGGGCACCCTGGACATCGATCGAGTAGCACTGGATGTCAGGATTCTGTTCCCGCGCAAAGGCCACCACAGCACTAGAGTCCAGCCCACCAGACAGAAAGGCTCCGACTGGAACGTCGGCAACCATCTGGCGCTGCACCGCCTGACGCAGATGAAAGACCGTGCCTTGCATAGCCTCTTGTTCGTCCACCACCGGCACTCCATCGCCCCGCATCAGCGGCAACCGGTACCAGGTCCAGCGCGCCACCGCAACGCCAGCCTGAATCCGCATTGCCTCGCCAGGCAGCAGCTTGCGGACCCCTTGCAACGGGGTACCTTCGCCAGGACACCACAGGAAACTCATGTAGTTATGTAGTGAAACTGGGTCAAGAACATGCACCGATGGCACGAACTGAAGCAGACTCTTGATTTCGCTGGCAAAGGCAATGGCATTCGCAGTCTGCGCGAAGTACAACGGTTTGACACCCAGAGCGTCACGCGCCAGGAGCAAGGATTGGCTGCGGCCATCCCAGACACCAATGGCAAAGATACCGTTGAGGCGGGACAGCATGGCGTCGCCTTCTTCTAGGTACAAGTTGAGCAGCACCTCCGTATCGGAGTGACCACGAAAGACGTAACCCTTGGCCTCTAGCTCAACGCGCAGTTCGCGGAAGTTGTAGATTTCACCGTTGAAGACCAACGCCACGGCACCGTCATTCGCCAGCATCGGCTGGTGGCCGGCGGCACTGAGGTCGCGGATGGCGAGGCGGACAAAGCCCAAACCGGTCCTACCATCGGCCGAGTAGTACTGCCCGGAATCGTCCGGCCCGCGATGGGCCATGGCCCGCATGGCCGCGCCCAGGTCTGCGACCTCTACCGAACCCGAATAACCTGCGATGCCGCACATAAGCCAATTCCCTCAGTTCGAACGCACCCGCAGGCCGTGATGGCGCAGGGTTTTTGCAATGCCATCGGCAATGCTGGTCATGGGCTCAAAATCCAGTACCTGCCGGGCCAATGTGATGTCCATCACACTAAGGGGAATATCCACCGCGCGCGCCGACGCCTGCACCACGGACAGCGTCTGGCCGGTAAGTTCCTGCACGGTATCAACCACCTGACGCAGGGAGTGTCCCTGACCCGCTCCCAAATTGATGATGGCGGGGAGCCCGTCGCGCACGCCGCCACGCAGCATGGCCTCGGCCATATCGCTGACGTAAATAAAGTCACGCACCATGGTGCCCGCGTCACGCAGCGTCAGGGCCTGGCGGTTCAGCAAACAGCCGATGGCGATGGCTACGAAGCCCTGACGTCCCTGCAGACTCTGACCCGGTCCATAAGGGTTGGCCAACCTCAGGAGGCGAACCTCAAGACCGCGCTCGCGTTGCGCCATGAGGAGAAATTTTTCCACCGCCAGTTTGTGCACACCGTGGGCGCTGATGGGATCGGTGGCAGCACTCTCGTTTATGGGAAAGTGGTTCTGCACGCCATACACCGAGGCCGAGGACGCAAAAACCATTCGGGTTACACCGACCTGCGAACATACTTCCGCAAAATTCAGTGAACCCACTACGTTGTCATGCAGCTCCCGAGCCACATCCACATGCAGGTCGCCCGGCACCGTACTAGAGACCAGATGGTAGGCCAGCGCGGCGCCCGAGAGAGCCGTGGTCAGTGCGACTAGGTCATGGAAGTCGCCAATGGTCCAAAGCACCGCATCCTGGAACTCGGGCGGGCAGGGATTGCGGTCGAGCACCTGAACCCGGTACCCTTGGGCCAGAAAGGCGCGCACCAGATGGTGGCCGATAAAGCCGACTCCGACGATCGCGACAACCTTTGCGTGAAGCCGGTTCATGGCAGATCCAGCAGTCGCAGATAGGAGGCCACGAATGCCTCCGTGCCGTAGTAGGTAGAGGCTCGGTCAAACGCCGCCACCGCCAGTCGCTCACGTGCCACCGGATCCGACAGCAGACGAATGATTTCTGCCGCCAGTTTGTCAGGTGAGCGCACCGGCACCAAACTACCGGCACGCCCCTGGTCCAACACATCGGCAATCGCGCCTACGTCCGATGCAATACAGGGCACGCCCAAAGCCATGGCTTCCAGCAAAGCAACCGGCAGTCCTTCGGCGTGGGACGGTAGAACAAACAAGGCGGCACTCCGTAGTTCATGCATGAGCACCCTGCGGTCCGTGATCGGACCGACCATTTCCACCTTGTCCGCCAGTTGCCGGCGCGTCAGTTCATGGCACCAGAAGGCCTGCTGGTCAAACAATGGGCCCACCAGGCGCAAGCGCGCGTCGGGCTGTCTGGACACCACCTCGGCAAACGCATCGAGCAGGTCCACAATGCCCTTCTCGGGAATCATCCAGCCGACATAAATCACCCGCATCGCATCGCGCTGCACCGGCGGTGCTGGCCGCCAAAAACCAGGCGCCACAGTAGCGGCAAAAACCTTGACATCTGTCTGTGAAAAAATCCCTCGGTAGAAATTAAGCCAGGTCTGGGACTGCGCGCCCAGCCGCATCGCCGGGTGCGCCATGCTGCTACGAGCCAAGGCTTGCAGCGACGGCCGCTGGCGTTGCCAGAATGCCGGGAAGTTGCCGTCGACCATGGCCAGCACTGGTTTGCGCCCCAGCAGCAGGACAAAGGCGCTCCACAGCAGCTTTTCGTAAAAGGAAAGCCCAGCACTGGAAAACATCAACACCCGACCGCCACGTGCGATGCACAGCGCGGAACGACCGATCCGAAGCAGGTTGCGCAATGGCCGCAGGGTACCCGCCAGCCCATCCGTTTTGGACAACGGCGCCGCAAACAGTATGTCCTCACGACCGGAGAGGTTGGCATGCAGCATCTGGACAATGGACGCCACTCCGCCGACTGGCGGTGGCAGGCTGGCGAACACCAGGGAACGGGGACTGCGCAGGCTGACATTCATGCCTTACGCCCGAGGTGGGACAAGACTAGCATCGCGAGCGATTTCAGCCGAATTTCGATGGAACGGGATGCCGATGCAGCGAACAGCAACTCAGGCACCGCCGCCGCGCGATGGCCGCTGGCGAATAGATGCCGCCCCCGCGCATAACGCAACCAAGATTGGTGGATACGTAGCTGGTCAGGACCAAGCACATGCACAAAAGGCGCGCATGCCCGGGCCATGGGCTCTGACATGTCACGTCGGGAAACGCCCTGACCATGCACCAAGTAGAAGCCCAGCACCTGGGGCAGGTACAGGAAGCTGTCGGTCAGCTGGGCCAAGTTCAGCCAGCAGGCATAGTCCGCCGCAGCACTGAATTCGCGGGATTCGATCCGGTCAGCCACTTGCAGCAACAGCGCCCGCCGAACCATGACAGCGGAGGTCGCCAGCGCATTGCCACGCACTAGCAGGTCTGGCAATACCGGCCGCGTCGTCTGCCAACAATGGATTTTCCGGCGTCGCAACAGACTTCTGCCAGAACCGACCAGCGTAAGGTCGTGGTACAAAACATCGACACTGGACTGCAGCTGCGGCACGCAAGTCTCGAGCTTGTCTGGAGTCCACCAGTCGTCCGAATCTAGAAAGGCGACCCACTCTCCCCTGGCCTGCCCTACGCCCATGTTGCGGGAGGCTGCGATGATGCCTTGGTTGTGAATCTGCAAAAACTGAATACGCGGATCGTTGTAGCCTTCTACCAGTTGCTTCGTATTGTCGGTGGAATGGTTGTCCACAATGATCAGTTCCCAATGCGGGTGACCCTGGGCCAGTACCGAATCGATGGCGCGTGCAATCAGATGCCCATGGTTGTACGAGGGCATGACGACAGAGATGAACGCAGGGCTCACGGCAGCCAGGGCGCTCCCTCGCGCCATAGCGACTCCAGCAGATCGTGATCACGCTTGGTGTCCATGCAATGCCAGAAGCCATCATGTTTGTAGGCCATGAGTTCACCCTTGCGCGCGGCGGTTTCCAGCGGCTCCCGCTCCAGCAGCGTGCTGTCGCCTTCGATGAGGTCCAGGAAACGGGGCTCGATCACGAAGAAGCCACCGTTGATCCAGCCTTCGTGCATCTGCGGCTTTTCCTTGAAGGAATCGACCCGGTCCTCCACGATACCAAGTTCACCAAAGCGGGCCGCAGGGCGCACCGCGGTGACCGTCACCATCTTGCCGTGCTGGCGGTGGAAGCGGAGCAGCGCGTCTATATCGACATTAGCTACACCGTCGCCATAGGTCAGCATAAAGGTCTCATTGCCGACATACTCACGCATGCGCTTGACACGCCCACCGGTCATGGAAGCGTCGCCAGTATGTACCAGCGTCACATGCCAATCCACCGGATCGACCTGATGCGGCGCAACTACACCAGTGGCAAGATTGACCGTGAAGTCCGCATTCAATGCCCGATAGTTCAGGAAATACTCCTTGATGATCGCGGCCTTGTAGCCCAATGCAACATAAAAATCCTTGTGCCCGAAATGTGCAAAAATCTTCATGATGTGCCACAGGATGGGCTTGCCGCCAACCGGCACCATGGGCTTTGGGATGACGTCGGTATATTCCGAGAGACGTGTTCCAAATCCGCCCGCCAACAGGACCACTTTCATGTTTCAATTCCAATCGTAGTTAACCGCATCGATCCCCAAACGCTCCACCTCCAGTGGGTCGTGCTCGATGTTTGCCAGATTCAATACCAGACTCGGTGCCTCCGACCTGCCCTGGAATCCAAACCAGAAGCCCGGCGGAATGGTCAACCGTACATAGCGGGACTCGAGCCCGATCACTTCCTCACGGAACGACCCAGGCTGGCCATTCCAGAGCACAAAGCGCACGCTACCAACCGGAACCAGCAGGTTCATGGTCATGCGCAGGTGGCGCTTCCAAGCCTTGACAATCCCCGGATTAACCCAGGAAAAATATGCCTCACCAAAACCAGCGAAGCCTGTATCGCTCTGCCTCATGGCGTGCAGGACGTCACCGCCCGCCACCTCGACCCGTTTCAGCGGCGTGACCTGAACATCACTTGTTACTGCGCCCATGGTAGCCCCTGCAGCCTTGCGATTTCACAGTATTCCTGCACTTGCCGTGCGGTAACTTCGGCAATCCTAGACGGCTCGCGGTAATACGCACCGTACCACTGCGCAGTCATGCGCACAGTATCTTCGAAGCCCATGGCAGCATGCCATTGCAGTTGGTGAAGGGCCTTGTCGCAGTTGAGCTTGAGCAACCCTGATTCGTAGGGCCCTTTCACTGATCGGGAGACATCCTCCCAACGCACTTGGTTCCAGTAGCGGGCCATTTGCTCCACAAGCAGGAGTACGCTGTGGTTCTGCTGTGCAGGAGGGCCGAAATTGAACGATTCCCCGTGAAGAACCGGCTGCTGTGCCAGCGCGGCCGCAAGTGCAAGATACCCGCCCAAGGGCTCCAGCACATGCTGCCAGGGCCGGGTCGCTCCCGGATTACGCAGCTGGGCCACATCACCCCGTGACCAAGCGCGCACGCAATCGGGCACGATGCGGTCAGAGGCCCAGTCGCCGCCGCCGATCACGTTGCCAGCGCGCGCAGATGCAATGCGCACCTTGCTGCTGGAGGCCGAAAAAAAAGACTTCACATGCGAGCGTATGACCAGCTCGGCAGCCCCTTTGGATGCACTGTACGGGTCCGGCCCGCCCAGTGCGTCGGTCTCGCGGTAGCCCCAGACCCATTCCACATTGTCATAGCATTTGTCGCTGGTGATGAGCACTGCTGCACAGGGCTTGTCCAACGTACGCAGCGCTTCCAACACATGCAGGGTACCCATGACATTGGTCTGCCAAGTTTCCAGCGGATCGTCGTATGAACGGCGCACCAATGCCTGTGCAGCCAGGTGGAACACAAAGTCCGGCTGCACCTGGGCCACCACTTCCCGTACCGATCCGACATCCCGCACATCCGCGCGCAGGTCCTGCACGCTGTCGGCCATGCGCGCAGCCTTGAAGTGGGACGGCTCGGTCGGCGGGTCCAGCGCAAGGCCCACCACCCGGGCCCCCAGCGTAGTCAACCAAGCAGTCAGCCAGCTGCCTTTGAAGCCAGTGTGCCCCGTGACGAGAACGCACCGCCCTTCAAACACCTTATTCAGATACGAGTTCATCTATCCCATTCCTTCCTATTCATTGCCCCCCGTTGCAGCGGCAACAGATAGCCCCAGCAGATTTCTCCATCGCTTTAGGTCGCCATCCAGGTAGAAATACTCCTCACCCCCGTGCATGCGTTGGTTGTACGGGTTGCTGGCCCCCAAGACAGCCAGCAGTTGCTGTGAAGACTCGAAAAATACGACCCCGGGCTGCCCCCTGAGTGGGCTCAGATTGAGGTACTGCCCTGAGTGCCCAATTATCACTGGTTTACCCGCAAGAAATGCATCCACGCAGGCCGAAGTACTGTTCCCGGCGATCACGCAATCACAGCGCAGCAGCAGCTCGGGCAAATTCCCGCCGACCACAGGAATATCGACGCTAGCCATTTGCACCGGGTCCACGAGGTAGGCCGGGTGCGGCTTGAACGCAAAGCGATAGCTAGGCGGCAGCAGCTCCTTGGCCTGGCATACCGCCTGCAACAAATTGCGCAGGCCGTCCGGCTCCATGTCCCCGACGATCAAAACCCGGGTTTCCCGCGCCCCCCCCTCATCGGCCGCAGGGACCGCTTTGGTCCGCGCCAGGCCCAAATAGCGCAATGCTTCCACCGGGCTCAGCCGGCTAGCGCCATAACCTTGGGCCAGCAGTGCAGCCCTGGCGCCTTCACCATTGACTGCCACGCGATCCGGCATGGGCATGCAGTCTGATCCCGCTTCTTGGAAGCTGCGTGGATCTTCGGCATAGTACAGATGCCAAAATGGCACAGTGGCGTGCACGACCCCCGTGATGTGACCGTGCCCGTGTCTGCGCCACGCCGCCAGAAAGGCCTTTTCCCAAGCCTGATTCTCAAAAAGATAGAGTCCGCGCTGCTGTTGCGGGATGTCGCTCAACGCAGCGTCAAACAAGTGGACATTCAGGCAATTGGCGAAAGCAACGCGGCCGACCAGTGAGCTCGACCACGCGGCGCGCAGCACAGGCCATAAAAAGGCTGGCATGTGATGCACCTGTAGCCGCACAGCCATGCCACGGAGCACCCAGGCGCGCGACAGCAGAAACAGCCAACTGCGCAGCGAACGCAGTAGCACGCGTACCCCCACGTAGGAATCCACAAACCCGTGCACCCCAAGGCCCGGATCCGCGCCATTAAACCGGCGCGCCAGTTCCACACCGGCGCGTGCGTCCGGCGCAGCCTCTCCTGGCCAGAAATTCTGAAGCCAGTTGAGCTGCAATCCGCTGTCTGCCAACACATTCGGCAAGGGGCCCCATTGCCGGGATTGAAACTGCCCGGCCTTTGCCGCATTTCCGTCAAGGTGCGCAAAATAGGAGCAAAACAGAAACGCGTTTTCGCCAGAATTCCAGTGCAACGGCCGCATCTGGCGCAGCGGCCAACGCCGCACCAGATAGGCGCATACCGCCAACGGAGCCTGCAGCCATTCCGGCACACGTTTCTTGAGCGCTATTCGGAGTGGCTGCCGTCGCTCCTGAGCGACCTGCGGCTCATACAAGAACACAATCTGGTACTGGGCGCACAAAACCCGTACGGCTTGGGCAAGAATGCGGTCTGCGCTGCGCAATACCAAGGCTTGGGGAGGGGTCTCGCGCAAGAAATCCTGTAGCGCCAGCAGACGCAGTGCTTGGTAGATTTCGGGAGTCTTGAACGGGCTTTTTTCAGCCAGCAGGCCCATCCACCAGAAATTGTTGCCCGCCCCGTCCTGCAGATGCCGGCGAACCGGCAGACCCGCCACCGGCAGCGTGCCGAGCTCATGAACAAAAGCGAGATAAGTCTTGCGTAGCCTGTCACCATGCAATTCCAGGTGGGCAGGTATCGAGATCAACCCTTGCGACACCTCCGTGGAACGCCAGTGAAAGACCTGACCATCCCAGGACGGTGGCGCAGCGGGCAAGTCCCAGATCAGCCCGACCGATTTCACCGAATCTCGCCCCTCAATGTGCGAACAATGTCATCCGGCAATTGCAGCTGCATGTCGATCGGGCCCATCGCCGCCGCCGGCAAACGCTTGCGCAGCGCCAGAGCGACAAAACACAAGCGACTGTAGGGCGTGACCGCCGTCGCCGATGGCACCCCCCAGTATCCGTGCGCCCGCATACTCTGTGGACCAAGATGGCCAAGCTGCCCCCACAACTCTTTTGCGTTAGACACAACATAAGCCGCACGTTCGCCCTGCATCAGGCCGTCGGCATTCATGTACTGGTGCGAACGTTCAAAATCCTTGCAGCCCGGGCCATCCGTCAACCGGAAGGTCGCCACCATATGCCCGCCGGGTGCCACATGAGACCAGACCACCTGCAGCATGTCCTCAAACTGCACATTCCAGTCGATGCAACTGAGTGAGAACACCACGTCATACTGCTTGCCGGCCAGCTGCTCCGAGTCAATCTTCAACACATCACCTTGGTGGATCTGCGCCTGCGGGTTCATCCGGCGCGCCGCTTCGGCGGCGGCGGCATTGATCTCAACGCCTTGATACCGGTTGATACCGAAGCGCTCCTTCAACGCCAAGCCAAGGCCGCCACAACCGCAGCCCACATCCAGGATGGTGCTGTCGGGTGCCGGATTCACGGCCTCCAGAAGCGCACGCTCCGAAGCATAGAACTGGTCCCATCGGATGCGGTGGGCAGAAAAGTACTCGGACAGCCAGGCGGTCTGGTATTCGATGTTGCGTTGCGGGCTGCTCATACTACTTGTAGCTTTCCCAAAGCGCATCGCCCTGCATGTATTTTTCAACCAACTGAATGTCGCTCGGACTGTCCACGGAATAGGACTGGATGTTCGGATACGGGGCGATGTGCTGGCGGAAGCCCATGTCCAGAATGCGATTGCTGTCGCAGGCTTCCAGGCGCTCCAGCCGGGTTTCCGGGTGTTCGGTGAACATCCGCAAGTATTTCCAGCGGAACGCAAAAATGCCGTAAATGCGGCGCGCCATCAAGTCTGCCGAAAACTCACCCTTGCAATACGGCAGTGGGGCACGCGAGGTGTACAAGACCTCGCCGGCAGCGTTGTGGATCAGTTTGACGGTATCCGGGTTCAGCCAGATATCCTTGTCCACAACATGCATGGCCAGAATGGTTCCCGCCTTGCTCGCATCTTTGAGCAACGGCTCGATGACCGTATCAATCATATCGGGGCGCATCATGGGTTCATCCCCTTGCACACACACCACGATGTCCTGATCGCCTACAGGCTCTCCAAGCCGCTGAACGGCTTCGGCGACCCGGTCCAGCGCGCGCGCGTGATGCGAGCCGGTCATGGTGCAGGAAATGCCCTTGGAAGCCGCGAAGCTGGCGATCTCGTCGTCGCATGTCGCCAGCGTGAGTTGGGACCAGCCCGTATACATGGCAGCGCGCAGAAGCACGTGCTCCACCATAGGGCGCCCTAGGATGGGAAACATGGGTTTGCCGGGGAAACGCGAGGCGGCCATGCGCGCAGGTACGATCCCATAAATCTTGGTCATATGTGAATTCCTTTCAGTGAAATCTTAGCGGGTCAACCCATCCGTTGCCGCGCCTCCCGGTGGGCGGGCAGCCAGCAGCATTGCGCACATCAATAGCCAGCCATCGTTAAATAATACGTCACCGAGATAGAGCAGCACGAGCAGATAACTAAGCAATGCCATGTGCAGCCATTGCCAAGAGGGATGTTCCATGCGACCCAGTCCGGCTTGCAGCCAGATGCGCAAGCTCAATACAAGCCATGCGCAAAACAGCGGGACCCCCGTAGCGCCGGCCAGACGCAGGTAGGAGTTGTCGCCAAAACCTATGCCCTCGGGGCTGCGTAAGCTTCTGAGCAATTCAGCGGGCACGCCGAAGAAGAAATATGTCCAGTTGAAACACAGCGCTTCCGCCAGCAGCACATTCTTCTGCGTCCTGCTATACATGCCCTCCACGCGGTAACGGTCCAGCAACTGGGGATAGCGCACCACCACCACCACCAGCGCCATGACCCCCAGCACTGCCCCAACCAGCACCAGCAACAGGCGACGGGTCTCCGATTTTGCCGTGGCTATCTGCTTGACCAGCAACACGAGAAAAGGTACAGACACGTACACCATCGCCACCCGGGACAGCGAAGGGATCACTGCCGTCACAAGCAGAAGCCACAGTCCCAGGCAGCCACCCAATATCGGCAACGTCACCGGACACATTGTCCGTAAGGCCAGGAGGTAGCAGGCCGCGAACGCAGCTACACTGATCATCTCGGCATAGGCCGACGGGTTTCCCAGCGTTCCGGCTTCCCGACTGGTGAACAATGGCCATTCCTCGGTCACGAAGTAGACCAGCCCACGTAAATAGGCGCCGGTACCAGTCACCACCTGCGGAAACACGTAGACATGCAACAGCCCGACCAGCGCCTGCACCACTCCCTGCAGCAGAACTAGGTACAAGAACCATCGCTGGAATCGCGCGTCACGGGACGTCGCAAGCCCGGTCAACAGAGCGAACGGGAACAGGAAAAGCGGCCGGGTATTGACCACTACCTCGGCAACACCCGCATCCGGCCAGTACAGCCCCGCCCATATGCCAGCCATCCATAGCATGGCGCATAGCAATAGTAGGTGGCGTCCCMGCGCCCCCCCCGCCCGTACGACGACAACAGACATGCCGGCAACAGCCATACCCAGAGACAGGATCAGCCAGAGGTTCTTGCCAAACAGCGTGAGCTTGAAGAGCGAATGCAGCAAGGCCTGGTGGGGCAGTACAGCAAGACCTGCCAGCAATGCCAACTGCCCACCGACGACGAGTCGGTCACAACGCTGCATGGGGCGGGGTTTTCCGCTGCAGCCACAGAACCTGCAACAACACGACAAACAGGGCTACGAGCAGACTCTGCAAAGCCATGACCATGCCCCTGGCACGCGGTGCGAACGTGGTAAATGACTGCACCGTTACGCTGTGGATGCCCTGCGCGGCCATCAACGCATGCCGCTTGGACTCCATGACGGCTCCCAAAGCCCTGGCCTCCTCATACAGTTGCTCAACACGCTGGGCACGCAATGACGCATAGTTGCGCTGCAGATAGTTTGCCTCAAAGATCTTGGCACGTTGTTCTGCCTGCAGGGCGCTGAGCTCAACCTCCATGGAAGATAGGCGCATGTCAATGCGCGTCTGCGAGCTCGCATAGAAAGCCCCGAGAAATTGCTTCAACTCGCGTTCGGCCTGAGCAGGGTTTTGATCCTTGTAGACCCAGACGCGCAACACATAGCGTTCGGCGACTTCGGCCACGGGAAACTCAATCTCGATGCCCCGAAACGGTGACAGGGAATACAACGGCATGATGTCAGCACGCGCAGTCAACGGTACTTCCAGCGCCGCCTCATATCCTTGCAACTGCCCTAGCCGGTACTGCCTCCAGCCATAAAAACCCACACCCGCAAGCGCAGCGACCAGCAGCACGGCGCCCATGGTGCGCAGGCGCTGCTGCATGGAACGCGAGCGGCGCATCATCAGTCGCCGACGCTTCGGTACAGCCCCGCAAGCGCATCGTCCGAACGCCCCAACCGAGTGCTTTCCTCGCCCTCATTGACCTGCACCCAGCCGGCGCATTCGTCCGAGCGGTAGAAGGCATTTAGCAGCTTCATCGATGCCAGCACGTCCTCGTACTCGGCAGAATAAGGCGTGCCACCGGACAATGCCGCGACGATGTCGCTGTACATCTGCTGGTGGCCATTGCCGTATACATTGCCGGAAAAGTCTTCCGAGCTGGCGGCGCAGGCTGCGGGCTCGGGGGTATAGACCTGCAATTCATTGACGGCAATACCGCCTATCTGCGCCAGCCCGTTCTCGCATACCAGCGACAAGCTGGCTTCGTAGTCCATCGGGCGCGCCGCGGTGGTGATTTCTAGGCTGCCGATGGCACCGCTGGCAAATTCAAACACGGCGGTGGCGGTGTCCTCCACCTCGATTTGCGCTCCCAATGTTCGGTGGGTAGAACACACCCGCAGCACCTCACCGCCGAGCTTGCGTAGCAGGTCGATATGGTGCACGCCCTGATTGGTCAGGCAACCGCCATCCATGGCGTAGGTGCCGCGCCATGGCGCCAGATCGTAATAGCGTTGCGGACGACACCAGCGCACACGCACCGCAGCCGAACGCAGCGCACCCAGCTCTCCGTCACGCAGGCCCCGCAGCACGCGTTGCACTGCCAGATTGTGGCGATTCTGAAATACCGGAAAAATGCGCACACCGGCCTGCTTCGCTACCTCATACGCCTGCCGCACCTGGGACGGCTTCATGAAGGTCGGCTTTTCCACGATGACGTGCTTGCCATAACGCTGCATCACTTCCAGCGCGTGCTCAAAATGCATGCCCGAAGGCGTCACGATAGCCACCATATTGATGCCGGGATGCTCCCGCAGCATGCGGTGGTAGTTGTCATATGCCGGCACACCAAATTCGTCGCGATAAACGTTGGCTTTTGCAATATCCAGGTCGCACACCGCCACCAGTTCCGAACCGACCGTCTTGAAAATGGACCGGCAATGGTGACCCGAGATGCGGCCGCAGCCGATGATTCCAACCCGTACAGTGCTCACAACAGCTCTCCCAAGACACGCTCAATACGTTCGATGACAGGCGCAAGCACGGCCGGGGGCGCCATGCTGAAGCGGCTGAAGCCAATCAAACCTGGCACCGAAAAACTTTCCCGGTACAGCACATGGCCACGCAGAGCAGCATGCACTTGTTTCGCATGGTCGCCAAAGTGCACATGCAGGAAGTTGCCATGGGTCCGGAGCACCCGCAGCCCCAAGCGTTCCAGCCGCTGCGCAAATTCGGCCTTGCCGTGCAGCGTGCGCTCTACCGATTGCTGCATGGCCGGCACATGGTCCAGCATGCGCTCCATGAATTCGGTGGCCAGCGTGCTGACCTCATACATAGGCCGCAATTTGTGCAGCAGCGCGGCAGTTGCCGGCTGGGTCACCAAGTAACCGATGCGCAAGCCGGCCACACCCCATGCCTTGGCAAAAGTCCGGGCCACCACCAGATTAGGGGACTGTGCAATCCACGGTACCGCCGTCCAGGCATAGAACGGGTGATAAGCCTCGTCGATCAGCAGCACGCTGCCGGCCAGTTCGCATTCACGCAGAAGTTCCGCCAGCACTTGCGCACTTTGCACCGTTCCGGTAGGACTGTCGGGATTGGGCAGACAGACCAGCTTGGGGCGCTCGCGGCGGATGGCGGCAAACAAGGCCTGCACATCCAGTTGCGGGCCATCGGCGCCATCGACATAACCGATCGCATTTGCCTTGGCGCCAAACATCTGGCAGTACACCGGATACATGGCAAATGTCGGATAAGTGTGCACCACACTGTCGCCAGTTTCAACAAATGCTTCGAACGCCAGCCGGATTGCGCCGTCACTGCCAGGTGTCAGCAAAAGGCATTGCGGGTCCACGCCCAGCCATTGCCCCAAGCGGCGGTACAACTGCCCGGCTTCCGGGTAGTTAGTCAGCGCGGCCGGCGAAATCTGGCCCAGCAGCTCGTGGGTTAGCGCCAGCAGTTCGGGATCCAGATTTTCGTTTTTGTCCAACCAGATTGCACGAAGATCTCGAGGCACCGAGTCCAGCGCATGCGGACGCACCAGATCCGGGTTGAGCAGCGCCCGGCGCGGCCGTATGGTCATGCCGCACCTCCGGGGAGCATGCGACCCGTGGCATCCAGCGGGAAGTGCTCATCCAGCCCAGCAATGGCAGAGCGCCCCATTGCGAGGATCGCTTCGCGTGCGCTACCGCCAATATGCGGCGTTGCCAAGAAATTGGACAGGCCGAGCAACTCGGCATCCTGCGGCGGCTCCTGGGTAAACACGTCGAATGCGGCGGCCAGTAGTTGACGGTTTTGCAGCATGTGCTTGAGCGCTGTCTCGTCCACGAGACCACCACGCGCCAGATTGATGAGTACCGCGTCGGGTTTCATCAGGGCCAAGCGCTGGGCCGACAACATGTCCCGCGTACTATCGTCCAGCGGGACATGCAGGGTAACGATATCCGACCGCTGCAGAAGCGCCTCGAGGCTAGTCGGCGTGACCTGATGGTCGCGGTAAAAATCCGAAAACTCCAGAATGTCGTGCGCCAGCACTGTGCAGTCAAAGGCGCGCAACAATTTGATCAGGTCCTTACCGACATGCCCGCAGCCGATCACACCGACCACGCGGCCAGTCAACAACCCCCCGGTGGTCTGGCGCCAGACGCCTGAACGCACCTCCTGATTCACAATCGGCACGTGGCGCAATAGAGAGATGGCAAATGCGATTACGAGTTCGGACACAGAGCGCTTGTTAACGCCACCTGTCCACCCCAGACGTTTGCCCATGCGATGCATGGCTACCTTGTCAATCATGTCCAAACCAACACCATATTTGCCAATGACTTTCAGGCGGGGCAAGCGACTGAGCACCGACACATCCACGGTTTCCAGCGCCGTAATGGCTTTGTCGCAATCGGCAAGGAAATCTACCAGGCTGTCACCGGCCAAGGAGCGGCCCGCGTCATTAAACTTGACCTTCTTGTATCGGCTCAGCAACTCAGCACGCAGCACAGGGTTGGCGGAAAAAGATCGCGAGCAGACGCCCACTTGGTCGGTTTCGTTCATGCAAGTACCTCATCAAAATAGGCTTGCAGGTCGGCGCGAAAAGCATCATCCGGTGTCACGAAAACACGCTCAACCTGTGCACTGTCACCGACTGGCAGGATAAGACCCAGTTGGTTCGAGGTATTTTTTTTGTCTTTGCCCAACGCAGCCAGCAACCTGTCCAGCGGCATGGGCGTGCGCTGGAAGACTGCGTAATTCTTCTGTAGCACCGGGTGCATGCGCTCGAAATGCCCAGCGCCCAGCAAACCGCGCCGCGTGGCCACGAAGTTGGCAATATCCATGCCTATCGTCACCGCGATCCCGTGGGGGATGACATGCCCTGTTGCTGACTCGATGGCGTGACCAAAGCTGTGCCCATAATTGAAAATATTGCGGATGCCGCGGTCAAACTCATCTTCCTCGATGTAACGCTGTTTGATCAGCAAGGCCTTGCGCACAAACCCCAGCAGCACCCTCTGATCTACAAGCAGCGCGTCGTAGCTAGCAGCAATTTCGTCATAGGCGGCGGGCCCTGCAATGGTATGGACCTTGAGCATTTCGCCAATGCCGGAGCGCATGTCGCGCAGGTCCAGCGTCTTCAGAAAGGCGGTCAGGATCACCACCCGTTGCGGCGGATTGAAGGTACCCAGGATGTTCTTCACCTCGCCCAGGTTGATCGAGCTTTTCGAGCCTATGCAGGAATCTGCCTGGGACAACAATGTAGTAGGGAAAAACTCCCATGGAACACCGCGTAACAGTGTGCTGGAAATGAAGCAGGTGATGTCCTGAACGATGCCGCCGCCGATGGCCACCAGCTTGTGCTGTCGGCGCACCCCGTTGGCAACCAGTTGCTCTATCACTTTGCCGACCTGCTCGTAGCTTTTGGCGTTTTCCGTGGCATCGATGAAGATGGTAGTGGGGCATTGCAGCACAGGGGCCAACTGATCACGGTACAGCTGCGCCATCCGGGCGTCGATCAGAAAATGTGCGCCTGCAGTCACAGCATTGGCCAGCACGCTCCAGTCATCCGTGAGGAATTCCGCACTGTACAAACCTTTGTGCGACTGGATGCGAAGTGGCTCAAACACGGGTGAACCCTCCATCAATCGCGATGTTCTGACCCGAGACATAGGAATTTTGCTCGCTGCCCAGCCAGCAGACCAGGCGCGCAATTTCCTCGACCGAAGCCAGCCGCCCCAGCGGTACCTGCGCCACCAGCTCGCGGATGCCCTGCGGCCCCAGCATGCGCTGCGTCAGCTCGGTATCGGTAAAGCCCGGGGCAACACAGTTGGCCAGAATACCGTCCGCGGCCACTTCAGCAGCCAGTGCGGCTGTCAGGCCGTCCAGCGCAAATTTGCTGGTGGAATACGACGCCCTGTGCGCCTTGCTGATCTTGCCCCATATGGAGGAAATGTTAACGATGCGTCCCCACCGGCGCTGCCGCATGCCGGGCAGCACGGCCTGGCACAACATGAGGGGGGCAACGACATTAATCTGCTGGATTTGCAGAAAATCGTGCGCAGAAATCTCTTCGAAAGGCTGGTTCTTGTTAATGCCTGCGTTATTGATCAGGACATCCACCTGCAGCACGCGAAGCTGCCTAGCGCAGTCTTCAATGGTCTCGATCCGGGAAAAATCGCTAACGATGTATTCATCCACCCAATCCATATCGCCCATCGCCGATGTGCCCACACCGATCAGATAGGCGCCTGCTCGACGGTATTCCTGTGCGATGGCTTTGCCTATCCCTCGCGTGGCGCCAGTGATGAGTATCCGTTTGGGTTGGCCGGTATCTGCGGCAATCACCGAGTTCTCAGTCACTTTTCACCATGCGCATCAGATAGGCACCCAACAGATGGTCCAGCACCATGTGTGCGTCCTCGGCGGGGCCGTACTCCTTGGGAGCGGTAGGCACATGAACGCCATCGTCAGCCATCGCCTTGAGCTTGCCACCGTCAAAGGCGGTGATGGCAACAGTCTTGATGCCACGGCTGCTGGCGTATTCAAACGCCTTAACCAAGTTCGGCGAATTGCCGGAAGCAGAAACGCCAATCACCACATCGCCCGGACGTGCCAATACCTGCAGCTGGCGCACAAAAATGTCTTCGTAACCAAAGTCATTGCCGATCGCAGTGATGATGGCCTGGTTATCGGTCAGGCTGACCACACGAAACGGCTTGTCGTAAGAGTTAGTGCCAATCGACAGGTCATTGGCAAAGTGGCTCGAGGTGGCAGCACTGCCGCCATTGCCGATGAAATATACCGTTGCGCCACGTTCACGCGCATCCAGCAAGGTCTGCGCCAGCCGAGCGACCGCATCCGGGTCTATGCCGCGCAACACTTCACCCAAGTATTCAAAATAGGAGCGCGTAAAGGTCGCCGCGTTGCGGGAAAAAATTCGGTCAATATTGTTCATAGGGTCGCTGCATCGGGGTTGGCAATGGCATAACGCGCCCGCCACAGCGGGTCTGCATAGTAAATACTGTACACAAGCTTCATTGTATTCAATGCGTCTGAAGAGGAACCGCTACCAACTGGCGCCCCCTGCAGAACGCAATCTGCAAACCGACTAATCTCCTCGTCCCACGAAGGGTCCCGGTTATAGCGGGTGAGCTGCTCCAACGGGTCGCCGTTGTCCTGGTCCGGGTCAGCCCGCACCACGGTCAAGGTCTCTGCGCCATAGCTCTTGGAGCTCGAAAGAATGCCCCCCAGAATCACGCTGCCGCGGTCCAAGGTGATATCCAAATTGAATCGATGACGCCACTGGGTTGCAGAAGAATTGAGCATCGCTACGACGCCACCGGAGGTGCGCATCAGTGCGTAGGCATTGTCTTCCACGTCGTAGCCCCAATGGCCGTTCGAAATGAAGCTGTGCACTTCGGTGAACTCGCCGGCAAAAAGTCGCATCAGATCCACCATGTGGATACCTTGGTCAAGCAGTACTCCACCTCCTGCGACCTCACGCCGCACACGCCAGTCAGGCTGATTGAAGGTGATCAGCTTGGATTTGCCGTACACGCCGCGCATGCTTATGACCTTGCCCATGTCACCAGACCGCACGATGCGCAGCGCTTCGACCACCGAATCGTGATAACGGTGATTGAAGCCATACATCAACTTGAGCCCCGCGTGCGCAGTTTCGCAGCGGATCACCCGCTCGATATCGGCCACATCGCGGCCAGGCGGTTTCTCGCAGAAGACGTGTAGCCCGCGCTCCAGAGCAGCAATGGTCACATCCGCTGCAATATCGTTGGTCAAGCAGACAAAGAGCACATTCAGCTCCTCACCCAGAATGTCCTGGTAACTGCTGTAGCTGCGCACACCGTCAGCAAGCTGGCCGTTGCCAGCAAAAACACGGTCACAGACCGCAACCACCTGCATGTCTGACCGCTTCCGGATGCAATCGTGGCGTCGCTTTCCAACTACACCATACCCGGCGATCCCCACCCGCAACTTACTCATTGGCAGACCTTATCCAAATTTGATTGAAAGTAGTCGAAGCGCTCGACAGGGAATCATCGAACTCCGACGCATGGCGCTTTTCAAACAGCTTGAAGCCTGCATCCAACAGATACTGACGCGCCAAATCTGCCTGCTCACGGAATTCGTCATTGATTTCAACCAGAATTTCCTTGGCGCCTCGCAAGACATCGCCGCCTGCGCCAAGGATCAGATGCTCGATCCCATCCACGTCCATCTTGATGTAGTCCGGCCGTGGCACGTTCAACAGCTCGACGGCATCCACCATGGACAAGCCAATGGTGGGCACCTTGAAAACGGCAATCATCTGCTTACCATCATGACCATACGACTCCTTGAAAGTGGACTTCGCACCGCCCCATTCCATGGACGACATATTCAAGGTACTAAAGCACAATTTGTCTGCCAAGGGCAGGGGCACAATGGTCACCCGATCGCTGAGCGCATTGACGTGGATGTTGCGCGCAAGCAATTCCAAATTGAGCACGGATGGCTCAAACGCGAAAACACGGCATCCGCGTACACCTGCCGCATAACAGGTATAAAGACCCACATTCGCACCGATATCCCATACGACACTTCCTCGTGGGATCCTGTCCAACCACTCCAGCGTTTCCGGCTCCTTGGTGAGGAACGTCTGGACTCGGTATCTGTTGACTGCGTTCGGCACATGAAAGCGCAACTTCGAATCGCCTGGTGCATTCAGCACGCGAGCCACTGCAGCTTGGGAAAACAAGGGGTAAACATATCTGCCCACGACCGTTCCGGCAAACAGGTTTACAAATTTTTCCAACAGTATTTTTAGTGTGTTTTTCATTCTATTGATCTCAGGTTCCGCACATCAGGCGGAAAGCAGTGCATCCCGTATTTCTTCGTCAACCGTGGAGGACTGTTTGCAGTAGGCTTGGATGAATTTTTGCAGTGCCACCTGAACAGCGTTTGAATTCCACCATGCAGGGACATGCGTCCAGATGGCATCGACGTGGGCTGCAGCACTTTGCGGCGTGTCGTGCAGAATGCCTACCCGCTTCAATTCATCAAAGTCATGTGCTGCATCTGGGCGCACCCTGCTCATGACAGGATCCCAAAACATGATACAGGGGACATTTGACACAAACGCCTCCATGTAGCCAGTGGAATTATAGGTATAGACCATCAGCCGCGACGATTCAACCAGCGAGTCCATTTTTTTTGTGCCTTTGTCAACACGCACGGACGGAAAGTTATTTTTCCATCGCTCCGCTTGGTACCAACCCGACTCACGCGGTGTCAACCTGATCAGCAAGCTATCTCGTACCACTGGAGACAGGCGACGACCGAACTCAAGGCAATTGTCAATATACCCCCCAAGCATCACCATCGTTTCAGACTCGAAGCGATGGGTATACCTGGGGTATTCGTAGCAAACCAATACCAAGTCCCCGTCTGCCCTGTGCTTTACCGGGGTCTTCAGTTTCCGTTTGAAGTACCCCACGGGCAAAAACTTGCGACTTCCGGACTGGCCACCCCATCCCCACGTGAGGTAACGGTCCGCAATATCTGTCTCGTGCTTCTCGGCCCAACTAAATATTCCAACCCCGTATAAGCCCCCGTGCTGCCCGTATACCAACCGACTTCCCTCATCGGCTCTGGAAGCGGCGTAGGCCTTGACCAGTTCATCTGACCACAGCGAATTGCTGGTGAAGATGGCTCTCGGGCTCTTGGGCCAAGGTACGGCAGAAACCAGCTTCACCAATTCTTCATACCCCTCCAGAAAGATGACGGGCATCTGCCGAGGGACCATCTGCATTAAAAAACTCTCAAAGGAATTTTCAGAAGGCATGGATATATGCCAAGCCCTAGCCGATCCGGCTGGAGCTGCACTTCTCGAAAGCACGCGCTCCCAGCGAAAAGGAAACTGCCCCAAGCGGAGCTGCAAAACAACCAGTCTTTCAAATGGGACGTAGGTCGATATCATGAAAACATCGTTTTTACCCACCGCCAGCTGGCACAGCTTTCTTTTCAAAGCCGCCATGCAACTCATCTTCACATCCTCTGCACACGCCATCTGCGAAGCGGCACCCGATGGGTGCAAAGGGACCACTTGAACGTCCATGTGATGCAGGACCTTTTTATGTTTGAGTATCTCCAGATACAGAAAACCGTTCCAATCATCGTTAGCCACACTGTCGTGAAAATCACTCATCCCTTTCGGGACGTACGCCAAAGCTTCATCGACATGCGCCGCAAATGAACTGATGTCGTGCGTCTCCAGCGCGTGCGTGATCATGCTCCAGCGCTCGTAAACGACATGCATGAAAGTGGCAAGCCAGGGACCAATCAAAATGCGCCAATACCGAATACCATGGTTGACGCCATGGATGGAGTTGAGCTGCGCCGCCACCGCAGGCAGAAGTCTTTCATACAAAGACTCCATATAGCGATAGCCCCCTTCGAAGCGATCGGGGTCCATCCAGATATGGCGAAGTGTTGACGCATCCATCCCGCCCCACACATCACGTCTTGCGTACACTTTGCACCACTCGCCCAAAAAAAGCGCCGGGCGATCCAACCGCCAGGTAGACTCATCCGCCGTGACAATCAAATGCAAGCTCACGGGTAGCCCCTGCCATACGTCACGTATTCGACAGTTTTCTTGCGCTCCAACCGATCGTTTGCCGTAAATTCGATTCCCGAAACCGTGCCTTCGCCTGCCGCGACCTGCTGCAGGCTACTCCATCCCTTGAACTCCCACTGGCCGGGTTCACGCTCATTCCAGAATTTTGGATTGCGGTGTCGATCCATCAAGAACTGCAACGCGCGCGGCGTCATGTTGATCCATTCGCAGAATTCGGCAGCGTATTGCATCTCCTTGCGCTCATAACGCCTCACATAGGCCAACCCCTGATCCCGGGTAAGGCGCCCATGGCGGATCTCTCGGGTCGCATGATCGGTGACTTTGGAATAGCCGTGCTTGTACAGCTTCAGCATGTCATGCACATCCATGTAGTTGAAGCAGTCCACATAGTCATAGCAGTCAAACGTGCGTTGGAAACTGGAAGTCTGATAGGCCTTTTCACGAATCATCTGCTCATGCTGCGCCTTGGGGTCCCAGCGCACGTAGTTTCCCAAGTAGACGCCACGCACGCCCACGGCGTTCAATTCGTCATCTTCCGGATAACGGAATTGCCAGATGTCCTGTTGCCTGAGCGTGTCAAAAACAGAGAGCAGGTCATCCGCCTCATAGCCCATCAGGTCATGGTCCTTGCGGTAGCGACGCGTCATCTCCACCTCGTGCAGATGAGAAAACATACCGACCTGTTCCAGGCCCTGGTGCGCGCCCCAGATGATCAGCGGCACTTTGTATCTGACCGCAGTCTGCACCGGAAACACCGTTTGTCCAGCCAATATCGGCCAATACATACTACCGACCTTGCGCAGACTGGTGCGGACGATGTTCTTGACGGAAATCGGATTGACGTTTTGGTAGATGATGTCGCAATTGAAGCGAATCCTCAGGTTCGCCAGATTGCGAATACCGAGCGGAGTGTTGTAGTACTTGTTGTAAGTGACCAGCAAAGGATTGAGCCCCAACCGCTCCTTGACCAGATGCAGGATGAAGTAGGCATCCTGCCCCCCACTCACTGGCACTATGCAGTCGTAGTTGGAACCGCTAACGTCCCGGTAGGGATCGACCAAGGCCTTCAATTTATCCCAACGCACACCCCAATCCAGCGCATCTTTCTCTTCGTGCACGCGGCAGCCCGAGCAGATACCTTCTTCATCGAGCGTCAGGCCAAGCGGATGTGTGCTGCCATACAGGCAGCGCTTGCAAAATTGAATGTCAGCCATCGTAGTCGGACGAGTCTTCTATGGCGTGATACGCCGGTGGACGGATTGAGCGGGCCTGCAAACCGCTTTTGATTTTTTGAATGCCGTGCTCCTGGTAGCTCAGGAAGTTTCCGATCGCCGCAGCAACTACCTTGTCTCTCTTCAGCAAGGACTGTATTTGCCCCACCTCACTGATTCCCCCGAAAAGAATCAACGGAATGTTCTTGAAAGGCACCCAGTCCGCCAGCGCCTCGTCAAACCCGGCGGGTATGCCCTCGTGCGCGCAGTCGGTCAGCAATATCTCCGACACCGCGCCCCGCTCCAGCGCAGCAGCAAATGCGGGCTCCAAAGGCGCGTATGTTTTGGAGCGGTAATCAAACCATTCCGCGTTTCCCGCCCTGCACGCCATGGGAAGCGATGCGATCAGGGCCTGCGCACCTAGCACCTGCGCCAGCTCTTCAACAACCGGGAACCCGTCTCGCAGCAAAGCATCCACGGCGATCCGGTCGGCTCCGCGCTGAATCACTGCAATGCCTTCATCCCGGGTGCTGACGCCACCGCTATAGATCAGCGGCGTACTCAAGCCTAAGCGGGCCACCTTGTCCAGCAATTCGAAGTCCGGGCCAGCGCCAGCAGAACTCCGGTCTATACATTGCAGCAAGATTTCATCCGCGCCCCAGCGATCCAGATTTTCCACCAACCACTCAGGGCGCCCCAAGGGCAAGTATCGGCGATACGAGAACGATTGGACGGCCCAACCATCCTTAACAGTGACGACACCGACAATGCGTTTCTTAAGCATGGGGCATTCCCGTGATCAGGTTGTGCAACAGGACATGCCCAGCCTTCTGGCTTTTTTCAGGATGGAACTGCAGGCCAATCGCGGCCCCGTTGCGAATGATGCTGGCAAACTGCTGCCCATGCAGCGTGGTGGCCGCCTGGTAACGCGCTTCACCTTGAAAAAGAAAGGAGTGGTTGAAATAGAAGCAGGCCTTGTCACTGGGTGCCAGCAAGCTATCGGACGGGGCGCAGGCGATATCGTTCCAGCCGATATGCCACGCACCCCCCTGAAAGGGCACGAACTCACCTGGGATCAAATCCAGCCCCTTGGTGTACTCATACTCACTGGATGCCCCGGCCAGCAACTGCATACCCAGGCAGATGCCGATGATGGGGCGCTGATTGCGCCCTTGTTCCCGCAGATAGGCCTCCAGGCCTCTTTCGCGCAAAGCCCGCATGGCCATGGGAAATGCCCCGACGCCAGGAAGAATCAAGACATCCACTTTATCCAGTTCGGCCGGAACTTTGCTCACGCGCACGCGAAACCCCAGCTCCCGCATGCAGTGGACGACGGAGGCGTGGTTGCCCATGCCGTAGTCCACGATCCCGATGATCAAGGTATTCATAGTCCGACGCCCACCTTGTACTTGCGCTCTATGCGCCCGTTGGCATGGATCTGGAATAGTTCCCAATTCACTGAGGTGTGGATCTTTTTCCAAAAATCAGCAACGGAAATGGACAGGTAGTCGCAATATCGCTGGATATATTCCGCATCTTGCGCGTCGTCGTACTGCTCCACCAATTCGATACCCCGGGAGCGGCTGATCCGGCCCAGGCGAATTTCCTCGTTCACGTAATCCGTGACCCGACCAAAGCCGAACTTGTAGTACTTGATCATCTGATTCACAGGCGTGAAGTCCTCGTCCAGCGCAGTGACGCCATACAGATCACCCGTCTTTTCGACGCCATCCTCGCGGATTTCGAGCCCCGTGGTGCAGGAGTAAGCAGCATTGTTGACCAGGGACCAGTCCCCCAGGAACCACCCCAGATAAATGATCTGCAAATCGTGCCGCTCGAACTCGGCCACATCGGGATAGATATAGGGAATCAGCTCACGCCGCAAATAGCCACTGTCCAGCATCCAGTCCAGGCCACTGGAGAGCGTGTTCATATGGCGCAGATTGTTGCCGTCGTACCCAGTCTTGCCCAATGTCTTCATGTCGCCCAACTGCAGGCCAGGGTTTTCACCCCACAGAATCAGGCGAATGCCATACTTGATCGCAATTTGCGGCACCGTTGAAAACAAGGCCAGTTCCGTGGACCGAAAGGAGTTGGTAAATCGCTCAAAGCCCTTCTGCTTCAGCTTCATCCATGTTTGAGGCGCGGGCGCACTGACCACCACGTCAAAGCCCAGCTCAATCAAATTCGATAGATTGTCGACCCCACGTTCAGTCACCTGCTCTGGCGGGTAGCTCAGACACACCAGCAGCGGATTAATCCCCAACTTGTCGCGCAAGTAAAGGGCTTGGCGCGTACTGTCTTTGCCGCCACTGACGCCAATGATGCAATCGTGGTATTGGCCCTTTTTGCGCTTGAAGTTGGCAAGCAGGTCGCGCAGTATTTCATACCGCTCCTGCCAGTCCACGGCTTGTAGTGCTTCGAAATAACTGCAAGCGGGGCATATGCCGTTTTCCCTGAAAATGGTGTTGGGCCTGGTATCAGGCTGCAGACAGCGCTTGCAATATTTCATTGCAATACATCCCAGGCCAGGGCCGTACCGCGCACGACATCACGCCTAACGACCCGGCCCAAGAGTTGGTCCATGTATTTCGTCGGCAGCCCCAGGCCCGGACGAATGGCCCGCACGTTGTCGCGTGTCAGCACATCTCCCGCCTTCAGGTTACGCACTACATACAGTGAGCGGCGGAATTGGATGGACTTCTTTTCGGCCTCTGTCGGCCCGTAAGAGACGCCTCCCAAGGCCTGCCATGCGCGCTCGGTCTCAACCACCAATTGCGCCATTTCCGCTGGCTCCATGGAAAAAGTGCTATCCACGCCGCCTTCGGCACGGCTCAAGGTGAAGTGCTTTTCTATGACCGTGGCCCCCAGGGCGACACTGGCAACCGATACGCCAACCCCCATGGTGTGGTCGGACAAGCCGACCTCGCAATCGAACAGCTCCCGCAAGTGGGGGATCGTCAATATATTGGTATTGCTCGCCGTGGCGGGGTAGGTGCTGGTGCACTTCAATAGGATAAGGTCCTTGCACCCCGCATCGCGGGCGGCCCGCACGGTTTCATCGAGTTCGGCAACAGTGGCCATGCCCGTGGAAATGATCAGCGGCTTGCCGGTAGCCGCGACACGGCGGATTAGCGGCAAATCCGTGTTTTCAAACGAAGCGATTTTGTAGCAGGGGACATTCAGGCTCTCCAGAAAGTCGATGGCCGTGTCGTCAAACGGGGTACTGAACGGGATCATGCCCAGCGCGATGGCACGGTCGAAAATGGGTTTGTGCCACTCCCAGGGGGTATAGGCCTGGCCATACAGCTTGTACAGCGACGAGCCCTTCCACAGGCTTTTGGGATCGTCAATATGAAATTCCCGTTCGTCCAGATCCAGGGTCATCGTATCCGGCGTATAGGTCTGGATTTTCAGACCATGTGCACCGGCCTTGGCCGCGGCGGTCACGATTTCAAGGGCACGCTCCAAGGACTGGTTGTGGTTCCCGGACATCTCCGCGATGACAAAGGGCCGGCATGCCGCACCGATAGATAGATTGGCAATTGTTATGTTCTTGTTAGTCGACATGGTCTGCTTTCCTGATCGTCAGAAAGTACTTCTCTCCACGAAATTCAAAAAAATTGGGGTATCTGGCTGGGTCCGCCACGCGCATTAGCTCGAATTGATCGGCAATGGTCCGATGCGGGTCTAAGCGGCTATCGTCCGGCGCTCTACGGCGGAAATAGCTTACCCCATCTTCAGGCTGGGCTTGAGGCACGACAGTCCGGAACTCATCAACCGCCTGGGTCATCAGCTCCAGCTCAATACCAAACAGCTTCTCATTGATTTCCCCCAGCAACTCGTGTCCCAGCAGTTGGAACTTCTTCTTGAACCACACCGGCCCGCTGTCCACAGGATCCTCGGCCTCCAGCAGGCTCACCGTAATTTCGCTGGCACCATGGAGGATCGACCAGATATGCGGAGACCACCCTCTGCCCGACGGCAGATCACTGGCATGCACGACTAATGCGGCTTTATAGGTCGAACGGACAAACGCCGGAATCAGTTCCGCACAAGATACCAAAAACAATATATCCCCGGCGGACAGCTCACTACGACGATGGCAAAGTGTTACTTCATGCCCACGCTGACCGGTCAGCAATGACCACTCGGAAAGGCGTGGAACAACTGGATGCTTCGGATCAGTGCAGAGAACGGATATCTTCATGGTTGAATCCTAACTGTGAACATACCCTGAGTACCCCGCCCCCATCCGTCACTGCATATGCCTTGCTTGACAGCCCCAAGAGCAATTCCGGCTTGCTGCAGATACTTGCAACCATCTGTGCAAATTGCTGTAAGTTGATGGCCCCGACGCCACCGACATACTTCCCTGCCCCCAGCAGTTCAATCGCTTGCGCAATGCCGATCTGATTGTCAGCCAAAGAAAACAGCAGCGAAGGCAAGCCCAGGCAACAACGCTCCCAGGATGCGGAGCCAGCGGCTCCGATGGCCAGGTCAGCAGCCAGCATCATTTCGGCCATCTTGTCCGTCTGAACATGACAGCGATACTCGAACTCACCACACAGTGTGCGCACTCCAGGCAAGCACGGGTGGTGTGCCCCTACCACTACATCCACTTCTATGCCATCAAGCTTGGCCAGGGCCAGCGCTTGTATCCCAAAACTGGTCATGTTTGCCGCATCCACACCACCAAAGAAAACAAGTATCCGCCCGACCCCGCCGGTGCGGGGCTTAGCCTGTTGTCGCAGACGGGAAAACTCACTGCGCAACATTGCGTATTCAGGGCCTAGTAATAACTGACAGTTTGCCGGCACTAGCCGGCTGTATCGCGCAGAAGCATCTTCACGAAAGTTCTGGTCTATGAGCACGTCGCAATCATGGGCGCGGTCCGCAATGTCGTCAATGACCGCTATTTTCCCCACCAACGGACGCAAGGCACGTTCCCATGCCGCATCCAGTGCGTAGTGGTCCACGATCAGCCAATCCCAAAAATCGCCGTTCAGCGCACTCCGGGACTGTGCTGCATCAACATCCTGTGTGGTGCCCAGCCACACAGCGTGCGCCAAACCACCCGCTGCAGCCGGATCTTCAGAGGACCCAATCCGCATGAACCCCAGTTTCCGCTCCATGAGCATGGCTTCAAGGTATTGCGGCAAATGCCGTGCCACGAAGTGCACCGTCGCACCGCGCTGGCACAAGGCATCCGCCAACGTCAGACAGCGCATGAAATGGCCCGTACCAATCCGGGTGGATGCGTCCACCCGAAAGGCAACACGGCAAGCGTCGCGCTCAGCGTTCATGGCCAAAAATCTGGGGAGCCAGGATTTCTGCGCGCAGCCAATCATCAACGGTATCAATATCCTGCACCCGCCAGCGCGGCACCATCAACGGAGCAGAGTGGTGATCAAAGATTCGCAGAGAGTCCAACCAGGCCGATGTCCTGCCCCAATAGAACTGGCCAGCATCATGCAGGGCTTCGGGCAGGTCCTGCGATCTAACACTGAACCGGTCCGGGAAAAACATCTCCACGCCACCAGACAGTGTGCGTTGAAAGGAGCGAAAAATCGGTGCGGCGTAGTTAGTGGCAGAGAACGCGTACGACCACGCCCCCGACTCCAGCAGCGCTAGGCCCGCACGCAAATCGGAAATATGCAAAAAGGGGGCCGTGGCATAGAGGCAGCACACCAAGTCAGGGGAAAGCCCTTGGTCGATAAACCAACGGACAGCATGCGCAATCACCGGCGTTGTCCCAGCATGGTCATCCGAAAGCTCAGGCGGACGCGTGAATGGGACTTCTGCTCCCCATTGCCTTGCAATCTCAGCGATTTCCGGGTCGTCTGTGGACACCACCACACGGTCAAACAGCAGAGACTCCAATGCGACCTGGATCGACCAGGCGATCATGGGTTTACCACAAAAGGACTTGATGTTCTTGCGGGGGATGCGCTTGCTGCCGCCACGGGCAGGAATGACGGCAAGCCTCATCGAGTCAATGCCTTGCCCAGCGCCGCGACCACGTGGTCCTGCATGGACTCCGTGAGTCCGGGGTACAGCGGCAGGCTGATGGCCGTTGCGTAGTAGAGCTCCGCGTTGGGGCAATAGCCCGGCACAAAACCGCGCCGAGCGTAATAGGGCTGGGTGTACACCGGTATGTAATGCAAATTCACCCCAACACCATCGGCACGTAAGCTTTCGAAAACCGCGCGATGCGATCGGGTAATTCGATCCAGATCAAGGCGAACCACATACAGATGCAAACCGGAGTACGACTCCGGAAGCTGCCAAGGCGTGACTACCGGCAAATCCTTCAGCAGCCGCTCGTAGCGCTCCACCAGGCGGTGTCGCTGGCTGACAAAGGCATCCAGCCGGCGCATCTGGCTCAGTCCCAGCGCGGCCTGGAGGTCGGTCAGGCGGTAGTTGTAGCCCAGCTCAACCTGCTGGTAGTACCAGGGACCATCGGAAGCATGCGTCATGTCATGCACATCACGCGTGATGCCGTGGCTGCGCAGCAGACGCATGCGCTGGTTCAAACGGGTGTCATTTGTGACGGCCATTCCGCCTTCGGCGGTGGTGATGATCTTGACAGGGTGGAAGCTGAAGACCGTGATGTCACTATAGCTGCAGGACCCGACAGGCACATCCCGATAGCGGCCGCCGATCGCATGCGAAGCATCTTCCACAATCTTGAAGCCATACTGAAGCCCCAAGGCGTGGATGGCTTGCATATCACACGACTGACCACACAAATGTACAGGGATAACCACTTTGGGCAATCGGCCCACGGCTTTGGCTCGGGCGAGTTTTTCGGCCAGCCGTTGCGGGCACATGTTGTAGGTCCGCAGGTCAATATCAACAAAATCAACATCCGCGCCGCAATAAAGGGCGCAGTTGGCGCTTGCCACAAAAGTGATGGGCGTGGTCCACACCAGATCACCGGGCCCAACACCCAGCGCCAGGCAAGCAATGTGCAGCGCGCTGGTAGCGCTGTTTACCGCCACAGCATGTTGCCCGCCGCAATACTTGGCGACTGCCTCTTCGAAAGCAGGAACAGCTTGGCCTTGCGTCAAAAAGTCTGAGCGCAACACTTCCGTGACGGCGTCAATATCCGCCTGATTAATATCCTGACGACCATAAGGGATCATGTGCTTCAAATTTTCCCAATTTTCTCGCGGTTGGACACAATCCACGCGCGCAACGTCTCCGGGCTCATCCACTCGGTGTTGTTGTCGGACGAATATGTAAATTCAGGAGCAACCGACTGCCCATCCCCAATGCGCACCGGATCCTGGCTCCAGTTGTTGATAGCAGGGAGTATCTTGAAATGCTGACGGTATTCGTAGGTGTGCGGGGCATCCTCCAAACCGATCATCTGCTCGTGCAGTTTTTCACCGGGGCGGATACCGACAATTTCTTGGCGCGCATCTGGGGCAACTGCCTTGGCCACGTCTGTCATGCGCATGGAAGGTATCTTCTTGACGTAGATCTCGCCCCCAACCATGTCCTCGAACGCATGCCATACCAGATCCACCCCTTCTTCCAGCGTGATCATGAAACGAGTCATCCGTTCATCAGTAATGGGAAGCACGCCCTTGTTCGCGAGCGTCAGAAAAAAGGGAATCACCGACCCCCGTGAACCCATGACATTGCCGTAGCGAACCACCGCAAACCGCGTATCCCCTTCGCCGGAATATGAGTTGCCTGCAATAAACAGCTTGTCCGAAGTGAGCTTGGTTGCTCCATACAGATTAGCGGGGCTGCTGGCCTTGTCGGTCGACAAGGCCACTACGCGCTTGACGCCTTGGTCAATGCAGGCATCGATCAGGTTCATGGCGCCAAAGACATTGGTCTTGACACATTCAAAGGGGTTGTATTCTGCAGTGGGCACAATTTTGGTCGCTGCCGCGTGAACCACATAGTCGACACCATGCAGTGCCCGTGCAAGACGCTCCTTGTCACGCACGTCACCAATAAAAAAACGCACCCGACTGTCATTGCCGTAAAGCTTAGCCATCTCCCACTGCTTCATTTCATCGCGAGAATAAACAACCAATCGCCGTGGGTTATATTTAGCAAGCGTAAGCGGAACAAAAGTATGTCCAAACGAACCCGTGCCACCTGTTATGAGAATAGATGAATTACTGAGCATTGTTTTTTTGAGATGAGTATTTATTTTTGAGTTAGGCGGCTTGCGCAACAATACTTTGGTAAGTACCACTACGCGCAATTTTTCCAGCACTCAATTCAACTACAGCAGTGCATTTTTTAAGCGTAGACAGTCTGTGCGCAATCATTATCACAGTCAAGTCCTCGCCCAGCGACTCAATAGCCTGCATTACAGCCAACTCAGTATCATTATCCAGAGCACTGGTAGCTTCGTCAAAGACAATAACGTCAGCACGTTTATATAGTGCACGCGCAATGCCAATACGTTGACGCTGGCCACCGGACAGACGGACACCACGCTCACCAACCCTCGTTTGATACTGTTCAGGCCAACCCTCAATCACTGCGTCCATTTGTGCTTGTCGAGCTGCTTCACGTACCCTATCCATATCAATTCGATCGACCGAAATACCGAAGGCAATATTTTCCGCAATAGAGATGTCTGCCAAATATATCACTTGCGGTACATGTGCAATATGCGCCTGCCAGCCCCGTAAATTGGATTTATCGATCGAAACACCATCCACCTTTAGAGTCCCCTTTGTTGGCGACAGTAACCCCATTGCTATGTCCAAAAGAGTACTCTTACCACTACCTGTGGTGCCTATCAATCCAATACGTGCCCCTTTACTTAAAACAAAATCAATATTTTGAAGTACCCAGGGCCCCTCCGAGTCATACCGAAAAGATACATCTTTCAACACAACGCTATGTTCAAATGGGATACTCTGCGGCCAAGGCTCAGAAACATAGTCCGGTAGCGGCTGGTCCAACAAGCTCAAAACATCCTGAAAAGTAGCTTGGCCAGCTCTCATAGCAGTCCAATTTCCATATGCCTGCTGCAACATAGGCAGCATTCGTTGAGCACCTAACGCCAAAGCGCCCATAACAGGAATAGCATTGGCGACGCCGCCCTGTTTTCGGGCTAACCCATACGCCAAAATAGCAATAAATATCATTCCCAGCGCTTCAATTCCGTAGCGCGGAAAAATGCCAATGAATTGACTACTACCTTGCGCACGCCTCAGCGACAAGTCCGAGGTTCGGTATATTTGACAATATATCGGTTGCGTACCATCAATCAACACATCACGAATACCACCCAACCCCTCTTGCAAGGATTTAATCACTTGAGTGGATTCATTGGCTATTCGACGACTATTAACAGCCAAGCGACTACGCGAAATTCTTATTATTACAGCGTAAATACCACCAAATCCGCCAAATGCAACCAAAGAAATAAAAGGGTCAATCGAGATCAATGCCAACAATATCGCACTCAATGTAATTATTGAACTGATTATGACAAGTACCGGCGTCATAACACTGTAAATAATTTCATTAGCCTTATGGGTTATTCCAGAAATAACCTCACTGCTGTTGCGCGATACATGTACAGTGTAAGGTTGGTATAGAGTACGCTCATAAATACTGCTACTCATATCAGCCCCGGCAGCAAATGTTAAACGCGTACTTGCCCAAACAAACAATAAACGCATCCCTCCAGCCAACAATGCAGCAATTGAAAACGCTACCGTCAAAGGCAAGAGTAACTGTTCCGGACCACCAATATCAAAGAATTGAATTAAAGGTTGCAATAGAGGATATTCAAAAACCCCCTGAGGGTGCGTCAATACCCCCAAAAATGGTATGACCGCGCCAATGCTTACAATCTCAGCAAACGAAGACAGCACCATTAAGACTAATAATGCAGCGAACTGTTTCCGTCGTTTGGCTGAGATGTAGCGCCACAAGCGCTTGAGCAAAACAAAAAGGGGTTGTGTTTCTGGCATTTATAGCCTGTGTGACCTGTTAGCCCAATTGTAGACATTGATGAGTAACAGACCTACCAACCTAAGAGAAAGGGCATCGTCTAAAAATGTATCCCCCGCATCATCTGCTGCATAGCAATCGCCTCCGGCGACAGCTTCTGCTTCTCCCCAGGCTTGGCGCCCTTGGCGGCCGATGAGTCGGGGAACATGCGGAAGCTGGTGTTCATGGCGATCTGGGCGATGCGGGGCACCAGTGCGTGCAGCACTTGGCCGGTGATACCCAGGCGGGTGGCGATGCGCACGGGCTTGCTGATGCAAGCGTCTGCCACCATATCGGCGGCTTGCTCGGGTGACAGCGTGGGCACGTTGTTGTAGATGCCCGTGGGGGCGATCATGGGGGTGCGCACCAGCGGCATGTTGATGGTGGTGAAGCTGATGCCCTGATCGGCAAACTCGCTGGACGCGCAGCGGGTCCAGGCGTCCAGTGCGGCTTTGGACGCCACGTAGGCGCTGAAGCGCGGGGCATTGGTCAGCACGCCGATGGAGCTGATGTTGACCACATGTCCCTTCTTCTTGGCCACCATGCAGGGCAACAGGCCCATGGTCACGCGCAGGCAGCCGAAGTAATTGAGCTGCATGGTGCGTTCGTAGTCGTGGAAACGGTCGTAGCTCGATTCAATGGCACGGCGGATCGAGCGGCCGGCGTTGTTGATCAGGAAATCCACGCCACCGTGGTTATCAATCAACACCTGCACAAAGCGGTCGCAATCGGTCATGTCCGCAATGTCGGCCGGGTACGCCACAAAGTTGTAACCCTTGGCTTTCGCCTCCTTGCAGGCCTCATCGAGCTTGTCTACATCGCGGCCACAAATGATCGTGGTGGCACCCGCTTCGGCAAACTTGTGGGCTGCAGCCAGGCCGATCCCCGAGGACCCACCGGTGATCAACACTACCTTGCCACCCACGGTGCCGCGCAAGCTTCGGTCGATGTGCAGATCGGGGTCGAGATGACGCTCCCAGTAATCCCACAGGCGCCAGGCGTAGTCCTTGAGGTTGGGACACTCCACGCCGCTGCCTTTCAGCATGGCCAAGGTGTCCCGGCAGTCAAAGCGCGTGGGGTAATTCACGAAGGTGAACATGTCCTCGGGCAGCCCCAGGTCTTTCAGGACGGCGTTACGCACGCGGCGCACAGGTGCCAGTGCCATCAGGCTCTTGGTCACGCTGCGAGGAATGAAGCCCAGCAACGCTGCATTCACAAACACATTCATCTTGGGCGCGTGGGCTGCCTTGCTGAAGATGTCCAGCACATCGCCCACGCGGTAGCCCACAGGATCCACCAGGTGGTAGCACTTCTTAACGATCCCGGCCTTGTGACTGATGGCGTCCAGCGCGTCCACCACGAAGTCCACCGGCACGATGTTGATGCGTCCGCCTTCCAGGCCAATGGCCGGCATCCAGGGCGGCAACAGCTGGCGCATGCGCTGGATCAGCTTGAAGAAGTAGTACGGGCCGTCGATCTTGTCCATCTCGCCGGTCTGGCTGTCGCCCACCACCATGGCAGGGCGGTACACCGACCACGGTACCTTGCAGTCCTTGCGCACGATTTTTTCACTCTCGTGCTTGGTCATGAAATAGGGGTGGTCGTAGTTCTCCGCTTCTTCAAACATGTCCTCGCGGAACACGCCTTCGTACAAGCCGGCGGCGGCAATCGAAGACACATGGTGGAAATGCCCGGCGTCAATCGCTTTGGCAAACTCGATGGTGTTGCGCGTGCCTTCAATGTTGACGGCGGTCTGGCTTTCTTCGTCAGCACCCAGGTCGTACACCGCAGCCAGGTGGTAGAAATGGTCCACTTGGCCCTTCAAGTTCTTGACCGCGTCACCAGCCACGCCCAGCTTCTTGGCGGTCAGATCACCAAAGACCGGCAGCGCGCGGGCGGCGCTCTTCGCATCTGTCAGACCCCAAAACCGTCGCAGATCGTCGACCTTGCCTTCGCTCTCTTTGCGGATCAGAAAGTGCACCACAGCGCCTTTGCGCTCCAGCAGTTTCTTGACAAGGCGTTTGCCGATAAAGCCCGTGGCTCCGGTAACAAAGTACTGCATACACACTCCAAAGAATCGAGACATTCTGACCGACTTTGCGGGACATCCCCTTCATCGTAAACCCGCAACGAAACCTGCGAAGGACGATTGTGATTGCAGCCTGTGCACGCCGTTAGTAGAGCCCATCTACAAACCGAGGCCAACTGGCTTTAGAGTCAGCCCTGCACTGCTTGCTCCATTTATTGGAGCAGCACCCACACCCACCGTCCCCTTCAGGAGTCACTCATGGTCAAAAAACTGCAAAAAAAACAACCCGCCAAAGCCGCTGGCATTCACCTGTCGGGTTCGGTCAAAGACTCTGCACAGCAAATCTGGCAGGCGGGTCTGGGCGCCTTCACCCGTGCCCAAGCTGAAGGCAGCAAGGCCTTTGAATCCCTGGTCAAGGAAGGCGTGAGCATCCAGCGCAAGACCCAGGCCGCCGCCGAAGAAAAGATTTCCGAAGCCACCGCCAAGATGTCCACCATGGCCACCGACATCTCCAGCAAGGCCTCTGGCCAATGGGACAAGCTGGAAAACATCTTCGAAGAACGTGTGGCCAAGGCCCTGAACAAGCTGGGCGTGCCGTCAGCCAAAGACGTAAGCGCCCTGATCGCCCGCATCGACGACCTGAACAAGGCTGTGCAAAAGCTCTCGACCAAAGCCCCTGCCGCAGTGAAAGCCCCTATCGCCAAGGCCGCCAAAAAGCCAGCAGCCAAGAAAGCCGCCTCTGCTCCCGCGAAGAAGGCTGCAAAGGCCCCTGCCAAGAAAACCGTAGCACCCACCAAGAAGGCTACCGTCAAACGTGATGCGCCTGCTAGCAAGGCCACCGAGTCGCCCGTCGTGGACGCACCCGCAGCCTAAGCTGAATGCGGCTTTCCCTCTCCTGAAAAGGGCGCCCCGGCGCCCTTTTTTGTGCCCGTCACGCCCTGCTGCAATGCAACAAAAAGCGGATGCCCCGGCATCTACACTTTAAGACTATGACCGTTCGAAAAAAGACCCCTCCGAAAATTGCGCTGGCATTGGCAGGCGGGGGGCCACTGGGGGCCATTTACGAGGTCGGCGCCATGTGCGCGCTGGAAGAATCGCTGGACGGTCTGGACTTCAATCAGCTCGACCACTATGTGGGCGTTTCAGCCGGCGGCTTCATCGTGGCCGCCCTGGCCAACGGCATGACGCCGCGCGAAATGTGCGCCTCGTTCATCGAGAACGACAGCACACCTTCCGAGACCTTCGACCCTTCCTGGCTTATGGAACCCGCCTACAGCGAGTTCGTTCGCCGCGGGATCATGCTGCCGGGCCTGGCGCTGCAAGTGGCTTGGCGCGTGCTGAGCGGCAGGACATCCCTGCTGCGGGCATTGGAAGATATGGGACCCGGCCTGCCTACCGGCATTTTCTCCAACCGGCAAGTAGACACGCAGTTGGCCCGCCTGTTCAGCCAACCCGGCCGCACCAACGACTTTCGCGAACTCAAAACCAAGCTCACGCTGGTGGCCACCAACCTCGATAGCGCCGAAGCTGCCCCGTTTGGTCGCCCAGGCTTTGACCACGTGCCCATCTCGCGCGCCGTGCAAGCCAGCTCGGCGCTGCCAGGACTGTTTCCACCCGTGGAAATTGACGATCAGTACTACGTGGACGGTGCGCTGAAGAAAACCATGCACGCCTCGGTAGCACTGGACGATGGCGTGGACCTGATGATCTGCCTGAACCCGCTGGTTCCGTTTAACGCCACAGCCCCGCAGTTCGACAAGGTCATGCTGCGCGGCATGCCCACCGAGAAACGCAAGATTCCACGCATCGTGGATGGCGGCCTGCCCGCCGTGCTGAGTCAGACCTTCCGCTCCATGATCCACTCCCGCATGGAGCTGGGTATGAAGCACTACGCCCACGCCTACCCCAACACCGACATCGTGTGGATTGAGCCCGACCACCGCGACCCCGAGCTCTACCTGGCCAACACCTTCAGCTACGCACAACGTCGCCATCTGGCCGAGCATGCCTACCAGCAGACTCGTCAGATGTTGCGCTCCCGCAAGACGGGCCTGTCGGCCAAGCTGGCACGCCATGGCATCACGCTCAAGCACGATGTATTGGACGACCCCAAACGCCATCTGTGCGTGCCCAAAAAACCGCCCACCGAGCTGGGCCAAGCCATTGCCAGCTTGCAAGAAATCATGAGCGACCTGGGTGCCCTCGTGGCCCAGCCTGCCACCCCTGCACTGCACTGAGGCTCCCCATGGTCAAAAAAGCTCCCCGCCGCACCGCAGAACGCATTCTGGAAGTCACGCTGGAGCTATTCAACCGCTTTGGCGAGCCCAATGTTTCCACCACGCTGATTTCAGCCGAACTGGGCATCAGCCCCGGCAATCTGTACTACCACTACCCGGCCAAGGACGAGCTCATCAACTCGCTGTTTGACCGCTATGAGCGCTCGCTGAACGAAGTGCTCAACGCCAGCGACAACGTGCGCGACGTGGAAGACGCCTGGTTCTTCATGCACACGCTGTTCGAGCTGATCTGGCAGTACCGCTTTTTGTACCGTGACCTGAACGATCTGCTGAGCAAAAACCGCCGCCTGGAAACACATTTCCAGAGTGTGCTGAAGAACAAAACCCGCTCCATCCGCGCCCTGCTGGAAAGCATGGCGCGCTCCGGCGCGCTGCGCATGGACTCGCGCGAGATGGAGCCCACCGCGACCAGCATGGTGGTGGTGCTGACCTACTGGCTCAGCTTCGAATACGTGCGCGACCCGCGCAACGCGCTGGAGCCTGCCAGCGCCCAGGCCGCGCTGATGCGCGGTGCCCACCATGTGCTGAACCTGCTGGTGCCCTACCTGGAGGCGCAGCAGCGCACCCACTTGCTGCACTTGGCCGGTGCCTACACCAGCCCCTGAGGGCCCCCGCCATGCCCGCCTGGACGCCCTTTCCCCACACCGCCAGCTACCCGTTTGACGCCGCCACCGTGACGGCACAGTGGCACCGCCTGCATGCCGGAAACCGGGAACCCCTGCCCCAAGACCCGCGCGTGCTGGACGCCTGGGTGCTGTTCCACCGCGGCGAGTTTGAGGCGGCGGCCGAGGCAGGTGAAAAATTGGGCCCCAATGGCCTCACCGTGGCCAACAAAGCCAGACTGATCCACGCCGACTACCTGGAGCCGCGCGAAAAAGTGCGGCAAGACCTGTTCTGGGACATTGCCCAGCGCACCGCAGCCCACGCCGCCGCACACCCCCAACATGCCAACGCCCACTACCTGCACGGTTATGCGCTGGGCCGCTATACCCAGGGCGTGAGCGTGGCCAAGGCGCTGGCCCAAGGGCTGGGCGGCAAGGTCAAGACATCACTGGAAACCGCCATTGCGCTAGAACCCGCACATGCGGATGCCTGCATTGCGCTGGGCACCTTCCATGCGGAAGTCATCGACAAGGTGGGGCCCTTGATCGGCAGCATGACCTATGGCGCCAAGAAAGACACCAGCCTCGCCCTGTTTGCACAGGGTCTGGAGCGCCTGCCGAACTCCGCCATTGCGCTCACCGAGTACGCCAGGGCCCTGGTCATGCTGGATGGCGATGCCAAGCAGGACGAAGCCCACCGACTCTATGAAAAAGCCGCGGCGCTGGCCCCGCTGGATGCGATGGGCCACCTGGGCGTGGCCCTGGTCAAGGCCGAACTGACTGCCTGAGGCAGCGTTCAGCCCAGACCCGTGCTTACTCGCCCCAGGGCAGCATCAGCGTCAGCATCGACAGCTTGGCAAACTCGGGCTCAAACTGGTCGATGATCTTCTGCGGATCCGGGCACAGCTTGGAATCCGACACCACCCCAAACTGCACACCACCGCCGTAGCTCAGGATGGATACGCCCAGCCCCACGGAGCCGCTCTGGGGCACCCAGAACAGCGTTTCCTCAATGGTAGAGCCGCAGATCTTGAGCTTCTCGCGCGGGCCCGGCACGTTGGTCATTACGGCCGTGGTCTTTTTGGAAAACAGATTCAGCAGCGCATCCTGAGCTGGTTTGATCAACAAACCCGCCACCGCCAGCAGGCCAAACGCCAACAGCGGCTGCATGCTGCCCTTAAGCCCGCGCATGCGGGTGCGCACCTCATACACCCGCTCCACGGGGTTGTCCATGCCCACCGGCAGCACCAGCGGCGCCAGGCCAAACTGGTTGCCCAGCTTGTAGGCGTTTTCCATGGGCCGCAGGTTCACCGGCACCATGGCGCGTATCTCCTTGCCGGCCACCGCATCACCATGTTCCTTGAGGTACTCGCCCAAGGCACCTGCCACGCAGCTCAACAGCACATCGTTGATGGAACAGTTCAGCGCCTTGCCCACCGCCTTTACCTCTTCTAGCGGAATCGGCGGGCACCAGGCCACGCGCTTGGAACTGCCGGGTGTGCCCTTGAGGCGGGTGGGCGAGTCATCAGGCATCAGCGCCAGCGAGGCCAGGTCGGTCACCACCTGGTAGGCCATCTTGGCGGCGTCCACCGATGAATGCATGCCCTGCTCCATGCCCTTTTGCGGCTCCATCAGCAGGCCCATGGAGCGTGCGGCGCCCTCGCCCGCGGCGCCCAGCGCCTTCACCGTCATATTGGTCAGCGGCTTGAGCAGTGCGTCGGCAATCCAGGCCTCAGCACCTTCCATGCCCTCGGCATGGGCCTCGCGCGGCCTGCGCACGGGCGGGGGTGCACCACCGTCCACCAGCGACTGGGTGACGGAGATCAGCGCGATGCCGTCGGCAATGCAGTGGTGGATGCGCACCATCAGGGCCGAACCGCCCTTGTAGTCTTCCACCAGATGGAACTGCCACAGCGGGCGGTGCCGACTCAATGGCTCCATGGTCAGCTGCGCCAGACGGTCCTGCAGGGCTTCCTGCTCGCGGCCCTTGGGCTTCTTGGGTAGGGTCTCGCGCAGCAGATGGTTGCGCAGGTCAAACGCGGTGTCCTTCACCCAGGTGGCGCCGGCAGCGTCTTCCACCGCGCACTGCACAAAGCGCGGGTACTTTAACAGGCGCTCTTCAATGCGCTGGGCCAGGTCTTCGTACTTGAGCTTCGGGTGGATCACCCACACGCCCAGGATCATCATCAGGTTGGAGGCCGAATCCATGCGCAGCCAGGCGGTGTCCACCTTGCTCATGCGCTCCCCCTGCAGGCCCAGCGTGCCGATCACGGCATCGGTCACATTCTTTTGCACCACGCGCGCAGCCTTTTGGGTCTGGCGTTTGGCCTTTTGGGCAACATCTTTGGCAAGAACTCTGGTGACCATGAAATCTCCGGGCTAAACGGGGTTGGGGGTGCTTGCCTATTCTGCAGTGAAAACGCACCGTAAGATATGGGACAAGCACCCAGAACACTCGGGTGTGCACCCTAGACCCCATTGCCCCTTCACCGGAGAACACCATGGCCGACCTGCAAGCCACTTTCGAAGCCGCTGTAGCCAATTCCAAAAACCTCAGCGAGCGCCCTGACAACGGCACCCTGCTGAAGATCTACGCGCTCTACAAGCAAGCCACCGCCGGCGACAACGCCGAGAAGAAGCCCGGCTTTGCCGACATGGTGGGCCGCGCCAAGTGGGACGCCTGGAATGGCTTCAAGGGCACGGCCAATGCCGATGCGATGCAACAGTACATCGACCTCATCGAGTCTTTGAGCTAAATCAGCCCCTAGCCCCCCGTAAACGCTGCGCGAGCAGCTATCAAAAAAGTAGCGTTTACGCTACTTTTTTTTCGCCGGCGCTTTGGCCTTGGCAGCTTTTGGAGCCAGCAACTGGTCCAGGTTCTTGACGATCTCGGCCTCGATCTTGTCCTTGAACGCGCCCAACAAGAACCCCAGCTTGGCGTTCAACTCAAAGCGGTCGGCCGTCACCTGCAGCGTGCCGTTCACGCCCGAGCGCTTGAAGCCCACCTCGTCCTCGGTCTTGCCTTCGGCATAAGTGCAATCCATGCCGAACTCCTCCTCGACCTGCTCGGCCCATGTGAAGGCAATCTTGCGCGCTGCGGCCAGGCCCAACGCATGTTCACGAACGATATGAAGGTCAGCCACGGTGGTACTCCTCGGGGTCGGTATGCTGTTGGGGTTCGCTGTTCATTGCATCATAAAACCACGGCACCCACACCATGCTCTACAAATTCAAATCCAAAGCCACCAGCGACGTCATCATGCTGGAGCCCAATGGCCGCCAGATTCTGCAGATCTGGGGCAAGTTTGAAGAAGGCGCACCGGCCAAGGGAATCCTGCTGCCCGAGGAAATGCCCGCCGCCAAAGCCGCGCTGGAGGCCGCCATCGCCACCGAAGAAGCCCAGCGCGCTCAAACCGCGATGGAGGCGCAAGACCGCGGCGACGAGACCCACACCGCCACCGGCGGCGTATCGCTGCGCCAGCGCGCCGCACCACTGCTGGACATGCTGCAGCGCAGCGCCAAAGCCCAAAAAGAAATCGTCTGGGGAGCCTAAGCCCGCCAGACGATTCAGGGTGCAGCAGACGCCTGGATGTCAGTCGGCGTACACGCCCGCAGCCTTGATGATGGGGCTCCATTTGGCGATTTCTGCGGCCACAAACTTCTTGTGCTCGGCCGGCTCCACGCGCTTGTCGGTCACCACCACAGCGCCCAGAGCCTCTTCCTTCTTCAGAAAGTCGGCATCCTTCAGCGCCACCTTGAGCGCCGCATTCACTTTGGCCAGTACATCGGAAGGTGTGCCAGCCGGCGCATACAGGCCGTGCCAGATGGTGACTTCAAAACCCTTCAAGCCAGACTCCTGCAACGTGGGGAGGTCCTTCAGCGCGGGGGTGGTCAAGCGCTTGGGCGTGGTCACCGCGTAGGCAACAACCTTCTTGCCTTCAATCTGCTGCGTAGTATTGGTAGTTTGGTCACACATCAGGTCGATCTGGCCGCCGATCAAATCGGTCATGGCCGGCGCGGTGCCTTTGTAGGGCACCGTGGTCATGTCGGTGGCCACCGCGTTCTGGAACAGCAGACCGCACAGGTGCGAGGCAGAGCCAATGCCTGCGTTGCCCAGGTTGATCTTGCCCTTGTTCTGGGCAATCCAGCCGGTCAGGTCCTTGAAACTCTTGGCCGGGTGGTCGGCCTTGCCGATCAGGGTCATGGGCACTTCGTTGATCAAGCCCAGATACTCAAAATCGCTGTCCACCTTGAACGGCATGTTGCGCACCAGCGTGGGCATAGTGGCCATGGCAATGTGGTTGAGCAGCAGGGTGTAACCGTCTGGAGCTGCCTTGGCCACCTTGTTGGAGCCGATGGAGCTGCCGGCGCCAGCCGAGTTGTCCACAATGATGCTCACGCCGCCCAGGGGCTTGCGCAGCGCCTCTGCCAGGTCACGCGCCACGCGGTCGGTGGGGCCACCGGCGGCAAACGGCACCACGATGGTGATGGGCTTGGAGGGGTAGGTCTGGGCATGGGCGCACACGGCCAAGGCGGCCGCAGCAACGACAAGTAGTTTTTTCATGGTCAAGCTCCAGTTAAAGATTACAAAGTCTAGCCCGGCTTTGGGGACCAGGCATGGCGGAAACTACTTAGCCCCCAGTTTTTTAACGGTAGCTGCGCGCGTCCTCGATCACCTTGCCGTCGTTGGGCAGTGCGCCCGGTGCCACCAACTGCACATCGCCTCGCAGCTTGGTCACATCGCGGATGGCCTCGCCCACGCGGCCGGCCAAGCCGTCGGGCTGGCCCGGCACCTCCACCAGCAGGGTCATGGCGTCGTTGGCCATCTCGCCACTCACCACCAGGCGCACGCGCCCCACCTCGGAAAAGCGCTTGGCAATCTCGTCCACCTGCTTGGGGTGCACAAACATGCCGCGCACCTTGGTGGTCTGGTCGGCCCGGCCCATCCAGCCCTTGATCCGGGTGTTGGTACGGCCTGTGGGGCACGGCCCCGCCAGCACGGCCGACAGATCCCCGGTGCCAAAGCGCACCAGCGGGTAGCCGGCGCTCAGCGTGGTGACCACCACCTCGCCCACCTCTCCCTCTGCCACCGGGTCGCCGGTGCCGGGGCGCACGATTTCGACAATCACGCCCTCGTCCAACACCAGGCCCTCACGCGCTGTGGTCTCGTAAGCAATCAGCCCCAGGTCGGCCGTGGCGTAGCACTGGTAGCCGTCTACGCCCCGCACCAGAAACCAGTCGCGCAGACTCGGCGGAAATGCCTCACCGCCAAACATGGCCTTGGTCACGCTGGGAATGGTCACGCCCATCTCGGTGGCCTTTTCCAGAATGATTTTCAAAAAACTGGGAGTTCCGATGTAGCCCGCAGGTTGCAGCTCGCGCATGGCCTGCACCTGCTGCTCGGTCTGGCCGGTGCCACCGGGGAACACGGTGCAGCCCAGTGCATGGGCACCGGTTTCCATCATCGAGCCCGCCGGCACAAAGTGGTAGCTGAAGCTGTTGTGGATCAGCTCACCGGGCCGAAAGCCCGCCGCATAAATGGCGCGCGCCATGCGCCAGTAGTCCTTGCCTGTGCCCTCGGGCTCGTAGATCGGGCCCGGGCTGGCAAATACGCGCGGCATGGCCGCACCAAATGCCAGCGCACTGAAGCCACCAAACACGCTGCCGCCCTCAGCACGCGTGGCCTGCTGCAGCGCCTGCAGCTCGGACTTGCGCGTCACCGGCAGCATGGCCAGCGCGGCACGGTCTACCACCTGGGTGGCGTCCACGCCATCCAGAATACGGGCAAAGGCCGGAGCCTGGCGCTGGGCATAGGCCACCTGGGCCGGCAGCGCCTCCATGAGCGCGGCCTCGCGGGCGTCGGGGGAACGGGTTTCCAGAGCATCGTAGGTCGTGGTCATGGTGATGCTCCTTACGCCAACCAACGCTTGCGGCGCTTGTAGCTTTTGACATCTTTAAAGCTCTTGCGCTCGCCGCCACCCACGCCTAAGTAGAACTCTTTCACGTCCTCATTGGTCCGCAGGTCCTCCGCTGCGCCGTCCATCACCACGCGGCCGCTTTCCATGATGTAGCCATAGTCTGCGTACTTGAGCGCCATATTGGTGTTCTGCTCGGCCAGCAAAAAGGTGACGCGCTCTTTGGTGTTCAGGTCTTTCACGATCTCGAACACCTCTTCCACAATCTGCGGTGCCAGCCCCATGGACGGTTCGTCCAGCAACACCATGCTGGGATTGGCCATGAGTGCGCGGCCGATGGCGCACATCTGCTGCTCGCCGCCTGAGGTGTATGCGGCCTGGCTGGCACGCCGGGTTTTGAGGCGCGGAAAGTAGGTGTAGACCTTCTCCAGGTTCGCCGCCACCTCGGCCTTGCTCTTGCGGGTGTAGCCGCCGGTCAGCAGGTTTTCTTCAATCGTCAGGTGGGCAAAGCAGTGCCGCCCCTCCATCACCTGCACCACGCCGCGCTGCACCAGGTCGGCCGGGCTCAGGTTTTCGATGCGCTCACCACGCAGCTCGATGCTGCCTTTGGTGACCGCGCCGCGCTCACCGGCCAGCAGATTAGAGACCGCACGCAACGTGGTGGTCTTGCCCGCGCCATTTCCGCCCAAGATGGCCACGATGCCACCCTCGGGCACCTGCAGCGACACGCCCTTGAGCACCAGAATGACGTGGTTGTAAATGACCTCGATGCCATTCACGTTGAGAACAATGTTTTGAGGTTCACTCATGACCATACTTTCTTTGCAATCCCTGCAGGCAGGCCGGGAGGCGGGGTTCTCTGTGCAGCGAAATCAAGGAGGAGGCCGCAGGCCGGGGGACATTCGCGGAGCAGAGTGCCCCGCTTCCCGGCCTGCTACCTCACTCAAGACTGGCAATCCGCCGGTGTGCGCGGTGTCAGCTTCTTCTCGGTGGCGTACTTGGCGGCTGTGCTCTTGACCAGGGGCTTGATGATTTGCTCATCGCCCTGCAGCCAGTCGGAGGTGAACTGCCACTTGCTGCCATCCCAGGTGTGGATGCGGGCCCACGAGGCGCCCATGTGGTCGGCACACGAGGTGCTGATGGGCCGCATCACGCCAGCAAAGCCCAGGGCATCCAGCTTGGGCTGGGTCAGGTTCAGGTTTTCCAGGCCCCAGCGCACTTGCTCGCCCGACATGACCTTGCCCTTGCCATAGCGCTCTTGTGCTGCACGAATGCCTTCCACGCCCAGCATGGCGCTCATGGCACCGCGCATGTACAGCACCTGGCCCACTTCTTCTTTGGGTCCGGTACCCTGGCCCTTGTCATGCACCATGGACATCACGTCTTTGACCAGCTTGGACTGCGGCTCGGCGCCGTGCTGCATGGTCACTGCGTTGTAGCCCTTGGCGCCTTCGGCCACGTCTTTCACGTCGGGCTCAGCACCGGCCCACCACACGCCGTACATCTTTTCGCGCGGGTAACCCGTGGCTTGCGCTTCCTTGATGGCGGTGCTGTTCATGATGCCCCAGCCCCACAGCACCACGTAGTCAGGTCGGTTCTGGCGCACCTGCAGCCAGGTGGCTTTTTGCTCCACGCCGGGCGCCGTCACGGGCAGCAGCGTGAGCGTGAAGCCGTGCATGGCCGCGCGCTCTTGCAGCAGCGGAATGGGCTCTTTTCCAAACGGGCTGTCGTGGTAAACCAGCGAAATCTTCTTGCCCTTGAGCTTGTCAAAGCCGCCTTCCTTTTTGGCGATGGCCTGCATGATGGCGTCGGCCGCCACCCAGTAGGTGCCGGCGATGGGGAAGTTCCACTTGAACACCGAGCCGTCCGCGCTCTCGCTGCGGCCGTAGCCCACGGTCACCACCGAGATCTTGTCGGCCGGGGCCTTCTCGGTAATGGCAAATGTGGCGCCGGTAGACAGGGGCTGTACAAACGATGCCCCCTTGCTCTTCAGGCGTTCGTAGCACTCCACGCTACGCGCGGTGTCGTAGCCGGTTTCGCATTCTTCAAAGGACAGCTTCACGCCGTTGACGCCGCCGCGCGCATTCACCAGCTTGAGGTAGTCCACATAGCCGTTGGCCCATGGCACACCGTTGGGCGCGTAAGGCCCGGTGCGGTAGGACAGCACCGGGATGAACTGCTCTTTGGACTGGGCCTGGGCATTGCCCGCCAGCAAGACAGTGGCACCGGCGGCCACGATGGCGCTTGCAAGTACAAGTTTAGAAAGCTTCATTTGTCTCTCCTGTAATTAAATGGTTGAAGCACGGGGAAAACACGGCACCTGACCCGCCCCTCTCAGTGGGGGAAAGGCCACAAACGCAATTTCTGTTTACCGATGGACCAGAGCTTGGCCAGGCCATGCGGCTCCACGATGAGGAACCAGACGATGAGCCCGCCAAACACCATGAGCTCGGCATGCGAGACACCGGCGGTGGAAATGTTGATGCCCACGCTACCTGCCAGCGCAGGTAGGAACTGGCTCAGAAAGATAGGCAGCACCACGATGAAGGCCGCGCCAAAGAAGCTGCCCATGATGGAACCCATGCCGCCGATGATGACCATGAACAGCAGCTTGAACGACTGGTCCACCGAGAAGGCCGCAGGCTCCCAGGCACCCAGGTAAATAAAGCCCCACAAGGCACCAGCCACGCCCACGATGAAGGAGCTGACCGCAAACGCGCTCAGCTTGGCGTACATGGGGCGAATGCCGATGACGGCAGCGGCCACGTCCATGTCGCGAATCGCCATCCACTCGCGGCCCACGGCGCCGCGCACCAGGTTTTTGGCCAGCAGCGCAATGACTGCCAAGAGCGAGAGACAAAACAGGTACTTGGCCACCGGGCTTTCCAGCGAGAAGCCAAACACCTGCAGGTTGGACACCGACACCGAGCCCGACGGTGAGTTGTTGGTGAACCATTGGATGCGCAAAAACATCCAGTCCGCAAAAAACTGCGCGGCCAGTGTGGCCACCGCCAAGTACAGGCCCTTGACCCGCAAGCTGGGCAAACCAAACACCATGCCAAACAGCATGGAGCTCACACCGCCCAGCAGCAGCGCCACCAGCAGCGGCATGCCCTCAATGCGCACAAAGAAGTTGTAGGCCGCGTAGGCCCCCACTGCCATGAAGGCGCCCGAGCCCAGTGAAATTTGTCCGCAGAAGCCCACCAAAATGTTCACACCCACCGCCGCCAGCGAGAAGATCAAGAAGGGAATCAGGATGGCGCGGAATAGGTAGTCGCTGGCCCCCATGGGCACTGCCACAAACGCCACCAGCAGCAGCGCCAGCATGAACCAGCGGTCTTGCGCGATAGGCAGGATCTGCTGGTCCGCGCGGTAGGTGGTTTTGAATTGGCCGTTTTCTCTGTAGAACATGGTTGTCTCTTATCGTTGTAACGGTCTCAAACGCGGTCGATGATTTTTTCGCCGAACAGGCCCTGCGGCCGGATCAGCAAGAAGCCCAGCGCCAGCACATAGGCAAACCAGATCTCGATACCGCCACCCACAAACGGGCCCAGGTAGACCTCGGACAGCTTCTCGCCCACCCCAATAATCAGCCCGCCCACAATGGCGCCGGGCACCGACGTGAGGCCACCCAGGATGACGACCGGCAGCGCACGTAGCGCCACCGTGGTCAGCGAAAACTGCACGCCCAGCTTGCTGCCCCAGATCATTCCGGCCACCAGCGCCACCACGCCGGCCACGCACCAGACGATGACCCAGATGCGGTTCAGCGGAATGCCAATGGATTGGGCGGCCTGGTGGTCGTCGGCCACGGCGCGCAGCGCGCGGCCCGTGGCGGTCTTCTGGAAGAACACGCTGAGCAGCGCCACCAGTGCGGCGGCGATCAGTGCGGCGTACAGGTCTTCTTTGTTGATCAGGATGCCGCCTTCAAACGTGCTCTCCAAAATCATCACCGGGTCTTTGGGCATGCCGATGTCGATCTTGTAGATGCTGCTGCCAAACAGGGTCTGGCCCAGGCCTTCCATGAAGTAGGTGATGCCCAGGGTGGCCATCAAGAGCGTGGTGCCTTCCTGGTTCACCAGGTGGCGCAGCACCAGGCGCTCGATGATCCAGGCCACCACAAACATCACCACGCCCGCACCACCAAAAGCCAGTACATTGGCGGCGATGGGGTTGGCAATGCCGAGGTACAGCGGAATCCATTCCGCAAAACGCGCCATGGCCAGGGCCGCAAACAGCACCATGGCGCCCTGCGCAAAGTTGAACACGCCAGACGCCTTGAAGATCAGCACAAAGCCCAGCGCTACGAGGGAATACAGCATGCCCGCCATGAGCCCGCCGAGTAAGGTTTCGAGAAAGAAAGCCATGGTGAGAAATCCTTAGTGGCTGGTGCCGAGGTAGGCGCTGATGACGTCGGGGTTGTTGCGCACCTCGTCGGGCGTGCCATCGCCAATCTTCTTGCCATAGTCCAGCACCACCACGCGGTCGCTGATGTCCATCACCACGCCCATGTCGTGCTCGATCAACACCACCGTGGTGCCAAACTCGTCGTTCACGTCCAGCACAAAGCGGCACATATCCTGCTTCTCTTCCACGTTCATGCCGGCCATGGGTTCGTCCAGCAGCAGCACCTGCGGCTCCATGGCCAGGGCGCGGCCCAGGTCCACCCGCTTTTGCAGGCCGTAGGGCAGCTGGCCCACCGGTGTTTTGCGGAAGGCCTGGATTTCCAGAAAGTCGATGATGCGTTCCACCGCCTCGCGGTGCTGGATCTCTTCACGCTCCGCCGGGCCAATGCGCAGTGCCTGCAGCAGGATGTTGCTTTTGATCTTCAGGTTGCGGCCGGACATGATGTTGTCCAGCACGCTCATGCCCTTGAAAAGCGCCAGGTTCTGGAAGGTGCGCGCCACACCCATGCTGGCCACCTGGTGGCTGTTCATGTGCTTGAAGGTCTGGCCGCGGAAGGTGATGGCACCGTCTTGCGGCGCGTACACGCCGTTGATGCAGTTCAGCATCGAACTCTTGCCCGCGCCGTTGGGGCCGATGATGGCGCGGATCTCATGCTCGCGCACATTGAAGCTGATGTCGGTCAGCGCCTTCACGCCACCAAAACGCAGCGAGATGTTGTTCACGTCCAGAATGACGTCGCCTATTTTCTTGCTCATGCCGCTGCCTTCACGGGTGCGAATGTTTTTGCGTCGTCAATGCGCAGCGTGGCGCTCACGCTGCCGGTGCGCCCGTCTTCAAACTTGACCTGGGTTTCAATGAACTGGCTGGTCTTTCCGCTGTACAGCGCGTCCACCAGCACGTCGTATTTGTCGGCAATGAAGCCGCGGCGCACCTTGTTGGTCCGCGTCAGTTCACCGTCGTCGGCGTCCAGCTCCTTGTGCAGCACCAGAAAGCGGCTCACCTGGCTACCGGCCAAGAGTGCGTCGGCACTCAGGTCGGCGTTCACCTTTTCCACACATTCCTTGATGAGCTGGTAGACCTCGGGCTTTTGCGCCAAGTCGGTGTAGCCCGCATAGGGCAGGTTGCGGCGCTCGGCCCAGTTGCCCACGGCGTCAAAGTCGATATTGATGAGCACGCACACCTGGTCGCGGCCATCGCCATAGGCCACCACCTCTTTGATGTGCTGGAAGAACTTCAGCTTGTTCTCCACATACTTGGGCGCAAACATGGCGGCGTCAAACGCGCCGCCTTTGATGCGGCCCACGTCTTTCACGCGGTCGATGATCTTCAGGTGGCCCTGCGCGTCGATGAAGCCCGCATCGCTGGAGTGGTACCAGCCGTCGGCCGTCAGCACCTCAGCAGTGGCGGCCGGGTTCTTGTAGTACGCGGTGAACAGGCCGGGCGACTTGATCAAGATCTCGCCGTTGTCCGCCACCTTGATCTCCACGCCCTCGCAGGGCACGCCCACGGTGTCGGCGCGGGCCTGGTTGTCGGGCTGCAGGCACACAAACACGGCAGTCTCGGTAGAGCCGTAAAGCTGCTTGAGGTTGATGCCGATGGAACGGTAGAAGGTGAACAGGTCCGGGCCAATGGCCTCACCCGCGGTGTAGGCCACACGCACGCGACTAAAGCCCAACGTGTTGCGCAGCGGGCCATAGACCAGCACATTGCCCAGCGCATACAGCGCACGGTCGGTGGCCGACACGGGCAGGCCGTCCATCAGCGCGGGACCCACCTTTTTGGCCACGCCCATGAAGTAATGGAACATGCCGCGCTTGAGGGCACCCGCGTCTTCCATGCGGATCATCACGCTGGTCAGCAGGCCTTCAAAAATGCGCGGCGGCGCAAAGTAGTAGGTGGGGCCAATCTCTTTCAGGTCTATGGTGGCGGTGGCGCTGCTTTCGGGGCAGTTCACCACATAGCCGCAAGACAGCCACTGCGCGTAACTGAAGATGTTTTGCCCAATCCAGGCCGGTGGCAAATAGGCCAGCACCTCTTCATCGCCCGTCAGCCGGTCGAACTCGGCACCGGCACGGGCGCGGTTCAGCAGCGAATCATGCGTGTGCACCACGCCCTTGGGGTTGCCCGTGGTGCCAGAGGTGAAGAACATCGCCGCCACATCGGTGTGCGCGATCTTGGCAATCTCGCTCTTGAAGAAATTCGGTTGCGCGGCGGCAAAGGTGCGGCCACTGTCCTGCAGTGCGTCCAACGCCTCCAAGCCAGGCTCGTCGTAGTGGCGCAGGCCGCGCGGGTCATCAAAGTAGATGTGGGCCAGCTGCGGGCATTGGGTGCGCACTTCCAGCAGCTTGTCCACCTGCTCCTGGTCTTCGGCAAAGGCAAAGCGCACGTCGGCATTGTTGATGGGGAACACGCATTCGGGCGCGGCCGCGTCCTGGTACAGCGGAATCGGCACGGCGCCCAGACTTTGCGCGGCCAGCATGGTGGCGTACAACCGGGGGCGGTTGGCGCCCACCACCACCATGTGGTCGTCGCGCCGCAGCCCGGCCTGGTGCAAGCCCGCGGCAATCTGTTCCACCATCTGCGCCAGGCCCGACCAGGTCAGCGCCTGCCAGATGCCGTATTCCTTTTCACGCATGGCTGGCGCCTGCGGGCGCTGGCTGGCGTGCTGCAGCAGCAATTGCGGAAATGTCGTGTGCGTACCCATTGCGTGTCACCTCGTTATGGCCGGTCGCCTGTGCGGCGCGGGCTTGGTATGGGCCGAATGGTAGGACCGAGTTTGACGCCAAGTTGTCGTTTGGACGACAATTTGCACATTTCTCGGTAGGTGTTTTCCCTTCACTTATTGGCAACTTACAAGGCCCGCCCATGACCCCCGATGCCAGCCTGCACCAGCGCCGCCGCCCCCTTACCGAGGGCGAGCTGGCCGCCATTCCGTGGCTGCAAGTGCTGCTGCCCGACGAGCGCCAGCGCGCCGTGGACGACCTGCGCATTGCCGAGGCCGCACCGGGCGAATACCTGTGCCGCATGGGCCGCCCGGTGACGTATTGGTTTGGCGTGGTGGACGGCCTGCTGAAGATGAGCGCCGACAACGCCGAGGGCCAGACCATGACCTTCACCGGCGTGCCACCGGGTGGCTGGTTTGGCGAAGGCACAGCGCTGAAGCGCGAGACCTACCGCTACAACATCCAGGCGCTGCGCAAGAGCCTGGTGGCGGGCCTGCATGTGGACACCTTCCACTGGCTGCTGGACCACTCCATCGGCTTCAACCGCTTTGTGATGAACCAGTTGAACGAGCGTCTGGGCCAGTTCATCGCCGCCCGCGAGATCGACCGCATGACCAACCCCGACATCCGCGTGGCGCGCAGCCTGGCCTCGTTGTTCAACCCCGTGCTGTACCCCGGCGTGGGCGAGGTGCTGCGCATCACCCAGCAGGAGCTGGCCTACTTGGTGGGCCTGTCACGCCAGCGTGTGAACGAGGCGCTGAACGCGCTGGAGGCGCAAGCCTTCATTCGTGTGGAATACGGCGGGCTGCGGGTGCTGGACCTGCAGGCGCTGCGGTCGCGGGTGTTTACGCGTCAAATCACTGCCTAGCCCTTGTAGATATTGCGCCAGTAGCTATTATTTTTGTAGTGGCTTGGTTGGGTGGCGGCGGGTTTTGCGCTACTGGGCGGGCGGCCCGGGTATCCGTTCTCTGGCCTTGCTCGCGGGTGGCTGTTTTTGGTTTGCTTGCTTTGTGTCGTGAAGGAGTGGGTTGGTGCGCTGGCTCTGTGGCAACCGCGAATGAGGGCCTGCGAACGGACACCCGGACCACCTACCCAAGTGACGTGTTTGCGGCGGAAGCCGACGTTCACAAAATCACCCGATTGGGGGATGTTCAAGCTGGTTCCGAAACGTAAAAATCGTGAATCAGTGACTCACTCCAATCCTTACAAAGAGCGGGGTTTGTCGGATTTTTATACATGTAAAAACGCACATGAGTTTTACTGAAATTGTTACTGCCAGCGGCTTTCCAGCGCAATTTACGCCTAGCTTATCCCGCAGCCGCCAGAATATCCCGCAGGGTTTGCGGCAGACATTACGTTGGGCGTCATGAGCACAGCAGCGTACGCAACCAGCAAAGTCGTTCACGCCGCTTTGAAACGGCGACTGAGTCCTTGGTTTCTCGGAAACGGGTGGAAGAAGAGGGCAGGCCATTCCTGTGCGTTCGTTAGACCCGGCGCGTCCGGCTTCTGGTGCCTGTGGATTCAAGTCAGTTCATGGGGCAGCCGGTTCTCTGGCAGTAGTTTCACTCTCAACCTGGTGCAGCAGGCAACCGCAGAGGTCGACCTGTCTGCCGGGGAAAGAGTCCTCGGCAGTTTGAGCGAGGTCGATAGAGCGATTGGCTTCGATATTGCCCAAAGGCTTGCCGCGCTAGTACCCATGCCACCGCCATCAGATCCTGTCTATGAGTGGGCTAGACAGCCCGGGTATCAAGGCGAGCACTGGCAACGCGCAATCGCTGATCTTCAGAAGGCGAATCCTGAGGCGTGGAAGCCCGGCGTTGACATTTGGTTGTCCTACTACTCCGTCGATGATCTAGAGTTATGGGTCGAGTACTTGCTGCCGCGACTGCAGCAACTACTGCGCTTGAGCAATGACGCCCAACGCCAACGTTAGCCATCAGGAGATGGATGAAATGCAAAGCACAGAAAAGTCGGATTGGACGCTCACCTTTACAGAGGAAGACGATGGTTTGAAATCCTGGCAGGTTCGGGACGAAATCCCCAGTGGTTTGACTACCACGGACTTCTCAAGATCCATCGTCATTGAATGGGAGTACGCTGACCAAGGGCCACCCGAAAAGAGCGTGAGAGAACAACTACAGGAGTTTGGGGAGCTACTCGATAGACTGGACAATTTCCAGTGCAACAGCATACTTGTTCACGTTATTAAAGGGGGTGGTGTTTCGGAGTGGTGCTACTACGCGAAAAGCTATGAAAAATTCATGCTTGACTTAAATGATGCACTCTCTGGTCAACCTCGCTATCCAATCAAAATTCTGCATGACGATGACCCAACTTGGAAGTACTGGCGAGGAATTAGGGAGTGCATCGAGATTGATGGCTAACAAGTTGCTCGTCGCGGACTCGCAGCAGCAGGTTGCCGCTTCGCGGCGCATGCTGCGCGCCTTACAGCGCCAACGTTAACAGCCGCTTCGGAGCGTAGCAAATGACCGCAGTCAGTCTGCAGGCGCCTAGGTTTCGGCGCGATAGACTGCGGAATCGATTAATTTTCGTTATAGCTCATATGAATTGGCTCCTCCTTTCTGCCGCCATAGTCTTCGCCTGGCTTGCCTACGACGCGTGGAAAATCGCAGTGCCTGCAGCAGACGTGCCCTATTCAGTCACAGCAAAAGTGTTGGGACAAAGCGTCGACGGCATATCCTTGCAAGAGCAAGAAAGGCGGAAGAATTGGAATTCTCGCTATGGCCTAGGAGATCTAAGTCAGACAGTTTGGCTCTGGACCATCCTTGCGCTAGTGTGCGCCGTTGGCTCCATCGTAGGATTTTTCGCATGAACCGCATTACCTGGTTGCTCGGCACGGATGGGCAATCACAGAAGGCCGCTTCGCGGCAAATGTTGCCCGCCGGGCAGCGCCAACGTTAAGCCGCATTCAATATGCCCACGATCCTCTCTCATCCAGCCGTTCCACTTGGATTGGCTATTGCACTGGGTCCTGCCAACGTGAGTAGTCGGCTACTTGCAGCTGGTGTGTTCGCTTCGGTCATTCCGGACTTGGATGTGCTCGGGTTTCGCCTTGGCATCGCCTACTCCCACGAGCTTGGACACCGAGGCTTCACCCATTCGTTGGCTTTTGCCGTTGCGCTCGCAATGGTGGCCGTGGTCTTCGCCAATCGCCTGAGGTCACGACAACTACATGCATTTGCATTCGTCTTCGTCGCCTGCACATCCCACGGCTTGCTCGATATGCTCACAACTGGTGGACATGGAATTGCACTGTTTTGGCCGTTCTCTGAAGAGCGCTTCTTTTGGCCGGTACAGGTCATCGAGGTTTCCACGCTAAACCTACGCCGCTTCGTCGGTGAAGCAGGGTTGGCCGTACTTGCCTCCGAGCTCCGCTGGGTCTGGTTGCCGGCGGCAGGCGTCGCAGCTTTGGGCTACGCAGTTAGGCGGCGAAATGCGGCTTAACGGATTGCTAGTCGCGAACGCGCAGCAGCAGGTTGCCTCTTCGCAGCGCTTGCAGCGTGCCGGACGGCGCCAACACTAACGACTGCTTCGGAGCGCAGCGAATGTCCACAGTCAGTCTGAAACTTGCAAGTACCTGCACTTCCACTCAAGGCAGGTGGTGAGGCCCGCGGGCGCAGGCTCGATTCGCGGTTGCCACAGAACAGGCTCACCCACCACATCGTTAACGCAGCCCCGCAAGCGAACCCAAAAAGTCAGCCCGCGAGCTGAGCCGGAGAACGCGGGCCACGCCGACTGCCTTGCGCGAGGTAGTCGCCTGCAACCGGAAGTTAAGAACAAAACCAGCCCCTAGCCCCCGTATCCATTGCGCCAGCAGCTACCAATTCAATAGCATTAAACCGGCTTCGCCCCATGCGGCAATGACTTGGCTTCCATCAGCCGGATGACCGTGGGCCAGCCGCTGGCGATGAAGTCGGCCAGGGCCTGGGCGCTGGGGAAGCGCTGGGTGGGGTCCTTGTGCATCATCTTGTCCAGCAGCAGCTGGAACTCGGCAAACTTGGGCTCGAAGCGCGGGATGGGGGCGTGCACATGCTTGTAAAGCAGCGCCTCCATGTGGTCGGCCACATAGGGGCGTTTGCCGGTCACCATCTCGAAAAAAATGGCGCCCAGGCTGTAGATGTCACTGGCCGGGCTGACCGGGCGGCCGCTGGCCTGCTCGGGGCTCAGGTAGTAGGGCGAGCCGACGATGTCGCCCTGCTGCGTTTTCTCCAGCTCGTCGCCCATGTGCTTGGCCACGCCAAAGTCGATCAGCGCCACGCTGCCGTCGGCGCGCAGCATCAGGTTGTCGGGCTTCACGTCGCGGTGCACGATGCCCAGCGCGTGGATTTGCGACAGCGCAAACGCCACCTGCAGCGCGATGGCGAGCGATTCGAACGGTGACAGCCCGGCCGCAATGCGACGCTTGATGTCGCCATGGGCGAAATACTCCATGGTGATGAAGGCGTGCTCGTCGGTAAAGCCATGGTCAAAAATGCGCGCCACGTTGGGGTGGTTGATCTGCTCCAGCAGCGCGTATTCCTGAATGAAGCGCTGCAGCAGCATGGCGTCCTGGTGCTGGCGCGTGTCCAGCAGCTTCAGCGCCACCTCCAGGCCATCGGCCTCGCGCACGGCCAGCAGCACCTCCGACATGCCGCCCGCACCCAGCCTGCGCAGGATTTTGTAGCCCTTGATGGGCGTGGGCCCTGCCTCCGGGCTGGTGTCGGGTGCGCTGGGATTGGTTTTTTCCATCGCCTGCACGCGCTTGATGCGGGCGTGCACGGCCTCCAGCACCTCGTCGCGCGTGAAGGGTTTGCCCAGGTAGTCGTCCGCACCCAGGTTCATGCCGCGGCGGCGGTCGGCTTTGTCCGAGCGCGCGGTGAGAAAAATGAAGGGAATGGCCGCCGTTTGCGGGTCGGCGCGCAGGGCTTCCAGAAAGCCGTAGCCATCCAGCTCGGGCATCATTACGTCGGACAGAATCAGGTCGGGCATCTCCTGGCGTGCCAGGGCCAGGCCCATTTCGCCATTGGCGGCCTCTACGAGTTCGAAGCCTTCCATGCGCAGCAACATGACCAGATTGCCGCGGATGCCGACCTCGTCTTCCACCACAAGGATCTTCAAACCTGCACCTCATAAAGGGGAATGGGTTAACTATATCGCTTGCACATTCCATTCGCATGCGCGGATGTAACCAAACAGGTGGCCGCCCGCCTGCGGAGCACCGCAGGGAATTTAAAATCTAGAATCGTTGAAACCACACCCGAAGGGCACTGCATGCGACCCATGAAGCTGAGACTCGCTGCTTTGTACGGTGCTGGCTTGGTGGCAGTGATGCTGCCGATCGTGGTGGCCATCGTACTGGCCGAGCACAAGAGCCTGGAGCATCAGCGGGAGCGGGCTAGCGCCATTGCGGCCGAGATTTTGAACCACGCACACAAGGTCAGCGACCAGCTGAAAGTGGTGTTCACGGAACTCGATGCTGCCCCGGCAGGCGACCCCTGCTCTGAACACAACCTGAACCTGATGCGCAAGCTGGTGATTCAGTCGAATCTGCTGCTGGACGTGGGCTACGTTGAAAACGAACACATGGTGTGCTCATCGTTTGGGCGGGACGGGTACGTCATCGGGCCACGAAGCTACGTCAGCAGTGGCGGTTACAACATTTGGACCGAGGTGGAGCACCCCCTGCTCCCTGGTTCACGCCTGGTCATTACATCGGACCCCAAAACCGGCTTTGCCGCCTTGATTCATGAGGGGACGGTGGTGGACGCAGTCCCCGACCATGACAATCTGACTTACGGTTTGCTGGGTGTGGGGCGCAAGAAAGAGCTTTTCCACAAAGGGCGGTTCAACCCGGATTGGTTCCCTCGCATCGGCGACTCGTACGAGACCTCTTTCTTCGATGGCTCTCGCGTGGTCGCCTGGAAACGTTCCGAGCGGTTCGACTACGCCGCGTATGTGGCCATCCCTGGCAGCGAGATTGACGACGATTGGAAGCGCGTGCTGTGGTTCATGTTGCCTATTGGCATTGGGACCGCCATCATTTTGGCTGCGGTGGTTGCCCAGCTGGTCCGCTTGCAGGGTGCCATACCTGCCGCGCTGCGCCACGCTTTGAAACACAAGGAATTGTTTCTGGTGTACCAGCCCATCGTGGACCTCCACTCAGGCGCATGGATCGGTGTGGAGGCGCTGCTGCGCTGGCAGAAGTCCAGCGGGGAATTTGTAAGCCCAGATGTCTTCATTCCGGTGGCAGAGCGATACCACTTTATCGAACGGGTGACCGAGCGCGTAATCGAGCTGGTGGAAGCAGACGCTGGCGAATTGCTGCGCACTTACCCCAATTTCCATGTAGCCCTGAATTTATCGGCCCAGGATTTTTGCAATCCTGCGATGGTTGAGCGCCTGCGTACGGCGGCTGCAAAAATGCAGGTACATCCTCACTGCCTGCATGTAGAGGCAACGGAGCGCGTATTCCTGCATGCGGAGCAAACGCGCAAGGCCGTCGAAGCCCTGCGTGCGCAAGGGCATTCCGTGTCCATCGACGACTTCGGCACGGGCTACTCCAGCCTGTCCTACCTGACCGAGATGGAGCTGGATTGCCTGAAGATCGACAAGTGCTTTGTCGGCACCATTGGTCAACAAGCCGTTACCAGCCATGTGATCGGGCACATCATCGAAATGGCCAAGTCACTCGGGTTGCAGATGATTGCCGAGGGCATTGAGACCCAGGAGCAGGCCGACTATTTGCGGGCCCATGGGGTGCAGTTTGGCCAGGGTTGGTTGTATGCCAGGCCCATGGGCATGAAACAACTGGCCCAAGAACTCGCACGCCAAAGGCAGCCTGAGGCAGGCTAGCGCCCTGGCGGATCAGTGCTTGGCAGGCACCGCCATGTGATCCACGCGCTGGTCCAGGATGGCTTCGGGGTCTTGGGCTTCCTGTGCGGTGGGGTGGTTCAGGCCGGCGTGCAGGCGCTGCATGTCCAGATCACCCGTCCACTTGGCCACCACCAGCGTGGCCACGCCGTTGCCCACCAGGTTGGTCAGCGCACGGGCTTCACTCATGAAACGGTCAATACCCAGAATCAGCGCCAAACCCGCCACGGGCACACCGCCCACGGCAGACAGCGTGGCCGCCAGCACGATAAAACCGCTACCGGTGATGCCGGCCGCGCCCTTGGAGGTGAGCAGCAGCACCGCCAGCAGAGTGATCTGCTGGGTCAGCGTCATGGGGGTGTCGGTGGCCTGGGCGATGAACATGGCGGCCATGGTCAGGTAGATGGAGGTGCCGTCCAGGTTGAACGAGTAGCCGGTGGGAATGACCAGGCCCACCACCGATTTGCGAGCGCCCAGGTTCTCCAGCTTTTCCATCATGCGCGGCAGCACCGATTCAGACGACGAGGTACCCAGCACGATGAGCAGCTCTTCCTTGATGTAGCGCACAAACTTGAACACGCTGAAGCCATGCAGCTTGGCCACAATGCCCAGCACGCCAAAGACGAAGAACAGGCATGTCAGGTAGAACGCGCCCATGAGCTTGCCCAGCGAGAACAACGAGTCCACGCCGTACTTGCCGATGGTGAAGGCCATGGCACCAAAGGCGCCGATGGGAGCCACTTTCATGACGATGCCCACGATGTCGAACAGCACGTGCGAGGTCTTCTCGATGAAGTCAAACACCATGGTGCCGCGGCCGCCAAACTTGTGCAGCGCAAACCCAAACAACACCGAGAACAGCAGCACCTGCAAGATCTCGCCCTTGGCAAACGCATCCACCACCGAGGTGGGAATGACGTTGAGCAGAAAGTCCACCGTGCCCTGCATCTTGCCGGGGCCGGTGTAGGCGGCGATGCCCTTGGTGTCCAGCGTGGTCGGGTCCACATGCATGCCCGCGCCGGGCTGCAGCACGTTCACCACCACCAGGCCAATGATGAGCGCCAGCGTGGACACCACCTCAAAGTACAGCAGGGCCAGGCCACCGGTCTTGCCCACCTTTTTCATGTCTTCCATGCCGGCGATGCCAATCACCACGGTGCAGAAGATGATGGGCGCAATGATCATCTTGATGAGCTTGATAAAGCCATCGCCCAGCGGCTTCATATCGGCCCCCACTTGCGGGTAGAAATGCCCCAGCAACACCCCCACGGTGACGGCAAACAGCACCTGGGCGTAGAGGGATTTGTAGATGGGCTTGCGCACAGCAGTCTTGGACATGGCCGGGGCCTTTGGAAGGGGGTGGTGGAGACGATCAGGGAAGGCCCGAACGATACGGTTTGGGGGCCGCGCAGCCAACTGTGGCGTTCATCAGTAGGGTTAACCCTAGACGCCCCGGGCTTGCGCTACATTTTGCGTATCCGCCTTATCCAGAAAGCAGCTGCCCATGCACCCTCTGTTGACCTCTTTGAACAGCACCCAGCGCGTGCGCAACGGCCTGCTGGCCCTGGCCTGTATGGCGCTGCTGTCGGGTTGCTCAATCTGGCCCAAATCGTGGACGCTGTCACCCGACCCCGCACCGGCCCAGGCCAGCACCCCGGCCGAGACTGACGCCAGCAAGACGCAGGTGGCGCCGCCCCAGTTTGTCGAGACCGCGCCGCAGGAGGCACGGCAAGAAGTCGTAGTGAACCCCGTGGTGGTGCCGGCGCAAACCGAGACAACCCCGGTGGCGGCCATGGCCCCTGCATCGCCGCCGCCTGCGCCCACTGCCGCTGCGACAGCGCCTGCCAAGGCTACCAAGGGTGCAAAAGGGGCCAAGGGCGCCAAGGCCATCAAAACCGCCCCCTCTGGTGGCCTGGAACATGCCTTCTATATCAATGTGGGCCTGTTTGCGGTACCCACTAACGCCAGCAACGCATCGCAAAAGCTGGCGGAGGCGCAACTGCCCGTGTTCACCCAAGACCTGCAAACCAAAAAGGGCAAGCTGACCCGTGTGCGCGTGGGCCCCTTCAGCAACCGCGCCCTGGCCGAGACCGCGGCCACCAAGATCCACGCCATGCAGCTGGACGCCATCGTCTTCGAGCATTGAGCGCACCGCCGCTCACAGACCGGGCGTGACTTCTTCGGCCAAGACCGTAAAGCGCTGCAGCGTGTTGGGGCCAAAGGTGTTGACCAGCGCCACGTCACAGGCGTCGCGGCCCCGCGCCATCAGCACGCGCCCGATGCGGGGCGTGTTGTTGCGCGCATCGAAGGTGTACCAGTAGCCGCCCAGATAGGCCTCGAACCAGGCCGCGAAGTCCATGGGCCCTGGCGCGGCCTGGCAGCGAATATCCCCTAGATACCCCGTGCAGTAGCGTGCCGGGATGTTCATGCAGCGGCACAGCGCAATGGCCAGATGGGCGTAATCCCGGCACACGCCCTGGCCTTCGCGGTAGGCCTCCAGCGCGGTGCGGGTGCGCCGCGCGTGGTGGTAGCCAAACTCGATGTGCTGGTGGACAAAGTCGCAAATGGCCTGCACCCGCGCCCAGCCCGTGGGGCCGCTGCCAAACTTCAGCCAAGCCAGATCCGACAGTTGATCCGTTTCGCAGTAGCGGCTGCCCATCAGGTACACCAGCACCGCCTCGGGCAGTTGCTCCACCGGCACCTGTTGCACCGTTGGTACCACCACGTCGGGCAGGCCCGTATCGTGCACCAGGGCATCCGTGCGCAGCACCAGGCGCCCCTGCGGCGCGACGATGCGGCTGCACCAGTTGCCAAACGCGTCGCGGTAGGTGTCCACCGGCACAGGGGGCTCAGTCTGCAGCAGGTCTGGAATGATCAGGTCGCCGGCACGCGTGTAGTGGATGCTGAGCGCCAGCAGCATGGGCGTGGGCGCGGGGCACCGGTACTCCATCTCAAAGCCCACACGAATCTGCAGCCCGGTGTTCGCCTCACCTGCCGGGGAGTAGGAGCCAAGTTCCAGAGACAGCAGCATGGCGGCTACCCATTGGTGGGTTGTTCGTCGGCTTGCTTCTTCACCCAGACGACATAGCGGTCCATCCAGTCCTGCATGAACTCCAGGCTGGCGTGGCCAATCTTGCCGTCGCTGTCAAAGAAGTCGTCCTTGGCGTGCAGAAACGCCTCGGGCTGGCCCATGGTGGGCACATCCAGGTAGGCCAGGATGTTGCGCAGGTGCTGCTGCGCCAGCGCCGTGCCGATGGCCCCGACAGAGATGCCCAGGACACCGGCTGGCTTGCCGGCCCACGCGCTCTGGCCGTAGGGGCGCGAGGCATGGTCAATCGCGTTCTTCAGCACGCCGGGGATGGATCGGTTGTACTCCGGTGTGACAAACAGCAGCCCGTTGGCGCTCTTGATGTCGTCCTTGAGCCGCTTGACGGAGGCGGCCTGGTTGCCGTCATCGTCCTGGTTGTAGAGCGGCAGGTCGTCCAGGGCCAGCTGCTGGAACGTAAATTCAGGGGGCGCCAGCAAGGCCACGGCGCTGGCCAGCTTGCGGTTGAAAGAGTCACGGCGAAGACTGCCGACCAACACGGCGATACGGTAAAGGCTCATGGGTTTACTCCTCAAAACACCCATGCTGCGCTTCCCAGCAGCCCGTCACCGTTCGCAAGCGCACAGAACGGCCACTAGCCCTGTCGTTGGCCGTGGCGGCAATTTAGGAAACAAATTGGCACCCAGCCCCCGTAAAATATGCGCAAGCAGCTCCTAAAAACATAGCACCCATGACCGACCAAAAACCGCCCGCCCCCACCTTCCGCCGCGCCGCGCCACCACCGGCGCGCGCCGCCATTCCCGCGGGCCAGACCAACACCGCCGCCCAGGGTGCAGGCGGCACCGTGCGCCTGAACAAACGCATGGCCGAGCTGGGCATGGCCTCGCGCCGCGAAGCCGATGAGTGGATTGGCAAAGGCTGGGTCAAAGTGAACGGCAAGGTGGCCGAAATGGGCATGCAGGTGCTGCCCGGCGTGCGCATCGAGATCGACAAACAGGCCCAGGGCCAGCAGGCCAACCAGGTCACCATCCTGCTGAACAAGCCCATTGGCATCGTCAGCGGCCAGGCCGAAGACGGGCACGAGCCCGCCATCACCCTCATCCAGCCGCAAAACCGCTGGGCCGAGGACAACGCCCGCTTCTTCTTCCACGGCAGCCAGCTCAAAAGCCTGGTACCGGCCGGCCGGTTGGACATTGATTCCACCGGCCTCTTGGTGCTGACGCAAGACGGCCGCGTGGCGCGCCAGCTGATTGGCGAAGACTCGGTGATGGAAAAGGAATATTTGGTGCGCGTGGTCTATACCGGCGTGGCCAACAGCGCGGCGGCCAACTCGCCTGCTGCCACGTATGGTGGCAAAGTACAGCAGCTCAGCCGCATTGACGACGACGACCCGGTGAGCAGCGATGTGCAAAGCGTGTTTCCGCCTGAGAAGCTGCGCCTGCTGCGCCACGGCCTGCGCCTGGACGACCAGGCCCTGAAGCCCGCCAAAGTGGAGTGGCAAAACCCCGAGCAACTGCGCTTTGTGCTGACCGAGGGCAAGAAGCGCCAGATCCGCCGCATGTGCGAGCTGGTGGGCCTGCGCGTGGTGGGCCTCAAGCGCGTGCGTGTGGGCAAGGTCATGCTGGGCAACCTGCCCGTGGGCCAGTGGCGCTACCTGCAGCCGCACGAAAAGTTCTGATGGCCTTGCCCCCCCGCCCCAAGGCACTGCAGCACTTTCGCGCAACTGACCTGCGCGGCGTGGTGCAACTGGCCACCCAGGCCACCCGTGGCGTGGCCCGCATGGCCGAGGGTGTGCACCAGTCGGTCTGGGGCAGCATGGGCGTGCCGGGCGGCAAAACGGCCGGCACCACGCGCGGCCTGACGGGCCTGATTTACCAAACCGTGCAGGGCGTGACCCAGCTGGTGGGAAGCGGCGCCGAGGCCATCTTGGGCCGGCTGCAGCCGCTGCTGGACGCGGCCGATGCCGCATCGCCCGAGACCCCACGGCGCGAGGCCGTGCTGGCCGCGCTCAACGGCGTGCTGGGCGACCGCTTGGCCACCAGTGGCAACCCGCTGGCCACCCGCATGCAATTACGCCACGCGGGCCAGGCGCTGGACTGGACCAAGCCAGCCACGCTACCCGCGGCCGCCACGGTCGGCGGCAAGCTGCTGCTCATCCTCCACGGCCTGTGCATGAATGACCTGCAGTGGACCCACACCACGGCGAGTGGTGAAGTGCGCAGCCACGCCACCGCCCTGGCCGCGCTGGGCTACACCCCGGTGTACGTGCGCTACAACAGCGGCCTGCATACCTCCGACAACGGCGCGGCGCTGGCAGCAGAGCTGGACCAACTGGTGGCCCACTGGCCCGTGCCGGTGACCGAGATCACCGTGCTGACGCACAGCATGGGGGGCTTGATCACGCGCAGCGCGGTGCAGCAGGTGCGCGAGAACCGACCTGCGTGGCTGCAGGTGTTGAAGAACATCGTTTTTCTGGGCACCCCGCACCATGGCGCGCCACTGGAACGTGCGGGCAACTGGGTGGACGTGATTCTGGGCGCCACGCCCTATTCGCGCCCGTTTGCCAAGCTGGGTCAGTTGCGCAGCGCCGGCATCACCGACCTGCGTTATGGCTTTGTCAGCCCGCAAGACTGGCAGGGTCGCAACCGTTTTCAGCGCGGGCCGGACCGCCGGGTGCCCGTGCCACTGCCCGAGGGCGTGACCTGCTACACCCTGGCCGCCACCACTGCCAGCCAGCGCGGCGCGCTGGCCGACCGGCTGCTGGGCGATGGCCTGGTGCCGCTGCGCAGCGCGCTGGGCCTGCACAATGATGCCAAGCGCACCCTGGTGTTTGCCAAGCCGAACCAGTGCATTGCCTACCGCATGAACCATATGGAACTGCTGCACCGGCCCGAGGTGACCACGCAGTTGCTGGCCTGGCTGACGCCAGGTGCGGTGTCTATTTAGCGTTTGTCGGGTAGTGGTTCGCCGTCCAGGCCCGCGGGCAGGGTGGGCTCATAGCCCTCCACCAATCCGTCCACACTGGCCTCCCACAGACCCCAGGCCGTGTCGGTATCGCTCTCGGTCACATCGGGCACGGGCAAAGGGTCCAGCAAGCCGTCAAAGGGCTTGCGACTGGAAGGCTGGTCCGGTTTCATAGTGTTGGTTTCTTCCCTGCATGCATTTTTGGGCAATGTAGCGCCAACGCCCACGCAAGGGAAGACTTGGCGGCAAGCCCCTCAGCGCTACTCGCCTTTAGCCGTATTGGCGCCCCGTTCGCAATCTTCCAGCGCCAGCAGCAGGCTGGTGCGGTGGTCACGGGCCACGTCTTGCCAATGCAGACCGGAAATAGCGCCCTCCAGCGCCCACAGCAGGTTCAGGCTGACACGGGCTCCGGAACGCTTGGTCTGCACATAAGCTGCCACGGCCCCCAACGACTGCAAGTCAGCCAGGGTGTGAATGCCCGCCCGCGCCAGCATCTGTTGGGACTTGGGGCCTAGGTTGGGTAGCGTTGCAATCGAGCCAGCTATTTGCATAGGGCCAATGTAGCCAAAACACCCCCGTCTTGAAAACTCCCGGCCTCGCCCATAATTGAAGGTTGCTCGCGCCATAGGGACCGCCTGACTGGCGCGCGAACCGTTTTATTGAGACTCAGAGACCTATCTATGACCAAGCAAACCATGAATTTCCAGGCCGAAGTGGCGCAGCTACTGCACCTGGTGACCCACTCGCTGTACTCCAACAAAGAGATTTTTCTGCGCGAGCTGATCTCCAACGCGTCGGACGCCTGCGACAAGCTGCGTTTTGAGGCCATCAACAACAGCGGCCTGTACGAAAACGACGCCGAACTGAAGGTCAAGGTCACCTTTGACAAGGACGCCAAGACGCTGACCATCACCGACAACGGCATTGGTCTGAGCCAACAAGAAGCCATCGACAACCTGGGCACCATTGCCAAGAGCGGTACCAAGGACTTTGTTTCCAAGCTGACCGGCGACCAGAAGGCGGACAGCAACCTGATCGGCCAGTTCGGCGTGGGCTTCTACTCCGGCTTCATCGTGGCCGACAAGATCACCGTGGAATCGCGCCGTGCCGGCCTGCCCGCTGACCAAGCCGTACGCTGGGTCAGCGACGGTGGCGCCAGCGGTGGCGGTGCGTTTGAGGTGGAAAGCATCACCCGCGAAGCACGCGGCACCAGCGTCATCCTGCACCTGCGCGACGATGCACAAGACTACGCCCAGGCCTGGAAGGTCAAGGGCATCATCAACAAGTACTCCGACCACATCAGCCTGCCCATCCAGATGGAAAAGGAAGAGTGGAAAGACGGCGAGCTGATCAACCCGTCTGACGAAAACGGTGGCCGCCAGCCCGGCGCCATGGTCAAGACCGGCGAATGGGAAACGGTGAACAAGGCCAACGCCATCTGGTCGCGCGCCAAGAAGGACATCAGCCAAGAGCAGTACGACGACTTCTACAAACAGATCAGCCACGACTTTGAAGCGCCGCTGGCCCACACGCACAACCGCGTGGAAGGCAGCACCGAATACACCCAGCTGCTGTACATCCCCGGCAAGGCGCCGATGGACCTGTACAACCGCGAAAAGTCCGCCGGTGTGAAGCTGTACGTCAAGCGCGTGTTCATCATGGACGACGCCGAAGCCCTGCTCCCCACCTACCTGCGCTTTGTGAAGGGCGTGGTGGACTCTGCCGATCTGCCCCTGAACGTGAGCCGCGAGCTGCTGCAAGAGAGCCGCGACGTGAAGGCCATCCGCGAAGGCTGCACCAAGCGCGTCTTGGGCATGCTGGAAGATTTGGCCAAACACGACAAGTTGCCCGAAGCGGGCGCTGATGGCGTGACCGATGTGGTGTCTGAAGAAGACAAAGCCAACGTCGGCAAGTACAGCAAGTTCTACGCAGAGTTTGGCGCGGTGCTGAAAGAAGGCCTGGGCGAAGACTTTGCCAACAAGGAGCGCCTGTCCAAGCTGCTGCGCTTTGCATCCAGCACCACCGACAGCGTGAGCGTGTCGCTGGCCGACTACAAGGCGCGCATGAAAGAAGGCCAAGAGGCCATCTACTACATCACCGCCGACAACGCGGCCGCCGCCAAGAACAGCCCGCAACTCGAAGTGTTCAAGAAGAAGGGCATCGAAGTGCTCTTGATGACCGACCGCGTGGACGAGTGGGCGCTGAACTACCTGCACGACTTCGACGGCACCCCCATGCAATCCGTCGCCAAGGGCGCCGTAGACCTGGGCAGCCTGCAAGACGAAGCCGAGAAGAAGGCCGCCGAAGAGGCCGCCGAAGCCTTCAAGCCCCTGCTGGCCAAGCTGAAGGAAGCACTGAAGGACAAGGCCGAAGACGTGCGCGTGACCACCCGCCTGGTCGACAGCCCCGCCTGCCTGGTGGTGCAAGACCACGGCATGAGCACCCAACTGGCCCGCATGCTGAAACAAGCTGGCCAGGCCGCGCCCGAAGTGAAGCCCGTGCTGGAAGTGAACGCCGAACACGCGCTGGTGAAAAAGCTGGACGGCTCGGTGCACTTCAACGACCTGGCCCACATCCTGTTTGACCAGGCCCTGCTGGCCGAAGGCGGACTGCCTGCGGACCCGGCAGCGTATGTGAAGCGGGTGAATGCCTTGCTGGTGTGATGCGCGAGGGGTTTAGAGGTTAAATCGGCCTCTAGCCCGCGTGGAATATGCGCAAGCAGCTACCGAATTCGTAGCAAATGACTCATAAAGAAAGCCCCGCAGTCGCAAGACTGGCGGGGCTTTTTGTTGGGGCTATGGGAGAGAGAGCGGCTGAAGTGGCCCAAGTGCGCCCATTGGCGTGTGACTGCTTTCAAGCAATGCTCGTCGGCCCTTAGCGCTACCACGCCAGTGGGTGATGGCTTAGCCTTCTTGTCTGATATCTGGCATTTTCCACTCAAGAGGCCTGCATCTTCGAGGTGTTGTCTTTGGTCGCACCGATTATTCGCTTGAGCTCGGCTCGCCCAGCACGGTCCGCATTCGTCCAGGCAACGCGGCACATGGCAATGAACTTCTCTTCAGCGGGGTCTGCGGCCGTCTCTGGGTGCTCTTGATCCAACCATCCTGCAGGCTTTGATCGCTTCGATTCAAACTGTCGTGCTAGCTTGTCGCCCACCGTCCGGCCAGACTTGATCTGGCTCCACATGCTCAGCGAGACTTCCAGCGATGTGGCAAAGCCACCCTCCAAACCAGCAAGCGGTTCCCCCTTTGAAACACGCTCCTGCACAAAAACCTGGTGCAGGGAGAGAAGGTTGCGGAGTCGAATGTTTGCGATCATGAGATTTGCAATTTTACAACAACAGTAAAAAAGTTTTACTTTTCACTTGCGCCGAAAAGTAAAAAACATTTACACTTCATCCCATCGCAGGCAAAAGTGCATGCGTTTAACCTGAAACCCATTTTTCGAAACCAACCGCAAAAGAGACCATCGTGATCGCAAGAACCGCACCCCACCTCACACACAGCCCCATTGGCTGCGGTGCGGTCCTGCGCGCTTCGAATCCCTGTGGCTTGCCCACATATCAGCGAGAGCAACGACTGGGCACATGGTCCCTGAATCATTCAACGAGCGCAATTGCCAAAACCACTTCCGTCGGGAGTGATTTTGAGAATTCGTTCCAACCGGGCGGAGGTAGCGTGTAGCTAACTCCCGTTTGCCTACAAGCAACCCGGTTTCTCGCAAGAGAACCGGGTTTTTTTCTTTCTGGGCCACTCCATGTGGCCATGCCAACAGCGCATCGACGCAGTGGCAAGTGATCTTTAACAAGTTGGTGTCATGTCTGGTATCGGGACCAACGCAACTTTGCGCATGCAAGGTTGTGCCGGTGCCAGTGAAATAGTTGCGGGGATCCGTTAGGTCTGCCTGATGGGTAATGCGTGTGCGTCCTCGACCTATTTCGACAGTGTTTGCAAACAAGGCCGTTGCGCAGTTCCTGCTCGGCATGGGGCAACCCATGCACGGAACTCGGCCTGATGTGCCAGCGCCTCGCACGGGGTGGTTGGTGCAACGTACGCGGGTGGTGCGTTGTGAGCATTGTCGAAATAGGTTTTTGGATTGGTAGCTCAGTGGGTAGAGCGCTGCGTTGAAGGCGCAGGCGTCGAAGGTTCAAACCCTTCCCGATCCACCACATTCGCAGGGTAGAGAAGCCCGGTTAACTCGCAAGGCTCATAACCTTGAGATCGCCAGTTCAAATCTGGCCCCTGCAACCATCCTGTCGCATTCGACTTCTGGTGAGGTCAGCAGGCTTTCATCCTGCGAAGAGGGGTTCGAATCCCCTATGCGATACCAGTTTCAGTATCTCGATAGCTCAATGGGCAGAGCGCTGGTCTCCAAAACCAGAGGTTGAGGGTTCGAAGCCTTCTCGGGATGCCATCACATGGGGGGTTAGCCAAGTGGCCTACGGCATCGCGCTTTGACCGCGACATTCGGACGTTCGAATCGTCCACCCTCTGCCAGATTCAGTTTTACCCCCGGTGGCTAATGGAAACCGGCACACCTACCTGCCTTAGAAGCAGGGCTCTTGCGAGTTCGAATCTCGCCTGGGGGACCATATGCGCGTAGCCAAGTGGCCTGGCGTTCGGCTGCAACCCGAAATAGGCTGGTTCGATTCCAGTCGCGCATTCCAGTTATCCAATTTCGCGCCCATAGCTCAGCTGGACCAGAGCACTTGCCTACGAAGCAAGGGGTCGCACGTTCGAATCGTGCTGGGCGCTCCAATTTCAATTCCCAGTAGCTCAGTTGGTAGAGCGCCGCACTGTTAATGCGGATGTCGTTGGTTCGAGACCAGCCTGGGGAGCCAATTTCCGTGATTAGGCAAGTGGCATGTCGCCTGCTTTGGGAGCAGGACGTCGGGTGTTCGATTCACCCATCACGGACCAATTTTGGACGTTTGACCGAGAGGCCGAAGGTGGCGGACTGTAAATCCGCTCGTAACTGCACGCTGGTTCGAATCCAGCAGCGTCCACCAATTCGAGCAACGGATCTGCCGGGACGCCGACGGGTCATCAGTGCGAGCGGCATCTGGTGCCGCGCGGGGAAGACGCACCGTTGCCCGATCCCTATTTAGTGGTGACTGTAGCCAAGTGGTAAAGGTCCCGCGCTGTGACCGCGGTATGCGTGGGTTCGAATCCCATCAGTCACCCCAACACCATGTTTGCCCATGTAGCTCAGCAGGAAGAGCAACCGCCTTGTAAGCGGTAGGTCGAGCGTTCGAAACGTCTCCTTGGGCACCACACGTTGGAAGGTTGGCAGAGTGGCAATGCAGCGGCTTGCTAAGCCGTGGCTCCGCAAGGGGTCCATCAGTTCGATCCTGATACCTTCCGCCAAGCAATGCCCGAGTGGTGGAATCGGAAGACACGGCAGACTCAAAATCTGCTGCCATTGCGGCGTGCCGGTTCAAACCCGGCCTTGGGTACCAAATGTCAAGAATTGCAACGCCTGCTGGTCATGGCGTTGCATGCACGGGTCGACCTGGCCCCGTAGACCACAAAGCCAGGAACTATGCCGTGCAGCAACTGCAGTCGCCACCGATAGGCGGCGTGGAAGCTGAGCCCATGGCCATAGACGCGGTCCCCCAGACAAGATAGCCGCGAGGGGGGCATCGGACGCAACCCGACAAGCCTGTGCAAGACAGGCTGTTGAGTATCGGCGCCGGCTCATTGGAGCTGTGCGGCCGAAGCTCATACCTCACCAATACACCAGGAGCTTCCATGAAATCGAAGACACGAAAACCTTCGGCCCCGCGCAACCCTTTCGTCGCGGCGGCCAAATTCAAGAAGGCTGGCGCACACGCGAAGACAAACAAGGCGTTGCGTCGCCTGGAGAAAGTTAATGAAGGGCGTTTAGCTCATTTGGTAGAGCACCCGGCTTTTAACCGGATGGTGCCGAGTTCGAACCTCGGAACGCCCACCACGCAAAGTGAATTCCAAAGCCAATGGTTTCGGAATGCGTTTTGCAATTTGAAATCCATCGCGTCCCCGTAGCTCAATCGGATAGAGCGCAACCCTCCGAAGGTTGAGGTCGCCAGTTTGAGCCTGGCCAGGGACTCCATTCGCAAAATCCATTTTTGGCCCGTTAGCTCAGCCTGGTAGAGCACCTCCCTGTCTAGGAGGCCGTCGGGGGTTCGAATCCCCCACGGGTCGCCACCTTCCCCATACCTCAGACACCGGGTCAATTCCTGTTGTGGGTACCACACACATGACACCTCTTGGGATCACAAGATTTCAGAAAGGAAATGGCCACAAACGGTCACAGGTGCAATCGTGAATCAAAACAGAATCCTCCAACTTGACGTGCAAGGTGTCCCACAGTCCTGGGTGAGTCCGGAACGTGCGGCTGGCTATTACGCCACTGATGACGTGGTTTGGACAGTGGGCGAAACCTGTATGACCCTGCGGGGCGGCGTCAACGCCACCAGCGGCGTGCAGTCACGCATTGATCTGGCCCCCATCATTGCCGTCAAGGGATGCGCCAGTGTCAACCTGTTCGATGTCACTCCGACCCTGACCAATCGCAAGCTATTTGCCCGCGACAGGCATGTCTGCGCGTACTGCGGAGCAGTGTTCAAACACGAGGATTTGACTCGTGAGCACATTCACCCCCGGTCGCGTGGTGGCCAGGACAACTGGCAGTCGGTGGTCAGTGCCTGCCGTGGCTGCAACAACCTCAAGGCAGATCGTTTTCCACACGAAGCGGGAATGGCCTTGCTTTACACACCCTATGTGCCCAGTCTTTACGAGGACTTCATTTTGTCTTCAAGGCACATTCGGGCTGACGTGATGCAGTGGTTGCTGGCCAGGGTGCCCAAGGGATCGCGACTGATCTGATGGCTCTCCCGCAATAGTGGGGGCCTACCTGGGAATACACAATGGGCCAAGTGCCGCCATTAGCCAATGACGGCTTTGGCGAGGCAACTTTCACGCTTCGTCCTGGCGCACTCTGCCGGGGCTGAAAATTCAGCTTCCGCTGCGAGCGGTTGATCGTCACGACCGACTACTTTCGACCAAAGCTGCCGTCTGTGCACGGCCGTACATCATGCTGTTTCGAAGCCGGTCGAATGAGTTGAACGCCTTCATCGGCGGTGAGCCAAAGGTGTACGGTCGATCAATGGTGCAAACTTTTAGCCAAGATCTGTGATCTTTGAATAACGCACTCACTCTCAGTTGATAAGTCAAGAGAAACCGGTCTAAGTAAAACAGTCTCCCATCTAGCTTTAGAGCATGGACAAGGGTGACGAGTCCTATCTACGGACATGGCGGAACAGGAGGCCAGTGGGAGAGAACTTTCTAGCCCGGTCCTCGGCCACGATATTGGTGAACTTGGTCTTGATGTCCTTGAGATTGGCAAATCCAGCGCTGCCGGCGATACCGGACGCCACCCCTAGTGCAACGCTGCCAGTTAGGGCAGCCGCCACCGCCAGTCCTCCTGTTGCCACGCACTGGGTCACATCAACGCCAAACAGCTTGAGCTTCTTGAGCCTCGCCTCGGCAATTGCTTTTTGGTGGGCGCGAAACGCCTGCTCAAGGTTCTCGACCACTTGATCGGCAGTTCTGAAATAGTTGTCGGGGTTGATGCCGACAAGGTCAGACACGCCGTGCCCAAGGATCGCCCGAACCTCTTCAGCAAGTCCTTGCTTGCGGATCTGCAGAATGGTTTCAGGGGGAACGTTGCCCAGCCATTCCAAGTTTTTCCCTGTTTCACTCATCAAAGCCCTGACTACATGCATGCTAGTGCGGTCCTTCTCGTCTCCGCGAACAGGAGCGCCCTCGTACTCCAGCATCCAGGTGTAGTGCAGCCATGACGTTTCCGCGTTGATCAGCGGTGTGCCTCCGAAATGCCGTGCATTCCGTTGCGCAGCCACAGCCTGCGGCATTCGGCCAAGACACGCCTTGAAGACGTGATTCCCAGCAACCTTCGGATCCAGTCCCGGGAATAGCGCATCCTTCATCGCATGTTCAAGCTGGGCCTTGGGTTCGCTTCCCCACTCTGTGTCGAAGATCAGCCGATCTTTCCCTTTCAACTCCGCCAGCACGCTTTCCACGGTGGGGAGGTTCCCGCAGAACTCCTGCAAGTCCTCCACCGACTCGAACTGCCGTCCGAACAGGTAGCCCGCATGCTTGCAGGTAAGCGGCTCGCATTCCGCCACAAGGGCGGACCTGCCATCGTCTTCAAAGTCCGAGGGGTTGGGCACAACCAAGGCTAGAGGGGGAGCGATGTCAGCTGTCGCAAGCTCGCGATAGCCCATTGCAGTGAACGTATGCTTAACGAGGATGCTGACGAATTCCTTCGGCGGCATCACATGGAGAAGCGGGGCTATACGCATGATCGGGCAGGGCAGCACGATGGTGTCTACATAGAGGCCTGCCGTCGAAACGGCGTTCTCCCAATATGGCGGGAACAGATCACCAGCGAATGTCGCCTTCAGCTGTGTGCCGTCTTGTAGGTGATACGCCGCAGCATCTGCGATGGAATTCCAGAACTCCCTGACGACCTGAGCGAGTTCTGGCAGCCCTTTGATGAAGCTCTCCACCAGCTTAGGATCGTTGGAGATCAATCGCCCAGCTTGACCGGGATTGCCTCCGGCCTTGATCATCGGTTCGTAGAAGGCACCGAACTGCTGGAACAGAAAGTCAAAATACGCTGACTGGATGTCGGCGAGGCTCACGGCCTTCTTGGCGTCCTCTCGCTGACGCATGGCGACCATTGCAAGCGTAAAGGACCGGATGCGACCGTCCACGGTGCGAGGATCGACCTTGCCGTCCGCGCGTAGCCGTATTGCTTCGAAGCTGCGAAAGAAATCGTCAGCGAGGTGCGCTGCAAAGTGCACTTTCCCTGCCTGAAGCTGCTCCCTCGCTAGGAACACGCGATCCGTAAGATCCTGGATCTCTTCTTCGGAATATTCCCTCATCAGCATCCTCTCTGGGGTCGTAGATACCGGGGAAGTTTTCGATCCGCGGCCGATTATTGTCGTTGTCCTCTGCGCCATTCGTCCCCGAGTCCTGCCACGCCGAGGAACTCGCCGGAACTTCCCTTGAATCTGAGATCCGCCAGACCGCGCATGAATGTCCAGCGACCGCAATGTGGCCGAGACCGCTAGTTCATCATTTGGCCACGACCGACTGGACTCGCTGCATTCCGGCTGTCAATCGTACCCGTCCATTGAACCCTCTTCGAAAGTCAGCTACCACGTCATAAATCCGAGATGCCAGAAGTCCGCTTCGGGTCGACTACAGCCACCCCACCCAGCACAAAAACGAGCTGGCACAAACGCACATTAGGTGGTGCAGAGTTTTTACCTCTTAAGCCCTCCTGCTTAAGTCGTACAGCCCCAACTCCATTCGCAGAACCTACAGAGTAAAATCCGCCTCTAGCCCCCGTGGATATTTCGCAAGCAGCTATACAAACAATAGCAACCATCAACTCAAGAAGCCCCCGGCTCGTCATACCGGTAGCCCACTCCATGCACGGTGGCAATGATGGCGGGGGCTTTGGGGTCGCGCTCAATGAGTTTGCGCAGCTTGGAGATGTGTTGGTCTAGTGTGCGGCTGTTGGGGAAGTAGTCTCGCCCCCAGCAGTGGTTAAACAGGCTGTCGCGGTCCACCACTTTGCCTTTGTGTTGCAGCAAGTGCTGCAAGATTTTGACGTCGCGCAGGCTCAGGTCTATTTGCGTGTCGTCCCGGCGGGCGCGCAGTTGCGATGGGTACAGCTCCAAGTCGCCAATGCGCACGGTATCTGTCGCAAGCTCTGGCGTGGGCGTGCGCGCCAGTGTGCGGCGCGTTACTGCGCGGATGCGGGCCACCACCTCGCGCACGCCAAAGGGTTTCATGATGTAGTCATCGGCCCCCAGCTCCAGGCCCAGCACGCGGTCTATCTCTTCGGACTTGGCGCTGATGAAGATCACGGGCACGTCGTTGTCCACGCGCCGTATCTCGCGGCAAACGGTGTAGCCGTCGCGCTTGGGCATCATGATGTCCAGCAGCACCAGTTGCGGCCGCTGCGCATGAAACAGTGCCAGTGCCTGCTCCCCATCGCTGGCCAGCATGGGGGTGTAGCCTTCGGCCTCCACCACGTCGCGCAGGCCCTCGCCAATGTGCAGGTCGTCTTCAGCGATCAATACTTTCATGGCGTCTGCTCCACAAACTCGGTGCGCAGGGTTACGCGAAAGTGCGCGCCGGCCTGCGCAGCTTGCAAGGTGACGTCGCCCCCGTGCTGGCGGGCCAACTGGCGGGCAATGTCCAGCCCAATGCCGGTGCCAGCCACGCCATCGGTCAGCTTGGAGCTGATGCGGTAGAAAGGCTCAAACACCCGCTCGCACTCACTGGCAGGGATGCCTGGGCCCAAGTCGCGCACGTCGATGGTGCTCACGCCTTGGGTTTGGGTGGTCTCTATATAAATTGCGCCACCGCTGGCGGCATATTTCTCGGCGTTACTCAAGAGGTTGTTCAAAATTTGCTCCAGCGCCTGCGCGTCCAACATGACCACGCGCGGCGCCTGCGCTGTGCATTGCACGGTGATGGATTTGGCCTCCAGCGCGGGGCGGAATGCGGCAATGCAGCGCGCTACTACCTCGTCCACCACGCCTTGTTGCAAGGCCAGCGTGAACTGTGCTTTTTGGAGTTGCCCCAAGCGGAGCACGTTGGCAATCAAGCGCGAGAGGCGTTGGCTCTCGGCGGTGATGATGCCCAGGTACCGGTGCGCTTTGCTACCGCCTGCCGCCTGCTCGTCCACCACAGGGTCCAACTCATCTTCCATCAGCTCTGCATACAGGCGGATGTTGGTTAGGGGAGTTTTTAGCTCATGCGACACCTGGTTCACAAAGTTGACCCGCTGTTGGGCCAGGCGCATTTCGCGCGTGTGTTCGCGGTACAGGTACAGGGCCAAGCCTACCAACGCAAGGGCCAACCCCAGCAAGCCGGCCACCAGGCCCCACGTATTCACCACGCCCGCTGTGGCCAGCGCGGGGCCAAAGTATTCCAGCTTCCAGGTGCCCAAGGGGTGGCTCAGTGGGCGCATGGCCAAACTCTTTTCGCCACTGGCGGGCTGGTAGCTTCCCCACTCGTACACCACCTGCCCATTGCCATTAACCAGACGGGTGCTGCTCTTGGCCTGGGAGCCATCCGCACTGGTAGAGGGCAGCAGTGCAATGATGTCTGCCACCAGCGCCACGGGCGCTAGCTCCACCCCCACCAGGCGGTTCTGCGCATCGCGCAGCCAAAAGATGTGGTGCAACTCTGCATTCCAGTGCCATGTGTACCAGCCCCACTGCGCAGGCCCCGCATCGGCGCTGGCTGCGCTTGCGCCATAGCGTTTGGACACAAGACTATTTGCATTTGCGCTTCCCACCGCACCACCAATCGATGCCCCCTGGGTAAGCAACCCGGGGTTGTCCCAAAGGGCTGCTGTGCGCTGGACAAACTGTTTTTCTGACTCAGTCAGGGCGGCAGTGGGTGAGGGATAGACACGCTTGCCGTCAGCACCAATCACAAACGCTTGCTGCACCACACCCAGTTCCTGGGGCAGCGCGGCAAGCGCCTGGGTGTCGAGCGGCTGCGCTCGGAGGCGAATCACCCAGTCGTCTTGCAGCGCGCGGAAGTAGGCGTTGATGGTGTCGTCCACGTTGCCCAGTTGGGACTGCACCAGTTCTTGCACCTGCGCTGCCGCCACCCGTTGTTCGTTGTTGGCCATGCGCAGGCCCAGCCATGCAAGCAGCCCCACTGGCAGCAGCACAATCAACAACAGAATGACGGCAATCTTCTTTTGCAAACCTACTCCTACTTTTTTGCTACTTTTGCTGTTTTTCCAGCTTGTATTGATCAGCCTTGATGGACTTGCGAGACGCCTTCCACTCGGCGCTGTCCTTTGACTCCATCTTGGAGGCTTGCTCTTTGGTACTTGCCTCCATTTCCTGCAACGCGGGAGCTGGGGCGCCCGCGCTTCCCAGACTGGCGGCATTCTGGCTCAAGTAGTTACTATTTTCTTCCAAGACCTTTTTGGCTTCTTCTATCTTGCCTTCGTCACGCAAACGCAGGGCGTTTTTGCTCTTTTCGTTGGCGACTTGTTGCACCGCAGAGATCATGGTTTTCTTGTCGGTCGCGCTGGCCACGGCTTGTTCAGAATCGGAAAAGCTGACGTTCACCGAGCGGTTCATGCGTTCGGTGGATTTGCTCTGCATGTTCAGGTATGACACATCCACATCGGCCAGGTCCATGGTTTGTCCGGCCTTGCGGGCGGGTACCGCCACCTCCAGCACCACGTATTTTTCTTGCTGGCTATAGAGCTGGCTCATGCGCAAGCGCACCACGCCATCGGCAATTTCACCTTCACGGCCCAGAATGCGAATGGGGCGGATGCCGGGTTTGAGACGAATGGTCACCTCCACCTCTTGCGCGACGACAGAGCCCACGTCACCAAACTCGCGCTGAAAGATGCTCGCCAGATCGCGTGAGTTGTCCACAAACATGTGGTTGCCATCACTGTAAGAGGCGAGCTGGGTCATCAAGTCTTCGTTGTAGTCGCGGCCCAAGCCGATGGTGGTCACGCTCATGCCCTGGCGCGCCAGCGCGGCACCCAGCTGCCCCAACTCGGCAGGAGAACTTGGGCCTATGTTGGCCTGGCCGTCGGAGAGCAAGATGACACGGTTGACACGGTTCTTGTCCAGAAACTTGCGCACCTCTGCGGCGCCTTTGCTCACACCGGCAAACAAGCCCGTTCCACCATTGACATAGATGCCGCGAATGGCCCGCGCAATGCGCTCTTTGTCCGACACCTTGGTGGCGGGGGTGACCACTTCCACCGTGTTGTCAAAGGCCACCACGGAGACGATGTCGTTGGACTGCAAGGTGTTTACCGCCATGATGGCGGCCTCTTTGGCGCGCTCGATGCGATCCCCGCCCATAGAACCCGACTTATCGATGACGATGGCAACGTTGGCCAGCGGTCGATCGCCCTGCGCCTGCAACTCAAAGCCCGTCAAGGCCACTTTAAGAAAGGTAGTTTGCGCACGCCCAGCCTGCACCACTGGCGTGCCCAAGCGTGCTTCAAAGTCAATAGACTTGGCCTGCACGCCCGATGCCACCGCTAGGCCCAAAGGCACCAGCAGCACGCCGCACAGTCGACTCAGTATTTCTTTCATTTCAAGACCCCTTAGGATTGGATGGTAAGTGCGAAATTTGCCAATCCAGTTTCTTGAAAATGCGCATATGGCTGGTGAGATTAGTTTGAGAAATTTGTAAAAAGTTTGTATTGCGAGCCCATTGCAAGAGATGCGCTGTCGCATAAACGCATCAGCAATGCATCGCCCATTTGCCACACACCGCGTCTCCCGTTAAAGTCGCGCCCTGCAGTTTTCGCCGTGGCATCCAGCCAGCGCGCAACCACTGCACTCCCCACCCTTTCATCCACCTACCAGGAGAACAACATGCAAAAGAACACGACCTCCCTGTGGGCTGGGTCAGCGGTGGCGGGGCTTATCAACTAAGCCTCTCCCGCCTTTTTTAGCGTGCCAACGGCGCGCGTCTGTCCCGGTCCGGTTTCAACGATTTTTGAATCTGGATTTTTAATGGGCAATTTTGTCAAACACGTGTCGGACCGCGCCTGTGTGGTCGCGTCTGACGCTACGTGGATGGAAGACGCTGCCATCGCGCAGCTCATCACCACATCGCAACTGGAGGGCATGCAACGCGTCGCAGGCATGCCCGACTTGCACCCTGGGCGCGGCTATCCAGTAGGGGCCGCATTTTTCTCAACACAACAGTTCTACCCCGCTTTGGTGGGCAATGACATTGGCTGCGGCATGGCGCTGTGGCAAACCGACTTGCGCGCCAGCGCCATCAAGCTCGACAAGCTGGAAAAGCGCGTGAGCAACATCGATAGCCCCATGGAGGACACCGCGGCGGTGACGCAAGCCATGGCGCGCTGTGATGTGCAACACAGTGGCCACGGGGCCTCGCTGGGCACCATTGGCGGTGGTAACCACTTTGCAGAGTTTCAGCAAGTAGACACGGTGCACGACCCCGAAGCGCTGGCCGCACTCGGCATCGACAAGCAGTACCTGCTGCTGTTGGTGCACAGCGGCTCGCGCGGTTTGGGTGAACGCATCCTGCGCCAGCACGTGGATGCCTTTGGCCACCGCGGTTTGCAGGCCGACACGGCAGAGGCTGCTGACTATCTGGCGCAGCACGATGCGGCTCTGCGCTACGCGCGCTGCAACCGCCAACTGGTGGCGCAGCGGCTGCTGGCCAATGTGCGCGCCGATGGCCGCTGTGTGCTGGACGTGCACCACAACTTTGTGGCCAGCACCAGCATCCATGGCCAGATGGGCTGGCTGCACCGCAAGGGCGCCACGCCATCGGACCAAGGTGCGGTGCTGATACCCGGCTCGCGCGGGGACTACAGCTACCTGGTGCGCCCCACGCGCCTGTGCCACGACACGCTGCTGTCGCTGGCACATGGCGCGGGGCGCAAGTGGATTCGCTCGGCCTGCAAAGACCGCTTGTTCAAGCTGATGACTCCCACGCAGATGGGCCGCACCGCACTGGGCAGCCGCGTGATCTGCAACGACAAGCAGCTCATCTACGAAGAGGCACCGCAGGCGTACAAGGGCATCGACAGCGTGGTGCAAGCGCTGGTGGGCGCCGGGTTGGTGGAACTGTTGGCGCGGACCAAGCCGGTGCTGACCTACAAAACCCGTGGGGAGTGCTGCGAATGATCTTGCTACAACTGACAGCCAACACCGGCCCGGAAGAATGCTGCCTGGCCGTGCGCAAGGCTTTGCAGGTCTTGCTGCGGGAATGTGCCGACATAGACGTCAGCGCCGAGCTGCTGGAGGAGGTGCCCGGTGACAGATTGGGCAACCTGCGGTCTGTGCTGCTGGCGCTGGAAGGCGACGCGGCCCATGCCGTGGCGCTGCGCTGGCGCGGCAGCGTGCAGTGGAGCTGCCCCAGCCCCTACCGGGCAGGGCACAAGCGCAAGAACTGGTTCATAGGTGCGGAGGTGTTTGAGCCCGATGCGCCAAACGCCAGTGAAGCACTGCAGGACAAAGACCTGCGCTTTGAAACCCTGCGTGCCAGCGGCCCCGGTGGCCAGCACGTGAACAAGACTGACTCTGCCGTGCGCGCCACGCACGTGCCCACCGGCCTGAGCGTGAAGGTGCAGACCGAGCGCAGCCAGCATGCCAACAAACGCCTGGCCCGCGCACTGTTGGCGCACAAGCTGGCCAGTGCGGCAACCGAGGAAGCCACCGCCGCCCGCAATGCGCGGTGGCTACAGCACTACGGAGTGGCGCGGGGCAATGCGGGACGGGTATTCAAGGGCGACAGGTTTGTGGAGGTACAGCTGAACAATTAGTACGAAATCAGCCTCTAGCCCTGTGGAATATGCGCTAGCAGCTACTGAATTAGTAGCAATTCGTGCCAAACATAAGCCCCACCGTTGCAAAACTGGTGGGGCTTTTGCATGTAGCAACGACAATTCTGTGTCTGCTCAATCGCCAAATTCCAACCATGCACGAGTATCTCGGATGCCACCCCGCAATGCTTCAAGAACCGTCTCGTTGGAGCAATGACCCTGCACAGATTAGATAAAAATGCCCCTACCCCTCACCGCCCCCCACATCCCCAAACCCGTCTGGCTGCTGCTGGTGGTGTACTTCATCGCCAGCCTGACGCACTTTGCGCACAACGCGGAGTTCATTGCGATCTACCCCAACATGCCCGCCTTCATCACGCGGGAGACGGTGTATTGGGCTTGGCTGGCGGTCAGCAGCCTGGGGGTGGCGGGGCTCATCGTGAGCCGCTTGGGGCTGCATGCGCTGGGGGCGCTGCTGCTCATGGCTTACGGCGCCTGCGGGTTCGACGGCCTGCTGCACTACACGCTGGCCCTGTGCTCCGAGCACACCCTGGCCACCAACCTGACGATCTGGTTTGAAGTGCTGGCGGGCTCGGCGCTGGCGATTGGCACCTTGTGCATGCGGCGCCAAGCCCGGTAGGTTTCAGCGATTTTTGCGGCGCAGAACGGGCGCCATGGCGGCGAGCACGTCGTCTTTGAGCACCACGTGGTGGTAGATGGCGGCCACGGCATGCAGGCCAGCCAGCCAGAGGATGGCGTCGCCAAAGAACTGGTGCACGTCGCCCCAGTCCACGGTATCCACCAAGGGGATTGCCTGAGTCCATGGCAGCTCGCTAATACGAACGCCGCCTAGCAGGGTCAGGGGATGCCCTTCGGTTCCTAGCGCAAGCACTGCGGTAAACGGTGTCGCCAGCATGAGCACCCACAAACCCAGATGCGCGCCCTTGGATGCCCACTGCATCCACGCTGCCATTTCAAACTGGGGCGCCGCGGGGCGTGCAGCCATCCAGAGCAAACGCAGCAGTGTCATAAAGAACACCAAGAGGCCCAGCGACTCGTGCCACACGATGTCCCATCGGGTCGCGGGGTCTAGGCCATCACGCATTTGGCGGCCGAAGTGTTCAGGCCCCAGGATGAAAGCCGCGACGACCGCGATGGCTGTGAGCCAGTGAAAAGCGCGACTGACAGCGTCATAGCGCAGAGGTTCTGAAATACGCATGGATCCTCCAAAAAGACCAATGTAGCCCCGCCAGATTAAGCGCCGATTAAGACTGGGGCGAGCGCGTCCGCAAGGCCAGGCTGAATGAACGCACGGTGATCGAGTTGCGCAACCCCTTGCCAACACCGGAAACGCCCTCGAACCGGCACGAGCTGTGGTACGGCGTGCGGCGCTGAACGATGGCAGGCCGCAGGCTGACACAATGCCAGCTGGATGAACTCTTCAACACTGACTGACATGAACACCTTTTTGCGACACACCGCCCTGGCTTTGGCCCTGGCCACCAGCTCTCTCACTTGGGCGCAAAACGCCACCACCGCGGCCGCCGCCAAGGAAGACGGCGCCGTGGTCAGCAGCACCGGGCTGGTGTACCGCTCGCTGAAGGACGGCAGCGGCGCCAGCCCCAGCGCCACCGACAAGGTGAAAGTGCACTACCGCGGCACCTTCCCCGATGGCCGTGAGTTCGATAGCTCATACAAGCGCGGCGAGCCGATCGAGTTTCCGCTGAACGGCGTGATCAAGTGCTGGACCGAAGGCGTGCAGCGCATAAAGATTGGCGGCAAGGCCAAGCTGACCTGCCCACCGCAAATTGCCTATGGCGAGCGCGGTGCGGGTGGCGTGGTGCCCCCCAATGCAACGCTGGTGTTTGAAGTGGAACTGCTCGGCATCAACGGCAAGTAAGCCACACGCGCAGTGCGTGGGCCGGCGCACCGACGCCTAGCAGCACTCCTTCCAGAATGGGCCGAACTCCACGGGCAAGTGCCTGCCGGGGTCGGCCCATTTTTTGATTGGAGTGCCCCATGAACACAACTACCCACCCTGGCGCGGACCATCGGGTGTCCGCCCTCTACACCACCCGGGAAGAAGCGATGCGCGTGCAGGCCCGCCTAGTCGGCCTGGGGTTTTCTGCAGACCGCATCGAGATACTGCAGGACATGCCCACCCCATCTGCGACTGAGGGCAGCGACGAGATTCTCAAACACATGGTGGTGGACGGTGCCATTGGCACAGCGGTGGGAACCGGCGTGGGTGCCGTGGGCACCGCCCTGCTGTGGGCGGCCAATATCACCCTGTTTGTGGCCAGCCCGCTGATTGCACCACTGGCCATGCTGGGGTGGTTTGCCAGCGTGGGCGGCATTGTGGGGGCGGTGGCCGGCACTGCCAGCAAAGAGGGCCGATTTTCAGAGCTGGTGATGGATGCCATCAAATCCGGCAGCGTGGTGCTGGTGGTGCATACCCAGGGCGAAACGGAACGGACCAAGGCATCCACAGAGATCAGCCAATCACTATTGGGCCAAGGCCAGGCCGCCCTGTCGCAGCCAGCGTAAATCGCGCGCTCAGTGGGGCCCTGCGGTCCGGCTGACGCGCCACACCACGTTGCCCACATCGTCGGCCACCAGCAGGGCACCGTGGGTGTCCAGTGCAACGCCCACCGGGCGCCCGCGCGCATGGCCGTCGTCGGTCAGAAAACCGGTCAACACGTCCTGGGGCGGGCCGGATGGCACGCCCTTGTCAAAGGGCACAAAAATTACCTTGTAGCCGCTGTGCGGGCGGCGGTTCCACGAGCCATGCTGGCCAATGAACATGCCCTGCGCAAACCCGGCGGACAACTGGTTGCCCTGGGCAGACGCCAGCCCCAGCGACGCCGTGTGGGGGCCCAGCGCGTAGTCCGGCAGGCGGGCACTGGCCACCAGGTCGGGGCGCGGTGGCGTGACCCGGCTGTCCACCTGCCCGTAGTAGCTGTAGGGCCAGCCATAGAAGGCTCCGTCGTCCACCTGCGTCAGGTAGTCGGGCACCAGGTCGCTGCCAATTTCATCGCGCTCATTGACCACGGTCCACAAGGCGCCTGTGCTGGGCTCCCAGGCCAGGCCATTAGGGTTACGCAGGCCCGCAGCAAACACGCGGTGCGCGCCGCCCGGCAGGTCCACCATCCAGATGGCTGCGCGCTCGGCCTCCACCTCCATGCCGCTCTCGGCCACGTTGCTGTTGGACCCCACGGTCACGTACAGCCGCTGGCCATTGGCGCTGGGGATGAGGTTCTTGGTCCAGTGGTGGTTGATGGGCCCTGCGGGCAGGTCCAGCAGTTTCTCGCCCGGCACCGTGATCTGCAGGTCCCCAGGCGCGTAGGGAAAGCGCAGCACCGCATCGGTGTTGGCCACATACAGGGTGTTGCCCACCAGCGCCATGCCAAACGGGGAGTGCAGCGCGTCGATAAAGACGGTGCGGGTATCGGCCACGCCATCGCCATCGGTATCGCGCAACAGGGTGATGCGGTTGGCGCTGGGCACGCCAGCCCCGGCACGGCGCATCACCAGCCCCATGATCCTCTCGCGCAACGTGGGGTGGGCATCGGGCTTGGCGGGCGCATTGCTCTCGGCCACCAGCACATCGCCATTGGGCAACACATACAGCCAGCGCGGATGGTCCAGCCCGCTGGCAAACGCCTGCACCTGGGTTCCTGCCACAGACTCGGGCATTTGCCCCGGCGCCCAGCCCACCGCCAATGCGGTGTTCACAGTTGGTATCAGCGTAGGGACAGGCGGCGGCAGTGTGGGGTGGGGCCCGGTTCCGGCAGACACCGGCAAAGTGGCGGTCTCACCGCACGCGACCAGGGCGGCACCCACAACACACACCATGGCGACCAGGGCGCAGCGCATGGCGGTAGGTCTGGTGATGGGCTACTAGATGATGGCGTGCAGGCCCAGCGTCTGCTGTACCGGAGGTGGGACAGTCGGCACATGCTGCAGCAGGTCGGACAGGTCATCGGCGTGTTCTTCTTCCACCGCCAAAATGGCTTCCAGCAGGCGTCGCGTAGTGGGGTCCTGGTTGCCCAGGTAGCCAATGAAGTGGCGGTAGCTGTCAATGGCGATGCGCTCGGCCACCAGGTTTTCGCGGATCATGTCCGCCAGCGTAGCGCCCTCCCGGTACTCGGCGTGGCTGCGCTCCAGCAGCGTGTCGGGGGCAAAGTCGGGCTCACCGCCCAGCTGCACAATGCGCTCGGCCAACTGGTCTGCATGGCTTAGCTCTTCGTTGGCATGGGCCAAAAACTCAGTCGCCACAGCCTGCGAATGGATACCACGCGCCATGAAGTGGTGGCGCCGGTAGCGCAGTACGCACACCAGCTCGGTAGCCAGCGCGCTGTTGAGCATTTTCAGCACCACGGGACGGTCGGCGGTGTAGCCCTCGGTCACCGCACCTTGCTCCATGTGAAGGCGCGCGCGCTCACGCAGTGCACCTACATCGATTTCATCAGACTTTCTCATTGCAACACCTCCAAGACGTAGCCCTAGCGTTCCTAGGAAAGTCTTCAGCATGGGGCCGGCGGCGGCCTTGTACTGTGCGGTGTCGCACACGCGGCGCTAGAAACCCACCTGCAACAGCGGCTGCAGCACGCTGGCGCCCAGCTTGCGGGAGCGCTCGCCGCTCCAGCCGTTCAGCACGTCGGGCAGGTTGGCGTTGTCTTTAAAAGGCATCTCGATGGTCAGGGCCAGGCAGCCGAACTGCTGGGCGATCCAGTTGGTGGCCAGCGTCATATTGGCCTGGCCTGGCGCCACTTTGCCGTAGTTCACCGCGTCCTGAAAATCCGGGCAGCTGGCCAGCCACACGGCCTTGAAAGCGTCTTCCAGCTCGGCCACGCGTGGGCTGTAACCGGGCGTGCCCTCGGAGCCCACGACAAAGTTGTAGGGCAGGCCTTCGTCGCCATGCACGTCCAGGCACAGGTCCACCCCCGTGTCCAGCATGGCCTGGCGCACCAGCAGCACTTCGGGCGATTTGTCGGCCGTGGGAGCAGCCCACTCGCGGTTCAGGTTGGCGCCGGCAGCGTTGGTGCGCAGGTTGCCCAGCACCGCACCGTCAGGGTTCATATTCGGCACCACGTAAAACACACAGCGGTCCAGCAGCACGCGGGCCACCGCGTCGTCACCGTCCAGCAGGCGTTCCAGCATACCTTCCACAAACCACTCGGCCATGCTTTCACCGGGGTGCTGGCGGGCGATCACCCAGACCTTCTTTTTGTCTTCCAGCGGCGTGGCGCCTGCTTCATCGGTGATGCGCAAGAGCGTCATGTCGCGCCCCTGCACCGTGCTGCCCAGGCGCTGCAGCTGCACCCAGGGCGAGGCGCCGACCGAGCCCAGCAAGTCCAGGTGCTGCTCGTACGAATAGGGTTCGAAGTAGGCGAAATACACCGCCTGTGCCATGGGCGTCAGGCGCGCAGTCATCTCCTTGCCGTCGTACTGGGTGTCGATGCGGCTCCAGTGCTGGCGGTCGTGGCTGGCCAGCACCTGGTAGCCCTCCCAGCCCTTGGGGTAGGCGCATTCCGATGCGTTCAGAAACCGCAGCGTGACCGGCTGGTAGGCCGCGCCATGCAGGCAGAAGTGGAACCACTGGGCAAAGTCGGATGCGCTGTCCTTGCGGATGCGCAGCTGGATGTCCTGCGGACTGTCCAGGCGCACCACGTCGATGGCGCCGGAGTCAAACTGGGTGGAGATATGGAGGGAGGGCATGGGGCAGTGCGGTTGGGTCCAGGGAGTCAGACCATTGTAGAAGTCGCCCTCAAGTTGGGGCGGCCCGCAGCCGATAACCATCCACCGCTCTTTGCATTTCCGGAGTTCTCATGAACATTGCCAGCACCCCCGCCGTGCAAGCCGCCAGCGCCGCCGCCCAAGGCAGCACGGCGGATGCCGTAAACATCCTGGTGCTGAAAAAGGCGCTGGACATGCAGGCGGTGTCAGCGGCCACCCTGCTGCAGGCCCTGCCCCAAATGCCGCCCCTGGCGACCAGCGGCAGCGTAGGCACCAAGCTCAATACCTTCGCCTGAGCCGCTTTACTGGCTGTCCACCACCTTCACCAACTGCCCCACAGCGGGCTCACCGCCGCCATAGAAGCCATTGATCAGGCGCAGCTGCTGCTCCGGCCGGGCAATGGGGGATGTTTTGGCCAGCTCCGCAAAACCGCCCTTGGGGTAAGGCACCGTCTTCAGTCCCCAGGGCCGGGCGGCGGCCCGGTCTTGCGCCGTGAGGGCCCGAAAGCTGCCCTCCACCTCGCGCACCTGGGCACGGGCGCGCTGCAGGGCGTTAGCATCTTTGGCACTGGTTTGCAGCAGATAAATCCGGTCGCTGGGGCCGGTGACCAGCGTGGCTTCCAGCGCCTGGGACTGGCCGTTGCTGGCAGTGCGCGTACCAGCAAAGCGCGTGGCGGGCAGGCCGTTGAGGGTGGTGGTTTCCACCTTGCCCTGGGTGGGCTTGAGCACGTTGCGGATCACCTCGGTGTGCGTCTTGCCCGCCTGTGGTGGCACTAGGCGCACGATCACGGCGGCATCGCGCGCGGTGTTCAGCAGGGCCAGCTGCTCGTTGTCGTTCTGGATGTACCAGCCCACGGGCGCGGTGACCGCAAAGTCCAGGGGCGCATGGTAAAAATTGCGCCCACGCACCAGCCCCTGGCTGGCGCTATCGCCAAAGGTCATGCCCGAGAGCGCCTTCAGGTAGCGGGTGCGGCCCTCGTCGCCGTAACCCGCATCGCTCTTGTACTGCGCCGCCAGCGCGGTGATGGTTTGCAGGCGCTGGTCGTTGCTGGGGTGAGAGGCCAGCCAGTCGCTGCCGCTGGGCACCGGGCGGCCTTCGGCCTTGGCCTGGTCGGCGGCAAAGCGTTCCTGGTTCTTCAGCACGGTGATCACGTCCACCATGTTGCGCGGGTCGTAGTGGATGCGCGACAGGTATTCGGCGCCCAGGCCGTCGGCCTGCAATTCCTGGTCGCGCCCGTAGGACGCGATGTAGCCCGCCGCCACGGTTTGCGAGGCCTGGCTGGCCAGTTGCCCGGCGCCGCCAAAGCCCTGCCCTTCCAACACCGCGCCCAACACCGTGGCCGCAAACACGCCCAGGCCCGCCGTCTGCTGGCGTGTGGCGCGCTGAGCGCCGTGGCGTGCGGTCACGTGGCCAATCTCATGGCCCATCACACCGGCCAGGTCGGCTTCGCTGTCCAGGTAGGCCATGATGCCGCGCGTCACATACACGTAGCCGCCGGGCAGCGCAAAGGCGTTGATCTCGGGGCTGTCCAGCACGGTGAAGTGCCACTGCAACTGGCTGCGGTGGCTTTGCGCGGCCAGCTTCTGGCCCAGCGCATTCACATAGGCCTGCACCGCGGGGTTGGCATAGGCGCCGTATTCCTTCATCACTTCTGCATGGCCCTTGGCGCCCTCGGCCACTTCGTCCTCTTCGCTCATCACCGAGCGCTCGGTCTGGCCGGTGACGGGGTTGACGGTGGCGGTGCCGCAGCTGGTGAGCATGAACGCCGCAAGCACGGCGCTGGAGATTTTTTGTTTCATGGCATTCCCTTTCTAACAAGGGGAGATCTTAGAGGTCTGACGGGGCTGATCCGTGCGGTGCAATACGGTGGGCCGTGCCTTCAGGGCGCCAGCCCTTTCAAGTCCAGCTTGATGAAATCGATGAAAGCCCGCGTGCGGGCCGGCAGCAGCCGGGCATGCGGGTACACCACGTGGATTGGGCGGGGCGGCGGCTCAAAGTCTTCCAGCACCAGCTGAAGCGTGCCCTGCGCCAGATGCGGCGCCACCTGGTACGAGATGAACAGGCCAAAGCCCATGCCGGCCAGGCAGGCGTCCAGCACGGGGGCATTGTGGTTGAAGGTGAGGTTGCCAGTGACCGGCACGGTGAAGGCCTTGCCCTGCGCATGGAAGGTCCACCACGGGCCGCTGGCGCCCAGAAAGCGTATGCAGTTGGCCTGCAGCAGATCACGCGGGTGTGTGGGCCGCCCCACTTGGGCCAGGTACTGCGGGCTGGCCACCACCACGCGGCGCAGGGTCCCCAAAGGCTGCGCCACCAGCGACGAGTCTTCCAGCATGCCGATGCGGATGCCCAGGTCTAGCCCCTCTTCCAGCAGGTTCACCACGCGGTCCGCCAGCACCACATTGCACTGCACCTGCGGGAAGCGCTGCACAAAGCGCATGACGGCGGGTGTGATGTGCAGCTGGCCAAACATCACCGGCGCCGTGATGTGCAGCTGGCCCGTGGGCTCGCTGACGTCGGCCACCAGCGCGGCCTCGGCCTCCTGCACAGCGCCCAGCAGTTGGCGGCAGCTTTCCAGGTAGTGCTTGCCCTCCTCGGTGAGCGACATGCGCCGCGTAGTGCGGTGCACCAGGCGCACGCCCAGGTGTGCCTCCAGCGCCGCCAAGGTGCGCACCATGGCGGGCAGCGACGACTCCAGCGCGCGCGCGGCGGCCGTCAGGCTTCCCGCCTCGGCAATCTGCACGAACGCTTGCATCGCTTTGAGTCTGTCCATGCCTGTATTAAACCGGATATCGGATGAGTCAAATCCAGTTGTCGCCATTTATCAATTTCAAGGCAATAAACACAATGGCGCTGTCTTCTTCTTTTTTGAAAGCCCCCCATGACAGCTCCACGCCCCACCACTCCCATTCGCCTGCACCGCATGGTCCTTTCGGGCCACTGCCACCGGGTGGAGCTGTTTTTGTCGCTGCTGGGCCTACCTGTGGAGCTGGTGGAGGTGAACCTGGGCGGTGGCGCCCACAAGGCCCCGGCGTTTTTGCAGCTGAACCCGTTTGGGCAGGTGCCGGTCATTCAAGACGGAGACGTGACGCTGACTGATTCCAACGCCATCCTGGTCTACCTGGCCAGCCGCTACGCGCCCAACCCCGAGGCCTGGCTGCCACGCGACCCGGTGCAGGCGGCAGCCGTGCAGCGCTGGCTCTCGGTGGCCGCCGGGCCGTTGGCGTCAGGTGCTGCAACGGCACGGGCCATCGCGGTTTTCAAACGCCCCACTCCGGCAGAAGAAGTCATCCAGCGCGCCCACGGCCTGCTGGCCGTGATGGAGGCCACGCTGCAGCACACCAACTACCTGGCGGGCGAACGCCCCACGCTGGCCGACCTTGCCAACTACAGCTACACGGCCCACGCGCCCGAAGGCCGTGTGGCGCTGGACGCCTACCCCCAGGTGCGCGCCTGGCTGGCGCGCATCGAGGCGCTGCCCGGCTTTGTGCCCATGGTGAAGACACCCCTGCAACAGGTCGCCTGAGATGGACCCGCGCACGCCCACCCTTGAACGGGCCTTTCACGCGGGCGAACAGGCCGTGCAAGCGCGCCTGGGTGTGCGCGAGCGGCTGGCCGCCGTGGGCAACGTGGTCATGCGCGACCACATGCCGGACCAGCACCGCAGCTTCTTTACCCAGCTGCCCCTCATCGTGGTGGGCTCGGTGGATGCCGACGGCCAGCCTTGTGCCTCTGTGCTGGCCGCGCCACCGGGGTTTGTGGCCTCACCCGACGACAAGACCCTGACCGTACAAGCCCTGCCGCTGGCGGCCGACCCGCTGCATGCCAACCTGCGCCCAGGCGCACGCATTGGCCTGCTGGGCATTGAACCGCACACGCGCCGGCGCAACCGCATGAACGGCGTGGTGACCAAGCTGCGCGACCACGGCTTTGCGGTGCAGGTGCAGCAAAGCTTTGGCAACTGCCCCAAGTACATCCAGGCCCGCGAACCGCTGTATCAGGCGCCCGGGGCCCACATGCCCCCCGTGGTACACCGCGCCGCAGGCCTGGACGCGGCTGCACGCCAGATGCTGACGCAGACCGACACCTTCTTCATCGCCACCGCCTACACCGGCACCGACCTAGAACAGCGCGGCCCCGCCCACGGCGTGGATGTTTCGCACCGCGGCGGTAAACCCGGCTTTGTGCGGGTGGACGGCAACACGCTGACTGTGCCCGACTTCATCGGCAACTTCTTCTTCAACACGCTGGGCAACCTGGCCGTGAACCCGCGCGCCGGCCTGCTGGTGGTGGACTACGCCACCGGCGACTTGCTGCACCTGGCGGTAGACGCCGAGATCATTTGGGACGGCGCGCTGTTGGACAGCTTTGTGGGCGCGCAGCGGTTGCTGCGACTGCAGGTGCGCAGCATGGTGCGTATTGATGCGGCGTTGCCGTTGCGGTGGGGTGAGGCGCAGCTATCGCCGGTGCTGGAGGCTACGGGAAGTTGGAACTAGGATTGGCCTTGAGCGCCCAATGCGCCAGAATCAGCGCAACGCAACCTACAACCCAGCTCATGAATCTCCGACTGATCGCCGTAACTGTGGCACTGTGCACGGGCCAGGCTGACGCCGCGTCGCTCCAACCCGTGGAAGCGGGACTCCAGCCTTTGTACGAACGCCTGGCCGCCATCCAATCGGAAAAACAGACGATCAAGCTGACACTGCAGGAACGTGATGTGGATGCGAAGGGCCGGGATGCCGCCTACCAACGACTCCAGGAAATGGATGCAGAGAAGCATGGGCTTGAGGATGCGATTGAGAAGGCGAAGGCTTTCGCACAGGCACCATTGGGAATGTTCGCGGGGCCTCTGGGACACTGGCAGGATTGAGCTTCTGCACTTCCGTTACGCGGCGGAAGCGGTCATCTGGCGGCATGGCTCGGTTTGTAAGATTTCGATGACTTTTTCATTCATTATTCGTTAGGCCTCACAGGACACACTGATGCGCCAACTCGACGACTTCTTCGCGGCGCCACTGGAGCGCCCGCTCTATCACTACACGGGCATTGAGTCTCTCGTAGGGATTGATCGCTCATGTTCACTTTGGGCAAGTCATGTCTACTACTTGAATGACTCCAAAGAGATCACTCATGCTTGCGACCTATTGCAATCTGCTATCGAGCCTAATCTTGTTTTTGGCAACCTGACTCAGCAAGAATTTGAGTTTGCAGAGCAATTTCAATCTTGGACGCGAAGCTTCTATCGCAACCAATACTGCCTCTTTGTCTTCTCGCTCTCTGAGGAACGATCCCTGCTGAGCCAATGGCGCAGCTACACACCTCACGGGAGGGGCGTCAGTATCGAATTCTCACCCACCACGCTACGGCGCATTGCAGGAGTTCAATTTCGTATTGCTAAATGCGTCTACGGGAACGTCGATCAACAAGCCATTCTGTCCAGCTTGTTTGCCAAGCTGCTAACAACATTTAGAAACGAGAGGCCGATTCCGGGACCGCCAAATCCGAGGGGAACGGAGTACTTTTATTTTCTAGAGCGTTTTCGTGGAGATGTACTGCAGGTTCTCGCGCTGCTCAAGCACGAGGCCTTCGCCGAAGAGAAGGAATGGAGACTCATCTCCGAGTACTTCCCAAGCTACGTATCTCCCCTCGTCAAGTTTCGACCCGGCGCGTCATTGCTCGTGCCCTACGTAGAGATTCCCATGCAAGAGCCACGACCGTACTTTGACAGCATTACATTGGGCCCCTCTCAGCATGAAGAACTTTCGCACTCTTCCTTGAGCATGTTCCTGAGCAACACTAGTCTGAGCAACGTAACCCACAACAGTCATATTCCGTACAGAGAGTGGTAGTGGTGAGCCACGGATTGAAACATCAAGTGCATTGCAATCAAATAAGTACTAACGAAAAATGGCCCAACTGGTTGTTCAAAGGGACGTCAACCTGCTCCGCGGCTTGCCGCCCCTTAAACGCGGGTGTTAAGGTCTGATTTGGAGTAGTGCGAAAGACCGCAATCAGTCTGTAGACGCCTCGGCTTCGCTGCGATAGCCGCCGTCTAGCAGTGGTTTGCAGGCCACCTAAAAATTGAATATAAAGCGGAATGAATAAGCAAGAAGACCCTTTGATAAGCGAGTTGCGAACTTTTCTTGATTCCTACGCTGAGCACGATCCTGACTGCCCGGCAGTTGATGCTACTGGGCCAGAAGTTCTTGACCTAGCCAATTGCACATGCGGTCTATCGCAACGTGAGCAAGAACTCATTGCGAAAATCGAACTTCGATTTGAACTTACTTCAGGCGGTGTAGCTTGAACGTCGAATCGCCGTGCTCTCTATCTTTGTGCTGTAACCGACTCCGTTTAGCGCCGGATAGGCACATATGAAACGTCACAAGGTCACATTTGAAGAATCTGCGATGCGGCATTGCTCACTGCGGCTCACAAATTGCGGTGGACCCACCTCCCACGGCGTTGATGGCTACGCCTGCGAGAACTGCCTGGCCTACATTGCATCGCGGTTCGCCGATGTCCAAAGCCTTAGCGAACTGCCCTGTGGATACTGCGCGATGATTCCAACTTTTGTAGGTATGCGCGGCTCTCCCATCTGCGAAACCTGCACTCAAGAAGGTCTAAAGGCGGCGCGACATTTCTACGCGCTCCACGGCAAGGATGCAGAAGGGCATAGCACTTCATGTCTCTGACTCAGCCATTTCACGGCGGAAGCGGGTCGTGGTTCCAACCTTCAAATGAAAGAGGAAATTCTGCTAATGACCGAAGCTCAAAAGTCGTCTTGGACAATTGCAAGTGATGTGGGTGATCGTGATGGCATCGGCATTGAACTCCAGATTGACGGCGAGATGGTTTTGGAAGTCTTTAGGGATGACACAAAGAAGACAAGAACAGTAACGCTTTTCAAGGGCGAAGCGCCCCTCAATCTCATTGAGGAAGCAATTGCCATATTTAAAAAAGAGATTCCGTGGGATTTTCAGGACTAGGCCTGGTAAGCACCTTCAGACGACCGCTTTCAGTCTGTTGGCGTCAAGGGCTGTGGCCGAATACATTCTTCTAACGGTTGGGTATCAGTCTGATACGCTCCAATGACATTTCTATACGTTATTCGCTTGCAGTCTTATGGATACACAGCACACTCCTATTCTCAAGCGCGTCGGCGCTGTCTTGTTGGTAGTCGGCTTGATCGACATTGCGGTGATGATTTACTGCATTGCCAACCGCATTTCGTATTCGTCGAGCTTCAACATATTTGCGGTATTCGCTGGCATCTTTCTGCTGCGTGGCAGTCTTCGGGCGGCTTCGTTAGTTCGGTGGTTCGCTGTTTTTATGCTTGCAGCTTTCGTTGCATTGCTGATTGCATGGCCCTTCATGCAGCCCTTCGCCCTTACGCTCACACAGTTCCGCCTTAATCCGGGTACGTCATTTGCTAAGTTCACATTTATGGCGTTCGTTCTAGGCCTCTTTGTTTGGCTAATTAGGGAACTTGGGCGCGAGCCAGTCATAGCCGCCCGTGCCAGCGCTGGGAGAAAACAACGTGACATGCGCATTCCCGCAGCAGCAGGCGTTGGGTTGGTCATTGTCATGGGCACCTTCATCGCCCTCTTACTAAGCGGTGAATCGGCGGACCGCGCGAAGTCCATAGCTGAGCAGCAGGTCGGCCCAGGCTATCGTCTCCACGTCAGTTCGCTAAACATCGCCAAGAACAATAAAGGCACATTTGTTTCTGGCGTTGTCACAGCCTGGAAGGACAACGAAATTTTGGACCTCCCAGTGCATTGGGAGGAGCGGTGAAACTGCTAACGCATCAATCCACCGGACCTGCGCAAACAGCCATGCAGGCCGGTGTATTCAGACGTTAACGACTGCTTCGGAGCGCAGAGAATGTCCGCAAGCAGTCTGCAGGCGCCTCAGCTACCCGGCACAAGCGCCCGTTGTCATCGTCACAGGCTGCGGCGCTCAATTACCATGCGTTAACAGGAGAAAACCCGATGATCAAAGTCAGTGTCATGTACCCGTACGCCGCAGGCGCGCGATTCGACCATGCTTACTACCGCGAGAGGCATATGCCAATGGTGAAACAGCGGCTCGGCGCTGCATGTCTGTACTACACGGTGGACAAGGGCATCGCAGGCGGTGCTCCGGGCACTGACCCTGTTTACGTGGCCAAGTGCGACTTCATCTGCACTTCTGTCGAAGCTTTCCAGGCTGCCCGCGGCCCGCACGCGCAGGAGATCAGGGGCGACATAGCCAATTACACGGATATACAACCTGTGCTGCAGTTCAGTGAGGTGGTTGTAGAGCGTTCGGAAGTCTGACCAAGGTTCGATAACCGTACAGCGTCGACATGAAAAAGATCATCGCAACATTAGCCTTAGGACTCTTGACCGGCCTTGCCCATGCGTCTCCAACGCCTGCGCCAATTCGCGCCGAAGTCGACGCGTTGATGGCACGGCTTCAATCTTCTGGCTGCCAATTCGATCGCAATGGATCCTGGTACAGCGCCTCCGACGCCAAAGACCACATCCTGCGCAAACTCGAATACATCGAAAGCAAGAACGGCATTCAAAGCACCGAGCAGTTCATTGAGTTGGCTGCTTCCAAAAGCAGCTCATGCTTATTCGAGCTTCGCATGCAGCAGGCAAACCATGAAAGCCACGCGAGATTCACCTCAGCAAGGCTATTTATACAGGAAACAGGCCCCTAGCCCACGTGGAATATGCGCGATCAGCTATTAAAACAATAGCACCTAGAGCCACCAGCCAACCGACCGCACACCCCAGCCCCGATAATCGGGGGATGACCGCTTTCTCCTCTCTCCCCCTCTCCCCCACCACCCTCGCCAACCTGCAGCAACTGGGCTACGAGTCCATGACGCCCATCCAGGCTGCCAGCCTGCCCGTAGCACTGGCTGGGCAAGACCTGATTGCCCAGGCCAAGACCGGCAGTGGCAAGACGGCGGCCTTTGCGCTGGCCCTGCTGGCCAAGCTGAACCCGCGCTGGTTTGCCGTGCAGGCCATGGTGCTGTGCCCCACGCGCGAGCTGGCGGACCAGGTGACGGTGGAGATTCGCCGGCTGGCGCGCGCCGAAGAAAACATCAAGGTGGTGACGCTGTGCGGTGGCGTGGCCACGCGCGGCCAGCGCGCCAGCCTGGAAAACGGCGCACACATCGTGGTCGGCACGCCGGGCCGCATCATGGACCTGCTGGAGCGCGAATACCTCTCGCTGGAGAACCTGAACACCCTGGTGCTGGACGAGGCCGACCGCATGCTGGACATGGGCTTCTTCGAGGACATTGCCACCGTGGTCAAGCAAACGCCCAAGGAACGCCAAACCCTGCTGTTCTCGGCCACCTACCCCGAGGGCATTGCCAAGCTGGCCCAGCAGTTCATGCGCGACCCGCAACAAATCACGGTGAAGGCTCCCGCGGCTGAAAACACCATCGAACAGCGCTTTTACGAGGTGGAACGGAGCAATCGGCTGGACACCGTGGGCCTGCTGCTCAACCACTTCCGCCCCGTCAGCACCATTGCCTTTTGCAACACGCGCCAGCAGTGCAACGAGCTGGTGACGCTGCTGCAGGGCCAGGGCTTTGTGGCGCAGGCCCTGCATGGCGACCTGGAGCAGCGCGACCGCGACCAGGTGCTGGCGCAGTTTGCCAACCGCAGTTGCTCGGTGCTGGTGGCGACCGACGTGGCCTCGCGCGGGCTGGACGTGAAAGAGCTGGACCTGGTCATCAACGTGGACATCACGCCCGACGCGGAGGTGCATGTGCACCGCGTGGGCCGCACTGGCCGCGCGGGACAGTCCGGCCTGGCGGTAAGCCTGGTGTCCATGAACGAGATGGGATCGGTCGGCAAGATCGAGCAGTACCAGAACGCGCCGTCGGTCTGGTTCAAGCGCGATGAGCTGGCGCCCACGGGAGAAAACGGGAAATTGGGCCGCCTGCTGCCGCCCATGGTAACGGTGCAGATTGCCGGTGGCCGCAAGGAGAAAATTCGTCCCGGCGACGTGCTGGGCGCACTGACCAGCCTGGACGGCGGCCCGGCCTACACCCGCGAGCAGATTGGCAAAATTGCCGTCACCGAGTACTGTACCTTTGTGGCCGTGGAACGCAGCATTGCCAACGAAGCCTGCGCCAAACTTAACGCCGGCAAGGTCAAGGGCAAGAGCGTGCGGGCGAGATTGTTGTAAGGTTTTTTCCTACACGCTTTACAGCGCGTGTCGGACTCCAGTTCACGGGGACTGTGACTACAGTTCATCCAAGCGCCAGTGTCATTGCACAGCGCAAGGAACCCACCGGAGAACTGCCATGAACGACACCACCACCGCCCTCAACCCCTTCAGCCTGATGATGGAGCCTGAACTGGTTTTGCAGACCATGGAACGCTCCCAGCAGCTGCGTGGCCTGCGCCGCCACAAGCTGCGCCCGCTGGACAAGCCCCTGATTCCCTATACCAAGGAAGCACTGGCCAACCGCGCGGCCTATGACGCCGCCATCGACGCCGAAGACCTGGAAGCCCAGGCCGACGCCTACCTGCTGAACTGAAACTGCATTTGCGCGGCTACCATGGGGCTTATTTCTATCCCTAAGCCCCATGCCCAAGCTCTACCGCGACTTTGACACCCAGGCGCAGATCGATGCGCAGTACAACCCCTCCATTGCGCTCGCCGACGCCTCCGCACCAGGCAAACACTTTGTGGCGCAGGCCAGCAAGGCGCGCAGCACGCTGAAGAACCACCTCGACATTCCGTTTGGCCCCACGGTGCACGAGACGCTGGACATCTTTCCGGCCGACGCCCCCAACGCGCCCGTGTTCGTCTTCATCCACGGCGGCTACTGGCGCGCCATGTCGTCCAAGGAGTTCAGCGGCGTGGCGCTGGGACTGCAGCCGCTGGGCATCACCACCGTGGTGGTGAACTACGCGCTGTGCCCCTTTGTCACCATTGCCGAGATCACGCGCCAGTGCCGCGCCGCCGTGGCCTGGACGCTGCGCAACATCGCCCAGTACGGCGGTGACCCCACGCGCGTGGCCGTGGGCGGCCACTCGGCCGGCGGCCACCTGAGCGCCATGTGCCTGGAAACCGCGTGGGACACCGACTACGGCCTGCCGCGCGACCCGCTCAAAGCGGCGGTGCTAATCAGCGGCCTGCACGACCTGCAACCATTGCGCTACAGCTACCTGCAGCCCATGATCCAGCTGGACGAACACACGGTGCGCCACTATTCCCCCGCGGCCAATGTGCGCGCCTGCCCCACACCCACCTGGGTGACCTGGGGCGGGGCCGAGAGCAGCGAGTTTGCACGCCAGTCCGCGCTGTACCACGCGGCGGCGCAGGCCCTGGGCAACCCGACCGAGCTGCGCGCCGTGCCGGGTGCGGACCACTTCACCATCGTGCACGAGCTGGAGAGCAGCGACAGCCCGATGGCGCAATGGTTGCACCTGCAGTTGCGCACCTGATACATACAAAATGGGGCTCTAGCCCCCGTGGAATATGCGCAAGCAGCTCCTAAAACAGGAGCAACTCAGGTCTAGGCGGAACACGCGTCCGTCAACGGATTGACACGAAACTTTCACAATCGATGGCTAGCATCGGCCGCTTCTTTACCTAGGAGTAGTGCATGCCTTCGATCCCGTTTCGCCTTCACCCTGCTGCCAGCGCCGCGCTGCTCTTGGCCCTGGGTCTGTCCGCCTGTGGCACCGCGCCCGGCCAGCGCAGTGGCCTGCCCACGCTGGATGGCCAGTTGCCCCTGGTGATTGCACACCGTGGCGCTTCCGGCTACCTGCCCGAAGAAACGCTGGAGGCCTACACCCGCGCCATTGAGCTGGGTGCGGACGTGATCGAAATGGACATTGTGGTCACCAAGGACCGCCAGCTCATCACCCGCCACGACCCCAACCTGGCCATGAGCACCGATGTGGCCAAGCACCCCGAATTTGCATCGCGCAAGAAGACGATCCAGGTGGACGGTGAAACGCAAACCGGCTGGTTCAGCGACGACTTCACGCTGGCCGAGATCAAGACCCTGGGCGCCATCTCCACCGACGCGGAGCGCCCCCAGCAGTTCAACGGCCAGTTCAAGGTGCCCACGCTGCAAGAGGTGATCGACTTGGCCAAGGCCCAGTCCGCCAAGACCGGCCGCACCATCGCCATCTACCCCGAAACCAAGAACCCCAGCTACTTTGCTGCCCTGGGCCTGCCCATGGAAGACCAGCTGATCGCGCTGATCACCAAGGCCGGCTGGAACAGCAAGAGCGCACCCATTTTTGTGCAGTCGTTTGAACCCAGCAGCCTGAAGTACATGAAGAGCAAGGGCCTGCAGACCAAGATGGTGCAATTGATTGACGGTGACAACGTGGACCTGCGCACGGGTGCCGTGACCTTCGCCCTGCCCAGCGACCGCCCCTACGACTGGACCATCATGGGTGACAAGCGCAACTTTGATGTGATGGTGACACCTGAAGGCCTGGCCGAGATCAAGACCTATGCCGATGGCATTGGCCCCTGGAAGCGCTACATCATCAGCACCAAAGGCACTATCGGCGCCGATGGTAAGCCCGTGGACGTGAACGGCGACGGCAAAGTCAACGACGCCGACGCCACCAGCCAGCCCGCCACGCGCCTGGTGGCCGATGCGCACAAGGCCGGGCTGTTTGTGCACCCCTTCACCTTCCGCAACGAGTCGCGCCGCCTGGCGGCCGACTACCAGAAGAACCCGGCTGCCGAATACACCGCGTTCTACAAAACCGGTGTGGACGGTGTGTTCACCGACTTCACCGACACAGCCCTGGCCGCGCGCAAAGCGCTGGCGCAATAAGCCTTCGCGGGCTTAGCAGCCTAGCGACCGCGCCGGCGGTTAGGTGGGTCGTCCTGGCCTTGCAGCCAGGCGACAAACTCGTCGATCGGCTGCGGCCGGCTGAAGCAGTAGCCCTGCAGCTCGTCGCAGCCCAGCGCGGTCAGTGTCTGGGCGGTGGGCAGGTTCTCCACGCCCTCGGCCACCACTTTCAGGCCTAGGGTGTGGCCCAGCGCGATCACGGCATGCACGATGGCCGCATCGGCGCTGTCGTCCAGCATGCTCTGCACAAACGACTGGTCCACCTTGAGCTTGTCGATCTCAAAGCGCTTGAGGTAGGCCAGGCTGGAATAGCCCGTGCCAAAGTCGTCAATGGCGATTTGCACACCCAATGCCTTGAGCGCCGACACCTGGGCCTGCGCGGCCCCAGGGTTGTCCATCAACTGCGATTCCGTCAGTTCCAGCTCCAGCTGGTGCGGCGGTATGCCGCTGGCGCGCAGCACCAACTCCAGCTGCCCCACCAATTCAGGATCGGACAGCTGCGCCACCGAGAGGTTGACCGACAGTTCCAGCCCCTTGCACACGCCCTGCGCCTCCAGCGCCATCCACTGGGCGCAGGCCTCGCGCAGCACCCACAGGCCAATCGGCTTGATGAGCCCGGTCTCTTCTGCCAGGTGGATAAAGTGCCCGGGCGCCACCTGGCCCAGCATGGGGTTGTTCCAGCGCAGCAAGGCTTCCGCGCCCTGCACGCGGCGCGTGCGTGCGTTCAGGCGCGGCTGAAAGTGCAGGCTGAACTCGTCATTCGCCAGCGCCTGGCGCAGCTGGCCTTCCATGGTTTGGCGCGCCAGCACGCGCTGGTCAGTCTCGGGTGAGAAAAAGCGCGCGGTGTCGCGCCCGGCGGACTTGGCCTCGTACATGGCGGCGTCGGCACGGCGCATCAGCTCGTCCTGGTCGGTCGCATCGCCCGGGTACAACGCCACGCCTACGCTGCAGGACACGGTCAGCTCATTGCCGTCCACCAGCGCGCTCTGGCGAATGGCGGGAATCAACCGCTGGTTCACCATGGCGGCCAGTTCCTCGTAGCTCACCACGTGGCGCAAGATCACCACAAACTCATCACCGCCCAGGCGGCTCACGGTGTCGTCGGCGCGCACCGCATTCGTCAAACGCCGCGCCACGGTGCGCAGCAGGCCATCGCCAATGTGGTGACCCAGCGTGTCGTTGATGAGCTTGAAGCGGTCCAGGTCGATGAACAGCACGGCCACCTGCTCGCCGGTCACGCGTGCCTGGGCCAGCGCCTCGCCCAGGCGCTGCTGGCACAGGGAGCGGTTGGGCAGCTCGGTCAGCACGTCGTGCTGCGCCAGGAAGCGGATGCGCTCCTCCTTGGCCTTGCGGTCGGTGATGTCGATGGAAATGCCGATGTAGTTCACCACCTCGCCGCTGGTGGCGTTCTTGTGCACGGCCGACACCATGAGCCATGCCGGGTAGGTGTCGCCCGACTGCTTGCGGATGTGCACCTCGCCCTGCCAGGCGTCTTTGTCTTCCAGGTCGGACCACAGCATGTCCTGGGGGCTGTCCATCACCAGTGAGAGGTCATGCCCTATCACCTCGTAGAAGTCGAACGCCGTGCTGCGGCAGAAGGCCCGGTTCACGCTGATGATCTTGCGCGACTCGTCCATGATGATGATGCTCTCGCTGGACGCCTCAAACACCTTGGCCCACAACTCCAGGCGCTGCTCCATCACCTTGAGTTTGTTGATGGGGGCAAACGCGGTGAGGATGGCATCACGCCCCTGAAACTTGAGCCGCCGCGCGGACAGCACGGCCCAGGACGGCATGGTGCCGCCCAGCCAGCGCACCTCGAATTCGTCCACCACCCCAAAGTCGGCCAGGCGCTGGAAGAAGCGGCCACGCACGCTCGCCTCCAGTCCGGTGCGCCAGGGGTCCAGGGTCTGCCCACCCAGCCAAGGCTGGGCCGGTGCATTGGCGTGCAGCACCTCGTGGTCGGGCACGGACGTCACCACCATGGGCATCGGGAAGGCCTCCACCAGCTCCAGCTGCGCTGCGGCCGCGCGGGCGCTGGCCGCTAGCTCCTGCTGGGCCAGGCGGTCTCGGTCCAGCTGGGCCAGCATGCCGTTGAAGGCGGTAAAGAGTTGGCCAATCTCGTCGCGGCTGTGCCAGCTGGCGCGGTGGGCGTAGTCGGCGGTGCGCCGCACCTCGTCGGCCACACGGGCCAGAGCCTGCAGCGGACGCGCAATCTGGCTGGCCACCAGGTACACCAGGCTCAAGATGCAGCCCAGCAGCAAAAAGGCAGTGCCCAGGTGCAGCCACATGCGGTGGAACAGCCCGTCCACGCGGGCATCCAGCAGCACCTGCAACTGCTCCACGCCCACACGCCAGGCATCGTTCAGGGCGGACAGCGCCTGCTGGTAGGCCTGGTCCAGCTCGGCCACCTGGGCCGCCGTGGGTTTTTCTTGTGCCGTGGCCTGCACCGTGACGGCAAAGGCCCGCCCGGCCTGCAGCAGGCTTTGCCGGGTTTCCAGTAGCGCGCCTTTCAGCTGGGGCGAGCCCGCCAGCCAAGCCTGCGCGTAGTCCGACTCCATACCCTGCAGCACCGCATCCAGCCGGCCCACCAGGGTCAGCAGCTGTGCCGTGGGGTTGGCGCCGCGCTGGTTCTGGCCCCAGTTGCGCATGAAGTCGCGGGTGTCAAACAGCACCTGCAGCAACTCGGGAAAGCGCAGCACTGTGAGCGACATGACGTAGTAGCTGTCCAGGTCCGGGTCCAGGATCAGGTTGGACTGGTTGCCCACGACAGTGAGCAGGTCGCGACCCTGGGCCAGCAGCTGGGTTTTCTCGCGCGTGCCGGCGTTGCCGGCCAGCAAGGTCTGCAGGCGCTGCGAGGGATCCGTAGTATTCAGCTCGGCATCGTGCTGGGCGCGGATGGCCTCAAAGTCCTGCAGCGCAGGTGCCGGTGTCGGCACGATGAACACGCCCATCAGATTGCGGCGCACCACCTCGGTATAGCTGGCACCCACAATTTCCTTGCGCGCAAAGTCGATGGCCAGGTACTTCTCGTGGATCAGGATGCCCGAGACGTAGATCACCGCGGTCAGGTCCAACAGGTAAATGAGGGTGAGCTTGCGCCCCACGCTCAAGCGCCCCAGCCACAGCGGAATTTTTGACAACATGGTGTGTGTGCCTAACAGCCACGCAGCCCCGCGCCGTTGCGGGGTTTCGGGCTCCCCCCAGGGCTAGCAATAAGCGCACCAACTTGGCGCAAGCCCGCCGGATAATCCCCGGGCCTCCACAGGAATCCTACATGCCCGCCCCCTCACAAGCACACCTACCAGCCCCCCTTACCTCGGCCGCAGCGGCCTGCCTCACCGTGTTCCAGGGGCGGGTGGCCGACCGCAACCCGCTGGGCATGGCCGGGTCGCAGCGTATGGGCCACGCCCTGGCCCAACGGCTGGCACTGCAGCCCCACGTGTTGGGCACCCCCCGCACGCCACTGGCCGCCCGGTGGGACGTGGAACTGGACGCTGCGCGCGAGGAGCTGCACGCCCTGGCCCAGGCGCTGGACCACGCCCTGCAGCGTGGTGCCACCCCCATCACCACGCTGGGCCGATGCGCCGCCGCCGTGGCCACCTTGCCCGTGGTGGCGCGCCACCATCCGGAGGCACGCATCGTCTGGTTCGACGCCCATGCGGACAGCAACCTGCCGTCCAACTCCACATCGGGCTACCTCGGCGGCTTGGTGCTGACGGGTGCGGCCGGGCTGTGGGACACGGGCCTGTCGGGCGATCTGCAACTGGCTCAGGTGGTGTTAGTAGGGGCACGCGACATCGACCCCGCGGAGCAAGCCCTGATCGACAGCGGCGCGCTGCGCTTGGTGGCACCGGGGAAGGGCTTGGCAGCGCGACTGGCCGCCGCCATCGGACGCAGCCCGGTGTATGTGCACCTGGACTGCGACGTGCTGGAACCCGACATCGTGCCGACGGAGTATCGGGTCCCCGGTGGCTTGACGCTGGCGGACTTGCACGAGGCCATGTCCACCCTGGCAAAGAACCCCGTCGTGGGCCTGGAGATTGCCGAGTTTCAGGCCCGCTGGCCGCAGACCGACGCCGAGGCGTCGCCCGAACCCCTTATCGACGCGCTGGGGCCGTTGCTGGCGAAGATCTGCCCCGGCGTATAAGGGCTGAGGGCCGCGCTACATATTGCGCCGGTACTGCCCACCCACTTCAAACAACGCGCTGGTGATTTGGCCCAGCGAGCAGACGCGCACGGCGTCCATCAACACGTTGAACACGTTCTGGTTGTCGATCACAGCCTGCTGCAGCTTCTTCAGCATGGCGGGGGCAGCGTCCGCATGGCGGGCGTGGAAGTCGGCCAGGCGTTTGAGCTGATTCTGCTTTTCTTCGTCCGTGCTGCGGGCCAGCTCCAGCTTCTCCATCACCTGGTCGCCATGTGGGTTGCGGAAGGTGTTGACGCCGATGATGGGCAGCTCGCCGGTGTGCTTGAGCATCTCGTAATGCATGCTCTCGTCCTGAATCTTGCCGCGCTGGTAGCCGGTTTCCATGGCACCCAACACACCGCCACGCTCGGCAATGCTTTCAAACTCCTTGAGCACGGCCTCTTCCACCAGTTCGGTCAGCTCTTCAATGATGAAGGCGCCCTGTGACGGGTTCTCGTTTTTGGCCAGGCCCCACTCGCGGTTGATGATGAGCTGTATGGCCATGGCGCGGCGCACGCTGTCTTCGGTAGGCGTGGTGATGGCCTCGTCAAACGCGTTGGTGTGCAGGCTGTTGCAGTTGTCGTAGATGGCGATCAGTGCCTGCAGCGTGGTCCGAATGTCGTTGAACTGGATCTCTTGCGCGTGCAGGCTGCGGCCGCTGGTCTGGATGTGGTACTTCAGCTTTTGCGAACGTTCATTCGCACCGTATTTCTCCTTCATGGCCACCGCCCAGATGCGGCGCGCCACGCGGCCCATCACGGTGTATTCGGGGTCCATGCCGTTGCTGAAGAAGAAGCTTAGGTTGGGCGCGAAGTCGTCGATGTGCATGCCGCGGGCAAGGTACGCTTCGACAAACGTGAAACCGTTGGACAGGGTGAACGCGAGCTGGCTGATGGGGTTGGCTCCGGCCTCGGCAATGTGGTACCCGGAAATGGACACACTGTAGAAGTTGCGCACGTCGTGGTGCACAAAGTACTCGGCAATGTCGCCCATCACCTTCAGTGAAAACTCGGTGCTGAAGATGCAGGTGTTCTGGCCCTGGTCTTCTTTCAAAATGTCAGCCTGCACGGTGCCGCGCACATTGGCCAGCACCCATTCGCGGATCTTGGCGACCTCGGTGTCTGTAGGCTGCCGGCCGTTATCGGCCTGGAATTTTTCGATGTTTTGGTCGATGGCCGTGTTCATGAACATGGCGAGTATCGAAGGCGCAGGCCCGTTGATGGTCATGGACACGCTCGTGGACGGGCTGCACAGGTCAAAGCCACCATACAGCACCTTCATGTCGTCCAGCGTGGCGATGCTCACGCCGCTGTTGCCCACCTTGCCGTAGATGTCGGGTCGCGGGTCGGGGTCGTTGCCGTAGAGCGTGACCGAGTCAAACGCGGTACTCAGCCGCTTGGCGGCCATGCCGCTGCTTAGCAGCTTGAAGCGGGTGTTGGTGCGGAAGGCATCGCCCTCGCCTGCGAACATGCGCGTGGGGTCTTCGCCCTCGCGCTTGAAGGCAAAGGTGCCAGCGGTGTAGGGGTAGCTGCCGGGCACGTTGTCCAGCATCAACCACTTCAGGATTTCACCGTGGTCCTCGTATTGGGGTAGCGCCACCTTGCGGATGGTCGTGCCGCTCAGGCTCTTGGTGGTGAGCGCGGTGCGGATTTCCTTGTCGCGAATCTTCACCACGTACTCATCGCCCGCGTAGGCCTTTTGCATCTCGGGCCACTGCTGCAACAGTTGCCGTGCATCGCGGTCCTGTCGCGCCTTGCGCTGGCCGGCCAGGTCCAGCGCCGCCTCGGCGGCGGGCGCACGGTCGGGCTTGTCCACCTTAAGCATGACGGCCACCGCCTGCAGCTGCTGGATTTCGCGCGCCAGCTTGGCCTGCTCGCGCGCCCGCTTTTTGTAGCCTCGCACCGTGTCGCTGATCTCGGCCAGATAGCGCGTGCGTGCGGCGGGCACCACCGGGGTCTGGTTGCTGCTGTGGCGCACCGTTACCTTGGGCAGCATGCCGTCTTTCAGCGGCACGCCCAAGGCCTGCAGGCGCGGCAGCAGCGCTTGGTACAACGCGGTCACACCGTCGTCATTGAAACGCGCGGCCATGGTGCCGAACACGGGCATCTGGTCAGCGGGCGTGGTCCAGGCTTCCTTGTTGCGCTGCACTTGCTTGGACACATCGCGCAGCGCATCGCTGGCGCCCTTGCGGTCGAACTTGTTGATGGCCACAAACTCGGCAAAGTCCAGCATGTCGATTTTCTCCAGCTGGCTGGCCGCGCCGAACTCCGGCGTCATCACATACACGGGTACGTCCACCAGCGGTGCGATGGCCGCATCGCCCTGGCCAATGCCCGAGGTTTCCACCACCACCAGGTCGAACCCCGCCACCTTGCAGGCGGCAATCACGTCGGGCAGGGCGGCGCTGATCTCGGAGCCAAAATCGCGCGTGGCCAGGCTGCGCATGAAGACGCGGCTACCTTGCTGCCAAGGGCTGATGGCATTCATGCGGATGCGGTCACCCAACAGCGCACCACCGCTCTTGCGACGCGACGGATCAATCGAGATGACCGCCACACGCAGGCTGTCGTTCTGGTCCAGCCGCAGACGTCGGATCAGCTCGTCGGTCAGGCTGGACTTGCCGGCGCCACCGGTTCCGGTAATGCCCACTACCGCTATCATTTTAGTAGCTGCTTGCGCACGTATCTCCTGGGCTAGCGCCTGATTTACCTTGGAAGCCTCGATGGCGGTGAGCAACTGGGACAAGGCGCGCCAGCTGGCCTCGGTGTGGCCCTGGATAGCGGTGAGATCGGTGGGCGCCAGCGTGGTGATGTCCTTGTCGCAGCGCATCACCATCTCGCCAATCATGCCGGCAAGGCCCATGCGCTGGCCGTCTTCAGGGCTGTAGATGCGGGCCACGCCGTAAGCATGCAGCTCGCGGATCTCGGCCGGCACGATAACCCCGCCACCGCCGCCAAACACCTGGATGTGCGCCCCCCCCCGCGCCTTGAGCAAGTCCACCATGTACTTGAAGTACTCCACATGGCCGCCCTGGTAGGAGCTGATGGCGATGCCCTGCACGTCTTCCTGCAGCGCAGCGGTCACCACCTCGTCCACGCTGCGGTTGTGGCCCAGGTGGATGACTTCAGCACCCATGCCTTGCAGGATGCGCCGCATGATGTTGATGGCGGCGTCATGCCCGTCAAACAGGCTGGCCGCGGTGACGAAACGCACCTTGTGCGTGGGGCGGTAGTTGGCCAGGGCCTTGAAGTCAGCGGACAGATCGGTCATGAGGCACTCACAAAAAAGGGCAGAAAGCGATGAATTGACGTTTACGTAAACGTCAACTGTAAACCACTTCCCCCAACCCAGGCTTACGCATTTACCCGGTCCCCGTTAGACCCGCCAAATCCAGTACAGTGGCGCGAAGCAGGTAGCACCTCGCTACCTGTCCTCTGACCCACCCCGCTATGCAACCCGTCCAGCTCTTCGACCCAGCGTCCAGCACCTACACCTACATCCTGTTTGACGAGGTCAGCCGCGACGCGTTGATCGTGGACCCGGTGGACGAGCAGCTGGAGCGTGACCTGGCCACACTGCGCCAGTACGGCCTCAAGCTGCAATGGGCGGTGGAGACCCATGCCCACGCCGACCACATCACCAGCGCGGCCCTGCTGACCGAGCACACGGGTGCCCGCACCGCCGCACCGGCCGGCTGCGGCATTGGCACCGCGGCTGTGCAGCTGAACGATGGCGACACGCTGAGCTTTGGCGCCGAATCTATCCGTGCGCTGCACACACCGGGCCACACCAGCGGCAGCATGAGCTTCACCTGGCGCGACCATGTGTTCACTGGCGACACCCTGCTGATTGGCGGTTGCGGCCGCACCGATTTCCAGTCCGGCAGCGCCGAAGACCTGTACCGCAGCCTGACCACCGTGCTGTTTGCGCTGCCGGATGCCACCACGGTCTGGCCCGCGCACGATTACCAAGGTCGCACGCGCACCACCATTGGCACCGAGAAAACCAGCAATGCCCGCGTGGCCGGCAAGACGCTGGCCGAATTCGTGGCCACCATGGACAGCCTGAACCTGCCACGCCCGCGCCGCATTGACGAGGCCGTGCCCGCCAACCTGAGCTCGGGCGTGCGCCACGACGCAGGCAGCGCTGGCGCCACCGCGGCCCAGGCCGCCGCCGGGTATGCAGGTGATGTGAGTGCTGAGCTGGCCTGCGCCTGGTGGCAGGCGGGCGAGGCCGTGCTGGTAGACGTGCGTACCGATGCCGAACGCGAATGGGTGGGCTTTGTGCCCGGTGCCGTGGCCCTGGCCTGGAAGCAGTGGCCCGGCATGGCGATGAATCCGCAGTTTGACGCAGGCCTGCAGGCCGCGGTGCCCGCCGGCAAGAAAGTGGTGTTGCTGTGCCGCAGCGGCGTGCGCTCGGTTGCTGCGGCCAAACGCGCCACCGAGCTGGGCCTGGAGGCCTACAACATCCTCGAAGGTTTTGAGGGCGACCCCGACGCCAACGCCCAGCGCGGCCACCGCGGAGGTTGGCGATTGCGCGGCCTGCCCTGGCGGCAAGGCTAAAGCCCGCACAATACCGCCCAGAGACAACTCGACAAAAACAAAACCATGACATTTCTTGCGCTGGATATCGGCAACACCCGCCTCAAGTGGGCCCAGTACGCCAGCCCACAGCCCGGCGCGGCCCTGTTGGCCCAGGGCGCCGAGTTTCTGGAAAACATCGACAAGCTGGGGGACGGTGCCTGGCGCAGCTTGGGTGCACCCCGCCATGTGCTGGGCTGCGTGGTGGCCGGTGACGCGGTCAAGCGCCGCGTGCAGGAGCAGATGGACGCCTGGGATGTCATCCCGCAGTGGGTAGTCTCCAGCGAGGGGGAAGCCGGCCTGCGCAATGGCTACGACCACCCCACCCGTCTGGGTGCCGACCGCTGGGTGGCGATGATTGGCGCCTACCACCGCATGCTGGCACAGGGCGCAGCCCGCCCCATGGTGGTGGTGATGGTGGGCACCGCGGTGACCGTGGAGGCGATCGATGCCGAGGGAAAATTTCTGGGCGGGCTGATCCTGCCGGGCCACGGCATCATGCTGCGCGCACTCGAATCAGGCACCGCCGGCCTGCACGTGCCCACGGGCGAGGTGCGTGAATTTCCCACCAACACCAGCGATGCGCTGACCAGCGGCGGCACCTACGCCATTGCTGGCGCGGTGGAGCGCATGGTGCAACACGTGAGCGCCCACTGCGGCGCAGAGCCCAAGTGCGTCATGACCGGTGGCGCGGGCTGGAAGATGGCGCCCAGCATGACACGGCCGTTCGAGCTGGTGGACAACCTGATTTTTGATGGTCTGCTGCAGATGGCCCAAGGCCGCTACCAGCCTGCCGTGCAGGCCTAGCGCCGGGCCTAGAGGTCCAACAACTGCGAGAAGTCGGTGTGGGTGGAGCTTGGGCTGCTGTCCACGGTCAATACGGCACTGCCCTCGAACGCATGCTCCACCACGCGCACATCGGGCTCGCCAGGCAAGGCACCTGCCAACACAGCCCGGTCCACCATGCGCATGAGCAAGGCGCGCGCCGCCTCTGGCGACTCCCCCTGCAAATCCACGGTAGCGACCAGCGTTAAGCGAACGGTCGCTAGATCAGGGGCGCGCGGCGGCGCCAGCGATGCCGCGCCGCTGTCTTGCAGCAAAGTGCCATCACGGGCCACAAACAACACCCTTGAGGGGCCGCGCGGCGACAACACGTGAGACTGGCCATCTGCATTGACCACCAGCATGGTGCCGTTGGCAAAGTCCCGCGCCCAGGCGGTCTTGCCGCCCTGAAAGCCGCGAATGCTGAAGCCGTACTCGCGCGGTGACACAAAGTGCCGACCGCTGATGTCCAGCGAGGGATCGTCAATCTCCAGATCGTCGTGGACAAAGGTGTAGCGGGTCACGCCCGGCTGCAACTGTCGTTGGGTCGCACGGGGCAGACCAGGCGGATGCTCTCGGGGGCTGAGTTCACTCCAATTGGTCATACTGACCTCCCGTTACGTTTTGTGTTCATCATACGTAAATCAAGGCTGCGGCGCGAGCCATTGTTCGGCCAGCCGCACCCAGTAGGTAGCACCCAAGGGCAGCAATTCATCATTGAAATCGTAGCTCGGGTTGTGCAACATGCAAGGTCCGCCGCCATGGCCCATGTCGCGGTGGGCACCATCACCATTGGCAATGAAGCTGTAGCAGCCCGGTTTGGCCTGCAGCATGTAGGCAAAGTCTTCGGCGCCCATAGTGGGCTCTTGCACCAGCACATTCTCTTCACCCACGATGCTGGCCATCACCTTGCGCGCAAATTCCGCTTCCTTGGGTGCGTTGATGGTGGGCGGGTAGTTGCGCACAAACTCAAACGCGCAGGTGGTGCCAAAGGCCGCACTGGTGTGCTGGGCCAGGTCACGCATGCGCTGCTCGATCATGTCCAGCACCTCGATCGTGAAGGTGCGCACCGTGCCCTGCATCTCGCAATGGTCGGGGATCACGTTGGTGGCTTCTCCGGCATGGATCATGGTGACCGAGATCACGCCCGCGTCGATGGGCTTCATGTTGCGGCTGATGATGGTCTGGAAGCCCTGCACCATCTGGCAGGCCACCACCACGGGGTCGATGGCGTTGTGTGGCATGGCGGCGTGGCCGCCCTTGCCGGTGATGGTGATCTTGAATTCGTTGCTGGACGCCATGACCGGCCCTGAGCTGGCGGCAAAGGTGCCGGCGCGCATGCCGGGCCAGTTGTGCATGCCAAACACGGCCTCTACCGGGAACTGCTCAAACAGGCCGTCCTTGATCATCTCGCGCGCACCGCCGCCGCCCTCTTCGGCAGGCTGGAACACCAGGTACACCGTGCCATCAAAGTGGCGGTTCTGGGCCAGGTACTGGGCCGCGCCCAACAGCATGGCGGTGTGGCCATCATGGCCGCAGGCGTGCATCTTGCCGGGGTGCTGGCTGGTGTGGGCAAAGGTGTTGAACTCCTGCATGGGCAGCGCATCCATGTCGGCCCGCAGCGCCAGCGCGCGGCTGCTGGTACCCGCCTTCACGATACCCACCACGCCCGTAGTGCCAAGCCCGCGGTGGACGGGGATGCCCCATTCGGTCAGCTTGGCGGCGACCAGATCGGCGGTGCGCGCCTCCTCAAAACACAACTCGGGATGGGCATGCAAATCACGGCGCAAGGCAGCAATTTGGGGGGTGTTGGCAACAATCGGATCGAGCAGCTTCATGGTGAAAACTCCAGCAAGGAGATGAATTGTGCACCGCTCTCGCGGCATGCCCAGAGCAGACTCGCTAAAGTAGAGCCATGCACCCCGAGATTTCCACTTCCGCCCCCGAAACCAAGGTCTTGGGCGCCTGCCCCCACGACTGCCCCGACACCTGCTCCATGGTGGTCACCGTGCAGGGTGGCATTGCCATCAAGGTACAAGGTAATGCCGACCACCCCGCCACCAATGGCGCGCTGTGCACCAAGGTGTCGCGCTACACCGAACGCACCTACCACCCCGAGCGCGTGCTGCAACCGCTGCGCCGCGTAGGCCCCAAGGGCAGCGACCAGTTTGAGCCCGTGAGCTGGGAGGCCGCGCTGGCTGACATTGCGCAGCGCCTGGGCCAGATTGCAAACCGCGGTGGCCGCAGTGCCGAGGCCATCCTGCCCTACAGCTACGCGGGCACCATGGGCCGTGTGCAGGGCGAGGGCATGGCGGCCCGCTTCTTCAACAAGCTGGGCGCCTCGCGCCTGGACCGCACCATCTGCGCATCTGCCGGGGCTGAAGCCCTGAACCAGACCCTGGGCAACAAGGTGGGCATGCGTGTCGAGTTCTTTGCCGAGTCGCAACTCATCCTGATCTGGGGCAGTAACTCGATTGGCAGCAATGTGCATTTCTGGCGCCATGTGCAAACTGCCAAGCGCAACGGCGCCAAGGTGATCTGCATCGACCCACGCCGCACCGAGACCGCGGAAAAATGCCACGAGCACATCGCCCTGTTGCCCGGAACCGATGCCGCACTGGCGCTGGGGCTGATGCACCAGCTCATCACCCACGACTGGCTGGACCACGACTACATTGCCCAGCACACGCTGGGCTGGGACGCCCTGCGTACCCGTGCGCTGGAGTGGCCGCCCGAGCGGGTAGCGGCGGTGTGTGGGATCACCACCGAGCAAGTGGTGTCGCTGGCGCGTGACTATGGCGAAGCCGGCAAACAGGGCAAGCCTGCCGCCATCCGCATGAACTATGGGCTGCAGCGCACCCGTGGCGGTGGCAATGCCGTGCGTGCCATTGCCTGCCTGCCCGCACTCATTGGCGCCTGGCACCACCGCGCCGGCGGCGTGCTGCTCTCCAGCTCGGGCCATGCCCCGGTGCAGCAAGCCGCACTGGAGCGCCCGGAGCTGCTGGCGGGCCGCATGCCGCGCACCATCAACATGAGCACCATTGGCGACGACCTGCTACGCCCTGCCAGCGAGGCCTTTGGTCCCGCCGTGGAGGCGGTCATCGTCTACAACAGCAACCCCGTGGCCGTGGCCCCAGACTCCACCAAGGTGGTGCAGGGCTTTGCGCGCGAAGACCTGTTCACCGTGGTGCTGGAACACTTCCGCACCGACACGGCCGACTACGCCGACTATGTGCTGCCCGCCACCACCCAGCTGGAGCACTGGGATGTGCACAGCAGCTATGGCCACACCGACATCCTGCTAAACCGCCCCTCCATCGCCCCGCTGGGCGAGGCCCGTACCAATACCCATTTTTTTCGCGACCTGGCGCGCCACATGGGCTACACCGAGGCGGTATTTGAGGAGAGTGACGAGAGCCTGTGTCGCACCGCCTTTGGCGACAAGGTGGACTTTGAATCTTTGCTCACCCGTGGCTTTGCACCGCTACCCGTGCCCGAGGCCCCGTTTGCCGAAGGCAACTTCCCCACGCCCAGCGGCAAGTGCGAATTCTTCAGCGAACGCCTAGCCCGCCAAGGGCAGGATGGCCTACCCGACTTTGTACCCAACTATGAACCCGCCGGCGCCGATGCGCGCTACCCGCTGGCCATGATCTCGCCGCCCGCACGCAACTTCCTCAACTCCACCTTTGTGAACGTGAAAAGCCTGCGCGACATCGAAGGCGAGCCGCTGGTGGAAATCCACGCCAGCGACGCTGCGGTACGCCAGATTGATGACGGCGCAGTAGTGCGCGTGTTCAACGCGCGCGGTGCCTACGAATGCGTGGCCCGCGTGTCGGACCGGGCGCGACCCGGTGTGGTGAATGGGCTGGGGGTGTGGTGGCGCAAGCTGGGACGCGACGGCACCAATGTGAACGAGTTGACCAGCCAACGCCTGACCGACATGGGCCGGGCGCCCACCTTCTACGACTGCGCGGTGGAAGTGCAGCGCATCTAGCCCACTGTCATGGCCGCTGTTGTGGCAGCGCGCCCTTCTTCCCAAAGTTCAGCAGGCGCGTGGCGATCAGCGTTTCGGCCATGAAGCACAGCAGCGCCAGCAAGAAGCAGCCCACACCGCCCAAGAACGTGAAGATGGAAATGCGCAACCCGGGGAAGTCAATCGTCTCGCCCAGGAACAGCACCATGATGGTGATCCCGATCAGGATGCCGCACAGCGTGAGCAAAGCGATGCAGGCATTGGCCAGCAGGCCCCGGGTGCGCAGCTCGGCCAACTCGGAGTAGTTGGCATCGGTTTCCTCGGGGTGGGTCTGGTGCTTGATGTGCTGCTCCACCGTGCGTGCGCGGTCGATGATGCGCGCCAGGCGGCCGGCCACCGCACCAATCATGCCCGACACCGCGGTGAGCAGAAACACGGGAGCCACCGAGAGCTGGATGCCGTGGGAAACCGTGTCTGGGTCCAGGGGGAAAGCCATGTATGCACACCTCAATGAAAAACGCCATGCAGGCAAATACCCGCATGGCGTTGCATTGTAGGTCTGCGTTTAGCCCTGTTGCGCCAGCTGCTGCTCCAACTGGTGCAGCACACGGTAGCAGTCCAGCACGCGGCCCACGCTGGAATTGGGTTCGCGGCCTTCGCGGATGGCGGAGAAGAACTCGCGGTCCTGCAGCTCGATGCCGTTCATGCTGACGGCCACCTGGCTCACGTCAATCTTTTCTTCCTTGCCGGTGAACAGGTCGTCGTAGCGGGCCAGGTAAGTGGCGGTGTCGCCGATGTAGCGGAAGTAGGTGCCCAGGGGGCCGTCGTTGTTGAAGCTCAAGGACAAGGTGCAGATGGCGCCGTTGGCGGCACGCAGCTGGATACTCATGTCCATGGCAATGCCCAACACCGGATGGATGGGGCCCTGGATGGCGTTGGCCTGCACGATGGGGCTGTTCGCCTGGTAGGCAAACAGATCCACCGTGTGGGCGGCGTGGTGCCACAGCAGGTGGTCGGTCCAGCTGCGGGCCTGGCCTAGAGCGTTGGTGTTGGTGCGGCGGAAGAAGTAGGTCTGCACATCCATCTGCTGGATGTTGAATTTGCCTGCCGTGATCTGCTCATTCACATACTGGTGGCTGGGGTTGAAGCGGCGCGTGTGGCCGCACATGGCGACCAGGCCGCTCTTCTTCTGTTCGGTCACCACGGCATCGGCACCGGCCCAACTGTCGGCCAGGGGGATTTCCACCTGCACGTGCTTTCCGGCCTTCAGGCAGGCGATGGTTTGCTCGGCGTGCATCTGCGTGGGGGTGCAGAGGATGACGGCATCCACGTCGGGCAGCGCCAGGCTGTCCGCCAGCTCGGTGGTGACGTGGCCAATGCCGTACTTCGCAGCGACCTCTTTTGTTTTGTCGAGATCCCGGCTGATCAGAGAGACAACCTCGACAGCGTCAATGTTCTTGATGCCGTCCAGGTGCTTGATGCCGAAGGCGCCGGCGCCGGCCAAGGCAACTTTGATCGTTTTTGTCATGTCAGTTGTTCTCCAAAATCAAATGTCCCACCGCAGTGTTGCTGGCAGGCACATGGTAGAAGCGGTGCTTGACCGTGGGCTTGGGACCGCCGGCCACATCAGCCATGGCGCCGCGCGCGATCAGCCACATCACCAGCTCAATGCCTTCACTGCCCGCTTCGCGCACGTAGTCGATATGCGGTGTAGCCGCACAGGCAGCGGGGTCGGCAATCATCTGGTCCAGCCAGGCGTTGTCCCACTCGCGGTTGATCAGACCAGCACGCGCGCCCTGCAGCTGGTGACTCATGCCACCGGTGCCCCAGATGTGCACGTTGATGTCTTCGTCATAGCTCTCTACAGCTTTGCGAATCGCCTTGCCGAGGTTGAAACAGCGCTGGCCGCTGGGCACCGGGTACTGCACCACGTTCACCGCAAACGGAATCACGGGGCAGGGCCAGGCATCTTTCACCGGGTCTTTTTGGCCGCACATCAGCGATAGCGGCACGGTCAGGCCGTGGTCCACATCCATCTTGTTGACGATGGTGAGGTCAAAGTCCTGCTGGATCACCGAGTGCGCAATGTGCGCGGCCAGGTCCGGGTGGCCTTGTACCTTGGGCACTGGGCGGGGGCCAAAGCCTTCATCGGCCGGGACGTATTCCGCTGCGGTGCCAATGGCGAAAGTGGGAATCATGTCCAGGCTGAAAGCCGTGGCGTGGTCGTTGAAGACCAGAAAGATCACATCTGGCGTGTTGTCCTTCATCCACTGCTTGGAATAGTCGTAGCCCGCGAACAGGGGCTTCCAATAGTCTTCCTGGGTCTTGCCCAGGTCCATGGCCGCGCCAATGGCGGGCACATGCGAGGTGAATACAGAGGCGGTAATTTTGGCCATGGGGTTCAGTCTTTCTTGCCACCAGCGGCGGAATGTTGGCCTTGGGGTTGGCGGTGCGGCTGGGCCGTGCCGTCTTCACCGAGTTTGCGATTGCCCTCTACCGAACGGCCACCACCAATCATCATGGCGCGGTATTCCTCTTCGGTCATGCCGGTCATGCTGCCCGCCATCTGCTGGAAGCTGCGGCCATGCGTGGCGCCAATCTTGGCCAGGAAATAAATGTTGCCGCCCAGGCTGATCGCGCGGTTCAAGTCCATGTCCAGCACCGATTGCTTTTGCTCCTCCGACATCGCCCACTCGTCCAGGTAAGCGCGCTGGTTGGCTTTGAAACGTTCGCGGTTTTCAGCCTTCATGAGCGACATGCAGAACTGGTTGAGCCAGTAGCCCTTGCGGCTTTGTTCGGCATCAAAAATCGTGGTGCCAGGAATGTCCTGGTAGGGTTTGTCTAGGGACATATCAGTCTTTCCAGTACAGGCGGTTGGGGTTATCCACCAGCAGCTTGCGTTGTAGTTCGGCAGTGGGCGCGATGTGGGGAATAAAGTCCACCAGCAGGCCATCGTCGGGCATGTGGTCTTTCAGATTCGGGTGTGGCCAGTCGGTGCCCCAGAGCACACGGTCGGGGAACTGCTCGACGATGCGCCGGGCAAACGGGATCACATCGCGGTAGGCATTCTGTTCGCCGTTCAAGGCCTTGGGGCCAGTCACGCTTAGGCGTTCGGGGCAGCTCACCTTGCTCCACACATTCTGGTGCTCGCGCATGAATTTTTCAAACAGCGCGAACTGCGGACCATCCACTGGCAGCGACACATCCGGGCGGCCCATGTGGTCCACCACCACCGTGGTGGGCAGCGCGGTGAAGAAGTCCCACAGCTCGGGCAGGTCCACCGCCTCGAAGTAGATCACCACATGCCAGCCCCACTTGGCGATGCGGCCCGCAATCTCCATCAACTCGTCCTTGGGCGTGAAGTCCACCAAGCGCTTGACGAAGTTGAAACGCACACCGCGCACACCGGCATCGTGCATGGCCTGAATTTCTTCGTCCGTCACGCTGCGCTTGACCGTGGCCACGCCGCGCGCCTTGCCATTGCTGTGCAGCAATGCATCCACCATGGCGCGGTTGTCGGCGCCGTGGCAGGTGGCTTGCACGATGACGTTTTTCTCAAAACCCAAGTGGTCACGCAGCGCGAACAGCTGGTGCTTGGAGGCATCACACGGTGTGTACTTGCGCTCGGGCGCATAAGGAAATTCCGCACCAGGGCCAAACACATGGCAGTGCGCATCCACCGCGCCTGCGGGCAGCTTGAATTGAGGTTTGGCCGGGCCGGTATACCAGTCCATCCAGCCAGCGGTCTTGGTGAAATCACCTGAAGTGGGTTTGCTCATTGCTGCGCCCTCAATCGATGTACTTCAAGCCTGCGGCCGCCAGCGGCTCGCGCATCTTGTACATGTCCAGCCCCAGCACGCCCGCGGCCAACTTCGCGCGTTTTTCGCCTTCAAAGCTCTCCCGCTTTTGTGCGGCTTCCAGCGTGGCGGCGGCACGTGCGGCGGGCACGCAGACCACGCCATCGTCGTCCGCCACGATCACGTCGCCTGGCGTGACCAGCATGCCGGCGCAGACGATGGGAATGTTCACCGAACCCAGGGTTGCCTTGATCGTGCCCTTGCTGCTGATGGCCTTGCTCCACACCGGAAAGCCCATGCGCTGCAGCTCTTTCACGTCGCGCACACCGCCGTCGATGACGAGCGCGCGGGCGCCACGGGCCTGGAAGGAGGTGGCCAGCAGGTCGCCAAAAAAACCGTCGGTGCACTCGGCGGTGACCGTGGCCACGACGATATCGCCGGGCTGGATCTGCTCCGCCGCCACATGCATCATCCAGTTGTCGCCGGGTTGCAGCAGCACGGTGACAGCCGTGCCAGACACTTGCTGCCCGCTATAGATGGGGCGTATATAGGGCTTGAGCAGACCCACGCGGCCCATGGCTTCGTGCACGGTGGCAGATCCCAGCGCGGCCAGGCCGTCCGTGGCCAAGCGGTCAGCGCGGGTGATGTTGCGGTAGACAACGCCGAGTTCGTACATGCTTATTTCCCCTTCTTTTTCAATGCGGCATCCAGGCGCGGAAACACGCGGCGCGCATTGCCTTCGTAGATTTGGTGGCGGTCATCGGCACTCAAAATCTTTGATGCTTCGATATAGCGCTTGGTGTCGTCGTAATAGTTGCCGGTTTGCGGGTCGATACCGCGCACCGCGCCAATCATCTCGGACGCGAACAACACGTTCTTAACCGGAATCACGGTGTTGAGCAAATCAATGCCCGGCTGGTGGTAGACGCAGGTGTCGAAGTAGATGTTGTTCAGCAAATGCTCTTCCAGCAGCGGCTTCTTCAGTTCTTGCGCCAGGCCACGGAAACGGCCCCAGTGGTAGGGCACGGCGCCGCCGCCGTGGGGGATGAGGAACTTGAGTGTGGGGAACTGCTTGAACAGGTCGCTGGTCAGGCACTGCATGAAGGCCGTGGTGTCGGCGTTCAGGTAATGGGCGCCGGTGGTGTGGAAGCAGGCGTTGCAACTGGTGCTGACGTGGATCATCGCGGGGATGTCGTACTCCACCATCTTCTCGTAGATGGGGAACCACTGCTTGTCGCTCAAGGGCGGCGAATTCCAATGGCCACCGCTGGGGTCCGGGTTCAGGTTGATGCCCACGTTGCCGTACTGCTCCACACACTTCACCAGTTCGGGGATGCAGGTGGCGGGGTCCACACCCGGGCTTTGCGGCAGCATGGCCGCGGGGATGAAGTGGTCGGGAAACAGCTCGCTCACGCGGAAGCACAGCTCGTTGCAGATGGCGGCCCAGGTGCTGGAGACATTGAAGTCACCAATGTGGTGGGCCATGAAGCTGGCACGCGGGCTGAAGATAGTGAGGTCGGAGCCGCGCTCCTTCATCAGGCGCAGCTGGTTCTGCTCAATGGTCTCACGCAGCTCGTCGTCGCTGATCTTGAGGTCGGCTACCTTGGGGCCCAGCTCGGGCGTGTTGAGGTTGGCAATCTGCGCGTTGCGCCAGTTCTCCAGCGCCTTGGGCGCGGTGGTGTAGTGGCCGTGGCAGTCGATGATCATGGGGCGTCTCCTTGAATCTTGTGTGTGGTGCTCAGGCAGGTTCCATACCCTGGCGCTGTTTGGCCTCTGCAGCGTCTGCCGAGGCCATGAAGGCCAGCAGATCGCGCACCGCATCTGCATGTGTGGAACTGCTGCAAACACCGGCTGAAAACGTGGTGGTGATCTGGATGGCGGCGGGCAGCGCGCCGACGATGGCAATGCCGTCCACATGAATCAGCTCGCTGAGTTGTTGAAAGCCCAAGGCCACTTCGCCGCGGGCGACCAGCGTGCCCACGGGCACGCCGGGCGGTGCTTGCACGATGCGGCTCTGGATCGCGTCGACAATGCCCCAGCGCTCGAACAGTTGGGCCAAGGCCACGCCGCTGGGGCCGGTGGAATAGCTGAGGCTAGGGGCAGCCAGCACGGCATGGCGCACCGCGTCTTCAGACGCGATGTCGGGCGTAGCTGTGCCAGCACGCACGGCCACAGCTACGCCGGAGTGCACCAGGTCCACCTTGCTGGCGGCCAGCACGCGGCCTGCGGCAACTAGCTTGTCGATGGCATCTGACGCCAAAAACACCACGTCGAATGGCTCACCCGCCTGCACGCGTTTGGCTGCATCCACGCCACCCACCGACTCAATCGCGATGGCGATGCCGGTGCGATCGGTATAGGCCGCAGCTAGCTCGGCCAGCAGCTGGCGCGTGGCCATGGACGAGATGCCGCGCAAGGTGACGGGCAGGGAGGACGTAGGGCTTGGCATGGTGGCTATTCTGGTCTGCGGCCGGGGGTTTGATAAGGCAAACACCCCACTAGCAGCTATCTCAAATTGGCATAATCAGCGAGCAGCTATTCGCTGATGCCACATCCCCAATTTGGAAAGCCGCCATGGACCTGAAACAGCTGGAGTACTTTGTGCGGGTGGCCGAGTTGGGCAGCTTTACGCGCGCCTCCATCTCGCTGGACGTGGCCCAGCCGGCCCTGAGCCGGCAGATTCGCCTGCTGGAGGTGGAGCTGCGGCAAAACCTGCTGACGCGCAACGGCCGCGGCGCAGTGCCCACCGAGGCCGGCAAGCTGCTGCTAGAGCACGGGCGCGGCATCCTGCACCAGGTGCAGCTCACACGCGAAGAGTTGGGCGCGGCCCGCGGTGCGCTGGCCGGGCGGGTCTCCATCGGACTGCCGCCCAGCCTGTCCAAGCTCATCACGGTGCCGCTGGTGCTGGCGTTTCGCGAGCACTTGCCGCAGGCCCAGCTGACGCTGACCGAGGGCTTTTCGGTGCAGATGCACGAAGGCCTGCGCCTGGGCAACCTGGACATGGCGGTGCTCTACAACCCCGGCCAGAGTACCGAGCTGGAGATGAGCACGCTGGACGAGGACGAGCTATCGCTGATCTCGCACAACCCGCAGCCCGGCGCCGGTGGCAAGAAGACCAAGGCGGCGCCGGCCATCAGCCTCAAGGAAGTGGCCGACCTGCCGCTGATCCTGCCCAGCCGGCCCAACGCGTTTCGCATCCTCATCGAGGGCGAGATGATGGCCATTGGCCGCCGGCCCGACGTGCTGCTGGAAGTGGATGGCCTGAACGCCATCCTGAACCTGGTGAAGGAAGGCATGGGCCATGCCGTGCTACCCAGCTACACGCTGAGCAACTTCGACAACCCCGAAACCTTTACCGTGCAGGCCATCCACAGCCCGCGCATCATGAGCCAGCTGATGCTGGTGTGGTCGGCCCGCCGCCCCACCACGCAAACGCAGCGCAAGGCCATGGACGTGGTGAGCCAGGTAGTGCTCAAGGCCATTCACCGCTAGCCAGCCACGCTGTTTTTGGCATAGCTGGTATGGCCGGGGCGGACTTGCCCGCGCTGGCACCGCCCCGCACACTGGCCCCAAACACACCGACGACGGAGACTGGGGCATGTCCAAAAACACTCACAAATTCATAGCTGCCTGCGCAATATTGACGGGGGCTAGCGGCCTATTTCATGCCCAAATGGCAGGCGCACAGGGTGTGGCGGCCAGCTACCCCAACAAGCCGATTCGCCTGGTCGTGCCCTTCACGCCCGGCGGCTCCACGGACATCCTGGCGCGCGCCATAGGCCAAAAGCTCAACGAGGCCTGGGGCCAACCCGTGGTGATTGACAACGTGCCCGGTGCGGGCGGCTCCATCGGCGCGGACAAGGTGGCCAAGGCCGCGGCCGACGGCTACACCCTACTCATGGGCCACATCGGCACATTGGCGGTGAACCCCTCGCTCTACCCCAACCTGCCCTACGACCCGATCAAGAGCTTTGCGCCCGTAGCTTGGGTGGCGCGCGTGCCCAATGTACTAGTGGTGCACCCCAGCGTGCCCGCCAAGAACGTGAAGGAACTGGTGGCACTGGCCAAAGCCAAACCCGGGCAACTGAACTACTGCTCAGGCGGCAACGGCAGTGCGGCCAACCTGGCCACCGAATACTTCAAGCTGCAAACCAACACCTCGCTACTGCACATTCCCTACCGCGGCACGGCACCAGCGGTCACAGATCTGGTGGGCGGGCAAATCCAGGTGCTGTTCACCGGCGCACCCGCCGTCATCAATCAAGTCAAGGCTGGGCAGATGCGGGCGCTGGCCGTCTCCAGCCCCAAGCGCATGGACGCCCTGCCCGACGTACCCACGGTGGCCGAATCCGGTTTTGCCGGTTTTGAGGCCGACCAGTGGTACGGCGTGGTGGCCCCGGCCGGCACACCTGCCGACATCGTGGCCAAGCTCAACACCCAAATCAACTTGGCGCTAAACAGCGCGGAACTAAAGACCCGGCTGAACACCGAAGGCGCGATCGCCACGCCCGACACGCCGGCGAACTTTGGCAAGCTCATCGTGCGGGAAATCGCGCGGTGGAAACCGGTGCTGAGCAATGGGCGGGTGAAGGCGGATTGAGCGGATTGCACTGAATTGCGGGCGACTTCAGGTGCCAGTGGCATCTCGTTGCCATGCGCTTATTAAATATCAGGTCTTGCCTGAGGGAGGCGATGACAACGGCGGTACCCGACCCAAAAGCGGCAGTCCAATTGGTCAGGATCAGCGCTCGAAAACGGTCGTTTCCAGTTGATGGCCTCTCTAATTGTTGGAAGGCAGTAATGCAGCGGCTGCAGACTCTCGCATTTCCGAAATCCCGCGCTCGGCAGCCATCGTTCAATGGTCTAGGTAAGCCGCGTGTCCTAGACATGAACGTATCAGCGAGGGGGGGAGGCGATAAGCCAGCGCGCCGGGGCCATTTCCGACATACTTGGAGGAGCACTCAAAATGAGTTAGACAGTGAAATTTGGAGAGCGAGCGCATGGGTGGAATGAACGACAAGTGGGAAGAGCAAAGGCAGGTTGACATGCGCGTGGCGTTCGAGCGCGCTGAATCTGCGTATCTCGCTTTGGAGGATGTCGGGCTTACAGCGGTCGCTCACTTCCTCCGCCAAGGCGGGACGTTGGCCCAACTGGATAAGGACGAACTACTCTCTGTTGTCGAGCGGCTTGTCGCCGAACCGAAGCTCGGGCAAGCGCTGCGTCTGACGCAGGTTCAAGCTGAAGACATCACCGAGTTGCACCGCCGCAAACTTGCACTAGTGGATTTCGAGAAACTTCTTACCAACGACACCTACTTCGATAACCGCCAAAAGGATCTAAAGGAAAATGCTCGGCCGGAAGATGTCTGGCAGGACTTCGTCGAGACCAATACATGGATTCTTGGATACGGTCTCAACTACGTGCTCAACTCTCCGCTGGAAGGACAAAAGCTAGAGCAGGTGGTCAAAGGATACGACATTGCCACATCCGGCAAACGGGTTGATGCCTTGCTGAAGTCGCAGGGTCTAGTAAGCAGTTTGTCGTTCGGTGAAATCAAAACCCACAGAACGTCTTTGTTGAAAAAGGTCGCCGACCCCTATCGACCGGAGGCTTGGCAGGTGTCAGATGAGGTGACAGGTGCTATTGCTCAGTTGCAGCGGAGCGTACAGAAAGCGCTGTATTCATTGACCGAAAGACTGGAACCCAAACACAGTTCCGGAGAGCGGACGGGAGAGAGGCTGTATCTCTACAGACCGCGTTCCTTCCTGCTGATCGGTTCGCTCTCTGAGTTCCAAGGCAAGGTGGATATCAACGAGGATAAGTTTTCATCATTTGAGCTCTTTAGACGTAGCCTAACGACCCCAGAAATTTTGACTTTCGACGAGTTATTCGAGCGCGCGAAGCACATCGTCGCAGTCTCGAGCTGAAGTAGACAATCATCCTCCCCCAGAATCGCCCCTGATTCCATATGTATTTGTGAACCAATGGTGGATCGCCCCAATGCGAGCTTCAAAGTGGTCATCATCACCTAAAACTAGGGACCGATGCAGCCATTAAATGATTTCCACATCTAGGCCAATCTAGGCGGCAGCGGAAAAGAGTAACGTTCAATCGCGCGCTGGATGCAAAGTGTCATGTTTCAGTTGCTTGCTTCGGGGCCGTCAATGCGCCCCCGCCAAGTTCCGCTGCATTGGCCCCGGCGAAAGCCGGAAGCGCGCCTTCTGGGTGGCACGACAAGCTCACCACCGCTCCTTCCCAATCTCCTTCAGCTACTGCCGGGAGGGGGGTGAGCTCCGCTCCTACACCTTGAACGAAACGGCGCATCTGCGGTGGATTCGCGAAGTACTTGGCTGCGCGTGTCTCTGCTTCCTTGGCATCGGTGTAGAACAGGATCTTTGCCCTGTCCACGACCTCAAAACCAAAACCCTGGACGGCCAAGTCCTCCAATTCTCCTGCCAGATAGCGCTCCAGAATGAATTCGTCGATAACGGCGACGCCTTTCGCTGGTACCCCGACATGCGTGGCCGTGCTGACGAGAACCAGTGGCACTGGACTAAAGTCATCTGGCACGACCATGTCGAAGCGCCGCTTCATATCGGCGATGAACGCGGGTCGGTTTGCATCGAGCACCTGCGCGCGCAGGAGCGCTTGGTCAGCGGCTTCCATAACCGTTTTGCGGTGCATTGCCACGCCCTTGGCTTCAGTGGGCTCAAGAACGCATTTCGCCTCTACGACAAATATCGTGGTCCCGAGGATGAACAGCAGATCGAACTGCACGCCACCTTGGCCAGAAGGCGTGAACGTATAGTCCTCAGAAATGGACGTCGCATGACCACTTAGGAGCTTCGATTCGCTGATTGCTTGCTGCACAACAGCGCGAATGTGCGCTTCAAACGCTTCACCTCGCTTTGACATATCGATTCCGGCCTGGCGCATCCAGATGTCTACCAAGCGACGCAAATTCGGTTCAAAAATGGCTGCGAAGACTGGTGCGACGGTAGATGGGCCCACCGGTACAAGTGGCTGTGACCAGATTTCGCGGTCACGTCCGCCTCGGTAGGTAAGGAAGTCAATCAAGCTCCTAGCTGCCTGAGGGCCGAATCCAGCGGCAGCTCGAAGGCCTGCGACTAGAGCATCGACCTGAAGGGTAGGTGCATATTGGGGCAACCAACTTTGTGGAGGTGCGTCATCCTTCCCGTCGCCGGCTTTGGCATCCAGAGCTTCCATTAGCAGCTTGGACGCCCTCGAGATAACCGTCCAGGCGGCAAGCACGTCGTTCAAGGTGAGGCCATTTAGATTCGGCGCCTGTTCCTGGAGCAACTCCGAGTAGTAGGGCTCGGAAGCATACGCTCTAAGGGCCATCAGTTGGTCTTGCGCTTCCGTGAGTTCTCTAGGCTTTGACACCTTCAGCACCTGGCGCTTACCTACTTTCTCAATTTCTCGTACCTCGCGAATGCCATCGACTGCCAGTCCAGCGGCAGCCATCTGGAGCTGAAACTGACGCGCGACTACTGAGAACGCCATCGCGAGCGAGCGGCGTCTAGCAATTCCCATGACGTGCGCTTTTTGATAGGCAGGCTGAGTCGGGTAGAAGAACCGTCTCTTGTCCTGATCAAGCAACTTATACCCGTTCCACAAGCAATCGTCCCAAACGTCTTCAGCGAAACGGTAGAAGATTCCGAGATTCAGCTCGATGGCGATATCTACCCAACGAACCTGCTTCAGGTTCGGATTCCCCGCTAGGTCTGGCGAGGAACTCAGGACGAAACCCACTGGCATCTCAATCCCATCGACCAAGCTCTCAACGACCGCGTCAGGCGATGCTTGTGCGCCACCGAGCAAGGTAAGCTTGACCGCTGTGAGTTCCTCGAGCGAAAAGCCTTTGAGCGAACGCTTCGCGCGCTCCTCAGCAGCTTTCGCTATGGCCTCTTTGGCCTTCTTCGACGCCAGCAGAGTACTGTGGTTGGCCGCGGCCACAAAGCAGCGCAGCTTGGTTGTGGGAGTCAGCTCCTCTGAAATCGAGACCTTTAGGTTAGCTCGGATAGCTGAGAGCTTCTCGTGAATTGCAAGAGCCGCCACGTAGAGGCCAAGGTCCTCATCATCAGGATCGCCGCATTCTTTGAACGCTTTCTCCCATCGCTGCGGCGTGAATTTTTTTTGCAAAGGCCCCGGGATGTGTCCTTCCGCTTTCATATCAAGGCGAGCTCGTTTTTTGAACTCACCCATGACACAAATGCCATTCCGCATCACGGGCAACCTCGAGTCTTGAGATCGACTTCGCCCCCAGTTCAATTGACAGGACCGATAGAGCTTCGCTCATAGCGGCTTAACGCAATGTATAGAGCAAAACATGCTCCATAAAGTTTAGCGTGCTCGATATTCTGGCCATTTGGTTTCCCTGAAGTCGGTATGCAGGTCTGAGCGCTTCTGTCGAAGTTGACAACTGAGTGACGGTACATCTTTCAAATAGCAAGATAACTGAGAAATTTGTGATTGTGTATCCCCCATCCGGGGGGTATTGAGACCGAAATTGAGAACGGGTGGGCCTGATAGCTGACATTCCTCAACGACTTCTTCTGGTCCAAAGCAAGCACAGAGGTGGTGCGCCAATAACCAGGTGCTCTCTTAGAGCATGGTCTACCAGCACAGGATCGAGCGACCGCAATCACTGGTCTAAAAACTCACAACGGGTAGTGCTTCAACACCCACAGCAGAATATTTAGTGTGAAGAACGAAGCGATGGTTGTCGCCAGAAGGGCTGCAGCACTCACGTCCTCATGGCCATGGCGTTGCGCCAGGATGGGGTAGATACCCAGCATGGGCATGGCGGCAAACAGCAGTGCCGCGGTGCGCAACTGTGGGTCGCTGATGGGCACAACCCACATGAGCGCGACGAACACGCACAGCGGGTGCAGCAGCAGCTTGCCGATCACGATCTTGCCGACCACGCGGCGCTTGCCCTGCATGCGCAAACCCACCAGCGCGCCACCAATGACAAACAGCGCTACCGCCGTGGTGGCCTGCGAAAACAGCGTAACGGTGCGGCCAAACGGGCCGGGCAAATGCCACTCCAGCATTGAGCAGACAAAGCCTGCCAGGATGGCCACCAACATGGGCGTGCGCAGCAGGCCCAGTAGCGTATCCCCCAGCACACGCCAGACGCTGCGACGGTGACCCTCGGAACTGGCTTCACTGGCGTCGGCCAGCGACATGAGGATGGGCAACTTCACCAAGTTCTCCACCACCATGTTCAGCGCCAGCGCTACGGGTGCGATGGCCCCCAGCGTGAGCGAGACCACGGGGTAGCCCACGTAGCCGCTGTTGGAGCAGCACATGCCCATGGCGAAGTAGGCGCGGTAGGTTTTCTCACCCTTGTCCACCCAGCGCGCCCAGGCGTAACCGCCCAGCAGCATGGTGCACGAGCCCAAGCCATAGGCCAGCAGATAGTCCGTGTGCATAACCTCGCGCAGCGGGCGCTGTGACACGGCGCTAAACAGCAGCGCGGGCAAGGCAAAGTTCAGCACAAACTTGCCCAGCACCCGCATGTCGGCCTTGCTGAAGACACCAAAACGGGTCGCAAGAAAACCTGCGGCGATGCACAAGTAGATGGGGCCGGTGATGGCCAGGATATCGAGCATCGGAACCTAAAGAAGAATAAGGAAAGAGGGAGTGTGCCCGTCAGACTTTGCGCGCGGCCAGCAGGGCGTCAGCATAGTCTTGCCACGCCGCGCCCTTGGCCACGTCGGAAAACACGCCCGCATGGGCCTGGTCGGCCACCCACTGGTGTTTCTCGGCAATCGCGCTGGCCATGGTGGGCGCAAAGCCAGCTTCGCGCACGGTGCGGGCGCACTCGCGCATTTCCTCAGCGCGGCGCCGGCCGTGCTGCACCACGCGGCTGAAAAAGTAGGCGCCCTGCGTCTCCCAGTCAATGCTGGGGAAGGTCTCGGCCAGCGTGGGCAGCACATGGTCTTCCACACCGTAGGCGCGCGCGGTGCTATAGCTCTCGATCACCAGCGCCTCCAGGCCCTTGATCATTACGCTGCGGCACATCTTGATGGCCGAGGCCACGCCAATCTCGGGCGCCACGGCCTTGGCGTCCATGCCCATGGCGTTCAGCACCTGCGCCAACTCGGCCGCCCATGCACCACCCAGCAACAGGGGCACGCGGATGCCATAGGGCGGCACCGAAGTCATCACACCCGCCTCCACATAGCGGCCACCGGCGGCCTCGATCACCTGGGCCGCCTGCTGCTTGGTGCCGGGCGACGCAGAGTTAAGGTCCAGAAACACGGTGCCAGGGCGCAAATGCGCGGCTGCGGCCTGCGCCACGGCCAGCGTGTTGGAGGCGGTGACCGCGGACATGAGCACATCGCTCTGCGCGCACACCGCCTGCAATGAATCTACGGGGTTGAGTTGCGCCGCCAGTGCCTGCGCGTGCAGGGCGTCGCGCGTGGGCGTACCGGGGGCCAACTTCAGGTCCCACACCTGGGTGGACTGAAAATGCGAGCGCAGCCCGGTGGCAAAGGTGTGCCCCACTTCGCCATAGCCCACCAGCCCCAAATGCTGCAACGACAAGGCCACGGCGTTGTTCCCTGGCTCTAGAGTTTGGGTACGCCAGCCTTGGCGATCACGTCACCCCAGCGCTTGATCTCGCTGGCCAGCAGTTCACCCAGCTTCTCGGGTGTGGAGCCACGGGCTTCCACGTTCAACTCGTACAGCTTCTTCTTCACATCGGGCGAATTCACGGCAGCCTGCACTTCTTTGTTCAGGCGGGCGATCACGTCCTTGGGCGTCTTGGCCGGGGCGGCCAGTGCGTTCCAAGAGGAAACGTCGAAGTCCTTCACGCCGCTTTGCATCAGCGTGGGCACATCGGGCAACTGGCTGGCGCGCGTGTCGCTCAGCACCGCCAGCGCGCGGATGGCCTTGGACTGCACCTGGCCCATCATGGGGCCCAGAATTTCCACCGCTACGTCGATCTGCCCGCCGCGCAGCGCGGTGGTCAATGCGGGGGTGCCGTTGAAGGGCACCACCAGAAAGTCCACACCCGCACGGGTCTTGAGCAGCTCGGCGGCCAAGTTTTGCGTGCTGCCGATGTTGACCGTGCCCACGTTCAGCTTGCCGGGGTTGGCCTTGGCATAGGTCAGCAGGTCGGCCATGGTCTTGTAGGGAGCATTGGGCGAGGCCAGCACGGCCAGATCGAAGTAGCCCATGGTGGAGATGGGCGCAAAGTCGCGCTGCGCGTCAAACGGCAAGCTCTTGAACAGGCCCGCGCTCACCGCGGTGCCGTTGGACATCAGCAGCAGCGTGTAGCCATCGGGCTCGGCCTTGGCCACGGCGTCACCCGCCACCACGCCACCGGCGCCGGGCTTGTTGTCTACCACGATGGGTTGGCCCAGCGACTCGGACATCTTCTGCGCCACGGTGCGCGCAGTCAGGTCGGCTACGCCACCGGCCCCAAACGGAACCACCAGGCGGATGGGCTTGGACGGAAAGGTGTCGGCCAGCGCGGGGGCCGCACCCAGCACGCCAGCCAGCACCGTTGCCAGTACAGATGAAAGTAGTTGGTTCATGGTTTTCATAAGTTTTAGGCCTGTAGCCCCCGTAAACATTGCGCCACCAGCTATCAAATTCATAGTGCTACCGGGCTACGCCCAGCAGCTTGTCCAAGAGCGCTGGCTGTTCCTGCAGCCCCTTGGCCGTGCCGCTGTACACCACCGTGCCGCGGTCCAGCACGGCCGCCGTGTCACTGATCGCCAAAATTGCCTGCGGGTGCTGCTCTACGATGATGGCGCTCAGGCCCTCTTCGCGCGTGATGCGGCGAATCGCTCGCAGCAGCTCCTGCACGATGATGGGCGCCAGGCCTTCGCAGGGTTCGTCCAGCAGCAGCAGCGTTGGGTTGAGCACCAGCGCGCGACCCACGGCCAGCATCTGCTGCTCTCCACCCGACAGTTGCGTGCCCAGGTTGGTCTTGCGCTCGGCTAGGCGCGGGAATAGCTCGTACACGCGCTGTGGCGTCCACATGGCCGCCTTGCGGCCCGCCCGCGCGGGGCGTGCTACCGCAGTCAGGTTCTCATCCACCGTGAGCGACTTGAAGATGTTGCGCTCTTGTGGCACCCAGCCAATGCCGGCGGCGGCACGCTCGTGCTGCGGTAGCTTGTGCAGCGCCATACCGCCCAAGGCGATGGTGCCACCGTGCTGGCGCGTGGCGCCGGCCAGGGTATTCATGAAGGTGGTCTTGCCGGTGCCGTTGCGCCCCAGCAGCGCCAGGGTTTCGCCTTCGTTGATGCTGACGGACACGCCATGCAGCACCACGGCTTCGCCGTAGCCAGCCGACAGGTTCTCGACTTTAAGCAGCTCAACCATGGCTGGCTCCTTCGAGTTCACCTTCGGCGTGGCCCAGGTACACCGCCTTGACCTGCGGGTCGTTGGCAATCTGCTCCGGGTCGCCCTCGGTGAGCACCGTGCCGTTGACCAGCACCGTCATGCGCTTGGCAAAGCTGAAGACCAGATCCATGTCATGTTCAATCAAAAGGATGGACACATCGGCGGGCAGGGCCGCCACGGTTTGCAGCAGCTCTTCGCGCTCACCGGCCGGCACACCGGCCACGGGTTCGTCCAGCAGCAGCACGCGGGGCTCGCAGGCCAGTGCAATGGCAATCTCCAGCAGGCGGCGCTTGCCGTAGGCCAGCACCCGGGTTTCCTGCGCCATCACGCTGGTCAGGTGGAACTGCTCCAGCAGCTGCTCGCAGCGCTCGGTCACGCGCTTGGATGCGCCCAGCGGCTGCCACCACTTGCCACCCAGGCCTTGGTGCTGGCTGACCACCATGACCAGCGTCTCCATGGGCGACAGCGTGTCAAACAGCTGGTTGATCTGGAAGGTGCGCACCATGCCGCGGCGCACACGCTGGTGCGGCGCCAGGGTGGTGATGTCCTGGCCTTCCAGGATGATCTGGCCCGATGTGGGCTGCAGCACACCGGTCAGCAGGTTGATCAGCGTGGTCTTGCCCGCACCGTTGGGGCCGATGAGTGCGTGGCGCGCACCCTGCTTCAGGTCCAGCGTGACGTTGTTGGTGGCGGTGATGCCGCCAAATTTCATGACCAGGCCCTGGGCGCTAAGCACCGTCTTCGCCGTGTTGTCGTGTTGCATCGTCGTGCTCATGCGTGACCTCCGCTGGAGGGTTTCTTGCGGGAGAACCAGGTCCAAGGCCGCACCAAGCGTTCACGCCCAACCAGCACCAGCACCACCAGGAACAGGCCAATCCAGAAGGTCCAGTACTGCGGGGTGATGTTGGAGAGGAAGTCCTGCATCAGCTTGAAGACCAGCGCGCCAGCCACACCACCGTACAACCACCCCACGCCGCCGATGACCAGCACCAGCATCACATCGGCCGAGCGGTGGAACTCAAACACGTCCAGCGAGGCAAAGCCCGAGGTCTGCGCCAGCAAGGCGCCGGCCGCACCAGCGGCACCCGCTGCCACCGTGTAGGCCACGGCCAGGCGCTGCGACACGGGAATGCCGATGGCCATGGCGCGCAGGCGGTTGTCGTGGATGGCCTTGAGCGTGGCACCAAACGGCGAGCCCACGAAACGGCGCGCCAGTACAAACAGGACGAGCAGCACGGTGAGCGAGTACCAAGCGGCGGTTTGGCCCGCCAGGTCGAACTCGAAGCGGCCCAACAGCGGCCCCATAACCACGCCCTGCAGGCCGTCGGCACCACCCGTCAGCCAGTCCAGCTTGTTGGCCAGCTCCATGAGGATCAGGCCCACACCCAGGGTGACCATGAGCCGGGTCAGGTCGGTGCCACGCAGGATGGTCACGCTGCACACAGCGCCCAGCACGGTGGCGGTGGCCACGCCCACGGCCAGCCCCACCAGCGGGTCGGGCATCACCAGCTTGGCAAACAGCGCCGCCGAGTAGGCGCCCATGCCAAAGAAGGCGGCGTGGCCCAGCGAGACGATGCCGGTGTAACCCAGGATGATGTCGAGCGAGAGTGCGAACAGCGCCACGACGGCGATCTCGTTGATGATGAGCGCGTGGGTGGACAGCAGCCAAGGCGAGGCCAGGGCGGCAGCCCACAGCACGACTTCCCACCAACGCCAGCGGCGTGTGGCCAGCAAGATGTTGGCGCTCATGCCTTACCCCCTTTGCGCACAAACAGGCCTTGCGGGCGCCACACCAGAATCAAAATCATCAGGCTGTAGACGATGAAGGCGCCCAGTTTGGGGATGTAGTACTTGCCCGCCACATCGGCAATGCCCAGCAGCAGGGCTGCCAGTAAGGGACCCGTGATGCTGGAGGTGCCGCCCACGGCGACCACGATCAAAAAGTAAATCATGAACTTGAGGGGAAAGGTCGGGTCCATGCCCAGCACGTCGGCGCCCAGCGCCCCACCTAGACCGGCCAGGCCGGAGCCCACGGCAAAGGTGGAGAGAAACACCACGTTCACATTGATGCCCAACCCAGCGGCCACGCGCTGGTCGTCCACTGAGGCGCGCAGACGGCTGCCAAAGCGGGTCTTGGTGAGGATGTATTGCAATGCGACGGTGAGCGCGGCGCACACGGCGATGATGAAGAGGCGATAGTGGCCCATGCCCAGCATCCAGGCGCCCTCGCCCAGCTCGGTGCGGCCCTTGAGCCATTCGGGCAGCTGCAGGATTTGCTGGGTGGAGCCCACAAAGTAGTCCACTGCGGCCACCGCCATGAAGGTCAGGCCGATGGAGAACAACACCTGGTCCAGGTGGGGCTTGTGGTACAGCGGGCGGTACAAGGTGCGCTCCAGCACAGCGCCCAGCAACGCAGCGCCGATAAAGGCCGCTGGCAGGCATAGCAGGAAGGGCACATTGAGGCGCTGCATGAGCAGCACGGTGATGTAGCCGCCCACCATGGCAAAGGCACCGTGGGCCAAGTTGATGAAGTTCATCAGGCCCATGGTCACCGCCAGCCCTACGGCCAGGATGAATAGCAGCATGCCGTAGGCGATGCCGTCAAAAAGCAGGGTCAACATAAATTTACCAATCCATCTCTCGCAGAACGAGGCATTACGGTAGCGCGCGGGCAACAAAAAAGCGAGGGGAGTGCCATCGCTTTTTTGCCTGGGAGTGCGTGCCGGGTTACTTGTTTTTACCCGGATCCTTCACGTCCTTGATCACATCGAATTCGATGTTGTAGAGCTGGCCGTCTTTCTTCTCGACCTTGCGCAGATAGATGTTTTGCACCACGTCGCGGGTTTGCGCGTCGATGAACATCGGGCCGCGCGGGCTCTCGAAAATTTGGCCCTTCATGGCGGCCAGCAAGGCGTCACCGCCGCCAGCGCCCTTGGTGGCCTTGAGCGCTTCGTAGATCACGCGCATGCCGTCGTAGCCACCCACAGCCATGAAGTTGGGGCGCAGGTTGTTGTTGGCTTTCTGGAAAGCTTCGACAAACTTCTTGTTCACGGCCGAGGGGTGGGCTGTGGAATAGTGGTGCGAGGTGACCACGCCCAAGGCACCATCGCCCATGTCGTTCAACTGGTCGTCATCGGTCACGTCGCCGGTGCCAATGAGCTTGATGCCGGCCTTGTCCATGCCGCGCTCCAGGAACTGCTTCATCACCGCAGCGCCCGCACCAGACGGCACAAACACAAACAGCGCGTCGGGCTTCAGGTCACGCACCTTCTGCAGGAAGGGCGCGAAGTCGGGGTTGCGCAGGGGAACACGCAGGGCTTCGGTCACCTGCCCGCCATTGAAGGTCAGGCGTTCCTTGAAGAACTTCTCTGCATCAATACCGGGGCCGTAATCCGACACCAAGGTCACCACCTTTTTGATGCCGTTCTTGGGCGCCCAGTCGGCCAATGCCACCGATGCCTGGGGCAGCGTGAAGCTGGTGCGCACCACATAGGGGGAGGCTTCGGTGATGCTGGAGGTGGCCGCGGCCATCACCACGAGCGGGGTCTTGGACTGGGTGGCAATAGCGGCGGTGGCCAGGGCGGAAGGCGTGATGCCCATACCAGCCAGCACGTTGACCTTGTCGTTCACCACCAGCTCTTGCGCCAGGCGCTTGGTCACGTCGGGGATGCTGGTGTCGTCCTTGATGATGAGCTGGACTTTTTTGCCGGCCACCATGTCGCCGTTTTGCGCCATGTAGAGCTTGGCCGCCGCTTCGATTTGGCGGCCGGTGGTGGCCTGTTGGCCGGTCATGGGCAGGATCAGACCGATCTTGAAGGTGTTGTCCTGCGCGAGGGCCACGGTGGCTACCAGAGCGAGGCTGGCCAAGGCGGTGACGCGGAGGAAGTGACGCTTGTTCATGTGCTGTCTCCTGTTATTGGGTTTTGCAATCTCACACTGGTGCAATATCGCCGCTAAATGGGACTTGTGCAATCGAGAATCCGAACTCTTTGATATAGCATATTGCAATATCCCATCGAAAAACTACGCTGGTATTGCAGTTTTCTCGGGGCGGTAGGCGCCGTCCAGTGTGATGCAGCCCACCACCCGCACACGCGGTCGTGGTTCCTGTGCAAATCGGGCACTAGCGCTTAGGTGCCCTGCAATTGCGCCAATTGCCGGCGCAGGTCGGCGTTTTCGGCCTCCAGCACGGCCACGCGCTGCTGCAAGGTCTGCAGGGGGTCGGTCGGGTTGGCATCGGCGTCGGCCGACAGATCGGCCCGTGCAGCCCGTTTGGCGTCGCGCACGCGCTTGGCGGCTTGCTTGAGCTGGTCTTTGCCAGCAGTGGCCGCAGCCACCTGCTCTTCGGCCGGCAAGGTGGCCACAGCGGCGGCGGCGTTGATGGAGATGGTGCCCGACTTCACGGCAGCCACCAATTCAGGCGCCGCCTGCTTCTGGATCTTTTCGATCATCACCACCTGGTTGCTGCTCAGGCGGGCGGCCTTGGCAATGTCTTCGCGGCTTTGGCGCGGCTCCGGCGGCGCGGTGCTAGTGCTGACAGCGCCTTCGTTCGTCGCCGCATCAGCGTCAGACACCGCAGCCAATGCGCGGACGCGGCGCTCAGAGATGATTTCGCGCTTGCGCAAGGCCAACACACCGCGCTGAAAACCCGACACACTGCGCCGGCCCAAGTGCTGATCGATCATCCAGAGGTGCACATCGTCCATGGATTGGAACAGGCTGCTTTGCAAGGTCTGGAAGGGCAATCCGTGTTTCTGGCAAATGCCGTAGCGGTTGTGCCCGTCCACCAGCACGTCACCCCACAGTACGAGCGCGTCGCGACAGCCTTCCGCCAAAATGCTGCGCTCCAGCGCCGCATACTCTTCCGGTGTCAGCGGATCGATATAGGCTTTCAGGGCTTCATTGACAACGATGTGCATGGCGTATTCAGAAGAAGGGGGACATGAAGAAAGTACGTGCAACAACAGGTGGCCCGCGAAAGGCGTCGCACAAAGCGAAACGCCCACATCAGTGGGCGTTTGCTGCAAACATTAGCTGCTTGCTGTATTGGTTGCGGAGGCTAGATTTGAACTAACGACCTTTGGGTTATGAGCCCAACGAGCTACCAGGCTGCTCCACTCCGCGACAAGACTTAAATTATAACCTATTAAGCTTCGACTGCGGCAGAAGTTTCAACAACTTCTTCACCACGGTCCACCAACTCGACCAAAGCCATGGGCGCATTGTCACCCACGCGGTAACCCATCTTCAGAATGCGGGTATAGCCGCCTGGACGGGCTTTGAAACGGGGACCGAGCACGTCGAACAGCTTGGTCACGCTGTCGCGGTCACGCAAACGGTCAAATGCCAGACGGCGATTGGCCACAGTGGCTTCTTTGGCCAAAGTGATCATGGGTTCCACAACACGGCGCAGTTCCTTGGCCTTGGGGACCGTGGTTTTGATGACTTCGTGTTCGATCAACGAGTTCATCATATTGCGCAGCATTGCCAAGCGGTGAGAGCTTGTGCGGTTGAGTTTACGTAGTCCGTGTCCGTGACGCATGGTAGTTTTCCTTCAGTTTTTAGACAGGCAGCCGGATCAGGTACTGCCCGTGGCACGGAACCCCTGCGGGGTTCAATTCAAATTAACGCTTTTGGTGAAAGCGCTTATCAGCGCTTTTCCAGGGAGGCAGGAGGCCAGCTTTCTAGCTTCATTCCCAGTGTCAAACCGCGAGAGGCCAACACTTCCTTGATTTCATTGAGCGACTTACGACCCAGGTTAGGGGTCTTCAGCAGCTCGTTCTCGGTGCGCTGAATCAGGTCACCGATGTAATAGATGTTTTCTGCTTTCAGGCAGTTGGCGGAACGCACGGTCAATTCCAGCTCGTCCACCGGACGCAGCAAGATTGGATCGAACTGCGTGTTGCCACGTGGTGCAGGAGAATCGAACGCAGCCAATTCGCTGCCTTCCAACTGTGCGAACACAGCCAACTGTTCCACCAAGATCTTGGCCGACGCGCGCACTGCGTCTTCTGCAGACACGGCACCATTGGTTTCGATCTCGACGACCAGCTTGTCCAGGTCGGTACGCTGTTCAACGCGCGCGCTTTCCACGGTGTAGCTCACGCGCTTCACTGGGGAGAACGAAGCATCCAGAACGATGCGTCCAATGGACTTGTTCGGCTCATCAGCATAACGGCGCATGCTGCCAGGCACATAGCCACGACCTTTTTCAACCTTGATTTGCATGTCCAGCTTGCCCCCGTGCGACAAATTGGCAATTACGTGGTCAGGGTTGATGATTTCCACATCGTGGGGCGTTTGAATGTCGGCGGCCGTCACCAGACCTTCAACGTCCTTGCGCAGGCTCAACGTCACTTCTTCACGGTTGTGCAGTTTGAAAACCACACCCTTCAGATTCAGCAGAATGTTGACCACATCTTCTTGCACACCGTCAATCGACGAGTACTCATGCAGAACGCCCGCAATCGTCACCTCGGTGGCTGCAAATCCAGGCATGGACGACAACAACACGCGACGCAAAGCGTTGCCCAGAGTGTGTCCGTAGCCACGTTCAAATGGCTCGAGAGCGACTTTGGCGCGGTTTACACCGATCTGTTCAACACTGATGGACTTGGGCTTCAGCAAATTATTTTGCATGCAACTTCCTCTCAATACCCCCGACTCGTTACGTCAGTAAGGCTGGTGAAGCACCTATATCGCGGTGCCCCGCGATATAGGAACGATTTCAACGACAGTTGTAATTAGCGTGAGTACAGTTCGACGATCAACGATTCGTTGATGTCAGCACCGAATTGGTCACGGTCAGGAACCGACTTAAAGGTACCTTCAGCTTTGTCAATGCTCACGTCCACCCAAGCTGGCATGCCAACTTGTTGTGCCAATTGCAGAGCTTCGACAATGCGGTTCTGCTTCTTGGACTTGTCGCGCACACCCACTACGTCACCGGCCTTGACCATGTACGAGGGAATGTTCACGGGGGCGCCGTTCACGGTGATCGCTTTGTGGGACACCAGCTGACGTGCTTCAGCACGTGTGGAGCCAAAACCCATGCGGTACACCACATTGTCCAGACGGGATTCCAGCAAGAACATCAAATTGGCGCCGGTGTTGCCTTTACGGCGGTCGGCTTCAGCAAAGTAACGGCGGAACTGACGCTCCAACACGCCGTACATGCGTTTGACCTTCTGCTTTTCACGCAGTTGCAGACCGTAATCGGAAGTGCGTGCGCCAGAAGTGCGGCCATGTTGACCGGGTTTGGAATCAAATTTGGCCTTGTCAGCGATAGAACGACGAGCGCTCTTCAGGAACAGGTCCGTGCCTTCGCGGCGGGAGAGTTTGGCCTTGGGGCCTAGATAGCGTGCCACTTGAACTTCCTTTTATGTCATCTGCCGCACAGAAATGCGGGAGCCGTCAACGAAAGTTGACGGCGGTGGGCTTGTTAAGAACTTAGATACGGCGGCGCTTTTGAGGGCGGCAACCGTTGTGCGGCACGGGAGTCACATCAGCAATCATATTGATGCGGATGCCCAGTGCTGCCAAGGCACGAACCGATGATTCGCGACCAGGACCGGGGCCCTTGATCTCGACGTCGAGGTTCTTGATACCTTGTTCCAGAGCTGCGCGGCCGGCCACTTCGGATGCTACTTGAGCAGCAAACGGAGTGGATTTACGCGAACCCTTGAAACCTTGACCACCGGAAGAAGCCCAAGACAACGCATTGCCTTGGCGATCGGTGATGGTAATGATGGTGTTGTTGAACGACGCATGCACGTGTGCAATACCGTCCGCAACATTTTTGCGGACTTTCTTGCGCACACGTTGTGCTGCGTTATTGGCGGGAGCTTTTGCCATAGTGGTATCTCAATCCCTATTATTTCTTCAAGGACGCAGCAGCCTTACGTGGGCCTTTGCGAGTGCGGGCGTTGGTGCGTGTGCGCTGACCGCGCATAGGCAAACCGCGGCGATGACGGAAGCCACGGTAGCAGCCAATGTCCATCAAACGCTTGATGTTCATGGTTGTCTCGCGACGCAAATCACCTTCGATTGTAAATTGCGCGATTTGGTCGCGAATTTTTTCCAGGTCTCCATCGGTCAAGTCTTTGACCTTCTTGGAGTAAGCGATGCCACAAGCTTCGCAAATTTTGCGTGCGCGGGTGCGACCGATGCCAAAAATAGCTGTCAAGCCAATTTCGGAATGCTGATGCGGCGGAATGTTGATGCCAGCGATACGTGCCATTTTCGTCCTCTAAAACTCTTGCAATTAACCCTGACGCTGCTTGTGACGTGGATCTGTACAGATCACACGCACAACGCCCTTGCGACGGATAATTTTGCAGTTACGGCAAATTTTCTTGACCGAAGCCGAAACTTTCATATTTCTCTCCTAAAACTCTTCGCCCCGTTCCGACTTTGAATCGCGCGGAACATGCGCTGTTACTTTCGTTCTAAACACCATGTACGTACGACATTAATCGTACGACTTCATCTCTCTTCAAGAAGCCTTGAAGTTTGCCTTCTTCAGCAGTGACTCGTATTGCTGCGACATCATGTAGTTCTGAACTTGTGCCATGAAATCCATGGTCACCACCACAATAATCAACAGCGACGTGCCACCGAAGTAAAACGGGACGTTGTACTTCAAGATCAAAAACTCGGGCAAGAGACATACAAACGTGATGTAAATCGCACCAGCCAACGTCAGGCGGAGCAGTATTTTATCGATGTATTTGGCCGTCTGGTCACCAGGACGAATCCCGGGGATGAAAGCACCACTCTTTTTCAAGTTGTCTGCAGTCTCGCGGCTGTTGAATACCAGTGCCGTGTAGAAGAAGCAGAAGAACACAATCGCAGCGGCGTACAGCATCACATACACAGGCTGTCCAGGACTCAAGGTGCTGGCGATATCTTTCAACCAGCGCATCGACTCACCAGAGCTGAACCAATTTGCAACCGTTGCAGGCAACAGAATGATCGACGAAGCAAAGATGGGAGGGATCACACCTGCCATGTTCAACTTCAGAGGCAAGTGCGAAGACTGGCCACCATAGACCTTGTTACCTACTTGGCGCCTGGCGTAATTCACAAGAATCTTGCGCTGACCGCGCTCGACAAACACCACAAAGTAAGTGACCAATGCAATCAAGACCACCACCAGCAAGGCCACGATGATGCTCATGGATCCGGTACGCACCAGCTCCAGCAAGCCACCAACCGCATTCGGCAATCCAGCGGCGATACCACCGAAGATCAGGATCGAAATCCCGTTGCCCAAACCACGCTCGGTAATTTGCTCACCCAACCACATCAGAAACATGGTTCCTGCGGTCAACGTGACCACGGTGGTCATGCGAAAGCCAAATCCAGGCCCAATCACCAAACCAGCCGATGCTTCCAGCGCCATAGCAATGCCCAGCGATTGAAACAGCGCCAGACCCAGTGTGCCATAGCGGGTGTATTGGGTAATCTTACGACGCCCAGCTTCACCTTCTTTTTTCAGCTGTTCAAATGCAGGCAGCACGTAACCGAGCAACTGCATGATGATCGATGCCGAGATGTACGGCATGATTCCCAGCGCAAAAATCGTGAAGCGAGAGAGTGCACCGCCCGAGAACATATTGAACAAACTCAATATGCCGCCTTGCTGACCTTTGAACAGCTGTTGCAGCTGAGCAGGATCAATGCCAGGCACCGGGATGTGCGCACCCAAACGGTACACCACCAAAGCGAGCAGCAAGAACACAAGTCGGCGACGCAGATCGCCGAACTTACCTGTCTTTGCTGTTTGAGCCGCGTTTGTTGCCACGTGCTAACTTTCGCTTCGCAAAACTTAAGCTACGCTACCACCAGCAGCTTCAATAGCTGCCTTGGCACCGGCTGTTGCACCAATACCGGTGAGCTTGACTGCCTTAGCAATAGCTCCGGTGTTGATAACTTTCACCACTTTGGCGATTTCGCCCACGGCACCGGCTTGCTTAAGAGTCAACAGATCGACTTCTGCCAAACCCAGAGCTTCCAGTGCTGTCAAAGTGATTTCAGCATTGAACTTCAGCAAGTGCGATTTGAAACCGCGCTTGGGCAAACGACGATGCATAGGCATCTGTCCGCCTTCAAAACCGACCTTGTGGTAGCCACCCGAACGGGACTTCTGACCTTTGTGTCCACGGCCAGCAGTTTTGCCCAGGCCAGAACCGATACCACGACCCACGCGACGCTTCGCGTGCTTAGCACCGTCAGCGGGCTTGATGTTATTGAGTTCCATCATCAACCTCTTAGAGCACTTTGATCAGGTAGCTGATCTTGTTGATCATTCCGCGCACAGCCGGTGTGTCTTGCAACTCACTGGTGCTGTTGAGCTTGCGCAGACCCAGACCACGCACAGTGGCGCGATGCGATTCTTTGGTTCCAATGGGGCTACGCACCAATTGGATTTTCACGGTTTGTTGTGTTGTCATCTTGAAATCCTCGATTAAGCGAAGAGTTCTTCAACGGTCTTGCCGCGCTTGGCTGCGACCTGAGACGGTGTCGTAGACACAGACAGGGCATCCAACGTGGCACGAACCATGTTGTAAGGATTGCTGGATCCGTGGCTCTTGGCCACGATATCAGTGATACCAATCACCTCAAAAACTGCGCGCATAGGGCCGCCCGCAATAATGCCGGTACCCTTGGGAGCTGGCGCCATCATGACGCTGGCTGCACCGTGGTGGCCCATCACCTTGTGGTGAATGGTTCCGTTTTTCAACGAAACCTTGAGCATGTTGCGACGGGCTTCTTCCATCGCTTTTTGAACTGCTGCAGGCACTTCCTTGGATTTGCCTTTGCCCATGCCGATGCGACCATCGCCATCACCCACTACGGTCAAGGCTGCGAAACCGAGAATACGGCCGCCCTTCACCACTTTGGTGACGCGATTAATCGCGATCATTTTTTCGCGCAGACCGTCCTCAGGACCCTCGGCCTTACCTTGCATTTTTGCTTGAACTTTAGCCATCTTTATTTCCGATCTGCTTAGAACTGCAAGCCAGCTTCACGCGCGGCATCAGCCAACGCCTTGACGCGTCCGTGGTAGGCAAAACCTGCGCGGTCAAACGCAACTTTTTCCACACCAGCGGCTTTGGCTTTTTCAGCCACACGCTTGCCAATGATTTGGGCCGCGGCAACGTTGCCGCCTTTGCCACTAGCACCCAAGGACTTGCGCACTTCTGCTTCTGCAGTGGAGGCGCTTGCCAAGACCTTGCCGCCGTCGCCAGAGATAACGCTGGCGTAGATGTGAAGGTTGGTGCGTGTCACGGTCAAACGTGCAACGCCTTGCGTAGCAATGCGAATGCGAGTCTGACGGGCTCTGCGAAGACGCTGCTCTTTTTTGGTCAACATGTTGCAGCTCCTTATTTCTTCTTGGTTTCTTTGATCGTGATCTTCTCATCCGCATAACGGATGCCCTTGCCCTTGTAAGGCTCTGGGGGACGAATCGCACGAATCTCAGCGGCGATCTGACCAACACGTTGGCGATCAGCACCTTTGATCAAGATTTCAGTTGGGGTGGGAGTGGCCACGGTAATGCCAGCAGGCATATCCACGTTCACAGGATGGGAGTAACCCACCGCCAAGTTCAACTTGGCACCAGTGGCTTGCGCCTTGTAACCCACACCAACCAAGCTCAGCTTGCGCTCAAAGCCTTTGGTCACACCAACCACCATGTTGTTGACCAACTGGCGAATCGTGCCAGTCATTGCGTCAGCTTCACGGGATTCGTTGGCAGGCTGAAAGCTCAGCTTGCCAGCGTCGTTAGCGATTTTCACCAGGCTGTTTTGAGCCAAGTGCAAGGAGCCGCCAGTACCCTTCACGCTGATTTGATCAGCCTTGATGGATACCTCGACACCTGCAGGAATGGTGACAGGAAGTTTGCCTACACGGGACATTGTTTATTACTCCTCAATGCAGCGTTAAGCGACGTAGCACAGCACTTCGCCACCGACACCGGAGGCACGCGCTTTGCGATCAGTCATAACACCCTTGGGGGTGGTCACGATGGCAACACCCAAGCCGTTTTGGACTTGAGGAATTGCTTCGCTACCACGGTATACACGCAGGCCAGGGCGGCTAACGCGCTCGATACGCTCAATCACGGGGCGACCGGCGTAATATTTCAAGGCGATTTGGAGTTCAGACTTTCCACTTTCGGTAGAAACTTTGAAGCCGTCAATATAGCCTTCGTCTTTCAACACTTGGGCAATAGCAATCTTCACTTTGGAAGAAGGTACCGAGACAGTCGTCTTGGCAACCATTTGCGCATTGCGGATGCGTGTCAACAGGTCGGCGATGGGATCACTCATGCTCATGTTTTGTTCTCCTATCGCTTACCAGCTGGCTTTGACAATGCCGGGGATCTCACCAGCAAAAGCCATTTCACGAATCTTTGCACGGGCCAGACCGAAGTGCTGGAACGTTCCACGGGGACGACCCGTGATCGCACAACGGTTACGTTGGCGCGTGGGGTTTGCGTTGCGAGGCAACTTTTGCAGACCCAAACGGGCTGCAGCGCGCTCTTCATCAGTGCGCTTCACGTCACCAGCGATAGCCTTGAATTCCGCGTATTTCTTCGCGTACTTGGCTGCCAACTTGTCACGCTTGTTTTCGCGTTCGATTAATGCCATCTTAGCCACAGGTCACCTCAATTCTTGAAAGGGAAACGGAAGCCAGCGAGCAGTGCCTTGCACTCTTCGTCGGTCTTGGCCGTTGTGGTGATGCTGATATTGAGGCCACGCAAGGCATCAACCTTGTCATATTCAATCTCAGGGAAAATGATCTGTTCTTTCACGCCGATGTTGTAGTTGCCACGACCATCGAACGCGCGACCAGAAATACCGCGGAAGTCACGTACACGAGGCAGAGCCACGGTCACAAAACGATCCAGGAATTCATACATCTGAACGCCACGCAAAGTCACCATGCAACCAATCGCTTGGCCTTCACGGATCTTAAAGCCGGCAATCGCCTTCTTGGACTTGGTCACCACAGGCTTTTGGCCCGCAATCTTCGTCAAGTCGCTCACAGCGTTGTCCATGACCTTCTTGTCAGCAACGGCTTCGCTCACACCCATGTTCAGGGTGATTTTGGTCAGACGAGGCACTTGCATGGGCGAGGTGTAACCAAACTTGGTTGTCAGCTCAGCTGCCACTTTTTCACGGTAGTGTTGTTGGAGACGTGCCATGGTTATGCCACCTTGATTTCTTCGCCGCTGGACTTGTAAACGCGAACGCGTTTGCCGTCAGCCAGCACCTTGATACCAACACGGTCAGCCTTGCCAGTCGCGGCATTGAAAATAGCCACGTTGGATTGGTGAATAGGCATGGTCTTTTCAACGATGCCGCCGGTTGTGCCCTTCATGGGGTTTGGCTTGGTGTGCTTCTTCACCAAGTTAATACCATCGACAACTACGTGAGAGTCGTCTTTACGCAGGGAGATAACTCCGCGCTTGCCCTTATCGCGACCTGCGATAACGATGATTTGATCGCCTTTGCGAATCTTGTTCATGGCGGGTCCTTACAAAACTTCAGGAGCCAAGGACACGATCTTCATGAACTTTTCAGTGCGCAGCTCGCGCGTCACTGGTCCAAAGATGCGGGTGCCAATGGGCTCCAGCTTGGCATTGAGCAACACTGCTGCGTTGCCGTCGAATTTCACCAAAGAACCGTCGCCACGGCGGATGCCCTTGGCAGTACGAACGACCACAGCACTGTAAACCTCGCCTTTTTTGACGCGGCCACGGGGAGCGGCTTCTTTGATGCTAACTTTGATGATGTCGCCAACGCTTGCATAGCGACGCTTAGAACCACCCAGCACCTTGATGCAAAGGACGGACTTAGCGCCGGTGTTGTCGGCGACTTCCAATCGAGATTCAGTTTGGATCATTTCAATATTCCCAACTTGCACCAGAGATTGCATTTACCACTACGGCAAACACCCTCGTCCAGTCAGTCTTGGGCCCGCTGTTTGCAGCACAAACCACTCATGCTGCATTCATTTGGGCAGAACCTTCATACTTTTTCAAGCGAAGCCCACGATTGTGCCCCCTGTTCTATGGACTGTCAACACCTTTTAAGGCGCAATCAACAAATATTGTTGTGCCAACGCCTTAAATTCTGCCTCCTGAGGCGGCAAGCCGGTCTCTTCCGCAAGGATTTCGGCAACCCGCGGCGCCAGAGAGCTTGCCAGGGCTGCATCGAGGAAGAGCAGGCGCGAGCGGCGGGCCAGCACATCTTCCACGGTCAACGCATATTCATAGCGGGCGGCAAAGCGCACCATGCCCTCGGTCAACCCCGGCGCTAGCTCGACGCTGGCCCCTGGCATGCGGGCCACTACGCTTTGCTCGTCACCGTAGCTAGGCAGCCCTGGGGGCAAACAAATGGACTGCACGGCCGACCCGCCCTTCGTGGCCCCTACCAGCTTCAGACGCACCGTCGCGCCCTGCGGACGCGGGGGTAGCAGCTGCTTTTCTGCACATTTCTCGAGCACGTCCTCGGCCATGGCCCGGTAGGTGGTCCATTTGCCACCAGTCACCGTGACCAGCCCGCTGCGGCTCACCAGCACGGTGTGCTCCCGGCTGATGCCCTTGGTATTGTTACCTTCGTCATCTTGAGGTTTAACCAAAGGCCGCAAACCCACCCAGATGCTTTTGACATCCGCCCGTGTGGGCGCTCGGCGCAGGTAGCGTGCCGATTCGGTCAGGATGAACTCAATTTCTTCCTCAAAGGCCAGTGGCTCGCGCGCCAGGTCATGGCGCGGTGTATCCGTGGTACCCAGGATGACCTTGCCCAGCCACGGCACCGCAAACAGCACCCGGCCATCGGCAGTTTTAGGCACCATGAGCGCGGTGTCACCGCCCAGAAACTCACGGTCCACCACGATGTGGACGCCCTGGCTGGGCGCCACCATGGGCTTGGTGGGCTTGCGGCCGTCTCCTGCATTGGCATCCCCGTCTTTTTGCCGCAGCTCATCGACCCACACGCCTGTGGCATTGACCACGCAGTGCGCTTTCACCGGGTATTGCTTGCCAGTCAGCGTGTCTTCGCACAAGACACCCTGCACCTTGTTATCTATATAGAGAAGGTCCGCCGCCCGGCAGTAGTTCACCAGCAGCGCGCCTTTGGTAGCCGCCGTGCGCGCCAGGGCCAGGGCCAGGCGGGCGTCGTTGAACTGTCCGTCCCAGTACTTCACACCACCCTTAAGGCCCTGGGCACGGGCGGTGGGCAACAGCTTGAGGGTGGCATCACGCCCGAGAAACTGGGTCTTGCCCAAACCAGCCTTGCCCGCCAGGGCGTCATAGGCCACCAGTCCGGCCCCATAAAACGGGGTCTCCCACCATTGGTAGGAGGGCATCACAAAGGGTAGCGGTTGCGCCAGATGCGGGGCATTGTTCAGCAAGGTGGTGCGCTCATGCAGCGCCTCGCGCACCAGGGAAATATTGCCTTGGGCCAGATAGCGCACGCCACCATGCACCAGTTTGGTCGCCCGCGATGAAGTGCCCTTGGCAAAATCATGCGAATCGATCAGCACCACACTGAAGCCGCGCGCCGCGGCATCCAGCGCTACACCCAGACCGGTGGCACCGCCGCCGACGACAGCAATGTCATACGTGCGGTCTTGCGCCAAGCGCGCAATCAGGTCTTCACGCAGGGTGGGGAGAGGGGGCGCGTCAATGGCCATAAATATCTTTTAAATGGACAGCGGGCGGGCACAGCACCCAGAACCCGCTGAAAGAACCTTGTGAACAACGGCCATGCAGGAAGTTCCTGCATGGCCGTTACTCTACTGCTCGCGAATTAGCGAACCTTGCCGTTTTTCCATGCGTTCAACAAAGTGTCGTACGCAATGGTCTCACCCTTAGGCTTCTCGTTGGCCAGCTTCTTCCATGGCGCACCCTTGTCGCTCAGCCACTTGTCGGGGCTGCTCTTGGGGTTGAGTTTGGGTGGGCACACGGCCATGCCAGAGCGCTCCAGGCGGCCCATCACGCCGTCCATCTCTTCGGCCAGGTTGTCCATGGCTGCTTGCGGGGTCTTCTCACCGGTCACCGCAACAGCCACGTTCTTCCACCAGAGCTGGGCCAACTTGGGGTAATCCGGCACGTTGGTGCCGGTGGGGGTCCATGCCACGCGCGCAGGGCTGCGGTAGAACTCCACCAGGCCACCGAGCTTGGGTGCCATGTCGGTCATGGCCTTGGACTGAATGTCGGACTCGCGGATAGGCGTCAGGCCCACGGTGGTCTTCTTCAGCGACGTGGTCTTGGCGGTCACGAACTGGGCGTATAACCAGGCAGCGGCTACCTTGTTGGCATCGTGGTCCTTGAAGAACGTCCAGGAACCCACGTCCTGGTAGCCGTTTTGCATGCCTTGCTTCCAGTACGGGCCGTTAGGTCCGGGGGCCATGCGCCACTTGGGTGTGCCGTCGGCATTCACCACAGGCAAGCCGGGCTTGATCATGTCGGCGGTGAAGGCGGTGTACCAGAAGATTTGCTGGGCGATCTGGCCTTGCGCAGGCACGGGGCCGGCTTCGCCGAAGGTCATGCCAATGGCTTCCTTGGGCGAGTACTTCTTCATCCAGTCGATGTACTTGGTCAATGCGTACACGGCGGCTGGCGAGTTGGTCGCACCGCCGCGAGACACGGACGCGCCTTGTGGTGTGCAGCCGTCAGCGGAAGCGCGAATGCCCCACTCGTCCACAGGCTTGCCGTTGGGAATGCCCACGTCAGCCGTACCGGCCATGGACAACCATGCGTCGGTGAAGCGCCAGCCCAGGGAAGGATCTTTCTTGCCGTAGTCCATGTGGCCATAGATAGGCTTGCCGTCGATGGTCTTGACGTCTTCGCTGAAGAACGCGGCGATGTCTTCGTAGGCACTCCAGTTCAAGGGCACGCCCAACTCGTAGCCGTACTTGGCCTTGAACTTGGCTTTCAGCTCGGGTTTCTCGAACAAATCAGCACGGAACCAGTACAGGTTGGCGAACTGTTGGTCGGGCAGTTGGTACAGCTTCTTGTCGGGACCGGTGGTGAAACTGGTGCCGATGAAATCCTTGATATCCAAACCGGGGTTGGTCCACTCTTTGCCAGAACCCGCCATGTAGTCGGTCAGATTCATGATCTTGCCGTAGCGGTAGTGGGTACCGATCAGATCGGAGTCGGTGATCCAGCCGTCATAAATGGACTTGCCGGATTGCATGGAGGTTTGCAGCTTTTCCACCACGTCGCCTTCACCGATCAGGTCGTGCTTGACCTTGATGCCGGTGATTTCTTCAAAGGCCTTGGCCAGTGTCTTGGATTCGTATTCGTGGGTGGAGATGGTCTCGGACACCACGGAAATTTCCTTCACGCCCTTGGCCTGCAGCTTCTTGGCCGCTTCGATGAACCACTTCAGCTCCGCAGCCTGCTGGTCCTTGCTCAAGGTGGAAGGCTGGAACTCGCTGTCGATCCATTTCTTGGCAGCCGCTTCATCCGCCCACCCTTGGGTTCCCACGGCGCACGCCATGGCGACGGCCAATACGGAATATCTCAATTTCATTGTCAATCTCCTCGGTCTGATTAACCCCTGTTTGAAAGAATGGCGCGGCCCCAGGGGAGATAAGCCGAACCTTTGAAAAGAGAGGTCAGCCCTTGCGCATCACCAGCCCCAACAAGGCCATGGAGAGCACAAAGCTGATCCAGATCGAGGGCTCGGACTCCAGGCCCATCCACTCGACCAGGCGTCCGCTGATGCCCACAAACGCCAGATTCACATAGGCCGCACTCAGCAGCCCGACAAACAGACGGTCGCCGCGCGTGGTCTCCATGGGCAGGAAACCCTTGCGAGAAATGGTGGGCGATTTGATTTCCCACACGGTCATGCCCACCAGCATCAGTGCGATGCAGCAGAAAAATACGGCCACCGGCGTGGTCCAAGCCATCCAATCAAACATCGTGCGGTCCTCTCAAACACGGCCCATCGCGAAACCCTTCGCGATGTAGTTGCGAACAAACCAGATAACGATGGCACCTGGCACGATGGTCAGCACGCCGGCCGCCGCCAGCGTGGCCCAGTCCATGCCCGATGCCGAGACGGTACGGGTCATGGTCGCGGCAATCGGCTTGGCGTTCACGCTAGTCAAGGTGCGTGCCAATAGCAGCTCCACCCAGCTGAACATGAAGCAGAAGAACGCCGCCACGCCCACACCGGCCTTGATCAGCGGGATGTAAATGCGGATGAAGAAGCGCGGAAACGAATAGCCGTCGATGTAGGCGGTCTCGTCAATTTCGCGCGGGATGCCACTCATGAAACCTTCCAGAATCCACACCGCCAACGGCACGTTGAACAACAGGTGCACCAGCGCTACCGCAATGTGCGTATCCATCAATCCCACCGAGGTGTAGAGCTGGAAGAATGGCAGCAGAAACACCGCGGGCGGCGTCATGCGGTTGGTCAGCAACCAGAAGAACACATGCTTGTCACCAAGAAAGCTGTAGCGCGAAAACGCGTAGGCTGCGGGTAAGGCCACGGTCAAGGAAATGACGGTGTTGATGCCCACATAGATCAGGCTGTTGATGTAGCCCGAATACCAGGCCGGGTCCGTCAGGATGGTCTTGTAGTTGTCCCAGGTAAAGTGATCCGGGAACAGTGTGAAGCCCGCTAGGATCTCGTTGTTCGTCTTGAACGACATGTTGACCATCCAGTAGATGGGCAGCAGGGCAAACACGATGTACGCCAGCATGAACAGCGAGCGCTTTTGAAACTTGGGTTTAGTCATGGCCACCCTCCTTAGCCTGGGTGCCGACGCGCTGCATCCAGTTGTACAAAATAAAGCACATCAACAAGATGATCAGGAAATAGATCAGCGAGAACGCGGCGGCGGGTCCCAGGTCAAACTGACCCACGGCCTTTTGTGTGAGGAACTGTGACAAGAAGGTGGTTGAGTTGCCTGGTCCACCGCCCGTGAGCACAAAAGGCTCTGTATAAATCATGAAGCTGTCCATGAAGCGCAGCAGCACCGCAATCATCAGCACACCACGCATCTTGGGCAGCTGCACATAGCGAAACACATCCAGCTTGCTGGCACCATCAATGCTGGCAGCCTGGTAATACGCATCGGGGATGGAGCGCAGCCCTGCATAGCCCAGCAGCGCTACCAGGGGCGTCCAGTGCCATACGTCCATGAGCAACACCGTGAGCCACGCATGCGCCGCATTGCCGGTGTAGCTGTATTCAATGCCAAGGCCTTGCAAGGCAGCGCCCATCAGCCCGATGTCGGTACGGCCAAAAATTTGCCAGATGGTGCCCACCACGTTCCAGGGAATCAGCAGTGAGAGCGACACAATCACCAGCACGGCGGACGACTTCCAGCCCTGGGCCGGCATGGACAGCGCCAGAAGAATGCCCAGAGGCAGCTCGACCGCCAGCACCGCAAACGAATAGGTGATCTGGCGCAGCAGCGCACCGTGCAGCTCTTCGTCACGCATGATGGCTGCGAACCACTCGGTGCCCACAAACACGCGGCGCTCGGGCGAGATGATGTCTTGCACCGAATAGTTCACCACCACCATCAGCGGCACGATGGCCGAGAAGGCCACGCAAATCAGCATGGGCAGAATCAAAAACCAGGCGCGCTGGTTGACCGGTTTAGTGGTGGTGCTCATGCCACGATCTCCTCGTTTTGGTAGAAGCAGGTGTGTTCACCCATCACCTGCAGCCACACGCTGTCACCAGCGGAGATCTGTGCGGCGTCGGCCGCCAGGCGGGCTTTGATGGTGTGGCCTTCGCGCGCTGCGCTCACGATCACGTGCGTCCCCACGTCCTGCACCTGGGTCACGGTCATGGGCAGGGCGCCGGGAGCATTCGCACCGGCCACACTGACGTACTCGGGGCGCACACCCAGCTTGAATTCGCCATTGGCCAACGGCCGGGAGTGCGGCAGCGCCACCACGGCACCGGCGGTATGAAAGTCACCATCGGCATTGCGACCGGGCAGAAAGTTCATGCCTGGCGAACCAATGAAGTGGCCTACAAAGGTGTGGCTGGGGCGCTCGAACAAATCGGCCGCTGAGCCCACCTGCACGGCGCGGCCGCGCGTCATCACCACCACCTGCTCGGCAAAGGTCAGGGCCTCCACCTGGTCGTGGGTCACATAAATCAGCGTGAGCTTGAGCTCATGGTGGATCTGCTTGAGCTTGCGGCGCAGCTGCCATTTCAGGTGCGGGTCAATCACCGTGAGGGGCTCGTCAAACAGCACGGCCGACACATCAGGGCGCACCAGGCCACGGCCCAGCGAGATCTTTTGTTTGGCGTCAGCGGCAAGTCCGGCAGCGCGCTGGTTGAGCTGGCCGCTCATCTCCAACATCTCTGCAATCACGCCCACGCGCTTCTTGATCTGGTCGGCCGGCATCTTGCGGTTGCGCAGCGGGAAAGCCAGATTCTCGGCCACGGTCATGGTGTCGTAGATCACCGGGAACTGGAACACCTGCGCGATATTGCGCTGCTGCGGTGTGGCACGCGTGACATCCTGGCCGTCAAACAGCACCGTGCCTTGCGAAGGCGTGACCAGGCCCGACATGATGTTGAGCAGGGTGGTCTTGCCGCAGCCCGAAGGGCCCAGCAGTGCGTAGGCACCGCCATCTTCAAAGGTCATTTTCAGCGGCAGCAGCGCGTAGTCGCTGTCCTGCTGCGGGTTGGCCCGGTAGGCGTGGGCCAAGTCAAGTTCTATGCGTGCCATATCAGCGTCCTTTGCCGCGCACGGGGGCCAGTAGCAACATGCCCTGCGCATCGAATACGTAGACCTGCGCGGGGTTGAAGAAGAAAGTGCAAGGCTGGCCCAGGTCAAAGTGGTGCACCCCGGTCAACTGCGCCACCAGTTCGCCCAGCGGCGTCTCGAAGTGCACAAAAGTGTCAGTGCCCGAGATCTCGGCCAGCTCCACCGTACCCACCAGGGCCACATCACCCTCTTGGGCACGCACCCGCAGCGCACTGGCACGCATGCCCACCGTCAGCGTCGCCGACTTGGTAGGTGGTAGGGCCAATCCAATGTGTGGTCCGTTGGCCAATTGCACGCCTGTGGACGCGACACTTGCGGCCAGCAAGTTCATCGGGGGGTCGCTGAAGGCACGCGCTACGCGAATCGATTGGGGCGCGTGAAACACCTCGGCCGTGGGGCCGTACTGCAGCAGCTCACCCGCATCCAGCACCGCGGTGTAGCCGCCCAGCAGCAGGGCTTCGCCGGGTTCGGTAGTGGCGTAGATCACGGTGGAATCACCCGCAGCAAACAGGGCCGTCAGTTCGTCGCGCAATTCTTCGCGCAACTTGTAGTCCAAATTCACCAGTGGCTCGTCCAGCAGCATCAGTGGTGCGCCCTTGGCCAGCGCACGGGCCAGGGCCACGCGCTGCTGCTGGCCGCCCGACAGTTCGGCGGGGTAGCGGTCCAGAAACATCTCGATGTGCAGCTTGGTAGCCAGTTCGCGCACGCGCTGGTCCACATTTTTTTCGCCGCGCAGCTTCAGCGGCGAGGCAATGTTGTCGCGCACCTTGAGCGAGGGGTAATTGATGAACTGCTGGTAGACCATGGCCACGTTGCGTTCACGCACGGGCATGCCGGTCACATCTGCTCCATCCACGCGCACCTGGCCGGCGCTGGGCGCATCCAGCCCCGCCATGATGCGCATCAGGCTGGTCTTCCCAGCCTGGGTAGCCCCTAGCAGCACCGTCACCGCACCACTGCGCGGTGCCAGGCTCATGTCATACAGCCAGGTCTGCGGCCCCACTTTTTTGCTGATGCCTTCCAGAGTCAACTGCATCACGCCACCTTTTCTTGTTGCATAGAGAACCGGGATGATTTTCGAATTCGAGAATTATTGTTCGTTTCGATTCGTTTTATCTTGGTATTAACCCTATAAATATTCCTTTTGATTCGTTTTACAGTCTGGCCGTCCCGGCGATTCGGGGTAAAAACACACCATGCAACCCAACCCCCGACAACTCACCCTGCTCTCCGTCGTCCAGGCCCAAGGCTCTGTCACCGTGGAGCAATTGGCGGAGACCTTGGGTGTGACCCTGCAGACCGTGCGGCGCGATGTGCAGCGCCTGGCTGACGAGGGCATGCTGGCGCGCTTCCACGGTGGGGTGCGGGTGCCCAGCTCCACCACCGAGAACATTGCCCACCAGCAGCGCGAAAGCCTGAACGCCGAAGGCAAATCGCGCATTGCGCGCGCAGTGGCGGCTGTGGTGCCCAATGACTGCTCGCTGATCCTCAACATCGGCACCACCACCGAGGCCATTGCACGCGCGCTGCTGCACCACAGCGGCCTGCGCGTGATCACCAACAACCTGAACGTGGCCAGCATCCTGAGCACCAACCCGAAGTGCGAAGTCATCGTGGTGGGCGGTGTGGTGCGCGGGCGCGACCAAGGCATCGTGGGTGAAGCGGCGGTGGACTTCATTCGCCAGTTCAAGGTGGACCTGGCGCTCATCGGCATCTCGGGCATCGAGGCCGATGGCACGTTGCGCGACTACGACTACCGAGAGGTGAAAGTGGCGCAAACCATCATTTCGCATGCGCGCGAAGTCTGGCTGGCGGCCGACATCAGCAAATTCAACCGCCCCGCCATGGTGGAGGTGGCCACGCTGTCACAGATCGACCGGCTATTCACCGACGCCCCACCGCCCGACCCCTTTGCCACCCTGCTGGCCGACGCCCAAGTGCGTCTGGACGTGGCGCTACCCTGATTCGTCAGTCTTGATTTTTTGAACCCCTGATTGCCATGACCTACCTGCTCGCCCTCGACCAAGGCACCTCCAGCTCCCGCAGCATCGTGTTCGACCCCAGCGGCCGCACAGTCGCCATGGCGCAAAAGGAGCTGGCCCAGATTTACCCCCAGCCCGGTTGGGTGGAGCACGACGCGCTGGAGATCTGGCGCATCCAGCTCGCCACGGCGCGTGAGGCACTGGCCCAGGCCGGCATCACCGCGGCGCAGGTGAAGGCCGTGGGCATTACCAACCAGCGTGAGACCACCGTGGTGTGGAACCGCAAGACCGGCCAGCCCATCCACCACGCCATCGTCTGGCAAGACCGCCGCGCCGAGCCCACCTGTGTGGAACTGCGCGCGCGAGGTCTGGCCGACACCATCCGCGACAAGACCGGCCTGCTGGTGGACGCCTACTTTTCGGGCACCAAGCTCAAGTGGATCCTGGACCAGGTGCCCGGCGCGCGCGCGCAGGCCGCCAACGGCGAGCTGGCCTTTGGCACCATCGACAGCTGGCTGATCTGGCAGCTGACCGAAGGCCGCGTGCACGCCACCGACGTGAGCAATGCCTCGCGCACCATGCTCTTCAATGTGCACACCAACCTGTGGGATGAAGACCTGTTGGCCGCGCTAGACATTCCCGCCAGCCTGATGCCGTCGGTGCAGCCTTCTGCCTCGGTGTTTGGCGAGGTGGTGCCCGCGCTGCTGGGGCAGGCGATTCCGATTGGCGGTGTGGCCGGTGACCAGCAAAGCGCGCTGTTTGGCCAGGCCTGCTTCAAGGCAGGCATGGTGAAGAACACCTACGGCACGGGCTGCTTCATGCTCATGCACACGGGCCATACCTTTCAGACGTCTGAGAACGGTCTCATCACCACCAGCGCTGCGCAAACCACCGTGAAGCCCGAGTTCGCACTGGAGGGCAGCGTGTTTGTGGGCGGCGCCGTGGTGCAGTGGCTGCGCGACGGGCTGCATGCCATCCAGGGCAGTGGCGAGGTGCAAAGCCTGGCGCAAAGCGTGCCGGACTCGGGCGGCGTGATTGTGGTGCCCGCCTTCACCGGCTTGGGCGCGCCCTACTGGAAACCCGACGCACGAGGCTCCATTACAGGCCTGACCCGGGGCTCAACCCTTGCCCACATTGCACGGGCTGCTCTCGAAAGCATAGCATTCCAAAGTGCCGCGCTGCTGCAAGCCATGAGCCGCGACGCCGTGCGCGCGGGCGGTGCGCAGGTGTCTGAACTGCGCGTGGACGGGGGGGCCTGTGTGAACGATTTGCTCATGCAGTTCCAGGCGGACTTGCTGGGCATTCCGGTGGTGCGCCCCGAGATCACCGAGACCACCGCCCTGGGCGCGGCTTACCTGGCCGGCCTGACCACCGGTGTCTACGGCAGCACCAGTGAGCTGACCGACCTGTGGAAAGCCGAACGGCGCTTCTTGCCGACCCTTCCCCCGGCGCGGGCCAGGGAGCTGATGGACCGCTGGGAACACGCGGTGCGGCAAACCACGCTGTAAGCCGCTGTTGGCCCTGGGTGGGCGCCTTTGGATAGACTCAGACGCTCCACACCACAGCACCATTTTCAGAGGACACACCATGGGCAAGCGCATTGCATTCATCGGCGGCGGCAATATGGCCAGCGCCATCATCGGCGGGCTGCTCCGCCAGGGCTTTGCAGCCAGCGATATCGATGTGGTGGAACCCTGGGCCGAAGCGCGCGAGCGCTTGCAGGCCGACTTTGGCATTGCCGCGCAGGCTGAGGCTGGTGCGTTTCTCGTCAACGCCGACCTCATCGTCTGGGCTGTGAAGCCGCAAACCTTCAAGGACGCCGCTGCCGCCGTGGCCGCGCACAACACCGGCGCGCTGCACCTCAGCGTGGCGGCCGGCATTCCCAGCAGCAGCATTGCGCAGTGGCTGGGCAGCGAGCGCATCATCCGCACCATGCCCAACACGCCTGCACTGATTGGCAAGGGCATCACCGCGTTGTACGCCCGCCCTGCCGTCACCCAGGCCGACAAGGATTGGGCCGACGAGGTGATCGCCACCACGGGCGCCACCGTGTGGCTGACTGCCGAGGCGCAGCTGGACGCGGTGACTGCCATCAGCGGATCGGGCCCGGCCTATATGTTCTATTTCATGGAGGCCATGACCGAGGCTGGCGCCCAGATGGGCCTCGAACGCGAACAGGCCTACCAGCTGGCCGTGGCCACCTTCATCGGCGCGGGTGAACTGGCCCGTGCGTCCACAGATTCGCCCGAGACCTTGCGCGCCAAGGTCACCTCCAAGGGCGGCACCACCTATGCGGCCATCACCTCCATGGACGAAAGCGGTGTGAAGGCCCTGTTTGCCAAGGCCCTGTTTGCCGCGCAAAAGCGCGCGGGTGAACTGGGCGCCGAGTTTGGCAAGGCCTGATTTACAGGTCAAATCGGCCTCTAGCGCCCGCAGTTTGTGCGCAAGCAGCTCCTGAATTTATAGCGAATTAGTACAACGCCATGGCCATTGATATCCCCAAAGAACTCCGGCCGCAGGCCATTGCATCGATAGAACGCTACTTCCGCGAGTACATGGACGAGCCCATCGGCAATGTGGCGGCAGGTGGCCTCTTGAACTTCTTCCTGGAAGAAATCGGCCCGCTGGTCTACAACCGGGCCGTGGCCGATGTGCAAGAGCGTCTGCGAGCACGGGTGATGGAGGTGGATGTCGAAGTGCATGAACCTGAATTCACCTACTGGAACGCCAAGCAACGCAAACGCTAGATTGCTCGGCTGTCACACAGGGTTCATAGCCAAAGCGCAGTCTGTGGAGCGCGGCATCTCGCCGTGTTTCACTCTAAAGCGAGCCCTGAATGACCCAAGACAACGCCCCCGTGACTGACGCCATTGCAGACGACCTGGTGGAAGAAGACTTTGAGACCATCGGCGACTACCACCGCATGGCAGCCCACCATTTCCAGGCCGCCGCCAAACACCACTTGGCAGCCGCTGCAGCCGATGATGAAGGTGACGACGAAGCCAACGCCCGCCACGCTTTTCTGGCCTACCGCCACCAGCTCAACGGCGTGCAATGCGCCGAGATCGCCATGATGGAAAGCGACACGCTGGAAGACGAATTCGACGTGCCTTCGGAAGACGACGCCGAGTAAACCGCGCCCTGTTCAGAAGAAAAGCCGGCTCTACCTAGGTAGACCGGCTTTTTGGCCTCCAGCCCCCGTATCCATTGCACGAGCAGCTACTATTTTTGTAGCGCCTGCCAGAACCCCGGCGAGCCGTAGCGCTCTTTGATGAAATCAATCCACAACCGGACGCGCAGCGGCAGGTGCTTGCGCTGGGGGAAGACGGCGTAGATGCCATTGGGTGGTGCGGCGTAGTCTTCCAGCACGGCCACCAGTTGGCCCGCGGCGATTTCGGCCTCCACCTCCCAGGTGCTGCGCCAGGCGATGCCCAGGCCCGCCAGGCACCAGTCGTGCAGCACCTGCCCGTCGCTGCAGTCCAGCGGGCCAGCAGGCTTGAGGTAGCTCACCTCACCGTCTTTGCCCGCAGTGCCCTTGGCCCCAGCGGGCAGCTTGAACGCCCAGCCCCGGGTTTGCGAGGCGTCGCTGGACAGCGTGAGGCAGTGGAACTTTGCCAGGTCAGTCGGTGTCTGCGGCGTGCCGTGACGCTTCAGGTAGGCCGGTGTGGCCACGCACAGGCGGCGGTTGTCGGCCATGCGCACGCTCACCAGGGATGAGTCGGGCATGTCGCCCACGCGCACCGCGCAGTCAAATCCTTCGCCCGCAATGTCCACCACGCGGTCCGACAGGTTCAGCGACACGGTGACCTCGGGGTGCATCGCGCGGAACTTGGGCACCAGCGGCGCCACGTGGCGGCGGCCAAAGCCGGCCGGCGCGGTGATGCGCAGGTGGCCACTGGCCTTGATGCCACCGGCGCTGACGCTGGCCTCGGCATTAGCCACATCGGCAATGATGCGCTGACAGTCTTCCAGAAAGGCGCTGCCTTCATGCGTAAGCGTGATGCGCCGCGTGGTGCGGATCAAAAGCTTCACGCCCAGTCGCTCTTCCAGCCCGTCCAGGCGCCGCCCCATGATGGCCGGAGCCACGCCCTCGGCATTGGCCGCAGCAGTCAGGCTACCGCGTGTGGCGACGGATACAAAAGATTCGAGTTGCTTGAGCTTGTCCATGGGGTTGTACCGGTATGGGTGAGTGCATACAGGTCATTGCAGACTCAGGAAGTGGGCTTGGTCAGACCGCTTCCGAATGGGTTTCAGCAGATGCAACAACAGTCTGACGCGGCAGCAGCACCCTGAAAGTCGCGCCTTTGCCTGGTTCGCTGTTGACTTCGATGCGCCCACCATGCCGGCTGACAATGCCATAGGCAATGGAGAGGCCCAGCCCCGTCCCCGTGCCAACGGGCTTGGTCGTGAAGAAGGGGTCAAAGATGCGGTCCAGATTCTCAGGGGGGATGCCACCGCCCGTGTCCTGCACGTCTACCCAGATATGGGTGCTGTCGTAACCTGTGCGCAGGGTGACAACGCCACGCCCCTCGATCGCCTGCCCTGCATTGATCAGCAGGTTCATGAACACTTGGTTGATTTGCGAGGGAATGCATTCAATTTCCGGAATCGCACCGTATTCCTTCTGCACTTCCACCTTGTCCTTGAGCGCGCTCCACACCACGTTCAGCGTGCTGTCGAGGCCAGCTTCCAGATTGGCCCATTGCTTGTCAGTCGCGTCGACATGGGAAAAATTCCGCAGATCCTGCACGATGCGTTTGACCCGCTGCAATCCGCTCATCGACTCGGCCAGCAAGCTGCTCATGTCCTCGCGCAGATAGACGATATCGATCTGCTGCTTCAGGTCGCGCATGGCCTTCTGTGTCGCGGGGCTCATTTCCTTCTCGCTCTGCTCATAAGCAGCTAAGGTCTTGAAAAGGTCCTCGACATAGCCCTGCAAAGTGCCCAGATTCGAGTTCACAAAGGCCACAGGGTTGTTGATTTCATGCGCGACGCCTGCAGCCAACTGGCCAATAGACGCCAGTTTTTCCGATTGCAGCAATTGGCTATGGGCTTGTGCCAGCTTGCGGATAAGTTCTTCCTGCCGAGCTTTCTCGACCAACAGTGCCGCGTTGGCCAACGCCAGTTGTCGGCGATCTTCCTGGAATTGCTCAACGGCTCGCGCCATGGCGCCAATCTCATCCTGGCCCCGCACCGGAACCACAAAACCGCCCTCTCCAATCTCTGTTTTGCGCAAGCTTTCGCTGACCAGCTCCAGGCGCGCCAGCACATGCTTACCCAGAAAACTCTGGGCAACCGCCCATGCCAGCAGCAAGCTGGCAGACAACAGGACTGTGACCCAGCGCTGGTTCTTTTGAGAGGTTTCTGCCAGGGTCAGCATGGCCTCCCGGTATTCCTGGGTCACGCGATCCGATTGCGCCTGGGTCGTTTCCACCATCTGTCCGGCCTGTTCACGCAGTTCGGTATGAAACTGCTGTTCGGACTCAGCGTTGTTGGGAGACGAGGCCCCGGCGGCTTTGAGTGCGCCTTCCCGCAGCTGCCCGACGATGTTGACGGTGTTGCGAAACAGCTGGCTGGACTGATGCAGATCAAGCACGTCGATATCGTCGTCAGTGGCGGCCAGACGGTCTATCGTGTGGTCAAACGACTCCAGATGTTTAAGGATGCCTGCATAGCTATCGCGCATGTCCGCCACGGATGCAGCCGTGGCCAACTGATAGGCCTCGCGTTCAATCAGCAGGGTGCTCCGGACCAGGTCTTGCGCATCCTGCATCTGCCCCAAGCGTTTTTCAACCAACAGCCGGGTGGCATTGGTATTGACATGCAAGGCATACACAGCGGTCACACCGCCCGCGAGGACCAGAATGGCCAGTGCCGCGACGGCCAATATGAATTGGCTGCGCAAAGACTTGGGTAGCGACAAACCCATATTCAGCTGTACATGTCCACGCGTGTTTTCACCGTTTCCAGATGCGACGGTAAACGGCACGGTAGCCATTGTCCGGATCGTACTGGCGCTGGGCACCACCGTCGAAAGCGATGTTGTCGGACGTCACCAAATGCACCGGAACAATGTAGCCACTGACAGGTTGGTGAGCCAACAGGCGGTTCAACTCATCGACCAACTGCCAGCCATGGAGGTTGAGCGGTTCGGACACTGTGCCCGTCTGGAATGTTCCGGCCCGGATGCGCAAGAACGCGGCTGCACTGCCATCGCCGGCGGAAAGCATGTTGATGCTTTTGCTCGATTTGCCGGCATGGGTGAGTTCGGGCGCGGCATAGTCAAAATAAATGTCGTTGATGGCAAGGGCATGGGTCCACTGGGCGCCATGGCGGCTCAGCAAATCTTGCGTCGCCGCAGGCATCAGCTCGGCACTTCTGGAAATTGGCATGTCCTTGATTTCCAGCAAACGGCAGCCCTTGCAAGCCCGGATGATGTCCGCCATGGCGTTGGACTTGGCCATGGCAATTTCAAAATTGCTGTCTGTGAACACGACCACACCCGCGCGCCCCTCAGATGCAACAACGGCCGCCATCGCGGTAATGCGCGCCACATCCAGGGGATTGGTGGACACATTCATGGCGATAGGGCTACCGGCGATCGGGCCAGCATTGGGGCCGACATGCCAGCCCACCATGGGTATCTTGCGTTCTTCAAAGGGTCCCAATTGGGCTTGGACCTCTTTCACATCGACCCCGACCAGAATGACCCCATCGGGCTTCAAGGCCAATGCTGCGGCAATTGCGCTAGCGCGTCCAGCCGGCGTACCGCCAGCGTCATAGATTTTGGTTTTCCAGCCAATCGTCTTTGCCGCTTCCTGAATACCTTTGCCGACCCCCAGAATGCCGCCGTTGCGCAGGTCCTCGCTAATGATCGCGATGGTGGCGCCGGGCTGTGCCGCAGGGCCTGATTCAGGCCCGTTCCACGGCGCGCCATGCTTGCTGGCATTGGCAACGGCCTGCCGCATGGCATCCAGACTGAGCTCAGCAGGGGCCGCCGGGCGGGGCGATTGTGCATGCACGAGATGCACCCCCACAAGACAGAAACCGACCACCAAACACATCCGCCTAAGGTATGACATGTGGAATCTCCAGAGTTGCAATCACTTTATACATGCTAACGGCCAAAATCACTATACGCCGCTACGGTTTTCATAGCACGACGCCTTCCGCATGCAGAGTTGCCACCTCGCCCGCGGAATAGCCCAGGCTTTGCAGCAGCGCGTCGGTGTGCTCGCCCAGCTTGGGCGGGTCCAGCCGCAGGCCCAGGCGTTCACCGTCCAGGGTGATGGGCAGCAGCGGCACCTGGGTCTGGCGGCCATCGGGCAACTCCATGGGCGCCAGGCCACCCGTTTGCTGCAGGTGCGGATCGTCAAACAGATGCTGTGGATCAGTGATGGGCGCAAACGGCAGGCCCACCTGTTCAAAGCGCTGCGACAGTTCGGCCCGGCTGAACTGGGCCAGGCGCGTGCGGAGTTCAGGGATCAGCCAAGCGCGCGCCAGCACGCGGTCGTTGTTGGTGGTGACGCGTGGGTCGGCAAACAGGTCCGCGTAGGTAAAGGCCTCGCAGAAGGTCTTCCACTGCCCGTCGCCTACCACGGCCAGGAAGATCTGCTCGTTGTCCTTGACGCTGAAGACGTCGTAAATGCCCCAGGGCGAGATGCGCTCGGGCATAGGCGCGGCGGCCTTGCCGGTCACGGCGAACTGCATCATGTGCTGGGCAACAAGAAAGATGTTGTTCTCGAACAGCGCGCTTTGCACCTCTTGCCCCTTGCCTGTGGTGGCGCGCTGCATCAGCGCGGCCATGGCGCCAATCGCGCCAAACATGCCACCCATGATGTCGTTCACGCTGCTGCCCGCACGCAGCGGGTCGCCGGGGCGCCCAGTCATGTAGGCCAGGCCGCCCATCATCTGCACCACCTCGTCCAGCGCGGTGCGGTGGTCGTAGGGGCCGGGCAAGAAGCCCTTGTGGCTCACATAGATCAGGCGCTCGTCCAGCTTGCTCAAGCTGGCGTAATCCAGCCCCAGCTTCTGCATGGTCTCGGTCTTGAAGTTCTCGCTGACGATATCGGCCGTGGCGATGAGTTTGAGCACGATCTCGCGGCCTTTCGCACTTTTCAGGTCCACCGCAATACTTTTCTTGTTGCGGTTGAACAGCGGGTAGAAGCCGGCGCCACTGCCCAGCAGCTTGCGCGTGCTGTCGCCGGCCAGCGGTTCCACCTTGATGACCTCGGCGCCCAGGTCGCCCAGCGTCATACCGCAGGTGGGGCCCATCACCATGTGGGTGAATTCGACCACGCGGATGCCGGCCAGCGGCAGAGGCTTGCTCTCGCTCATGGGCGCTTACACCGCGTAGTCCAGCACCAGCACGTCGTCCAGCGTGGGCTTCAAAATCTCCACAAACGCCAGGTGGTCCGGGTGCGGTAGGTAGACCGCACGGCCTGCGTCGTCGGCAAAGGTCAGGTTGAAGCAGTGGGTGAAGCCCTTGGCCAGGCCTTCGGGGCTGTTGTTGGTGCCCCATTCCAAGCTTTGCACGGCACTGATCTTGCTGCGCAAATCGACAAATCCGATCTCGATCTTTTGGATCTCGGGCGCGGTCACAGTGGCTTTGAATTTCAACAGGACTAGGTGGCGTATCGGCATGGAATACCTTTGGTTTTGTCACAAATAGATTGATATTCTTCCATATAGTGGCCCGCAAAGGATGGAATACAGTAGCCCACTAGCCTCAGGCCTATGGCGCCGGCAACCCATTTCTCTTTTTCTCGAAAGGCATCGCCCATGTCCAACGCACCATCTACCCCCCGCACCAGCGCGCACCGCCTGCAAGTGGCCACCAGCCTGCACCAGTTCATCGAAGAGAAGGTATTGCCCGGCACCGGCATAGCGCCCGACGCGTTCTGGAAAGGCTTTGACGCCATCGTGGCCGACCTGGCCCCCAAGAACATTGCCCTGCTGGCCGAGCGCGACCGCCTGCAAACCGAGCTGGACACCTGGCACAAAGCCAACCCCGGCCCCATCAGCGATATGCCTGCCTACAAGGCCTTTCTGGAAAAGATTGGCTACCTGGTACCCACGCCCAAGAAGGTAAAGATCAGCACCAAAAATGTGGACGCCGAGCTGGCCACGCAGGCCGGCCCGCAATTGGTGGTGCCCGTGCTCAACGCGCGCTACGCATTGAACGCCGCCAACGCGCGCTGGGGCAGCCTGTATGACGCGCTGTATGGCACCGATGTGATTAGCGAAGACAAGGGCCAAGAGAAAGTCGGCCCCAAGGGCTACAACCCCATGCGCGGCAAGAAGGTCATTGAATACGCACGCCATGTGCTGGACCGCACCGCACCGCTGAAGAAGGGCTCGCACGTGGGCTCCACGGGCTACGCCATCAAGGGCGGCGATCTGGTCGTGACGTTGAAGGACGGCAGCACAAGCAAGCTGGCTGACAAGGCCCAATTCATCGGCTTCCAAGGCGCGGCCAAAGACCCATCTTCCGTGCTGCTGCAGCACAACGGCCTGCACCTGGACATCATCATCAACCGCGCCACCCCCATCGGAAAATCGGATGCCGCCGGCGTGAGCGACTTGGTGCTGGAAGCGGCGCTGTCCACCATCCTGGACCTGGAAGACTCCGTGGCCGTGGTGGATGCCGAAGACAAGGTGCTGGCCTATGGCAACTGGCTGGGCATTCTGCAAGGCACGCTGGTGGAGCAGTTCGAGAAGGGCGGCAAGACGCTCACCCGAGGCCTAAACGCCGACCGCATCTACACCGCGCCCGATGGCAAGAAGGACGTGAAGCTGCATGGCCGCAGCCTCATGTTTGTGCGCAATGTGGGCCACCTGATGACCAACCCGGCCATCACCTACACCGCGGCCGACGGCACGACCAAGGAAATCCCCGAAGGCATCATGGACGCCGTGGTCACCACCACCATCGCCCTGCACGACCTGAAGAAGACCAAGAAGGACGCCATCCGCAACTCGCGCAAGGGCTCGGTCTACATCGTCAAGCCCAAGATGCACGGCCCTGCCGAGGTAGCCTTCGCCGCCGAACTGTTCACCCGCGTGGAGAAAATGCTGGGCTTGGCGGACAGCACGGTCAAGCTGGGCATCATGGACGAAGAGCGCCGCACCAGCGTGAACCTGAAGGCCTGTATTGCCGCAGCGCAAAGCCGCGTGGCCTTCATCAACACGGGCTTCCTGGACCGCACGGGCGACGAGATGCACACCAGCATGCACGCCGGCCCCATGGTGCGCAAGGCGGACATGAAAGCCAGCGCCTGGATCCATGCCTACGAGAAGAACAACGTGCTGGTGGGCCTGAGCTGCGGCCTGCGCGGCAAGGCGCAGATCGGCAAGGGCATGTGGGCCATGCCTGACCTCATGAAGGCCATGATGGAGCAAAAGATTGCCCACCCCAAGGCCGGCGCCAACACCGCCTGGGTGCCCAGCCCCACCGGCGCCACGTTGCACGCCCTGCACTACCACCAGCTGCTGGTCAGTGATGTGCAAAAGGACATCGAAGCCACCCACGCCAAGCGCAATGCCAAGCAAGAGCACGACGCCCTGCTGGCCGGCCTGCTGCACATTCCCGTGACCGCCACCCCCAACTGGACCGCGGCCGAGAAGCAACAAGAGCTGGACAACAACGCCCAAGGCATTCTGGGCTACGTGGTGCGCTGGGTGGACCAGGGCGTGGGCTGCTCCAAGGTGCCCGACATCCACAACGTGGGCCTGATGGAAGACCGCGCCACGCTGCGCATCAGCAGCCAGCACATGGCCAACTGGCTGCACCACGGGGTGGTCACCAAAGCGCAAATCACCGAAACGTTTGAACGCATGGCCGCCGTGGTGGACAAGCAGAACGCCGGTGACAAGCTGTACCAGAAGATGGCCGGCAACTTCAGCACCTCATCGGCATACAAGGCCGCAACCGAGCTGGTGTTCAAGGGGCTGGAGCAACCTAGTGGTTACACCGAGCCGCTGCTGCATGCCTGGCGGTTGAAGGTGAAGGCAGCGGCCTGAACGGCAAGCCCCGTAAGACGCTCCTGATTTAGGAGCTGCTTACGCAAATTTCACGGGGGCTAGCGGCCCATTTGGCACTTCGCCTCACTAGTGTCCGGTAAATTCTGACCAGAAGTATCGCAAACCCAAGCTGGCTGCGGGTTTGCAGCGGTTTTGAGATTCGGACGATTTCAAACGCACATCTCCTGGTTGCGTACCGTGGAGGCCTCTTTTGTCGAGGCCTCCCCCATGAACACTGGGCGCACGGTATTTGCACAACTGCTCTCAGTCGTGCCATTCAAGCACTTTGAACACCTAGTGAACAAGCACCAGTCCAACCGCTGGACCCGCGACTTCACGGCCTGGAGCCACTTCATCTGCATGGCCTACGCACAGCTCACCCGCAGAGAGGGCTTGCGTGATCTGATCGCGTGTCTGAACTCGCAAAGTACCAAGCTCTACCACGTGGGCCTGCGCCAGCGGGTATCACGCTCCACGCTGGCCGATGCCAACGAGCGGCGTGATGCAGCTTTGTTCGAAGCACTGGGTCAGCGTCTGACCGAGATAGCCCTGGCTTTGTACCAAGACCACGACATCGGCCTGGGCCTTAAGGAGCCGCTATATGCCATGGACTCCACCACCATCGATTTGTGCCTGAGCTTGTTTCCCTGGGCTGACTTTCGGTCTACCAAGGCGGGCATCAAGGCCCATACGGTGATCGACCTGCGCGGCTCCATTCCAGTCATGCTTACCATCACTACCGGCAAGGTCAGCGATGTGGGCATGCTCGACAGTGTGACTCTGCCCAAAGGCTCCATCGTGGTACTGGACCGGGGCTATGTGGACTTTGCCCGGTGGTACGGGCTGGTGCAGCGTGAATGCAGTTTCGTGGTGCGCGCCAAAGACAACTTGAGTTTCCATTGCCTTGAGACACGTCCCAGCGATGCCAAGGCTGGCGTGTACTCAGACCAGACGATTGTGCTGACCGGGGAGCGCTCCAAGAAGGGTTATCCCGCTCCTTTGCGTCGGGTCCGCTTTTATGACGCCGTGAGTTGTCTGGAGCTGGTGTTCCTGACTAATCGCATGGACTTACCGGCTCTGACCATTGCCGCTATCTATAAGCAGCGCTGGCAGGTGGAGTTGTTCTTCAAGTGGCTCAAGCAGAACTTGAACGTCAAGCATTTCTTTGGCAATTCACTCAACGCAGTGAAGTCGCAGATCTGGATCGCAGTATCTACCTACCTCATAGCCTTGATTGCTCACAAGGACTTTGAGGCGGATATCTCATTACGCAATTTTTTGCACTTGGTGGAGGTCAATATGTTCGAGAAGATCACCATGGCCCAGATGGTGAGCAACGCGATTAAGGGCGATGACTTCGCACACATCCAGGCTCAGACTGAGCTGTTTTGAGAGAGGGAAAATTACCGGACACTAGTGACTTCGCCTTCGATCTGCATCGCCGGCCGCGCCTGGACCTGGCCCAGCCATCGCTGCACGTGGGCGTGGTCGCCCACCGGAGCGCCGACATAGGCGCTGTAGCCCATCACCGAGCCCACCAGCAGGTCCACCAGCGAATACGTATCGCCCAGCATCCAGGGCTGGCGCGCCAGCCGGGCATCGAGCAGGGCCAACAGCCCATCCAGCTCGGCCCGGGCCGCGTCGGCATGGGCGCTGCTGCGCAGCGCCTCATCAAGCGCGGTGCAGGTCGCGCGGTGCAGCCGCGTCAACACCGCGCCATAACTGACATAGGCCCAGGCACACCACGAGAGGGCTTGCAGGCGCTCGGGCGTGCCGGCCGCCGGCCACAGCCCGCGCTCCGCCCCATAGGTCTCGCCCAGCCACAGCTGGATGGCCAGCGCCTCGAACATTGGCGCGCCGTCGACCGTCAGCGTAGGCACCTTGCCATTGGGGTTCAGGGCCAGGAAGTCCGGGCGGTGCTGCTCGCCCGCCCGGATATCGATCTTGACCTTCTCATGCGGAAGGCCCAGCTCGGCCAGCGCACAGGCAACGGGGGTGGCGCTGGACATGGGGTGCCAGTACAGCTGGACATGGGGTGCCTGTACAAAACGATTGAAAACGATGGACATCGTGTGTTCTCCTTGTTGATGCATCGACACAGCGCCGATGAGGGAGCCACTGTAGAAAGCATTGCGGACAGATTCAGCCCTCAATGGCCGCTATAGTGGCCCGATGTTGAGTGCTTCCTCGCGACTGCTGCGCCTGCTTTCCCTGCTGCAGGCCCGGCGCCACTGGGCCGGGCCCGAGCTGGCCGAGCGCCTGGCCGTGCATCCGCGCACCCTGCGGCGTGATATCGACCGGCTGCGCGAGCTGGGCTATCCGGTTGCGGCCAGTAGCGGCGTCGCGGGTGGCTATGCCTTGCGGCCGGGCCAGGCCCTGCCGCCGCTGCTGCTGGACGATGACGAGGCGCTGGCTGTCGCCATCGCGCTGCGCACCGCCGCCTCCGGCCGGGTCGGCGGTATCGAGGAACCCGCGCTGCAGGCCATGGTCAAGCTCGAACAGTTGATGCCGCTGCGCTTGCGCCAGCGCGCTGATGCGCTGCGCTCGGCGGTGCACGCCATTGACGGGTTCGGGCCCAGCGTCGATGCGGGCCTGTTGACCGACCTTGCCGGTGCCTGCCGCGACCAGTTGGGCCTGGACTTCGACTATGTGGACGCGAAGGGCGGGCACAGCCGCCGGACGGTCGAGCCGCAGGGCGTGGTCCACACCGGCAGCCGCTGGTATCTGGTGGCCTGGGACCGGGCGCGCAGCGATTGGCGCACCTTCCGCATCGACCGCATGGCCGGCCCGGCAGCGGTTGGCGGGCATTTTGCGCCGCGCGTCGGCCCCGAGGGCGGCGATCTACGTGCCTTTGTTGCACGCTCCGTGGTGCTTGGGCCCCATGCGGAGCAAGCCCGGGTGATCCTGCACGCGCCGCTGGCCCAAATGGCCGCCCGCATTCCGGCCACAGCCGCGCAGCTGGAGGCATTAGACGGCGATGCGCAGCGCTGCCTGCTGCAATGCGGCACCCACGCGCTCGATTCGCTGGTCTACTGGCTGCTGGTGCTGGATGTCGAGTTCGAGGTGCTCGAGCCGCCGGCCTTGCGGGAACGGCTGGCACTGGCAGCGCAGCGGATCACGCGCAGCTCGGCCAGGGGCTGACGCGGCCGCCGCCGTGATGTAGCAACTGAACGGTGGTTACACCAGGCCGCTGCTGCATGCATGGCGCCTGAAGGTGAAGTCGGCGTAACGTGTCAAGCTGCGGACATGTGACGCACCGCGCGGATGTCGTCCGGGCCGGTGCGGCAGCAGCCGCCGATCAGGCGTGCGCCCTTGGCTTGCCAGCGCGCGGCATGCTCTGCGTACGCAGCAGCCTGGTCGCAGGCACCACTCCAAACCTTGCCGTCTGCATCGTAGTGTTCACCGGAGTTGGGGTAGACCAGCACAGGTTTGGTGGTGTGGGCTTTGGCCTGCTCTACCAGGCTGGCCACGTACTCGGGTGCGGTGCAGTTCACGCCAATGGCGACGATGTGCGGGCAGGCCTCCAGCGCGGCCACGCAATCTGCCAGGCGCTCGCCTTGAACATTGTGCGTTCCATCTTTGCAAGAGAAGCTGATCCAGGCCGCGATGCTGCCCTGCTCGGTCAACACATCGGCAATCGCCAGAGCCTCGTCCAGACAGGGAATGGTCTCGCAGGCCAACAGGTCTGCGCCCGAGGTGGCTAGCACCTGCAAGCGCTCGCGGTGGAAGTCTGCCAGCGCGGCGCGGCCCAGGCCGTAGTGGCCGCGGTACTCCGAGCCATCGGCCAGCATGGCGCCGTAGGGCCCCACCGATGCCGCAACCAGAGGGCGAATCCGACCGACACGGTTAGCCGGGTTGGCCCAAAAGGCATCGCGCGCCTCACAGGCCAGCGTCACGGACAGGCGCATCAAGTCAGCCGCCTGCGCACGGCCCATGCCGCGGCGGGTGAAGGCCTCAAAGGTGGCTTGGTAACTGGCCGTGGTGGCAACGTCGGCACCGGCGGCAAAGTAGTCCGCATGCACGGCGCGAATGAGGTCGGGCTGCTCGATCAACAGTTTGGCGGACCAGAGCGGATCGTTGAGGTCTGCGCCGCGGCGCTCCAGCTCGGTAGCCAGTGCACCGTCCAGCACCATCAGGCGGTCGTGAGCCAAAAAGCTCTCAAGGGGATTCAACATGATTTGCATTGTTCAAAAATCGGCCATCAGGTTATCCAAAGCGCGTGCGCCGCGGCGGCAAACTAGTGCGCCCTTCTGCGGACAAGCAGCTCAGGCCGCGTGGCTTTTGCGGTGCAGCTCCAGCAGGTGCACACCCGCGGTAATCAGCAGGGTCAATACCCCGTACACCACGCCGGCCAGCACCAGGGCATCCGTGGTGTACGACTCGGTCGACAAGCGGCGGGCCACACCGGTGAGGTCGAAGACAGTGATGGTGCTCACCAAGGCCGTTGCCTTGAGCAGGGAGACCACCTCATTGCCCAGGGCCGGGGTGGCAATGCGCAGCGCCTGCGGCAGCACAATGCGACGCAGCAGGGTGAAGCCCCGCATGCCAAAGGCACGGGCCGCCTCTTGCTGCCCCCGCGGCACGGCCAGAATACCGGCGCGGATGTCTTCTGCCATGTAGGCGGCGATGTTGAGCGTCAGGGCGATCAGGCCGCAGTACAGCGCGTCCTCCAGAACCACCCACGCTGCCGAGGCCCGCACCCATTCAAACTGGCTGAGCCCGTAGTACAGCAGAAACATCTGCACCAGCAACGGAGTGCCACGCAAGGCCGCGCTGTAGGCACGCACCAGCCGCCGCACGGCCGGGCCGCCCTGGGTAGCACCCAGGGCCAGGCCCAACGCCAGCACAAAGCCGGCTGCACCGGATGCGGCCCACAGCTGCAGGGTGACGACCAGGCCTTCCAATAATTCGGCGCGGTTGTCCTGCAGCAGGACGAGGATGTCGGTGAACCAGGTGTCCATGGCTAGCTGAGGTGCGCCTGGTAGGGTCGCTGTGCCCGCCGCTCCAGCGCGGAGACCAATGGGTCCGAAAGGGCCAATAGGCAGAAATACATCACGGCAGCCGCCATCAAAAACAAAAAGGGCTGGTGCGAAGCCTGTGCCGCCATGTTGGACTTTTTCAGTAAATCTTCCAGACCGACCACCGACACCAGCGACGTGTCTTTGAGCAGGGACTGCCAGAGGTTACCCAGGCTGGGAATGGCGATGCGCCAGGCCTGTGGCAGGCGCACCAGAAAAAACGTTTGTACCGAGCTCAAACCCAGTGAACGGGCTGCTTCCAGTTGCCCGCGCTCCAGCGCCACAAAGCTGCCGCGGAACACCTCAGACGCATAGGCCCCCAACACCAGCGCGAGAGACACAACACCCGCAAAAAACGGGCTAATGTCAAAGGCGCTGTCAAAGTGGTTGTTGATGAGGTTGGACAGACCAAAGTAGCAAACCAGCACCACCAAAAACTCTGGCACGCCGCGCAGCACGCCAGTGAGCACCGCCACCGGGCGGCGCAACCAGCCATGCCGGCTGAGCTGGCAGGCCGCCAGCAACAAGCCCAGCGCCAGTCCACACAGCAGGGCGGTGCAGGCCAGTTGCACGGTCATCAGCGCACCTTGCAGCAGCTGGCCCGTGTAGGCCTGCAAAACATCCATCTCGACTCCGGGAAAGCGCGACCACCGCCCACCAAGAGCGGTAGCGGCCTGTCAATTACTTGCTAGCAGGTGCAATGCTAAACGGGAACACCTTTTTGTTTTCGGCAGCGAAGGTGCCGTCGGCCAGCACTTTCTGAATGGCTTGGTTGAAGCGTGCCTTCAAGGCGTCGCCCTTGCGCACGGCGATGCCGGTGCCCTCACCGAACATCTCCACGTCATTCAATGGCTTGCCGGCGAAATCAAAGCCTTTGGCCTTGCCGGTCTTCACCAGCCACTCGTAGGCTACGGTGGTGTCAGTCAGGGTGGTGTTCAATCGGCCAGCTTCCAGGTCCAGCCAAATGGCATCCTGGTTGGGGTAGGACTTGGTGGCGATGCCGGACTTGGCCTTGGGCAGACGCTTCTTCAGGTAGGTCTCGTGGTTGGAGCCGCTGTAGACACCCACGGTCTTGCCGCGCAGGGTGGCGGGGTCTTCGCTGATGCCGGAGCCCACCTTGGCTACGTATTGCACCGGTGCCAGAGTGAACAGGTCGCTGAAGTCCACCACCTTTTTGCGTTCGTCCGTAATGGACATCTGCGCCAGCACCGCATCGATCTTCTTGGCCTTCAGCGCAGGAATTAGTGCGTCAAAGTCCATGGTTACGTACTCGCACTTGGCTTGCATGTGCTTGCAGATGGCGTTGCCCAGCTCGATCTCCATGCCCTTGAGCTGGCCGGACGCATCCTTGTATTCAAACGGAGGGTAGTCGGACAAGGTGCCGATGCGCACCACGTCCTGCGCACAAGCCAGACCTGCGGCCATCCACAGACCGGCCACCACCATTTTCAAAACCTGACGCTTCATGCTTCATTTCTCCATTCGGGCATCCCACCGCAAGACGCCGCTTTGTTCAACCATAACTGCGCTTTTGAGACGCAAAGGAAGCTCAAGTTTCCGCAAAAGAAATAACGCCGGGCTGCGTAATCAGCACGGTTTGCGCGGAAAAACGGCGCACAAGGCCATCCCCACGCGGATTCCGACCAACCACCCGTGTTGCCTACAATGACCCGATGGAAACGCCTTTGGACCCCTTTGACCGGAAGATTCTGGAGTTCGTGCAACGCGATTGCCAGGTCAATGCTGAAGTGATTGCCGAAGCGGTGGGGCTGTCAGCCTCCGCTGTGCAGCGTCGCCTGCGGCGCTTGCGTGCCGACAAGGTGATTACCGCAGAAGTGGCGATTGTGGACCCGCACGTCATCGGGCAGCGCATGCAGTTCATTGCTGGCATTGAGCTCAAGGACAACTACGAAGCCCTGCCACGCATCCGCGCCTGGGTGCACAAAGAACCGGAAGTGCAGCAGCTGTTCTATGTGACCGGTGCGGTGGACTTGGTCATGGTCATTCTGAGCAAGAGCGTCAAAGAATACGACGCCCTCTCCGCCCGCCTGATGGCCGAAGTCCCTCAGGTCGTTCGCATGACCACCAACGTAGTGATCGATGCGATGAAGTCCGACCTGTACGTGCCGGTCGACGACTGAACGGCACCGCGGCATCTCATTCCGGCTTTTATTGACGCTCCTGCACTTCAATATCTTTGGAGTAGCGAATGGTGTGCTCAGCACTGAACTGCGCTGTCGCGCCCGCTGCAAGGGGCTGCTGCCAGGCCACGGTGCCAGGGTTGTTATTCCAAATCAAATCGGTGAGCTGGGGTTGGTAACGCGACTCGATCTCGATCTTTTCATTGCGGGAAACAGGCGCAGCGTGCAACACCTGCAGCGTGATCGCAGTCTTATGGCGGTTCTCCACCGTATAGGCGTGGCGGCTACGGCGCTCGGTGCGGGAGCCCGTGAAACCTGCACTTGCCGTCAGATCTTGTGGCGGCAGCGCACGCACGGTGACCAACTCGTCGCGCCCGAAAGCCAGGCTGCTTTTGCTGGCTGCGTTGGTCGCGGAGGCAAAGTCGATGCGCCCGGTGCCCACAAAGGCGCCGTCACGGTACAAGTTGGCAGACCCCACAGGCCACACCCCGGGCGGGGGTGCTAGCTCTGCCACCAAATAGGCAGCCTCCTCCACTGCTGGGGCGACACGGGTGAGAAGTGTGACGGGCGCGGCGTGCGCACCCAACGCGAGCGTGATGCGTTGGCCATTGGATGGCACGGTGATGCGCTGCGGCACTGAGAACTCGGTGGAGAACCCTTTGTCAACACTGCTCACGTCGAAACTGGGCAGGGCTTCCTCTGCGTTGGCGCGCTTTTGTGCCATGAGAGAGATCGCAGGCGCTGGTGCCGGCGGCGCAGCGAATGTGCCGTAGTTTGCGGCGGCGTTAGTCGGCTTGACCGGTTGCACGACGTCCAGCGTCCAGGGGCGCGGGAATCGGCCCTGGGTCGCACGCCCAGGTTGGCCCGTTGACAAGGTGAGCTCGACGTTGCGCCAGTCTTCACCGCTGTTTTGTGCCACCAGGGCTTGGCGCTCCAACACCACCGTGGCCTTGGTGGCGTCCAGCGTAGCGCGGTAGGTCGGCTGCCAGCCGGTGCCCCGCACCTGGTACGACAAGCGGAGTTCTGCTTCATGCTCAGTGGCCAAAGTCACAGAAACCGACACCACTTGCGCACGCTGGCCGGCGGTTCGCTCGCGCTCCGCGACCAGGGGCTTCAGGGCCAACTCCAGCGCCTCTTGCTTGCGTAGTAACTGGTTGGAGCGGGTGTGTGTGTCTTGGGCTGATTTGCGCAAGACCTCGGCCGTGCTCGTGATCTGCGCCGGCGTAAGCGGCTGCAGTCGGCCGTTGGCGCCTTCCGCAGCACCGGCAACCGCCACGGTCTTGAGGTAGCTCTCCACCAGTTGCAAGGACTCCATGTCAGCCTTGATGGAGGCGATCTGGTCTTCCATTTCACGAATGCGCCCGTCCAGCGGGCTGGCGCAAGCGGTGACGACATCGCGGTCCTGGGTACGCACATTGAACTCGCCCACACGCACGCCGGCATCGGCGTTGATCTGCAGGCTCTGCGCGTCCAGCGATGCGGGCAAACAATCCAGGGTAATGCTACGGGCCCCGGCAGGCACTTTGGCAATACGCTCCACGGTGGCACTGCCGGAGTACACGGTCACACGGGCGATGCGTGAGGCGACCGAATTGTCTTGCGCGTGCACTGACACAGAGAGAGCACTGTACGCAGCGGCACAGGCGAAAAAAATCACACGTAGGTGAGGGAAAGTAATCGTCAAGAGTGCCTCCGGTTGGGTGCAGTTCACCTCGCGGTACCGCATGGAACGAATTTTTCGCGAATACTAGCAGCCACATCCGACACGGCCAGGGTGTAGGGCACAGGCTGTGGTGCGTACTTCACATCCAGTAGTGCAGTGTGAGGGCCATGGTCTGCCCTCAGTTCACCACGGTGTAGGGGTTGGGGCCACCAAAGTCGGCCTTACCAATGGGCACGCCGTTGGCGCGCAACAGCGCATAGACCATGGAGAGGTGGAACAGTGCGTTGGGTACGGCGTAGCGCTCGGCAAAAGCAGTTGCCACAAACTGCCGCGCATTGCCGGGGCGGCGTACCGTCAGCACGGCGTCGGGCTGCACCCAGTGCGCGACAGTCGCCAGGGCTTGCGCCTCACTCTGCGCAATGGCAACGCGGTCCAGCGCGTCATCCAACGTGCGCCAGTGCAAGTAGGGCAACAAGTCTTCTCCGCGGTTGAACACTTTGCCAGTGGCTACGTGGTCCGCGCCCGCCAGCAGGGCCACGCTGCCCACCACGCCATCAGCCAGCACCTCCACCTGGTGCGCCAGGTGGAGCATGTCGGGCGCCAGCCGTGCGGCTAGCAACGCGCTGTGCAGCGGTGCACCGTCTGCAGACAAGTGGCGCTGCGCGAGGCGCAACAGATGGGTAGTGCGGTCCAGGCTGTGCAAGAGCTGCCACACGCAGGGGGCAAAGGGCGAAGTGTTCATAGTGCTTGCCATTGTGGTGCAACGCGTTTTTCATATCTTCAGGGCTTTGCTGGCCCCAGCCCGAGGGCCGCGTCAAAGAAATCTGCCACAGCATCCTGGTAGGTACTACCAAAGCGTGGGGTGAAGGCCTCGATGTGCCCGCCACCTTCCACGGTGATCTGTCGCTTAGGCTCTTTGGCCTTGCCGAAAAGCAGCACCGCGTGCGCATAGGGAATCACCGGGTCGGCCGTGCCGTGGATCAGCAGCAGCGGCAGGGGAGCTAGTTGGTCCACATAGTTCGCGGCGCTGTAGGTGTCGTTCATCAGCATGCCGGCGCCTGACACCTTGTCGCTGGCGATGCGGCTGTAGGAATAGAACGTGGCCTCGATGGCCACGGCCCGCACGCCGGCTCGGTTCCCGCTGCCCACGGTGGCGATGGCATTGGTGCCGCCCAGGCTCTGGCCCAGCACCAGCAGGCGCTCTGGGTTCACGTCCTTACGCGCGCGCACATAGTCCAGCGCGCTGCGGGAATCTTCAAACACGCCCTTGGCCTCGGGTTCGCCTTGGGACGCACCATAGCCCCGGTAGTCAAACACGAACACGTTGTAGCCGCGGCGCGGCAGCCACGCCACGTACTGCCAATGAGCAGTCATGTTCTGCGCATTGCCGTGGAAGTGCACCAAGGTGCCCTTGGCGTCACGCGGATTGGCGTAGCCGGCGGCGGGGATGAACCAGCCAGTGAGCGGCGTGCCGTCCTGGCTGCGAAAGTTCACCGCCTCAAACCGCAGGCCCAGATCGGTCGGTGTGCTGTAGAGCACGCGGTCTGGGTGGTAGAAAACGCTTTGCACGCCGCAACCGCTGAGCAGCATCCCCAGGCACAGCAGCAAGTAGCGCAAGCCGCGGAGAGACAAGCTGGTGTTCATGGCCGCCCAGTGTAACGCTCCTTATTTAGGAGCTACTCGCGCATATTCCACGGGGGCTAGCGACCTATTTACCTTCAAAACCGCCTGCTAGTTGGCTGGCTTGGGTGGCGGCTTGCCTTGGCCATCGCCCTGGGGTGGTTGCGCGGGGCGGCACGCCAGGGGCTTGCCCTCAGGGCCACCGCAGGTGCCGGTCAAGGTGCCGCGCGGGGTGGTCATGCTGCATGCTGCACCACTGGCCAGCGACTTGCAGGCCGCCAGCGCCTCAGACGGTGGGCCGCGATGGGCGGGGTCCTGCCCATTGCTCTGGCCTTCGGGCGGCTTGGGCGGTGCGCTCTGTTGGGCCAGCGCCGCGTAGCACAGCAGGGCGGCACAGATGGCCAGCGAGGAAGGAAGGGTGCGCATGGTCAGTCTCCAGTGATGCTGGCCTCTACTGTGCACCAGCCATGTTGCAGAAATGTAAAGTTTTCCGCCCGTGTGTCACCACTTGGTAAAGGGATGACTCGCCAGATTGGAGTTGAAATAGCGTGCGTCGTGCGTCACCTCTGCGCCCAGCCAGTCGGGCCGAGCAAAGGGCTGGTCTTCGGACGCCAACTCCACCTCGGCCACCACCAGGCCCGCGTTGTCGCCGGCAAACACGTCCACCTCCCACGCCGTGCCTTCATGGTTCAGCACGTGGCGGGTTTTCTCGACCAGCGGACCATCGCACAGTGCCAGCAGGGCCTGGGCATCGGCTACGGGGATCGGGTATTCGAACTCGGCCCGCGTGGCGCCCACGCTCACGCCCTTGATGGTCAGAAACGCAGCGTCACCGGCCACGCGCACGCGCACCGTGCGGGTTTTGTCGCGGTTCAGGTAGCCCTGCCGGTACAGCACGCCGGGGGCTTGCTGCCAGGCAGTTCCGTTGACCAAAAATTTGCGTTCGATTTCGATGGCCATGGCGGCAGGTGTCCTTGCTGAAAAAAAGAGCGCTGGTGGCTACACTGGGGGCATGTCCACGCCACGCCCCACCAACCCTGAAGTGTGCCCGCTGTGCGGCCGGGGCAACCTGTGCGCGATGGAGGTGGAACGTACCACCGGCCAGAAGCAGCCGCCCTGCTGGTGCACCCTGGCCAGCTTCAGCGCCGAGTTACTCGCTAGCGTGCCCGCCGACAGCCGGGGCCAGGCCTGCATCTGCGCCGCATGTGCGGCGCTACAGCCCCCCACTATTCCAGCCGGTGCAACCCCGCCAGGTTAATCAGGGCGGACAACACTTCGGGTTTGAACCCTACTCGGTTGCGGCTGGTGTCGCTGTAGCCGCCGCTCAGCACCAGGGTCTGCAGGTACTCCACACAGTCGCGGTGGCCCCAGAATTTCTCAATGGCCAGGGCGATGCGGATGTGGTGGTGCGCGATGATGGCCATCTCGTGGTCAATGCGGGCCTGCAGCGGCCGCTCGTGGAACGGCATGGGACGCGTGGGCAAATCCTCCTCTTCCCACTGCAATGAGGGGAAACCGGTTTCCTGAAAACGAGAGTCTTTGGGGTCTTTGGGATCTGGCACCACGGCCCTTGGTTAGCGTCTTGCCCATCACTCTACCGCATACCGGCGCAACAATCACGGGGCACAATAGGCTATGTCCAGTCTGCCCCCCTTCATCGCCCCCGCCCGTTTTACCGACCCGGCCGCCGCGCTGGCCCAGGTAGCCCGCATCTACGATTCCAGCATCCAGCACCTGCGCCAGGCCATGCAGCGCTTTGTGGCCGGCGACGACAGCGCAGGCCATGTGCGGGCCTGTTACCCCTTGGTGCGCATCCACACAGACACCGTGTCCCGCGCACCTACGGCCGACAAATCCCTGTTGAGCTACGGCTTTGTGGCCGGCCCCGGCCGGTTTGAGACCACGTTAACCCGCCCCGACCTGTACAGCGGCTACTACCTGGAGCAGTTCAGTCTGCTGCTGCAAAACCATGGCGTCGAGCTGGAGATTGGCACCAGCAGCCAGCCCATCCCCGTGCATTTCTCGTTTGCCGAACACGATCACGTGGAGGGCAATATGTCAGCCGAGCGCCGCACGCTGATGCGTGACATGTTTGACCTGCCCGACCTGGCCGCTATGGACGACGGCATTGCCAACGGCACCTATGTGCCCAAGGCGGGCGAAGCGCTGCCACTGGCCCTGTTCACCGCTCCGCGCGTGGACTACTCGCTGCACCGCCTGCGCCACTACAGCGGCACCGGGCCCGAGCATTTTCAGAACTTTGTGCTGTTCACCAACTACCAGTTCTACATCGACGAGTTCGTGCGCATGGGCCACGCCGCCATGGCCGACCCCCACAGCGAGTACTGCGCGTTTGTCGAACCCGGCAACGTGGTCACCCGCCGCGTGGGCCTGGCCGCCGAGCCCAACGACGCACTGGGCGCCGCCCCGCCCCGCCTGCCCCAAATGCCAGGCTACCACCTGGTGCGCTCCGACAACGCAGGCATCACCATGGTGAACATCGGTGTGGGCCCGGCCAACGCCAAGAACATCACCGACCACATCGCCGTGCTGCGCCCGCATGCCTGGATCATGGTGGGCCACTGCGCGGGCCTGCGCAACAGCCAGCAGCTGGGCGACTACGTGCTGGCCCACGGCTATGTGCGCGAGGACCATGTGCTGGACGAAGAGCTGCCGCTGTGGGTGCCGATTCCTGCCCTGGCCGAAGTGCAGCTGGCGCTGGAAAAAGCCGTGGCCGAGGTGACCCAGGTGCAGGGCGCGGCGCTCAAAAGCATCATGCGCACCGGCACCGTGGCCAGCACCGACAACCGCAACTGGGAGCTGCTGCCCGACAATCAGCCCCAGCGCCGCTTCAGCCAAAGCCGCGCCGTGGCGCTGGACATGGAGAGCGCCACCATTGCCGCGAACGGCTTCCGCTTCCGCGTGCCCTACGGCACCCTGCTGTGCGTGAGCGACAAGCCGCTGCACGGCGAGATCAAGCTGCCCGGCATGGCCAACCACTTCTACCGAGAGCGGGTGGATCAGCACCTGCGCATCGGCATCCGCGCGCTGGAGCTGCTGCGCGCGCAAAGTCTGAACAAGTTGCACAGCCGCAAGCTACGCAGCTTTGCCGAAGTAGCCTTCCAGTAAGCGCATGGAGCACCTCAGTGTCCTGACCATCCTGGTCCTGACAGCGCTCAACCTGAGCACCGTCTCGATCGCATTGCCAGTCATTATGGGCAAAGACATCAGCCGTGCAGCTAAGCTGGCACAACTCAGCCTGCTGAGCCAGACTATTGGCTGGATGGCCATCATCAGCTCCGGTTTTTTTGGCGGACACTGGTTGGACCCTGTTCTCTCCACCGTGTCCATGGCGTTTGGCTCGCTGGCCAACTGCCTGATGTTCTTCGCCCTGCGCGAATGGCTAGGCCCCCGCCCCTATCCGCGCCTGCTGGTGGGCCTAGCCATCGCGATGCCCATTGGCTACGCCCTGGTGTTTGGCAACTACAGCTGGCGCGTGGGCTATGCCAACCTGCTGTTTGGCATGCAGTTGCTCATCGTCGCGCGCGCGGCCCTGTTCCCCAAGGGTGATGCCAGCCTGCGCTGGCGCACGCTCATCGCGCTGTGCTACGCAGCGTTTGCCGTGGCCAATCTGGCCCGCGGTGTGCTGGGTGCGTTCTTCCCCGAGCTGTACCCCAGCTTTGACGCGCCCCATGTCGTCAACATCGTGGCCCAGATCACCGCCAACGTGGCACTGGTACTCACCACCGTGGCCATTCTGGTCGCTTGGCGCGAAGAGGCCGAGGCCCAGCTACGCGAACAGGCCTTTACCGACAATGTCACCGGGCTGCTGAACCGTCATGGTTGGGACGACCGCGCCACCGCGCTGTTTGACCAGGCTCGGCGCCACCGCACGCCACTGGCCCTGATCCTGCTGGACCTGGACCACTTCAAACGCATCAACGACACCCAGGGCCACGAGATGGGCGACCAGGTGCTGCGCATGACCGGCGCCGTGCTGGAAGAAAACCGGCGCAGCAGCGATCTGGCCGCGCGCATTGGCGGCGAAGAGTTCGCCCTGCTGCTGCCGCAGACCGACCGCTCTGCCGCCCTGCATGTGGAGCAGCGCCTGCGCCTGGCGCTACGCGAAGAAGGCATCCAGGAACCCCACATGCGGGTGAACTACAGCGCCGGCCTGGCGCTGCTGCAACCAGGCGACCTCAAGTTATCAGACCTGATGGCGCGTGCCGACGGCGCGCTATACCAGGCAAAGGCACAAGGCCGTGGCCGCCTGCTGCAAGCCGACTGACGGCCCCTGCGGCACAATGGCCGCATGAACGAAAAACTGTTTGAAGTGCAGCACTTGCACAAGCGCTACGGCGACGCCGAAGTCGTCAAAGACCTGTCATTCGAGATCGCGCCGGGCGAATGTTTGGGCGTGATTGGCCCCAACGGCGCGGGCAAAACCACCACCATCCGCATGTGCCTGGGCCACACCGTGCCCGATGGCGGCAGCATCCACGCGTTGGGTCTGGAAATGCCGCGCGACGCGCTGGCCATCAAGGCCCAGTTGGGCGTGGTCACCCAATTCGACACGTTGGACCCCGACTTCAGCTGCGCGGAAAACCTGCTGGTCTATGGCCGCTACTTTGGCATGAAGGACGCGGCCATCCGCGCGCGCATTCCGCAGCTGCTGGAGTTTGCGGCGCTGACCCACAAGGCCAACGCCAAACCCGGTGAACTATCGGGCGGTATGCGCCGGCGCCTGAGCCTGGCGCGCGCGCTGGTGAACGACCCCAAGCTGCTGCTGTTGGACGAACCCACCACCGGCCTGGACCCGCAGGCCCGCCATCTGATGTGGGAGCGCCTGCAGGTGCTGCTGCAACAGGGCAAGTCCATTTTGTTGACCACCCACTTCATGGACGAGGCCGAGCGCCTGTGCAACCGCCTGCTGGTGCTGGACCATGGCAAAAAGATTGCCGAGGGCACACCGCGTGCGCTGATCGCCCAGCACCTGGAGCCCGACGTGGTGGAGGTGTTTGGTGTGGGCGCACTGGCGCTGGTGGACGGCCCGCTGCGCAGCCTGGCTGCGCGTGTGGAGGTGAGCGGCGAGACCGTGTTTTTTTACACCCAGGATGCCGGCGCCCTGCTGCAAGGCCTGGCCGCCCACCCGCAGCTGCGCACCCTGCACCGCCCGGCCAACCTGGAAGACCTGTTTTTGAAACTGACCGGACGCCAAATCCGCGAGGACGCCTGATATGAGCTCTGCATCCACTTACACCCAACCCAAGCCCCAAAGCATCTGGCGCGCGCCGGAGGTCTCGTTCCGCTTCTGGCCCGTCTTCCTGCGCAACCTGCTGGTCTGGCGCAAGCTGGCCATCCCTAGCCTGGTGGGCAATATTGCTGAGCCGCTGATGTGGCTGGTCGCCTTTGGCTATGGCATGGGTGCGCTGGTGGGTCAGATCACGGTCGTTAGCCCCACGGGCAGTGTGCAGGTGCCCTACATCCTGTTTCTGGCCAGCGGCTCCATCTGCATGAGCGCCATGCAGGCCGCGTCGTTCGAGGCGCTGTACTCCGCCTTCAGCCGCATGCATGTGCAAAAGACGTGGGACGGCATCATGAACGCCCCGGTAGCATTGGACGACGTGGTGCTGGCCGAGATGCTGTGGGCCGCATTCAAGTCGCTATTCACGGTGACCGCCATCATGGGCGTGATGCTCGCGCTGGGCATCAGCCACAGCCCCAAGCTATTCCTGGCCTGGCCCATCCTGTTTGGCGTAGGCATCACCTTCAGCTGCATCGCGCTGATCTTCAACGCACTCGCCAAGGGTTACGACTTCTTCACCTACTACTTCACGCTGTTCCTCACGCCCATGATGTTTCTCAGCGGCGTGTTCTTCCCGCTGGAGCAACTGCCCGTGGTGGTGCGCGTGGTGGCTGACTGGCTGCCGTTGTCGAACGCCGTGGCCTTGATCCGGCCGCTGTTCATGGACCAGTGGCCTGCAGAAGCTGCACGCCATCTGGCGGTGTTGGCGGTATATGCGGTGGGATCGTTTTGGATTGCGCTGGCGTTGACGCGGAAACGGTTTGCCAAGTAGCGGGTCACTCCGCGTCCGGCTGGCGCGCAGGGTGGGCCGCGGTAAAGGCTGGGAGTTGTTCACATCGCCCGTAGATGCCGTTCACCAGCGGACAATCGGACAGGTCCACGCCGAACCGCTGGGCGCTGAAAACCTGGGGCACCAGGCAGCAGTCGGCCATCGTCGGCGTGTCGCCATGGCAGAAGCTCCCCGAATGCGTACGCCGCTGGAGCTGCGCCTCAAAAGCCTGCAGACCGACCGAGATCCAGTGCGCAACCCACAGCGCCTTGTTGTCTTCCGACACGCCCATTGCGCCGGTCAAATACTTCAGCACACGCAGGTTATTGAGCGGGTGGATGTCGCAGGCGATGCCCAGCGACAGCTGACGCACGAAGGCGCGGTTGGCGGCACGTGCCGGCAGCAGGGGCGTCTGCGGATAGACCTCATCCAGGTATTCGATGATGGCCAGCGACTGGCTGACCTGCACGTCGCCGTCGCGCAGCACCGGCACCAGGGACTGCGGATTGATCGCCCTGAACGCATCGGCAAACTGTTCGCCACCATGGCGGTTGAGGTGCACGAAGACCTGCTCGGCCTCCAGGCCCTTGAGGTTCAGCGCGATCCGCACGCGGTAGGCCGCCGAGCTGCGGAAGTAGGTGTGAAGAATGCGGTCCATGTTTCAAACTCCAAGATATTGGTGCACGATTTCCGGCTGGCCCTGGAGTTCGGCGGACGTGCCACCCCACACCACGCGGCCCTTTTCGATCACAACATGCCGGTCGGCCAGGCCCAGCAAGGCCTTCACGTTCTTGTCGATGACGATTTGCGACAGGCCATCCTTCTTCAATTCCGCCAGCGCGCGCCAGATCTCGTTGCGGATCACCGGCGCCAGTCCCTCGGTGGCTTCGTCCAGCACCAAGAGGCGCGGGTTGGTCATCAGCGCGCGGCCAATGGCCAGCATCTGCTGCTCCCCACCGGACAGCTGCGAGCCGAGGTTGCTGCGGCGTTCCTTCAGCCGCGGGAAAAAGCTGTAGACCCGCTGCAGATCCCAGCGCCGGCCGGCGCCCTTCTTGTCGTCACGGGCGGTGGCCACCAGGTTTTCCTCGACACTGAGGTTAGGGAACACCTGCCGGCCCTCGGGCACCAGAGCCAAGCCCTGCCTGGCAATGCGATGTGAGGGTAAGTGATCAACTCGTGCTCCGGCGACGGACACACTACCCCCGCGCACCGGCAGCATGCCGAACAGGCACTTCACCGTGGTCGAGCGACCCATGCCGTTACGACCCAGCAGCGTCACCACTTCACCTTCGGCCACGTCAAAGGAAATGTCGAACAAGGCCTGGGCATGGCCATACGATGCTTGCAGTCCTTGGACAGATAGAAATGCGCTCATACTGCGGCCTCTGCCTCTTCTTCGCCCAGATAGACCGCGCGGACTTCCGGGTGGTTGCGAATTTCATCCGGCGTGCCAGTGAACAGGACCTTGCCGTAGACCAGCACGCTGATGCGGTCAGCCAGGGCAAAGACGGCATCCATATCGTGCTCGACCAGCAGGATGGTGTAGCGGCGCTTCAGGCGCTGCAGCAGTGCGACCACGGCGGCCGATTCCTGCACGCTCATGCCGGCCATGGGTTCATCGAGCAGCAAAAACTGCGGCTGTGCCGCCAGGCTCATCGCCAGCTCCAACTGGCGCCGCTCGCCATAACCCAGGTCGCCCGCGGCGGCATGCAGCCGGTGCGTGAGGCCGGTGGCTTCCAAAGACTCTTCGGCAACACGGCGTGCCTCCTTGCTGGCCAGCATCGGTGCCCAGAATTTGAACGCATGCTGGCGCGAGGCGAGTGCAGACAAAGTGGCGTTCTCCAGCACGGAGAAGTCTTCGAAGATGGAGGTGATCTGGTAGGAGCGCAGCAGGCCGAGCCGGGCCCGCTCGTGGATGGGCAGCGCGGAAACGTTGCGCCCCTTGAACCAGACGCTGCCACCGTCGGCGGCCAACTCGCCCGAGAGCTGGTTGATCAGCGTGGTCTTGCCGGCGCCATTCGGGCCGATGATCGCGTGGAGTTCTCCCTCTCCGATGTCGAGTGACACGGCATCGGTCACCAGCAGCGCGCCGTAGCGCTTGGTCAATGCGTCGGTGCGGAGTACGCTGGCCATCAGAGGGTTCCTTTCGCGTTCGTGGCACTTCCATCCCAGTCTTGCAGCAGCCCGACGATGCCCCGCTTGCCGAGCAGCGCGACGAGGACGATCAGCGGACCGAAGATCGCCATCCAGTGCTCGGTAAAACCCTTCAGCACCTCCTCCAAACCCAGGAACACCAGCGCGCCCATCAAGGGGCCAAACACCGTGCCCAAGCCGCCGATGACCACGATGACGATCAGCTCACCGGACACCGTCCAGGCTAGGGTGCTGGGCGAGGCAAAGGCATTGAGGTTGGCCAGCAGCAGGCCGGCCACGCCGCACAGCATGCCCGACATCACATAGGCCAGCAGTTGGTAGCGCACCACCGGAATGCCGGCCGCGCTGACGCGACGCGCATTCTGCTTGGCCCCGCGAATCACCATGCCGAACGGCGCTACCCGCAGCCGGGCCAGGCACCAGATCGACAGCACCAGCACGACGAAGGCCGTGATGTAGACGCTCGTGGCCGATGACAGGTCCACCGGACCAAAACGGCTGGTGAGCGTGATGGCCATGCCGTCGTCACCGCCGTAGTTCTTCAGGCTGACGAACAGAAAGTAGCCCATCTGCGCAAAAGCCAGCGTGATCATGATGAAGGCAATGCCACTGGTGCGCAGGCTGATGGCGCCAGTGACCAGGCCGACAGAGGCACAGACGCCCAGGCACAGTACCAGGTGCACCCAGCCGTTGCCTACGCCATGGAAGGACGCCAACCCCACCGCATAGGCGCCGAGGCCGAGGAACAGCGAATGGCCGAAGCTCACCAGGCCGCCAAAGCCCAGCGCGATGTTGAGCGCACAGGCCGCGATCGCATAGATGATGATGCGGGCAAAGAATGCGACATAAAACGGCTGACTGGTGGCCTGCGCCACCAAGGGCACACTGGCCAGCGCCAATAGCACCAGCAGGGGCACCCAGGTGCCGGGACGTGAAAACAAAGTGTGCATGGGGGTTACCGGTTGGCGGGAAACAGTCCGTACGGGCGCCAGGCCAGCACCACGGCCATCAGCAGGTAGACCAGCATCGAAGCCAGCGCAGGGCCAGCGGCATCCGCAAAAGAGCGTTCAGCCATCTGCCGCAGCATCAGGGGCAGGAAGACACGACCCATGGTGTCGACGATGCCGACGATGAGCGCCGCATAGAAGGCGCCGGTCACCGATCCGATGCCGCCGATGACGATGACCACCAGGGTGGTGATCAGCACCGACTCGCCCATGCCCGACTGCACCGACAGAATGGGGCCGGCCATGGCCCCGGCCAGGCCGGCCAGCATCGCCCCCACGCCGAACAGCATGGCATTGAGCAGCCGGATGTTGACGCCCAGCGCAGCAACCATGGCCGGATTCACCGCACCAGCGCGGATCAGCATGCCGACGCGGGTCTTGTTGATCAGCAGCCAGGAACCCAGCGCCACCACCAGACCGACGACGATGATGGCAAAGCGGTAGGCGGGGTAGCTGAAACCACCGATGTCGATGGCGCCACTGAGGAACTCGGGAACCTGCAGAAAGACCGGCTGGGAACCCCAGATGATGCGTACCAGCTCGTTGAAAAACAGCACCATGCCGAAGGTGGCCAGCACGTGGTCGAGGTGGTCGCGCCGATAGAGCCGAGCTACGGCAACGAACTCCAGCGCCAGGCCCAGCAGCAGCGAGCCACCCATGGCCGCGGCGACGGCCAGGCCGAACGAGCCGGTGTACTGGAAGGCGCTGGCTGCGAAATACGCGCCCATCATGTAGAGCGAGCCGTGCGCCAGGTTGACGAAGCTCATGATGCCGAAGACCAGCGTCAGCCCCGCCGCCAGCAGGAACAGCAGCACCCCGAACTGCAGCCCATTGAGCAGCTGCGCAAAAACAAGAGTGGCGCTCATGAGGTCACTTCAGGGCACATTGCGTGTGGTAGGCATCGACCTGCTTCACCAGCGGCGTGGCCACCAGCTTGCCGACAACGGCACCGCCGGTCTTGACGGTCTCAAACGCGTAGTAGTTCTGCACCGGCAGGTTGTTGTTGTTGAAGGCAAAGGGGCCACGCACGGACTTCACTTCATCGCCAGCGGCCTTGACCGCGGCAGCCAGAGCGTTCGCATCGCCGGGCTTGGCCTTGGCCAGTGCAATGTTCAGGATGTTGGCCGCGTCATAGGCAGTGGCCGCGTAGGCGCTGGGCGTGCGCTTGTACTTGGCCTCGAAGGCGGCCACGAATTTCTTGCTCTCCGGCGTGTCTAGGGACGCATCCCACATGGCACCGCTCACACTGCCGATGGCGGCATCGCGCAGACCTGGCAGGGTCGTTCCGTCCACCGTGAACACCGAATACAGGGGCAACTTGCCCATCAGGCCAGCCTGCGCCATTTGTTTGACGAAATTCACCCCCATACCGCCGGGATAGAACACAAATACCGCGTCGGGCTTGGCCGCCTGCAGTTGCGCCAGTTCGGCCGAGTAGTCGGGCTGGTTCACCTGGGTGTAGACCTCGTCAACGATCTGGCCCTTGAAGTAACGCTTGAAACCAGTCAGCATGTCTTTGCCAGCCTGGTAGTTGGGCGCCATCAGGTACACCTTTTTCACGCCCTTGTCCTGCGCAAACTTGCCCATGGCCTCGGCCGCACCGTCGTTTTGCCAGGCGGTGGAGAACACGTTGGCCTTGCAGCCCGCGCCCGCCATCGGCGACGGGCCAGCATTGGTGGCAATGGCCACGGTACCGGACTCGACGATGCGCGGCAGGCTGGCCATCAGCACGTTGGAGAAGCTCAGGCCCACAATGGCATCGACCTTGTCCTTGTCGATGAACTTGCGCACGATCTGCCCGCCGATTTCGGGCTTGAGCTGATCGTCTTCCTTGATCACGGTCGTGGCCTGGCCACCGAGCTTGCCGCCGAGCTGCTCCAGCGCCAGCATGAAGCCGTCCACCTGGTCCTGCCCGACAACCGCCACTGGCCCGGATAGGGGGGCCATAAAACCGATGGTGGCCGCCGTGGCGAAAGGGCTGGCCACTGCAAGCGTTGCACCGCTCAGGGCTGCGAACGCGGTACGTCGAATAGAGGTCTGTAATGTCTTCATTGTTTTGTCTCCTGGAATAAAAGTGGGGAACGGAACGCGGCCGAGGCAGGCCCTCAGTCGCTCAACTTCAGAAAAACCCGCCCGCCTTCGATGCGGACCGGGTAGCTGCGCACAGCATCGACAATGGGCGCGCAGGTACCACGCCCATTGCGAATGTCAAACTTGCCCTGGTGCAACGGGCATTCGATTTCGTAGCCGTCAAGGAAACCGTCGCACAGGCGTGCGTGGCCGTGGGTGCAGATGTTGTCGGTTGCAAACACACTGCCCTCGACCTTGTACAGGGCCAGGTCCTTGCCGGCCACCTGCAGGCCGATCACGTCGTCTTCGGGCACGCCGTCTTCGTCAGCGGCATCAATCCATTGGGAATCACTCATGGCAGTTACTCAGCATTCAGATGGGATAGATGATGGAATTCGGGATCATTTCGCTGTCGTACACGCAGTGGCGTGATGCGAACTTCAACCCAGCGGGCGTGCGCACGATCACATCGAGGTAGCGGCCCACGTTGAACACCGTGGATTCCTTGGATAGCTTGGTGCGGAAGACGGCGTAGTTGGCTTCGGTCTCGAAACGCTCGGCCTCGACCTTGTGGACCAGCGGCGCACCGATGACATGGCGTTGGTAATACGGGTCATGGAACAGCGTCTCGCGGATGCCGTACGCGCGGTCTTTCAGCATGCCCTTGCTTTCAAAAAACAACGTGGCCAGGGGAAAACCGCGCTCATGGTTCTCGCGCGGGATCAGCTTGTAGATGCAGTCGTCGGTAAAGAACTCAGTCCACAGGTCCCAGTCACCGGCATCGACCGCGCGTGCGTAGTCGGCATAAAGCTGCGAGATCTGCAGGTAGTCGGCGAAGACGATGGTCGCGGCGCTCATGCCTCGGCCTCCATCACTTCACGCCAGTATGCGTACATGCCGCGTATCAATGTCTCGGTGACCATGTGGTCGGTGTCTTCGACCGTGCGCCCGCCCAGCTCGGCCAGGGTGCGGTGAAAGGGCTTTTGCTCGAAGCCCTGCTGCGAGAACTCGATGACCTCGCCATCGTCGGCCGACACGAAGCCGGCCGGGCCGAACAGGTTGGCCTGGCGCAGGCGGCGCTGCGTCATCTCCTCGCTGTCGTCCTCGAATCCGAAGTGCGTCCAAACGAAATCGAAGGCACCGTGGCCATCAGGCTGGATGTGCCGCGTGGACACACTGTTGACCTGCTGCTGCAAGATGACGCTGGGAAACAGCGTCATCATCACGGCGGTTGGCCCATTCCACCAAGGCTCGGGCACGATGTCGAGAAAGCGTGGGTCGTTGAGCTCCATGCTCTCCTTGAAGCTGGACACCTGCGTGACCTGGTCCGCTCGGCCGGACTGGCCGCGCGTGGAGATCATGGCCGCGTGGCGGTGCCGCGCGTCCATCTTCAGCTCGCTCTTGTTGTCGGCACGCCAGAGGCCGAAGGTGACAAACCAGGTGTGCAGCAGGCCGGGGTGGTAGGGGTCCTTGATGTTCTCCTGCATCAGCTTCCAGTTGCCCGGAATGCGTTGGCGGTTGTAGCCCAGGATCTTCAGCTTGCGCCCATCGAAGAGCCGGTCGAAGTAGCCGAGGATGACCGGGCCCACAAAGTCTTCGAAAGATTCGATCTCGTGGTCAAAACTGGCGAAGACAACGCCACCGCGGGTAGCCACCTTGAGTTTGGTCAGGCCATGGTCGGTGGTCTTGAAATCCGCAGGCATGCCGCCGTTGACCTTGCCATCCTGCTTCACGCCACGGCGAAACGGCACGCCCTGCAGATCGCCCTTGAGGGTGTAGCTCCACTGGTGGTAGGGGCAGACGAATTCTTTCTTGTTGCCATGGCGTTCGCGGCAGAACTGCATGCCGCGGTGCGCGCAGACGTTTTCGACCACGCTGATGCCACCATCGACATCGCGAACCATGATGACTGAGCGTTCGCCCACCACCGTGCGTTTGTAGTCGCCGGGGTTGGGCACTTCAGCCTCCAGGCCGACGTAGTTCCAATGCGCCTTGTAAAAGAAGCGATCAAGCTCTTTCTTGTGTTGATCGGGGTCGGTGTAGGCCATGAAGGGAATGCGGCTCGTGCCTTCCGACTCCCAATGGATCTTGACGGGAAAGGTGGGGGTGGATGGGGTCATGGCCTATCTCCTTGGATCGAATGCACAGCCGCCGCTCAGGCCCCGACGCTCACCGTGATGCCGGTCAGGCCGGCGATGTCGCCCTGCATCACATCGCCCGCCACCACCGCATTCACGCCTTCGGGTGTGCCGGTCATGATGAGGTCGCCAGGCTCCAGGGTTTCGTACTCGCTGAGGTAGGCGATGCACTCTGGCACCGACCAGATCAGCTTGGCCACATCGGACGACTGGCGCGCGCCGCCGTTCACCAAGACACTGATGGTGCCTTCGGCGATGTGCCCGACATCGGCCACCTTGGAGATGGCCCCAATTGGCGCGGACAGCGCGAAGGATTTTCCGAACTCCCAGGGCCGGCCCTTGTCGCGCGCCTCCAGCTGCAGGTCGCGGCGTGTCATGTCCAGGCCGGTTGCATAACCGTAGACATGGCTCAGCGCATCGGCCTGCGCGATGTTTTTGCCGCCTTTGCCAATGGCCACGACGAGTTCGATCTCGTGGTGGAAATTGGCGGTCTTGGGTGGATAGGGAATGCGCGCTGGCGATGCGGCGTCGACCGCCGCGTTGGCGGGTTTCATGAAGAAGAACGGTGGATCGCGATCAGGGTCCTTGCCCATTTCGCGCGCATGGGCGGCGTAGTTGCGGCCCACGCAAAAGATGCGGTTGACCGGAAAGCGTTCGGCTATGCCGGCCACGGTGAGTGAAGGGATGGCGGCGGGTTGGATCACATAGTTCATGGGGTGTGTTCTCGAAGGAAAAGGGGAGAAATCAGTTGCGCTGTTCGCGCCACAGGCCGAGGGCCTGCTGCACGGGGCGGTCGGAATAGCTGAACAGCACGGTCTCGGGGCCGGCGCGGAACTGGTGGCTGTGCCAGGAGGGCACAACGATCACGTCGTTCTCGTCCAGGCTAAAGGTCTGGCCCGCCACACTGGCCTCGGCGCTGCCGCGCAGGCACACGTACACCGTGCCGTCGGTGCAGCGGTAGGGCCGCGTCTCGAAGCCGGCGGGAATCAGCTGCGAAAACGCAGCCATCGTCGGCATCGGCGAGCGGCCAGTGGCCGGGTTCACGTAGCGCTGCTTGTGGCCGAAATGGGCATCGGGCGTGCCGCTGGCAATCGCCTGCAGCGAGGCCAGCGTGCGCTCCCAGGGGTAGACAAACACCTTGGTCGGCTCGGCCGGCTGCTGGTAGAAATCGACCGGGACCATATTGGCGCCATAACGCGCCAGCGCATCGCCTTCGGGGCGCGCCACGGTCTGGTAGGCGCTGTCGCTCTTCTCGGAAAAGCCCGCGTCGAGGAAGCGCACGATGGGGATGTCGAGGCCATCGAGCCAGACGACAGGCTCGTCGCCAAGGTTGCCGTGGTCGTGCCAAGTCCAGGCCGGGGTGATGATGAAGTCGCCGCGGCGCATGGTGGTGCGCTCGCCATCGACCGCTGTGTAGGCACCCTCGCCATCCAGCACCAGACGCAGCGCGGACTGGGTGTGGCGGTGGGCTGGCGCGACCTCCCCCGGCATGATGAGCTGCAGCCCCGCATACAGCGACTGCGTGATGCAGGACTGGCCGCGCAGCGCCGGATTCTCAAGGATCAGCACGCGCCGCTCGGCCTCTTCCGCGCTGATCAGGCTGCCTGCCTCCATGACGCTGTCGCGCACAGCAGCGTACTTCCATTGGTGGGGCACGGCCGGGGACTTGGGCTGGTGCGGCACCAGTGCACCCAGCACCTCCCACAGCGGCGTCATGCTTTCGATGCCGATGCGGTCGTAGTAAGCCCGGCGTTGCAGTTGGGCTGTGGGGTCGAGATTGTTGGCGTTCATGAAAAATCCTGTAGGGGGGTGCGACTCAGGTGCCGCTGGCGTAGAAGGCATCGGCGTAGATCTGCGAAGGCAAGACGCCCATCTGGCGCACCAGCAGCGTCGTGGCCTCCACCATGGGCGGTGCGCCGCAGAGGTAGGCGCGAAAGCCTTCGAGGCTGCGCCAGTCCTTGGCGATGGCTTCGGTCACCAGGCCTGTGCGGCAACCGGGCGCCGTGCCCGATGTCACTACCACATGTACTTTCAGTTGCGGGTGCTGGCGTTGCAAAGCGGCCAGCCATTCGCGGCCATAGATGTCGCGTTCGGAGCGCACACCGAAATACAGGTGAATCGGGTTCTGCATGCCCTGGGCAATCACTCCGCGGATGATGGACAGGATGGGGGCCAGACCGGTTCCGCCGGCCACGCACAGCATGGGCCCTTCGTGTTTGCGGCGCAGGTAGGCCGAGCCCAGTGGCCCACTGACCCGCACCGCGTCGCCCACCTTCAGCGTATGGGCGATGTAGCCGGTGACGCGGCCCTCAGCCACCAGCCGCACATGGAATTCCAGTTCTCCATCGGCATGCAGGCCGGCCATGGAATAGGGCCGGATATGGTCGGGTGTGAACTGGAGCTGGGCATACTGCCCCGGAGAAAATTCAATGGGCTTGGCGGGCTTTAGGCGAATGCGCTTGATGTCGTGCGTTTGGTTCTCAATGGCGACTACGGTCGCCTTGATGATCCTGGCGGGGTGCACCACCACCTCGTCCGGCTCGGGAATTTCAACCGTGCACGATTCAGTCAGGAAGGTCTGGCAAGCCAGCACGTAGTGGTCGTCATCTCCGCCCGGGCGCTGTGTTTCGCGGCCCGACTCCAGCACCTCGCCTTCGACCACCCGGCAGCGGCAGGTGCCGCAGCGTCCGGCCAGGCAGCTGTACGACACCGGCACGTCGTTGGCGCGCAGAGCATCCAGCAGGTTGACACCCGCGTTGACGCTGATTCGGCGCTGCAAGGGACGCACAAAAATTTCCATGTTCTTCTGTCGCTGGGTTGTCTCGTGGGGGAATCGGCTCAGTGGGGGTGATGATCGATACCGCATCAAAATCAGTCAATACAATGACATCAATGGTCAACATCATTTGAATCAATAGTTAAACAAGGCAGCGATGGAACTCGAAGACATGGATCTGAACCTGCTGGTCATCTTCAACCAGCTGCTCAAGGAAAGAAAAGTTTCCAAGGTGGCGGAGAACCTGGGCCTGGGCCAGCCCGCCGTCAGCAACGCGCTGGCCCGCCTGCGCAAGCTGTTTGGCGACGAGTTGTTCCTGCGGACCTCAACCGGCATGCAGCCCACGCCATTTGCCGATCAACTGGCCGAGTCGATCGGCTATGCGCTAGGCATGATCCACAGCGCGGTGAACGCGCGCAGCTCTTTCGACCCGGCCAGCAGCAAGCGCAGCTTTTCAGTGGGCATGACCGACATCGGTGAAATCTATTTCCTGCCGCGGCTGATGCAGAGCATCCGTGACGTGGCGCCCTTGGTTTCCATCAGCACCGTGCGCAACACCGCCGTCAATTTGAAAGACGCCATGGAGGGCGGCCAGGTCGATCTGGCCATCGGGCTGCTGCCGCAACTCAAGGGCGGGTTCTTCCAACGGCGCCTGTTTGTTCAGCGTTACGTCTGCCTGTTTCGCAAGGGCCACGCACTGGACAAGAAGACCATCCGGGAGTCGGAGTTTTATGCAGCCGACCACGTGGCGGTGGTCTCGGCCGGTACCGGCCATGGCAAGGTGGATGAGATCCTTGACAGCAATTCACCCCAGCGGCGGGTGAAGCTGCAGGTCCCGCATTTCGTGGCCATTGGCCACATCCTGCAAACCACCGATCTCGTGGCCACCGTGCCGGAACGTCTGGCCGAACGCATGGCCGGCCCCTTCGACCTCAGGTATGTTCCCCATCCGGTGAAGCTGCCACAGATTGCCATCAACCTCTTCTGGCATGCGAAGTACCACAAGGACCCCGCCAACCAATGGCTACGCAGCTTGATTTTCGATATGCATGCCGGCTGATCTACGTCGGAGCCTGCCACGCCGCCTTGATCAAGTCCGCCGCCTTCTCCGCAATCATGATGGTCGGCGCGTTGGTGTTACCGCTGACCACGCGGGGCATGATGGAAGCATCCACCACGCGCAAGCTCTGAATTCCGTGCACGCGCAGTTCGTGGTCCACCACGTCCTGCGGACCAGGGCCCATGCGGCAGGTGCCTACGGGGTGGTAAACGGTGTCGGCGTTGTCGCGAATGAACTGTTCAATCTCGAAGTCATTGCGCGCCACCGCTGAGCGCGGCCCCTCTTTGCCGCCCAGCGCGGCCAGTGCAGGCTGCTGCAGCACGGTGCGCATGAGTTTGAAGCCGCGCGCCAGGCGCTCCACGTCATCTCGCTCGCCTAGAAAATTCGGGTCAATCAACGGGGCTTCCATCGGGTCTTTCCTGGCCAGGCGCACGCTACCGCGGCTGAAGGGGCGCAGCAAGCACACGTGGCACGAATAGCCGTGGCCCAGCACCGTGCTGCGCCCGTGGTTCACCAGCTTGGCAATGGCGAAGTGGAACTGCAGGTCGGGCGTGCGCTCACCGGGCTGGCTTTTGATGAAGCCGCCGGCTTCGGCGAAGTTGGTAGTGAGCATGCCGGTGCGTTGTTTGCGCCATTCAAAGACGCCGCGCACCGCGTTCGCCAGCCCCTTGAAGGAGATGCCAAAGGTCTCCGTCAAATGCGGCGCATTCACCACCTGCACCACGTCGATGTGGTCGTGCAGGTTTTGGCCCACGCCGGGCAGGTCGTGCAATGTGGCAATGCCTTTTTCCACCAGATGCTGGTGCGGGCCGATGCCTGAGAGCATGAGGATCTGCGGGGACTGCAGCGCGCCCGCACACAGCAGCACCTCGCGGCTGGCCCGCAGCTCTTTCATCTCGCCTTCGTGCAAAAACTCCACGCCCACGGCGCTCTTGTGCTCCAGCAGGATGCGCGTGGTGTGCGCGCCGGTGAACACATGCAGGTTGCTGCGCCCGCGGTGCGGCGTGAGGTAGCCCTTGGCCGCGCTGAAGCGCTCGCCGTTCTTGTGCGTTACCTGGTAGACGCCCACACCCTCCTGGCTGGCGCCATTGAAGTCGGGGTTGACGGGATAGCCTGCCTGCCGCCCGGCTTCTACAAACAGCGGGCCCAGGCGGTTGGGGGTGGTCAGATCTTGCACGTGCAGGGGGCCACCCTGGGCGTGGAAGGCGTCGGCACCGCGGTCGTTGTCTTCGGCCTTTTTGAAGTACGGCAGCACCTCGTCAAAGCTCCAGCCCGGGTTGCCCTCTGAAGCCCAGTGGTCGTAGTCTTCCTTTTGGCCGCGGATGTAGATCATGGCGTTGACCGAGCTGGAGCCGCCCAGCACCTTGCCACGCGGCTGGTAGCCGCGGCGCCCGTTCAGGCCGGGCTGCACCGTGGTGTCGAACTTCCAGTTGGCCTGGCCATTTTTGGCCAGCACGGCGAGACCCGCCGGGCAGTGGACCAGCACGCTGCTGTCGGCCGGGCCGGCTTCCAGCAGGGCGACGTTGACCGTGGGGTCTTCGCTCAGGCGGGCCGCCAGCACACAACCGGCCGAACCACCGCCAACAATGATGTAGTCAAACACGGGGCTGCTCCTCTCAAGGTAGCGTTGACGTTACCGCAGAGGCCGCGGCCCTGCCAAGTCCGGTTTACCCTTGCACGCTCGCTACACGGATGGAAACAATTTTCTACAATTTGTATTGCACACAATTAAATTGTTAGCTACAATTCAACCCATGACAAGCAGCCGCACCCAATCCGCTAACGACGCAGCCCTGCGGTTGGACAACCAGCTGTGTTTTGCGCTGTACTCCACCTCGTTGGCCATGACCAAGCTGTACAAGCCGCTGTTGGAAGCGCTGCAGCTGACCTACCCCCAGTACCTGGTGATGATGGTGCTGTGGGAGCAGGATGGTCTGAGTGTCTCGGCCTTGGGCGAGCGCCTCTATCTCGATTCCGGCACCCTCACCCCGCTGCTCAAGCGCATGGAGCAGGCCGCTTTGCTGAGCCGCGAGCGTAGCGCCACCGACGAGCGCCGCGTGGAAGTTTTTTTGACCCCCAAAGGCCGCAGCCTCAAAGTGCAGGCCGCCCGCATTCCAGCCTGCGTGCTGGCCGCAGCCGACTGCCCGCTGGATGAACTGATGAGCCTGACACAGCAGGTACAAGCCCTGCGCCAGCGCCTGACCACCGCATAGATCGCCCCCTATTACCCACCCCGCTGCAACACACGCAGCACTTTATGAAAGCAACGCCATGAGCAACAAGATCGAAAAAGTGATTTACCAAGCCCACGCCAAGTCCACTGGCGGCCGTGACGGCACCACCCGCACCTCCGATGGCTTGCTGGACCTGAAACTGGCCGTGCCCAAGGAAATGGGCGGCCCAGGCGGCGGCGTGAACCCCGAGCAACTGTTCGCCTCCGGTTACAGCGCTTGCTTCATCGGCGCGATGAAGTTTGTGGCCGGCACGCAAAAGATTGCCCTGCCCGCAGACACCTCCATCAACGCCACCGTGGGCATTGGCCAGATTCCCCAAGGTTTTGGCATTGAAGTGCAGTTGGAAGTCTCCATCCCCGGCATGGACAAGGCCGCAGCGCAAGCTTTGGTGGACAAGGCCCACCAGGTGTGCCCTTACTCGAACGCCACCCGCGGCAACATCGACGTGACCATCACCGTGGTCTAAATCGCAGCGTTGGCGGGGCCTTGCGCCCTGTCACATCGGAGGCCGGTCCCGCTTGGCGGGGCCGGCCTTTTGTTTTATGGTGCGGCGCATGCACACCACCGAACTCCGGGTTCGCAAGAACCAACTCCCCCAGACCCAGCTGCACAGCACGACGCTGGGGCCGTTGTCCACCGGGCAGGTCCGCCTGCGCATCGACCGCTTTGCGCTGACCTCCAACAACATCACCTATGCCGCCTTTGGCGACGCGATGCAGTACTGGCAGTTCTTCCCCGTCACCGAGGGCGAGGACGCAGCAGCCTGGGGACTTATCCCCGTGTGGGGCTTTGGCACCGTGGTGCAAAGCCAGCATGCAGAGGTGCCCGTGGGCGAACGCGTGTACGGCTACTTCCCCATGGCCAGCGCAGTGGATCTGACACCGGGCAAGGTCAACGCCGGCGGTTGGTCCGATGTGGCGCCGCACCGCGCCACGCTGCATGCGGTCTACAACCAGTACACCCGCTGCGCTACCGATCCGTTCTACACCGCTGGCACCGAGGACATCCAGGCCCTGCTGCGTCCGCTGTTCATCACCTCGTGGTTGATCGATGACTTTCTGCACGACAACGCCTGGTTTGGCGCCACCGACACCGGCCGCGCCGCCATCCTGCTGTCCAGCGCATCCAGCAAGACGGCCTACGGCACGGCCTTCCAGCTGGCGCAGCGTGAAGGCATTGAAGTGGTGGGGCTCACCTCCGAGCGCAACGTGGCGTTTTGCGAAAGCCTGGGCGTGTACCACCGCGTGTTGACCTACGCGCAGTTGAACCAGATCGCACCGGGGACGCCCTCCATCTATGTGGACTTTTCGGGCAACGCGGCCTTCCGCAAGGCGCTGCACACGCACTGCACGGCGTTGGTTTACAGCAGCTCCATCGGCGGCACCCACGTGGCCGAGCTGGGTGGTGGCAAAGACCTGCCGGGGCCGCGCCCCACGCTGTTCTTTGCGCCCGCACAGATCAAGAAACGCAGCCTGGAATGGGGCGGCGCAGAGCTGGGCCACCGCCTGCTGCAAGCGTGGCAGGCTTTTACCGCGCAGGTGGCCAACCCGGCCCAGCCCTGGCTGCAGGTACAGCACCACACGGGCGCGGAGGCGGTGCAGGCAGCCTACACCGCCATTCTGGCGGGCGAGGGCAATCCGCGCGGTGGGCACATTCTGTCGTTGTAGTGCACCACGGCGGCCCCGTCCTGCAAACTTGCCGTCAGGCGGGTGGCGCATGATGGCGTTTTGGCATTCCCCACCGGAGACTTGATGAGACTGGCGCTGCTGTCGGACATTCACGGCAATATCCAGGCGCTGGACGCCTGCCTGGCCCATGCCCGCGCACAGCAGGCGCAGCGCTTTGCCTTTTTGGGCGATATGGTGGGCTACGGCGCCAACCCCGCGCAGGTGGTGGAGCGCATCATGCTGCTCACCGAGGAGGGCGCCATCGTGCTCAAGGGCAACCACGACGAGATGGCCGTGAACCCACCCGCCATTGTGAAGACCGTGGGCGACAGCACTGCCGCCTGGACACACCATCAACTGACCGACGCGCAGCGGCAGTGGATCGATGCGCTACCGCTCACGCAGCACCTGGACACCGTGCTGCTGGTGCACGCCAGTGCCGATGCGCCCGAGCTGTGGCGCTATGTGTACGACCAGCGCGCAGCCACCGCCAGTCTGAACGCCGCCACCCAGTGGAGCGGCGTGCGCTATGTGTTTGGCGGCCACGTGCACCTGCAAACCCTGTACTACCGCGGCGCCACCGATGGGCTGATGATGTTCATCCCCCAGCCCGGCGTGACCGTGCCCGTGCCCAAGCACCGCGAGTGGTTGTCCACCGTGGGCTCGGTGGGCCAACCGCGCGACGGCAACCCGCAAGCCATGTACGCGTTGCTGGACACCGAGCGCGCCCAACTCACCTTTCACCGCGTGTCGTATGACCACGACGCAGCCGCCCAGGCCATCCGCCGCGCGGGTCTGCCCGAGTTCTTTGCCCACCGTCTGGAGGAAGGTCGATGAAGCTGCTGGAACCCGGCGCCGAGCTGGACGGATTCACCATCGAGGAGTGCATCCACTCCGGTGGCATGGCGCACATTTACCGCGTGGTCTATGCCGATGGCCGCCCCGGCCCGGGCTTTGCCATGGCCATGAAGGTGCCGCGCATGACCGCGGGCGACGGGGCCGAGAACATCGTCAGCTTCGAAGTGGAATGCCAGATCATGCAAACCCTGCACGGCAACACCACGCCGCGCTTTGTGGCCGCGGGCGACCTGCAGCGTGTGCCCTACCTGGTGATGGAGTACGTGCCGGGCTTTACCCTGCAGCACTGGCTGGACGGCCCGCAACCCGTGGCGCTGGCTACCATCCCGAAGCTGGGCGCAGCCATGGCCCGCGCGGCGCACGCGCTGCACCAGCAAAACACAGTCCACCTGGACCTGAAGCCTGCCAACGTGCTGATCCGCGAGGACGGCAGCGCCGTGCTGCTGGACTTTGGCCTATCGTGCCACGCGCACTACCCCGACCTGCTGGCAGAGCAGCTGCGCAAAGCCGTGGGCTCGCCCGCGTGGATCGCGCCCGAGCAGGTGGTGGGCGTGCGGGGTGACCCGCGCAGCGATGTGTTTGCCATCGGCGTGATGCTGTACCAGTTGTGCACCGGTGGGCTTCCATTTGGTGAACCGCAAACCGCGGCCGGCCTACGCCAGCGCCTGTGGATGGACCCCACACCGCCGCGCAAGCTGCGCCCAGACCTGCCGGCCTGGTTGCAGGAGGTGGTGCTGCGCTGCCTGGAACCCGAGGCGGCCAAGCGCTACCCCTCGGCCGCGCACCTGGCCTTTGACCTGAGCCACCCCACGCAGGTGAACATCACGCAGCGCGGCACCAACACCGTGGGCACGCCGTTTCGTACCCACTTCAAGCGCTGGCTCAAGGCCGCGGGCATGCACTACCAGCCCAGCCCCGTGCCATCCCGCCAGGTGCAGGAGGTGCCTATCGTCATGGTGGCCGTGCCGCACAAGGATGTGACCGACGCCACGCTCTACAGCCTGCGCGAGGCCGTGGCCCGCGCACTGGGCACCCGGCCCGGCGCACGGCTGGCCTGCGTCACGGTCATCAGCAGCAGCCAGACCAGCACCACCGATGACGACCAGAGCGAAACCAATGTGCACCGGCGCCACCTCACCGCGCTGCGCCAATGGGCCCAGCCGCTGGACCATCCGGGCCACCAGACCTCCTGCCACGTGCTGGAGAGCGGCGACGTGGCCCAGGCTCTGCTGGACTACGCGCGAGGCAACAGCGTCAGCGTCATCGTCATGGGTGCCGCCACCCACGGCCTGAAGACCCAGCGCTTTGTCGCCACCGTGCCCATCAAGGTCGCCATGGATGCGCCCTGCACCATCATCCTGGTCAAGCAGAGCCTGCCATTCGAACAGTTGGGTGATGTGCCCCACAAAGCAACGGCGCCCGTCGGTGGCTACTCGGATTCGGACGCCGACAGCGCTGTGCCCAAACTGTATGGCGACGACCTGGGGCCGCTGGGCTAAGCCACCTGCGCGCGCAAGGACAAGCCCGCAGACGACAATCGGGGCATGCACAGCACCACGGGCAGCGCCCCTCACCCCTTTGAACCCCTGACCCCCGACCTGGTGCTGGACGCACTGGAAAGCGTGGGCCTGCGCGGCGATGGCCGCCTCACCGCCCTGTCGTCGTATGAGAACCGCGTCTACCAAGTGCAGCTAGAGGACGGTGCGCCGGTGGTGGCCAAGTTCTACCGGCCAGAACGCTGGACGGATGCGCAGATCCAGGAAGAACACGACTTTGCGGCCGAACTGATGGCCGACGAAATTCCCGCCGTGGGACCCATGGTGTTGAACGGACAGACCTTGCACCACTTTGGCGGCTTCTCTTTCAGCGTCAGCCCACGCCGCGGCGGCCGCCCGCCCGAGTTGGACGATGGCGAGGTGCTGGAGTGGATTGGCCGCTTTCTAGCGCGCATCCACGCCGTGGGTGCCAAGCGCCCCTTTGTGCACCGCCCGGCGCTGGACGTGCAAACCTTTGCTATCGAGCCCATGGAATGGCTGCTGGCCAACAACATGGTGCCCTTGGACGTGCAAAGCACCTGGACTCAACGCTGCCAAAATGCTATTGATTTGATAGCTGCTCGCGCAGATATGGCGGGGGCTACAGGCCAAAATAAGTCTAATAGCAGCGGCATACGTCAGCTGCGCCTGCATGGCGACTGCCACCCGGGCAACATCCTCTGGACGCCCACTGACGTGGCCGCCACTGCCGGCCCCGGCCCACACTTTGTGGACCTGGACGACGCGCGCACCGGCCCCGCCGTGCAAGACCTATGGATGCTGCTCAGTGGCGACCGCCAGCAGCGCACACGCCAGTTGGGCATGCTGGTGGACGGCTACGAGCAGTTTCGCGAATTCGACCGTGCCGAGCTGGCGCTGATTGAGCCGCTGCGCACGCTGCGCCTGATCCACTACAGCGCCTGGCTGGCCCGCCGCTGGAGCGACCCGACGTTTCCCGCCAACTTCCCGTGGTTTGGCAGCAGCGACTACTGGAAGGGCCAGATCCTGATGCTGGAAGACCAGCTGGAAGCCATGCAGGAAGACCCGCTGCGCGTATAGCCCGCCCCTCCCCGCGCTGATGCATACACTCGATTTTGGGTAAATTCACTTCCTGTGTAATAGTAGCAACCATGGTTCGAAGCGCAGCAAAGAAACTGCGTATTTCATGGGCTGCAAACTCCGAAATTCGGAGACAGAATCGCGTTCCGTCCAAGTGCTAACGATGGCGGAAACGTGAAACGAGGGAGGCGCGATGAAGGCAGAAATTATTCTGTGCGTGGATGATGACCGTACCGTGCTCACTGCCCTGCGCGACTTGCTAAGTCGTGCGTTGGGCAAGAGCGTACAGATCGAGATTGTCTGCAGCGGTATTGAGGCACTTGAGTTTCAGCAAGAAGTGCGCAGCAACGGAGAGGAAATAGCCCTTGTCATTTCCGACTACATCATGCCGCGCATGAATGGAGACGAACTGCTGGTGCAATTGCATAAACTCACACCACGCACTGTCAAGGTCATGCTGACCGGTCAAAGCGACATGGCGGGCGTAAAACGCGCAATCAATGAGGCTGCCTTGTACCGTTTTCTGGAGAAGCCTTTCAACAACGCTGATTTGGTGCTCACAGCGCGGTCCGCTTTGGACGCCTACGCCCAAACGCTTGCCATGCAGGCCCAAAAACTGGAGTTGCAACAAGTCAAAGCGCACTTGCAAAGCCTACTGGCCGAATTCGGGGGCAACCTTGCACAGCCCTTGAGAGATACGCAATAAGCGCTCTGCTTTGCCTGTTTTGTATTCCATTCACTTGAAACACCTCTTGTGCGTATGGGAAAGGATGCTGCGCGTGATGGCGGCGCTACTATTTTGTCTGTTGCAGCCAGCCTGGGCTGCGCAGCCGCCCGCCGAGTTATCAGAGCCCGTCGATGTACATGCCTTGGCTACCCATGGCGTGAAACTGCACTGGTCCGTTCTGGAGGACCCGCAGCGGACCATGACGCTGCAGGACGTGCGCCAGGCTGATGCTGCGAAGCGCTTTAGCCCAGCCTCCGAGGAGGATCTGAGCTTGGGCTACACACGCTCTGCCTACTGGCTAAAAGTCGAACTACAAAACAAGGGCCCCTCCGCCACCCGATTGCTGGAGATCGCCAACAGCGGCTTGGCATATCTGGACTTGTGGAGCCCCAATGCGGACGAAAACTATCAGGTCCAGCGCACGGGCAACCTGCTCCCGCTTGCCACACGCCCCTATGCCCATCGGTACTTTGTGTTTCCTCTGCAGGTAGCCAGCGGCAGTGTGCAACCCATCTACCTGCGTCTGGAATCGATTGGCCCTTTGCAGGCCCCCTCTCGTTTATGGACTCCTGAGGCATTTCATGCCAATGAGCGCACGGACTACGCTACACAGGCAGGCTACTTTGGCATGGTATTCGCCATAGCGGCGTTCAATCTGCTTTTGTTCATCGCACTGCGCGACCGAAGTTTCCTGCTGTATGTGAACTTTGTACTCTGCACAGCTTTCACGATAGCGTCGCAAAACGGGCTGTTGCGTGCTTTACTGGACATTGAGTCGCCTCTGTGGTGGGCCATTTCTACCAACGTGGGCTATTGCCTGTCTTTGGCCGCGCTGCTGATGTTTATGCGCACCATGCTGGTGACACGTCGCCTCGCGCCCCGCACGAACCGAGTCATTGGTGTGCTAACCCTTGTTCAGTTGTCGCTGCCTGCGGCATTTGTATGGGACTTGTCGCGTTCGATTCAGCTAGCGGCCTTGAACTACTTGTGCACCGCCGTTTTTATTCTCGCTGTGGGGCTGTACGCCGTCTACAAGCGACAGCGCAGCGGCATGTTTTTTGTGGCCGCTTTTTCGATGCTGTGCCTGGGAGGCGTGGTAACCGTACTCCGGGCTATGGGGTGGCTACCCACCCATTTCTTCACCATCAATGCTATTCAACTGGGTTCATGCCTTGAAATGCTATTACTGGCATTTGCCTTGGCCGACCGCTACAACGTGGGCCTTCGCGAGAAAGCGCAGGCGCAGCAAATGGCCATTGATGCAGAGCAACGCCTGGTCAGCACCCTCAAAGCATCGGAAAAGTTGCTGGAAGACCGCGTAACTCAGCGCACCGTGGCGCTGAGCGAAAGCAACACCGAGCTCTCACGCCTTAACAGCGACTTGAACCTCGCCTATGCGGCGGCGGCGGCGGCACATACCAAAACCGCCCACGCACTGGAGACTTTGCGAGCGACCCAGTCCCAGTTGGTGCAATCGGAAAAAATGGCCGCATTAGGCCAGCTTGTTGCCGGAGTGGCGCACGAAATCAATACACCAATAGGCGCCATTCAAGCCAGTGGAAAAAACATCGCCGATGCGCTCACGCACACATTGAACAATGTGCCGCATCTACTGCAAACCCTGGACACGGCTACGCAGGCGCTGGTGCTGCGTTTGGTGACTGCCGCCGCAGCTCACCCCCCCGTGGTACAAAGCACCCGCGAGGAGCGCGAACACGCCCGCTCTCTGGCAAAACGACTGGAGCAAGCCAACATTGCAGAGGCGCGGTACAAGGCAGACATCTTGGCGCAACTGCACTGCGATGCAGACTTGACCGACTACCTCCCTTTGCTCACCCATGCGCAAAGCGAATGCATCCTCGATTGCGTCCACAGCGTGGCCAGCATCCTGAACAGCGCAAGCAACATCAATGTGGCAGTAGGCCATGTCTCCAAAATCGTATTTGCGCTCAAATCGTTCTCCCGCATCGACAACCGCGCGGAGAAGCGCCCAGCGCAATTGCAAGACGGACTGGAGACCGTACTCACTTTGTACCAATCGCAGCTCAAACCAGGAGTGGAGCTGGTACGGCTTTTTGCCCCCATGGAACCCTTGTTGTGTTGTCCCGACGAGCTCAACCAGGTATGGATCAATCTTGTGCACAATGCACTGCAGGCCATGCACTACGAAGGGACCTTGACAATTGAAGTGGGGATGGAGGACGGTGCTGCCAGGGTAGTCGTGAGCGATACGGGCTGCGGCATCGCCAACGAGCATTTGGACAAGATTTTCAACCCCTTCTTCACCACCAAACCTGCAGGCGAGGGCAGCGGCCTCGGGTTGGATATTGTTCAGAAAATTGTCACCAAGCACGGTGGTCGGGTGCAAGTGCAAAGCGAAGTAGGCCGGGGCTCGACCTTCGCGGTCTACCTCCCTTATCTGAGCGCCTAGCCCCAAGGCCCTGCGCCCGCTCGGCCAGGGCTACACTGGCGCCACTTTTTTGCACTGCAACATTTCCCATGCCCGACGCACATTTGCCACCCGCACACGCCTGGTGGATCCTGACCCACCTGGGCGCCTCCAGCCTGCTGTTGCCGGCCCTACTGCTGGTAGTGGGCGGCCTGTGGGAGTCTGGCGCACGCGATGCGGCCAAGCGCTACCTGCTGCGGCTGGTCATCGCGGTGGGCATCACCGTGGTGAGCAAGTGCCTGTTTTTTGGCTGGGGCATTGGCATTGCGGCGCTGGACTTCACGGGCGTCAGCGGCCACACGCTCTTGGCCACCAGCATTCTGCCAGTGCTGCTGCGCGGCATTCCCTGGCCCGCGCTGCAGGCGCGTGGCGGTGGTGCGGCACTGGGCTGGCTGCTGGCGCTGGCGGTGGGAGTGTCGCGCTTGGCCGTCAACGCGCACAGTCTGAGCGAGGTGGTAGCCGGGTGGGTTCTGGGTGCTGCGGTCAGCTGGCCCACGGTGCGCCAGCTCGCGCCACTGGCCTTGTCGCACTGGGCTAGCAAGCTGGCACCGCTGGTGTTGCTGCTGGCGCTGAACACGTCCACCGCCACCTACCTGCCCACGCACGACATTGAGGTGCGCCTGGCCCTGCTGGTCTCCGGCCAGGGCAAGCCGTTTGCCCGCCACCAGTTGCACGCGGGCCCCAAGCCGGCGGCCAGTGCGACCAATCCAATCAGCCCAGCACGTCCTTGACGCCGTACTGCGGCGCGTAGCCCAGCAGGCGCGCCGCCTTGGCGTGCGAGATCAGCGGGTCCGTGCCAGCAAAGCCTGGCGCGAACTCAGTCACCTCGGGCCAAAACTCGGCCAGCAACGCGCGGCCGTCTTGGCCGGTCCAGTTGTGCGGACCGGTGATGAAGAAGGCCTCGTGCTTGTTCTCCAACTCCACTTCCAGCGCCAGGCGGTGGGCCGTGGCCACATCGCGCGCGTCCACAAAGGTCCAGAGGTTTTTGTACCAGTTGGCGTACTCGGCCACCAGCGAGCGATAGAAGGGGCGCTGCGCATCGTCGGGCAGCCAGACCCAGGGCATGCGCAGGCACACGGTGCGCATGCCATAGCGCTCGGTGTAGGTCTTGCAGATCTGCTCGCTCACCACCTTGCTCAAGCCATAGGGGTCCTGTGGGCGTGCGGCATGGGCTTCGTCCACGGGGATGTAGAGCGGCGCCAGCCGGTGCGTGGCAAACGCAAAACCCATGGTCGATTCGCTGGAGGTAAACACCACCTTGCCAATGCCATGCTGCGCCGCCGCCTCCAGCACATTGAAGGTGCCGTTCACGTTCACATCGAACACGCGTTTGGCCGGATCGTTCAGCGGGTGTGGAATCCCCGCCACGTGCATGACGGCGTCGTAGCCCGCCATGGCCTGCAGCACCGCATCTAGCTGCAGCACATCCACCGCGTGGTGCACCACGTCGTTGCGCGCTGGGGCAGCGAGATCCAGCACACCGACCTGGTAGCCGTGCTGCACCAGGTCGTCCACCACATATTTGCCGACGGCACCGGTGCCGCCTGTGACGAGAATTTTCATAAAGGGAATGGTAGTGGTTGTGAGCATCTGGCTCAAGTCACTATCAAAACAGGAGCTGCTCGCGCAATATCGACGGGGGCTAGAGCCCTATTTCGCCTTGAAACTCTGGCGTGCAAAGGCCACCAGGCTCAGCACCGCCACGGCCGCCAGCGCCCATTGGGCGGGCTGGTTCTCCGCAAAGTCCAGTTCCTCGGTCAGCAGGTGGAAGACCGCCAACGCCACCAGTGCGGCCACCAGGCGCAGGCTCCAGGCTTGGGGCTCCCAGTGGCGCGGGCTCAGCCGTATCCACAGCTGGTGGCCCAGCAAACCCGAAAGCAGGCCCAGGCTGGCGCCCACGGCCACATCGCCCGGCCAGTGCGCACCCACCGCAATGCGCGACAGGCCGGTGCCCGCCGCCAACAACCACAGCCAGGCATGGCGGCGGCGCTGCGTGGGCGTGAGTGCGAAGAAGATGCCCGCCGCCACCGCAAACGCGGTCAGCGTGTGGCCCGAAGGCATGGAGACGTTGTGCAGCAGCTCGCCCACCACGCGCATCTGGCTGTTGTCCACCACGGCGGCGGGGCGCGGGCTTTCAATGAAGAACTTGCCCGTGCGCGCAAACAGAATGGCAAAGGGGGCTGCGCACAGCCAGGCCCACATCAGGCGCGGCGCCAGCACCAGCAGCGGTGCCGTCACGCCCAGAATGCCCCAGCCATTGCCCAGCAGCGACAAGCCCGTCCACACCGGCGCAGCCACCGGTGCACACCACTGGTTGATGGCGATGAACAGGGCGGGCTCCCACACCTGCAGCCACAGCGGCGCACCCACCACGAACAGTACCAGCGGCAGCCACCACACCCAGCGGGCAATCGGGCTGCTAAGGGCGTGGGGCAGAGTGGGCGGGGCAAACATGGTTGGTGGTTTCAAGGCGTGGGCGCGAGTGTAAGGCGCGGCTGCGGCGCACCGGACCAGCCGCGGCAGTCGTAAAAGCGGAAGCTGGCCAGCGGCATGCCCCAGTGGCGGGTTTGCAGCGTGTCCAGCAGCGTGCAGCTGGCAAAACCATGGGGCGCCATGGGCACCTCGTAGGCCATGTAGGACCAATCCACCAGCAGCGTGTTGCCGCCCACAGGCAGGTCACCGGCCCACAAGCGGAATTGCGAATCGCCGCTGTCCAGTACATGCACCGCCAGGGGCCGGGCGTACCAACCCAGGCGGCTGGCCAGCGTCCAGTTTTGCACGGCCACGCTGTCCAGTTGTTGTTGCGAGGCCAGGGCCTGCGCGCCCGCGCCCGCGGCCTGCCAGCCATGCAGGTCGGCAAACGGATTGGGCCGCGGCGCCACGGTCGCGGCGCTGCCCGCTACCAGCGGCCAGCCCGCACTGAGCATGAGTCCCAGCAGCGCCACACAGGCCAGCGCCTGCGTGGCGGCCAGCGCACACACCGCCCAACGGCGGCCCGCTTGCCACCACATGGCCACCCCCCAACCCGCAAACGGCGCCAACGCCACCCACGCAGGTGCAGTCCAGTGCGGCAGGCTGGAGCCGCCGCCCGAGAGGTAGGTAAAGAGCGCAAACGGCAGCGCGAAAAACAGCAGCAGCCACGCCACCGGGCGCGAACTACGCCGCCAGCCAACCCAACCCAACAGCAACAGCGGCCCATAGGCCAGCAGCTGCGTCAGCAAAAAACGCAGCACGTGCTGCGCCTGCCAGACGCTGCCTTTGCCATGCGCCGCTTGGTAGGTGAAAGAGATCCAGCCGTTCTGCGCGTTCCACACGGCCACGGGCATCACCATGAACACGGCCAGCACGAGCGCCCCCCATAGCCAGGTTTTGCGCAACACGGCCAGGCCATGCGCAGCCAGCAGGCAGCCGCCCACCGCCACCGCGGTAAACACTGCGGTGTATTTGGACAAGCCCGCCAGCCCCAGCAGCGCGCCCAGCACCAGCCAGGTGCCGGGGGTACCGGCCGTGGACGACTGCAGCAGGGTCCAGGTTTGCCACATCAACGCTACCGTCAGCGCCATGAGCAAGGTGTCGGGCAAGAGGCCAATGCCCAGCACATGCAGCAGCGGCGCCAACGCTAGCACCCACACGGCGGCCAGTGCGGCCTGCGGAGCCAACGGCTGGGGCGCAAAGACGCGCAGGGTCAGGCGGTACACGCCCCACACCGTGGCCAGCCACAGCAGGCCCGGGATCAGCCGCAATACGGCCACCGGTACGCCCACGGCCACCAGCGGCCATTGCAACCAGCCCACCAGGGGTGGGTGGTCAAAATAGCTGAGGGCTGGGTGGGCGGCGTACAGCAGGTAGTGCGCCTCGTCCACCGAGAGGCCCAGGGCTGCACCCAGCAGGGCGTGCAGGGCAAACACAGCCCACAGCACATGGCCTGCACGGGCACCGGCGTGGGGCGGGAACAATAATTGCAAGGGGAAGTCAGAGGAAAATGGAAACCCCCGCAGTCTAATCTGCCCCTTCCATTCCCCCACCCCAAGGACCGTCATGCCCACCTACCATGTTGAACTGCTAGAAGGCCGCACCCAAGAGCAAAAGAAAAAGCTCGTGGACGAAGTAACCCGTGTGACCGTCGAAACCCTGGGCTGCTCGCCCGAGGCGGTGGACATCATCTTTGTGGACGTCAAGCGCGACAACTGGGCCACGGGCGGCAAGTTCTGGAGCGAGCCGCGCGCATAAGCTCTGACGGATTTCGCATAACGCTTTTCGCCTCCAACCACAACCCCGGAGTAAACTGTTTCTATGTGCCAACTGCTTGGGATGAACAGCCATTTGCCGGCCAGCCTGACGCTGAGCTTCACCGGCTTTTCGCAGCGCGGCGGCTGCACCGACCACCATGCAGACGGCTGGGGCATTGCCTTCTTCGAGAGCGAAGGCGACCTGCCCGGCAAGGCGGCCCGGCATTTTGTGGACAAGGAAAGTGCATCTACCTCGCCGATCGCGAAGATGCTCAAGTCCTACCCCATCAAGAGCCACAACGTGGTGGCGCATGTGCGCAAGGCCACGGTGGGTGCGGTCACGCTGGAAAACTGCCACCCCTTCACACGCGAACTCTGGGGCCGCTACTGGGTGTTTGCACACAACGGTGACCTCAAGGAATTCAACCCGCCGCTGCACGGCAGCTTCAAACCCGTAGGCACCACTGACAGCGAACTGGCGTTTTGCTGGCTGCTGCAGGAGCTGAACAAATCCCACGCCTCGGTGCCCTCGGTCGAAGAGCTGACCCACACCCTGGCCGAGCTGGTACCCAAAATTGCCCGCCATGGCACCTTCAACTTCCTGCTGAGCAACGGCCAGGCCCTGTGGGCCCATGCGAGCACCAAACTTTGCTACGTGGTGCGCCAACACCCCTTCAGCCACGTGCAACTCAAGGACGAAGATGTGACGGTGGATTTGTCCGAGCTCAACGGCCCGGAGGACCGGCTGGTCATCGTGGTGACAGAGCCGCTGACCACCAACGAGGCCTGGGTGGCCATGGAGGCTGGCGAACTGCACGCCTTTGTGGACGGCCAGCCCCTCACACGTACGGTATGCAAAGCCACGCTGATTGCGGCCGCCGCCGCCGCTGCGGCCCAGCGGGAAGCAGAAGAGGCTGCCAAAGCCGCAGCCCTGGCAGCCCCTGCTGCGGTTTAGATTGTCAGCGGGCCCTTGGCCCGCCAGCCCTTAGGGCTTGCAGCCGTACTGGCCTTTCTTGGCATTCTCAAAGTAGCTCAGATCGCCTTTGCACACCGGCTTTTCAGCAGGCAGGGCAGTTCCAGCCTTGGCCGCGCAGGTGAAGGACCCGGTCTTGGCATTGAGCTTGCCGGAGAGCTTCCAGCCCTTGGCGCAAACGTCCGCGGGCTTCAAAGGCATGGGTTTGGCAGGGGTGGCAGCGCCTGTCACAGTAATGTCGACCGCCCTCTCCGGACCACCGCAGTTGGGGTGGTTTTGCACGTTCTTGCCACCCAGGGTCACGTGGTAGGCACCGGCCTTCGCGTAGGTATGGGTCAGTACCAATGGTGTGGCGTTGCTCACATCGCTCACACCGTCCTTGAATGTGCTGTCACCGAAACCCACCACGAAGCCGCAGTAGTTGGCACTTCCAACATCAATGGTGGCGCTCACCGTAACGGGCTCCCCCACTTTGGCAGCAGTAGGCGTTGCGGTAATGGCGCCCAGCACCTGCGCATGGGCGCTCAGGGCAAAACACGAGATGGCGGCCAGTGCGGCACAAACGGTAGACATACGCATGATGGGCTCCTTGAAAAATGATGTCGAAGGCTACCACGAAGACTTGCGGCCGTCTGTTTTTGCCAAGGCTTGCATTGGGTACAGTGCGGACCATGAACTTCATCGACGCACGGCATCCGCACTTCCCCACCCTGTTTGCCGGCGCCCCTCCAGAGCAGTTGGCCAGTGGCTGCAAATGGGCTGAGGGCCCCGCCTACTTGGCGCAACAGCGCTGCGTGGTCTGGAGCGACATTCCCAACAACCGCATGCTGCGCTGGGACGAATCCACAGGTAGCGTGAGCACCTACCGCAGCCCGGCGCGCTACACCAACGGCCATACGCTGGACCAGGAAGGCCGTTTGATCAGCTGTGAACACGGTTCACGCAGCGTGACGCGCCTGGAGCACGACGGCAGCACCACGGTGCTGGCCAGCCACTGGCGCGGTAAACGCCTGAACAGCCCCAACGACGTGGTGGTGGCGCGCGACGGTGCCATCTGGTTCACCGACCCGGCCTACGGCATCGACAGCGACTACGAAGGCCACAAGGCCGACAGCGAAATTGGCGCCTGCCATGTCTACCGTGCGGATCCGGCCAAGGGTAGCTGCGAAGCCGTGTTGACCGACTTTGTGCGGCCCAACGGCTTGGCTTTCAACGCGGATGAATCACTGCTGTATGTGGCTGACACAGGTCGCACGCACATGGCAGAGGGGCCCAAGCACATTCGAGTGTTCACGGTGGGCACAGGCTACGTGTTGTCGGGCAGCGCCGTGTTTGCCGACTGCGATGTGGGCCTGTTTGACGGCTTCCGTGTGGATGCGCTGGGCCGGGTATGGACCAGCGCGGGTGACGGTGTGCACTGCTATGCGCCCAGCGGCGCGCTGCTGGGCAAGGTGTTGTTGCCGGAACCCGCAGCCAACCTGGTGTTTGGTGGTGTCAGTGGCTGCGACCTGTTTGTCTGCGCCACCAGCGCGCTTTACCGCGTGCGGCTCGCCTCGGACTGGGCCACTTCGAGCGCGTCGATGAACATGGCGGCCACGTCAAAGCCGGTCTGAGCGGCAATTTCCTGAAAGCAGGTCGGGCTGGTGACGTTGATCTCGGTCAGGCTGTCTCCAATCACGTCCAGCCCCACGAGCAGCAGGCCACGCGCCGCCAGAATAGGCCCCAGCGCTTCGGCAATGGCCCGGTCGGAGGCACTGATCGGCTGGGCCACGCCCTTGCCACCAGCCGCCAGGTTGCCACGCACCTCGCCACCCTGCGGAATGCGTGCCAGGCAGTAGGGCACGGGCTTGCCGCCGATCACCAGCACGCGCTTGTCGCCTTCGCTGATGGCGGGCAAAAACTTCTGCACCATGATCGTCTGGGCACCGTCCTTGTTCAGCGTTTCGATGATGCTGCCCAGGTTCAGGCCATCGTCCTTCACGCGGAAGATGCCCATGCCCCCCATGCCATCCAGCGGCTTCAGGATGATGTCGCGGTGCTCGGCATGGAAGGCGCGCACCGCATCGGCTTCGCGCGTGACCAGCGTAGGGCCGATGAACTGGGGGAATTCCAGAATCGCCAGCTTCTCAGGGTGGTCGCGCAGCGAGCGCGGTTTGTTGAAGACCTGCGCCCCCTCACGCTCGGCCTGCTCCAGCAAGTGGGTGGCGTAGAAGAATTCGCTGTCAAACGGCGGGTCCTTGCGCATGACCACGGCGTCAAAGTCCTTGATGGCCACGGTGTCCGCAGTCTCGGTGAACCAGGCTGTGGCGTCGCCCGTGAGTGTGATGCGGCGCACGGCCGCCTGCACCACGCCGCCACGCTGCCACACCAGGTGGCGCGGCTCGCAGGCAATGATGCGGTGGCCGCGGCGCTGGGCCTCGCGCATCATGGCAAAGGTGGTGTCCTTGTAGATCTTGAAGGATTCCAGCGGATCGGCAACAAACAGTATGTCCATGGTAATTCTCGGTAAAGGCTGCAAAACAGGCGCAGCAGCTCAGGCGGTGGCGGCGGGTTTGCGGCCGTAGTGTTGCACCAGCAGCGCCAGCGCACCGGCCACCACGCCCCAGAACGCTGAACCCACGCCGGCAATGACCACGCCACTGAGCGTGACCAGGAAGGTGATGAGGGCAGCTTCGCGGTTGGCATCGTCCTTGAGCGCTGCCGTCAGTGCGCCGCCAATGGTGCCCAAGAGCGCCAGCCCCGCAATGGCGGCCACCAGCTCCTTGGGAAAGGCCGTCAACACACCGGTGATGGCAGCGCCAAACAGGCCGATGACGATGTAAATGGCGCCGCAGGACACGGCCGCGGTGTAGCGCCGCGTGGGGTTGCTGTGGGCCTCAGGGCCCATGCAGATGGCGGCGGTGATGGCGCTGAGGTTGATGGCAAAAGCCCCAAACGGCGCCAGCACCAGCGTGGCCAGCCCGGTGAGTGTGATGACCTTGGAGATGGGAATGCCCGCGTCGCCCCCCTGCGCGCGGCGGTCCGCATAGCCCGCGGCCTGGATGGCGGCCACTCCGGGCAGATTCTGCGAGGCCATGGTGACCACGAACAGCGGCAGCGACAAACTGACAAAGGCTGCCAGCGAGAAGCGAGGGCTGATGAAAACCGGCCATGTCAAGCCAAAAGCGATGTCAGCCCTGGTAAAACCTGCGCTAGCAGCTACGAAAACAATAGCAACCAGCAGGGTGAGTGGCACCGCATAACGCGGCAGAAATCGCTTGCCCAGCAAGTAGGCCAGCACCATGGTGGCCACCAGCGGCAAGGCGGTTTGCGCAGCGCCAAAGCCCGACAGGCCAAAGCGCGCCAGCACGCCGGCCAACAGGGCCGAGGCCAGTGCCAGCGGAATGCGGTTCATCACGCGCTCAAACCATCCGGTGGCGCCCACCAACGTGATCAGCAGCGCACACAGGATGAAGGCGCCTACGGCGTCGGCCATGCTAAAGCCGCCAGCCAAACCAGCCGAGGCCAGCACTGCCGCGCCAGGCGTGCTCCAGGCCACCATGACGGGTTTTTTGAGCCACAGCGAGGGCACCAGGGTGCACAGGCCCATGCCGATGCTCAGCGCCCACATCCACGAGGCGGTGATTTCGGGCGTGGCGCCAAAGGCCTGGGCCGCCTGGAAGACGATAGCCACCGAACTGGTAAAGCCCACCAGCACCGCGACAAAGCCAGCCGTGAAGGCAGAGAGACTCAGGTCTTTGAAAAATTGCATCAGGCTTCATCCGTTGGGGACAGAGCCACAGATCTGTCTCCAACCGTTTTAGATTTCGATTTTGGAGCCCAACTCCACCACGGAGTTGTTCGGCAGGTTCAGAAAGTCTGCCGCGGCGCTGGCATTGTGGTGCATTTGCGCAAACAGCTTCTCGCGCCACGGCGCCATCCCCTCACCCAGCGTGGGTACCACGGTGTCACGTGACAAAAAGTAGCTGGTGGTCATGGCATTCATGTCGCAGCCACGGCCCTTGATCTGCGCCAGCGCCTTGGGCAGGTCGGGGTCATTCTTAAAGCCGTAGTGCACCACCACCTGCCAACAGTCATGGCCCAGCGAGTCCATTTGCACACGCTTGTCCAACCCGATCCAAGGTACCTCGTGGTTCTTGACCGTGACGAACAAGTTGCTGCTGTGTAGTACCTTGTTGTGTTTGAGGTTGTGCAGCAGCGCGTTAGGCACCGTTCCAGCTTCGGCCGTCAAAAATACAGCCGTTCCGTCCACCCGCACAGGAGGACTGACAAACACGGCTTCCAGAAAACTAGGTAGATCCAAGGCATCTGAACGCAACTTGGAGTTCATCAACCGCCTGCCGTCCTTCCACGTGGACATCACCACATACAGCCCGGCGGCCATGGCTAGCGGAAACCAACCGCCTTGCGCAATCTTCAGTGAATTGGATGCAAAAAAGGCTGCATCAATCACGAAAAAGACTCCGGTCGCAGCGATGCAAAGAGGGAGTGGATAGCCCCAGCCATAGCGAATCACAAAGAATGTCATCACCGTGGTGATGACCATGACCATGCTGACCGAGATCCCATAGGCTGCGGCCAACGCGGTCGACGAACCAAAAAAGACCACCGCCGCAATCACGCCAGCCAGCAATGCCCAATTGACGGCGGGGATATAGATCTGCCCCGTGTCCTTGATCGAGGTGTGCAAGATGGTCAAGCGTGGCAGAAAGCCCAGTTGGATGGTTTGTTTGGTGGCCGAAAAAGCCCCCGTGATCAACGCTTGGGAGGCAATCACTGTGGCCGCAGTGGCTAACCCCACCATGGGGATAAGCGCCCAGTCCGGCATCATGTTGAAGAAGGGATTGGAAGCAGCTTGCGGGTCACCCAGCACCAATGCCCCTTGGCCCAAATAGTTCAGTATCAGCGATGGCATCACCAGACCGAACCAGGCGATCCGGATGGGCGTTTTTCCAAAATGCCCCATATCTGCGTACAGAGCTTCCGCCCCTGTCAGGCAAAGAAAGACAGCGCCTAACGTGATGAAAGCCAAGGCGTAGTGCTCAACAGAAAAACGGATGGCGTAAAGAGGCGAGATGGCCATCAAGACACTGGGGTTCTGGGCAATTTGAACCGCACCAAATACGCCAATCGCCAAGAACCACACCACCGTCACAGGGCCAAAAAAGCGCCCAATGTCGCCCGTACCGCGCCGTTGCACCAAAAACAAACCTACCAGCACACCGAGTGAAATCGGCACCACATAGGGTTTTGCATTAGGGGTAATGGCCTCCAACCCCTCAACAGCAGACAACACCGAGATGGCTGGCGTGATGACACCATCGCCAAAAAACAATGCAACGCCGAAGACGCCCAGAACCATCAAAAAACCACGCACTTTAGGCCGCGACTTGGTGGACAAGGATGCCAAGGCCAGCAATGCCATCAGACCGCCCTCCCCGTGATTGTCCGCACGCATGATCAGACCCACATACTTCACGGAAACGATGACGGTGAGTGCCCAAATAAACAGGGATAAGACACCCAGTACGTTGTCATGGGTGATCGGAACGTGTCCACTGATGAAGACTTCTTTGAAGGCATACAGCACGCTGGTGCCGATGTCGCCGTAGACCACGCCGATGGCGCCCAGAGTGAGCGCCGTAAGAGACGATTTTGATGCTGACACAAATTGACCCGGCCGGCAGGCGCCGCCGGGTTCCATTCCGTTGGGGATCGCTATTTTGCTCCCGGCGCTTGGGGCCGCAAGAACGTAATCGCCAAATTCAACGGATTTTCAGCACATGTTGCAGCGCAGCAACTGGTCGCTCAAAATGGGTTGACGCGCCTCAGTCGTAGCGCTCTGCATCGGGATCGGTGGCTTCCAACTCGTAGCTGGCGGCCAACATGGCCAGGCGGCCAATCACCCCGTACATGTAGAAGCGGTTGGGCGCACTGGCCCCGGGTTTGACGCCCGGCTGGGGTAAGTGCGTACTCTCCGCAAACGCCAATGGCACGTAGCTGGAACCCGGCGCGCTGAGGTTTTCGTCAATGCCGCGCTCAGCATGCATGCGGTAGAAACCGCCCACCACATAGCGGTCCATCAGGTAGACCACGGGCTCGGCCACGGCGTCGTTGACACGCTCATTGGTCTGCACGCCCTCTTGCAAGATCAGTTCCAGCGGGTCCGGCGAGGCCTCCTGCCCGGCGCCCAGCTTGCGCAGCTTGGCGTCCAGGTCCTTGGTGTCACGCACGGTCAGGATGGCGTTGCCGCTGGTGCGGTTGTCCGCCTTGATGACGAGGAAGGGCTTCTCCTTGATGCCGTATTCCTTGTACTTCTTCTTCACCTTGGTCAGCATCGCGTCCACGCGCTGGTGCAAGGCGTCAACACCCTGGGACGTGCTCAGGTCGACCACGCCGTATTTGTCGAACATCGGGGTGATGAGCCAGGAATCCACGCCAATGAGCTTGCCAAAGCGCTTGGCCACCTCTTCGTAGCACTTGAAGTGGGTGCTCTTGCGCCGTGTGGTCCAGCTCGCATGCAGCGGGGGCAGCAGGTACTGCTCGTGCAGGTCTTCCAGAATGCCGGGCACGCCGCTGCGCAGGTCGTTGTTCAGCAGGATGGTGCAGGGGTCAAAGTCTTTCACGCCCAGGCGGCCCTTGGTGCGGATCACGGGCTCCAGCGTGATGCTCTCGCCATTGGGCAGCTCGATGGTGGTGCTTTTCTTGATGTCAGGGCTGATGGAGCCAATGCGTACGTTCAGGCCCGCCATGTGAAAGATGCGGCGCAGCTGGGCCAGATTGCTCATCTGGAAGGTGCTGCGCGCGTTGTTATCGGGCACGATGAGCAGGTTGCGCGCCTCAGGGCAGATCTTCTCGATGGCCGCCTGGGCTGCCTGCACGGCCAACGGCAACATGGCCGGGGTCAGGTTGGTCCAGCCACCGGGGAAAAAGTTAGTGTCCACCGGGGCCAGCTTGAAGCCGGCGTTGCGCACATCCACCGCGGTGTAGAAGGGTGGCGTGTGCTCCATCCACTCCAGGCGAAACCAGCGCTCGATGGCGGGCATGGAGTCCAGAACCCGTTGCTCGAGTTCATTGATGGGGCCCGTCAGGGCGGTAACGAGGTGCGGAACCATACGACGCTTTCAAGAAGGATCCCCATTCTAGGGGTCGCCCCTAGGTGGTGAACCTTGCACCGATTTCAAGACTCGGGCCGCTGCCCATTGGCATTTAAGTGCGCACTTCGCCCTCGCCCAGCACCACGTATTTCAGCGAGGTCAGCCCCTCAATGCCCACGGGCCCGCGGGCGTGGAACTTGTCGGTGCTGATGCCAATTTCGGCACCCAAGCCAAATTCAAAGCCATCGGCAAAGCGCGTGCTGGTATTGACCATCACGCTGGCCGAGTCCACCTCTCGCAGAAACCTCTGGGCGTGCACATGGTTGGTGGTGAGTATGGCGTCGGTGTGGTGGCTGCTGTACTGGTTGATGTGGGCAATGGCCTCGTCCACCCCCGCGACCACCTTGACGCTGACGATGGGCGCGAGGTACTCCTCGTACCAGTCCTGCTCGGTGGCGGGCACCAGTTTTGCTCCTGAATTGCTAGCTGCTTGCGCAGTATTCACGGGGGCTAGCGGCAGATTTGACTGCAAAATGACCAAAGCCTCGGGATCGCAGCGCATTTCTACCCCCTTGGCAGCGTAGACCGCGCCAATCAGCGGCAGGAATTGGGCCGCCGCACCGCGCGCCACCAGCAAGCCTTCAGCGGCATTGCAGGGGCTGTACTTGTTGGTCTTGGCGTTGTCCGCCACCTTGACGGCCATGGCGATGTCGCAGGGGTCGTCCACATACACGTGGCAGTTGCCGTCCAGGTGCTTGATGACCGGTACTTTGGCGTCGCGGCTGATGCGCTCGATCAGGCCCTTGCCACCGCGCGGGATGATCACGTCCACATACTGCGGCATGGCGATGAGATGGCCCACCACCTCGCGGTCCGTGGTCTGCACCAGTTGCACCGCATCAGCGGGCAGGCCACTTTCCACCAGCGCCTGCTGCACCAGCTTGGCCAGCGCCTTGTTGGAGTCAATCGCCTCGGAGCCGCCGCGCAGAATGCAGGCGTTGCCGCTCTTGATCGACAGGCTGGCCGCCTCGATCGTCACATTGGGCCGGCTCTCGAAAATCATGCCGAACACGCCAATCGGCACCCGCATCTGCCCCACGCGGATACCGCTGGGCTGCTGCTTCATGCCGATGATCTCGCCAATCACATCGGCCATGGCCGCCAGCTGCTCGCAGCCTTCCGCGCAGGTTTCCAGCACCTTGGGCGTCAATTTCAGCCGGTCCACCATGGGCGCCGCCAGACCATTGGCGATGGCGCGCTCAATATCCTTGGCGTTGTCCACCTGCAGCGCCGCCGTGTTCTCGCGCAGCAGCTGCGCCAGCGCCCGAAGCGCTGCGTTTTTCATAGCAGCCGGCGCTTTGGCCATGAGGGCAGATGCCACTTTGGCCTGTGAACCGAGGGCGTGGGTGATTTCGGTGATGTTGGTCGCGTTCATGGGGGGATTTTCGCAGATATCTATATCCGGGTGGATGTCTCCCAATTAGCGGAATGGGTCAGCCCCTTGCCTGCCAATGCCTGCAGTGCGCCAACCAGCCTGGGGTAAACAAACCGGTAGCCCGCTGCCGTCGCCGCACGTGGCCGGGCATTCTGCCCATCCAGCAACAGCGTGGACATCTCGCCCATCAGTGCGCGCAGCAGTGTGCTGGGCACACGCATCCACACATGCCGACCGAAGGACGCGGCAAGCGCTTGCGCAAACAGCGCCTGCGGCACGGTGTCAGGCGCGACAGCATTGACCGGACCGCACAGACTTTCCTGTGCCAGCGCAAAGCGAACCATACCTACGGCATCGTCCAGGTGTATCCATGGCGCAGCTTGACGCCCGCTGCCCAGCACAGCACCCATCCCTAGACGGGCACTGAAGGCCAGCATGGGGTAGGCGCCATCGCCGCGTCCCAGCACTACGCCGAACCGCATACGCACCACCCGCACGCCCATGCCTTCGGCACGCCGGGCCTCATGCTCGGTCGCGGCGCACAGGTCGGACTGGAACTCACCCGGGCGCGGGTCGGCCGTCTCGTCCAAGGGGTCGAACGAAGCGTTGGGCGAAGCGCCGTAAAACCCCACAGCCGACGCGCTGACCAACACCCGCGGTGGCTGTTGCAGGCGGCGCATCAAGTTCACCGCAGCTGCCGTGGCACCCACACGGCTATTGAGCAAGGTGCATCGGCGTGCTGCAGTCCAGGGCATGCCCAACACGCGCGCGCCCGCCAGGTTAACGATGGCGTCGATACAGGTTTCGCTGGGGATGGCATTCAGGCTGTCAACCACCCATACACCCGGTCCGAAGCTGGCGCGGGCCTGTAGCAGGTCGCGCGACAGCACGATCACGCGCTGGCCGTCGCGTAGCAGGTCGGCCACCAGCGCGCTACCGACAAAGCCGGTGGCGCCTGTCACCAGGACCGCAGGAGCAATGCGGTGAGCACTGGCAAGGGGCACCGACAGAGGAGTTTGTTTCGCCGCGCGGTTCAACTGCCGCACCGCCAACCCATTGCGCACGCTCCAGGCCAGCACACCCAGGCCATAGGCCGTACACAACCATGAGACCCCGCCGTGCGGCGTCATGGCCATCGCAGTGTTCAACTGTGCCCAGCCCCACAGCACCGGCGCAAAGACGCCCAGAAACAGGCCGTAGCTGATGGTCAGCACGGTGTGCAGCACACGCTCAAGCGGCGGCAGCTTGCGCGTGCGGTCTTCTTCCAGAAAATCGGCGAGCGTGATGCCTAGCTCGGTCAACAGCATCACGGCCAGCACCACGGCAAAGGCGCCGCGCCACTCAAACCAGCCCAAACCGATGAAGACGACGCCGTAGATGGCCTCACGTGCAGCGTGCAGGGCCAGCTCATAGCGGGCCGAGATACGCTGTGGCAACTTGGCCTCCAGTTCGTGGTGCCACAGGTTGTCAAAAGCGCCCAGGACAGCCTGGACAGACAGCAGAAAGAAGATTGTGTTCATGGTGTATTCCTCACTCTAAAAATCAAACCACCGGATCCCAAAAGACACCGGTTTGGTGAAAGGTTTCGCCCCACAGCGCGTGCACCATGGACAGCGTGAAGCGGAACCGGCCTGCACCCAAGTCGGCGTGCACCACGCGACAGGTGCCCGGGGTCAGCAGGGCAGGCACGGGCAGGCGCATGCGACCCCAAACCAGCCAGAAGCGGCAGCTTTGAAAGACCAATGTGCCGGCGTCCTCGAACACATCGAGCGACATGCTCAGCCCCCCAACGGTGCGTTCCAGCAAATCGCCATCGGCGCCCATCTCTTTGGTCGAGCGCACAGTACGGTCTTGGCCTTGGGTGCCGGTATGGAAACAACGTTCCCAGACGACACCACCGTGGCCGTTGGCGCTGACACGCACGGTGGTGGGTACGACACGGCTATTCAGGTGGGTTAGCGGGCCGCCAAGCAGGCGGGCGAATGCGGCGTAGACGTGACCGATGCGCGAACAGCGCAGGTCCATGTGCCCTTCATAGATCACATCGGCATGGGCGACACCGAAGCGGTGTTGCACAGCAACTGGTAAGCGGGCCCAGCCAGCAGGACCAACCAGGGCTGCCAAGTCAAGTGCGGCAGTGACGGGCGTAGGTGTGTTGCTGTGAGGGCGACTGGTAACAAGGGGCGTCAGGGCAGACATGGGAAGCTCGCTGAAGTGGCGGATGCATCCTTCATTGCGAAAACTGGACCAGCCTCGCCATCACTCGCAAGTCATTGATTTCATTGAAAATCACCGCTCGATCTGCATACTTGGTTTACAGTGTGCAGAGCCACAATCGTCAACCCCAGGAACAGGTCTACCGCCATGCATAGCGCCCATTCACCCGTTACCCTTTTCCCATGCTGATACACGTCGTCCTCGGGTTCGCATTGCTGGAAACGCTGGTGTTGGCGGCCGTGCTGTTGGCATGGGCCGACCGCGTGGCTGGCGCCCGCCTGCTGGCCGCCTTTCTGCTGGGCATCTCGCTGTGGATGACCGGCAACGAATTGCCCAACTGGTTCGGCCCCGATGCGGAGCGGGCCATGATGATGTTGCTGGCTACCGCGCCCTTCACCTCCGCGCTGTTCTTCCACTTTTGCACGGTGTTTTGCGCCGTGAATATCGGTCAAGCCGGTGTCACAGCCGCCTATACGTTGGGCGCTGGGGCCACCATCGTGTCCGAAATTTTGTTACCAGCCCATATTGCGCCGCACCGGGACATAGGATGGATCGCCATTGCCAGCGCGGTGGGTTGGATCGCCAGCATGGCCTGGGTCATTCTCGGCATTGGCGGCGTTGCAGTGTTGTTGCTCGGACTGGAGCGGGCGCGCCGCGCACACGATCACCAGAAGTTTCGACAGATTGCCGCCGTCACCGCCTCGTGCCTGTGGGGTTTGCTCTGCCTGGCGGGCTACGGCATTGCCGTACTGGATCTCCCCATCTACCCGTTTCCGCTGTTGGGGCTGCCGCTGTACTCGCTGATCCTCGTCTACGGCATCCTGCGTTACGGCGTTTTTGTGGCCAACGCCTGGGCACGTCGTGCGCTGGTTTGGGCACTGCTGCTGGCCTTGGGTGCGGTCGTGGTGGCGGTGACGCCGCTACTGCTGCCATTTGAGTCGCGCTGGCTGGGTGGGCTGGCGGTCGCTGCCAGCGTGCTGGCGCTGAACGGCCCGGTGCGGCGCTTTGCCGAGCGGCTGGTGTACCCGGGCGGCGAAGTGTCGGTCACCGATCTGGAGGCTTGGCGCAGTGCGTTGCAGTCGGCCGAGACCGCAGATGCGTTAGCTTCACAGGCGGCCGTTCTCCTCAGTACGCGCATTGGCACGCAAGTCGAAGTCCACGTCGGAGACCCCTCCAACATGGCCACCAGCGCGCCGCAATTGGTCTGCGTCAACGGCAGCAAAGGCTGGGGTACGACACTGCAAGGTTGGGACGCTGCACCGCCCGGCCCCCGCCATGTCGCGGAATTGTTTGGAACCATAGTGGCCGAATCAGCGGCACGCGTGGACCAGGCCCAGCAGTTCGCTGCCCGCGAACGCGAACGCCAGTTGCAGGCACGCCTCGCCGAACTTGGATCGCTGGCGGCCACTGTGGCGCATGACATTCGCAACCCGCTCAACATCATCTCCATGGCTGTGGCAACGGCATCCACCGATACGCGACGCGAGGTGGCCGACCAAGTGGGCCGCATTTCCAATCTGACACGCGACCTGCTGGACTACGCCAAACCGTGGAAACTCTCCACGACGCGCATGGACCTGGTTGCACAGGTGCGCGCCGCCGCCAAGCGCCTGCCCAATGTGAGCTTCGGCGCAGGCATGGCGCAAGCGGTGCTGCTGGACGCTGACCCGCAACGCGTGGAGCAGGCACTGACCAATCTGTTTGAGAACGCACGCATCGCCGTCGCATCGTCGGCCGCTGAAGGGAACGAATCCACCCACAGCCCCATGCACATCGACGTCGAGACCACCGACACCACCGTGTTGCTGCACGTCTGCGACAGCGGCCCCGGTGTGCCTGAGGAGATCCGCAGCCGCCTGTTCGAACCCTTTGCCTCACGCAGCCCCGGTGGCACTGGCCTGGGCCTTGCCATTGTGGCGCGCACCATGGCCGCACATGGCGGCTCTGTGGCGCTGACCGAACGCGCACCCTGGCGCACCTGCTTCACGTTGCAGTTCCCCCTGACGAGTACAACAGCATGCCCCCCATGACAGACCATTCCGAAGTTGCTCCAGAAACCGGGCACGTACTGCTGGTGGATGACGAAGTTGCCTTCCAGCGCCTGGGCGGCAACTTCCTGCGCGACCTGGGCCACACTGTCACATTGGCCGGCGACACTGAACAAGCCCTAGCCGCGTTTGCCAAACAGCAGCCGGAGCTGGTGCTGCTGGACCTGGCCATGCCGCCGCACATGGATCCCGAGATCGGCCTGGACCTGATTCCCCGCTTTGCGCGTGTGCCGGTGGTCGTGCTGACCGGCCATGGCGACCACGCACTGGCATTGCGTGCCACCGAGCTGGGTGCTTGGGATTTTTTAACCAAGCCCATAGACCCCGACATTCTGCGTTTCGTCGTCGCCCGCGGCCTGCGCAAAGCGCGGTTGGACGCGGAACTAAGCGCTCTGCGCGTCGAGCAGGCAGTGGATGACCTGGGCATGGTGGGCCTGGCGCCAGCCACCGTGCAACTGCGCGCGCTGGTGCGCCGCGTCGCACAAACCACCGTCAGCGTGCTGGTATTGGGCCCCACAGGTACCGGCAAAGAACTAGTCGCCCGCGCGCTGCACGCCTGCAGCCCACGTCGCTCAGGACCGTTTGTCGCCATCCACTGCGGTGCGCTGTCGGCCGAACTGCTGGAGAGCGAACTCTTTGGCCACATGAAGGGCAGCTTCACCGGTGCTTACCGCGACCAACCCGGTCTGGTGGAGGCCGCGCACGGTGGCACCTTGTTCCTGGATGAAGTGGGTGAAATGCCACCACCTATGCAGGTCAAACTACTACGCTTTTTGCAGGAAGGCGCGTTTGTACCCGTGGGTGGCCGGGCGCAGAAGCATGCCAACACCCGCGTGGTGGCCGCCACGCACCGCGATCTGGAAGCCATGGTGCGCGAAGGCACTTTCCGCGAGGATTTGTACTACCGGCTCAAGGGCGTGGTGCTGCGCACCCCAGCGATCGCTGAGCGCCCAGCCGACATTCCGCTACTGGCCACGCGCTTTCTGCATCGCGTGGCACCGCGCGCAGGTTTGTCAGCCGGTGCCCTGGCCTGGTTGATGGCGCGTGACTGGCCGGGCAATGTGCGCGAATTGAAAGCGGTGGTGGAGTCGGCTGGCGCGTTGCTACTACCCGACCAGCGCGAGGTGGACGCAGAGTTGCTACGGCTGGCCAGTGGCGATGTGTCGGAGGCCGCCACCGCACCCCGGTCCGAGACACCCGTCAACGGTGAAAGCGCTGGTCCGCTGGACGCCGCCCTGCTGGAGCTGGAATTGCGCTTGGTCCGCGACACCATGACCGCAGTCGGTGGCAACCAGTCCGAGGCCGCGCGGCGTCTGGGCATTTCACGGGTGGGGCTCATCAAGAAGCTCACACGCCTGGGACTACGCTAGGCCACAGCCCTCGGTTTTGGCGCAGCAGTCGCGGTAGCGTCAAAGCGCTACGTTTTTAGTAGCTGCCGGCGCACGCACCATCAGGGCAGATGCCATTTTTTTCTGAAACCCAAGGGGAAGCTCCCCCACTGCAAACGTCAATCGGGGACTGTATTAGCGATGCTTTTAGGCACACGACATGGACCGTTCTAAGTTGGAGGGCTACACACCAAGCTTAGCGCGCACGCGTCTGAGCATTGCCCCCTGCAGGCGCCACAGCACACAACCCGCACAACTGCAACGCCAACCGGTGCAGCGCCTGCCAGCCCGTGGTGGGCCAATCGGGTTGTTTTAGGCCTTTGACAATGCCGTCCACCAGGTGGGCGGATTGCAGCAGTTCGGCCAGTTTGGATTCAGAAAGCTTGGGCAGCACGCGCTCGAACAGGCGCTCTTTCGCGCCCCAGATGCGGCTCTCGCGCAGCGCCATGGGCAGGGGGCGTCCCTGGGCCATGGCGTCTTTCACGCGTTTGAGGGCGCGGATGTCTTCGGCCAGCGTGTAGTGCACCAGCACCTCGGCTTCGCCTTCGGCCTGCAGGCCGTCCAGCATGCGCTGCACGCGCACCGCCTGACCGGCCAGCACCGCTTCACTGAGTTTGAAAACGTCGTAGCGGGCCACGTTGAGCACGGCGCTCTCGACTTGCTCCAGCGTTAAGACCCCGCCGTTCGCATCGGCAGGAAACAGCAGCCCGAGCTTCTGAATTTCCTGGTGCGCGGCCAGCAGGTTGCCCTCCACGCGGTCGGCAAAGAACTGCAGCGTGCGCTGGCCTTCTTCGCCGGCTTCCACGCGCTGGCCCTGCGCGCCCAGACGCTGGGCAATCCATTGCGGCAAGGCGCCGCGCTCCACGGGGCTGACTTCCAGCGTGACGCCATTGGCATCCAGGGCGGCAAACCAGGCCGTGGACTTGGTCATCTTGTCCAGGCGCGGCAGCATGACGATGGTGAGGGTGGAGTCGTTGCCCTGCGCGCCTTCGGCCAGCTGCTGCAGTGCCACGCTACCGTCCTTGCCGGGCTTGCCGCTGGGGATACGGATTTCGACGATTTGCTTGTCGGCAAACAGGCTTAGCGAACCGCCCGCGGCCAGCACTTCGCTCCAGTCAAAGTGAGCGCCTGCCACCGTGTGAGAGGTGCGCTCGGTGTAACCATTGGCACGGGCGTTGGCGCGGATGGCGTCCAACGCCTCTTGTTGCAACAGCGGCTCATCCCCGTGCAGGGTGTACAGGCTCTTGAGCCCGCGCTGCAGATGGGTGCTGAGTTGGTTAGCCGCGAGTTGCATAGGGGGCTGAGTTTAAGGCCCCCAGGCTTCAGCTTAAGCCGCCAACCCTAGCGCTGTGGCTTGAGGCGCGAGCATGGAACACACCAGCTCTGTGGCGGCCTGGGCGGTTTGGCCGCCAAAGTCGCGCAACGGGTTGTACTCCGTCAGTTCCAGCGCCACAAACTGCGGGTCTTGGCTGCAGCCGGCCATCACTTGCAAGGCATCTGCCAAGCGGATGCCTTGCTCTACCGGTGTGCCGGTGCCCGGCGCGTCGCGCGGGTCCAGGCCGTCTAGGTCAAAGCTGATGCCCCAACCCGCCGTACCCGTCTGCACGCGAGTGCGGGCCTCGTCAAAGCAGGCGGCAAAGCCGCGCTCTTGCACCTCTGGCATGAACATCACACGCACACCCAGGCTATCGAGCAGCGCCTTCTCGGCCGGCTCATAGCTGCGCGCACCGATGATGACCAAATGCTCGGGGCGCAGTTTGTGGCGCCAGCCGAAGAGATCTGTCATTCCCACCGAGCCATGGCCCAGCAAGGCCGCCACAGGCATGCCGTGCGGCGCCTGGCTGTCCGAAGTCTCGGGTGTATGCGCGTCCAGGTGCGCGTCGATCCAGACCAGACCCAGCGTGCCCTGCGGGCGCAAATGGTCAGCCACCGCGCTCCAGGTGCCAACGGCGCAGGAATGGTCACCACCCAGCACCAGCGGCTGCTGGTTCTGGCGCAGCACTTGGGCCACGGTGCCGGCCAGGCGTTCGGAGAAACCTTCGATCGCGTTCAGGCGGCTGGTCGCCAGCATGGGCTGGGCGGTCACCGTGTCACCCCAGGTGACGGTGCGGCCGGTCGTAGCCAGCGCATTGGCGATACCATGCTCGCGCAGTGCCGCGGCACCCCACTTGCAGCCGCCATCGCTGGCGCCCTCGCCCACCGCGGCACCCACCAGGTGCAGAACGGAAGTACTCATGCGGCTTTGCGCAAGGCCGGGCGTGCGGCGGTGGCGCAGGCAAACAAGTCTTTGGGGTCCGGTAGGTCGGGCACCAGTTGCACCGTGCTGCCCACGCCCAGTTTTTGCGACAGCGCGTGCACATAGCGCAAGGCCGACAGGTCTTCCAGCGCAAAGCCTACGGAATCAAACAGCGTGACCTGCGCGGCGTTCTCACGGCCTACGCCAGTGCCGGCCAGCACTCTCCACAATGGATGCGTCACAAAGTCAGCCGGCATTTGCTGCAGCTCGCCCTCGACGCGGGTTTGCGGTTCAAACTCCACGAACACCTTGGCGTGGTTCAGGATTTCTGCCTCCAGCTCGGTCTTGCCGGGACAGTCGCCACCTACAGCGTTCAGGTGCATGCCGGGTTCGATCATGTCGGCGGTCAGGATGGTGGCGTTCGTCTTGTCGGCCGTCACCGTGGTCACGATGTCGGCGCCGCGCACGGCCTCGCGCGTGGAGGCGCAGCGAGCTATGGTGAGGCTGCCGGCGTCGGTGTAAGGGCGCAGGTTGGCCACCAGTTTGTCGGTGGCCTTGGGGTCCACGTCAAACACGCGCAGCGTGGTGATGCCCAGCTGGGCCATGAAGGCAATCGCCTGAAATTCGCTTTGCGAGCCATTGCCGATCAGGGCCATGGTCTTGCTCTCGGGCCGGGCCAGCACCTTGGCCGCCATGGCGGAGGTAGCCGCCGTGCGCAGGGCGGTGGTGATGGTCAGCTCGCTGAGCAGCTCGGGGTAGCCGGTGGCCACATCGGCCAGCACGCCAAAGGCCATCACGGTGGACAGCCCTTGCAGCGGGTTCTTGGGGTGGCCGTTGACGTACTTGAAGGCATAGAGCGCGCTGTCCGACACGGGCATCAGCTCGATCACGCCATTGGTGCTGTGGTTGGCCGTGCGGGGGGACTTGTCAAAGTCTTCCCAACGCAGAAAGTCTTCACGGATGGTCTGCGCCATCTCGGACATCATGGGCGCCAGGCCGTGCTGGCGCACCAGCTCTTGCATGTCGTGGACGTCGATGTAGCGGGTCATGTTGTGTCTCCTCAGGTAGCCGGGAGAGGTGCGGAATCCGCAGGCCTCCATAGGCCCTGATGGCCCACCCGGCATACAAGAAGTTTAGGCTGGGAGTGGGCGCTGTAAGCGCCGAAGCGTTAGAGGTAAAGCACGCAAAAGTGCTGAATTGACAGCAAGTTACTTCCGTTTCGGAAGCGCCTCAGGGCCACCTAGCTGTCGTCGCGCACCATGAGCGGAAAGCCCGCGAATTCCTTGACCGTCTGCAGCTCAGTGCTGGTCACCACTTTGTCGATGCCCAGACCGATGTCGTCAATCCAGGTGTTGGTGAGGTCGCGGTAGTGCGCCAGGTCGCGGCAGGCCAGGCGCACCAGGTAGTCATATCGGCCGCTGACCAAGTGGCAGGCAATCACCTCAGGGCAGGCCACCATGGCCGCTTCAAAGCGCTGCACCGTGGCCTGGCGCTGGTCCTTGAGCGCGATCTCGGCAAACACCGACACATGCTCGCCCAACGCCTTGCGCGCCAATAACGCGCGGTAGCCCGCGATCAGGCCGTCGTCTTCGAGCCGGCGGATGCGGTTCAGCGTGGCGCGGGCCGAGAGGTTGACCACCTCGGACAGCGCCTGCGCGCTCATGCGGCCGTCGCTTTGCAGCAGCTCCAGCAGGGTTTGGTCCACGCGGTCCAGGGCCATGTGGGTTCAGTCCAGGGTTTTGACCGCGGCAATGCGGCGCAGCAGCTGCTGCACGATGTCGGACTGCATGTCGCGGTACAGCAGGCCTTCTTCAGCTTCTTTGGCCAGCACCGCGGATTCGTTGAAGCTGATGTCGCGCTGCTGGATGATCTCGGTGTCCTCGATCAGGTCGCGCCCCTGCGGCGTGCGCATGCGAAATTTCAGGCGAATGCGCAGCTGGAACTCGCGCACCTGGCCCGAGGCGTTGACGCCCACCACCGTCTTCTCGCGCAGCTCCTGCAGGATGTCCACAATCACCTGCGGCGGCTGGCCGCCAGTCGGTGGCGCCACCGGACGCACAGCGTCGCCCAAGTAACGGATCAGCTCTGACGCCACCGCACCGCCGCGCTCGGGCGTGACGGCGATAGTCTCGAAGGCAAAGGTCTGCTTGCCACGCAGCTTGAAGCCGCAGCTGGCCAGCAGGACCGCGGCGGGCAGGACAAACAGGTGGCGGCGTTGCATCACAGCTTTACACCACCACGTTGACCAAGCGGCCGGGCACCACGATGACCTTCTTGGCCGGGGCACCAGCAGCTTGGGCCAAAAAGGCCTCGCTGGCCAGGGCCGCGGCTTCGATGGCTTCCTTGCTGGCGTCGGCAGGTACGCGCACCGCGCCGCGCAGCTTGCCGTTGACCTGCAGCACCAACTCAATTTCGTCTTGCACCAGGGCCGAGGCATCGACCAGGGGCCAAGGCGCGTCCAGCAAGTCACCCAAGGTTCCGGCATAGCCCAGCTCGGACCACAGCGTGTGCGCCAGGTGCGGCGTGGCGGGGTAGAGCACGCGCAGCAGGATGCCGAAACCTTCGATCAGCGCCACCTGGGCACCCGCGCTGTCCAGGGACTTGAAGCCTTCCAGCGCGTTGATCATCTTCATGGTGCCGGACACCACGGTGTTGTACTGCATGCGCTGGTAGTCAAAGTCCACCTGCTTGAGCACCGTGTGCATCTCCAGGCGTAGAGCCTTCGCTTCCTTGCCAAATTCAACATCTTTCAGGCTGCTAGCCCCCGTCGCACTTGCGCTGGCAGCTACCGAATTCATAGCAGACAGTTTGTAGCCAAAGTTCCAGACGCGGCGCAGGAAGCGGTAGCTACCTTCCACGGCAGAGTCGTTCCACTCCAGCGTGGCTTCGGGCGGCGCGGTGAACATGGTGTAGATGCGGGCGGTGTCTGCGCCGTACTTGGCAATCAACTCCTGTGGGTCCACACCGTTGTTCTTGGACTTGGACATGGTACCCACGCCCTCGTAGTCGATGGCGGTGCCCACGGGCAATTTTCCATCGCCGCTGTCGGCTTCGTTCTTGAGCTTGGCGCCCACCACCTTGCCGGCCTCGTCGAGCACATGCTCCACGTCATGCGGCCAGAAGTAGTCCTTGCCGCCCTTGGCAGTGCGGCGGCTGTAGATGTGGTTGAGCACCATGCCCTGGGTCAGCAGCTTGGTGAACGGCTCATCCACCTTCACCAGGCCCAGGTCGCGCATCACCTTGGTCCAGAAGCGGGCGTACAGCAGGTGCAAGATGGCATGCTCGATGCCGCCGATGTACTGGTCCATGCCGCTACCACCGGTGGCCAGCTGTTGGTCGCGCATCCAGTAGTCCGTGCCCCCGGCCACCATGGCCTCTGCGTTCTTGGGGTCGCAGTAGCGCATGAAGTACCAGCTGGAATCCACAAAGGTGTCCATGGTGTCAGTTTCGCGGCGCGCGGCCTTGCCGCACACGGGGCAGACCACGCCAGCGTGGAAGCCTTCGTGCTTGTGCAGGGGGTTACCCGAGCCATCGGGCACGCAGTCCTGCGGCAGTACCACGGGCAGGTCTTTCTCGGGCACCGGTACGGCGCCATGCTCGTCGCAATGGATGATGGGGATGGGCGTGCCCCAGTAGCGCTGGCGGCTCACACCCCAGTCACGCAGACGCCAAGTGATTTTCTTCTCGCCGAGGCCCTTGGCCGCGAGGTCGGCGGCCACTGCATCGACCGCTGCGTTGAAGTTCAATCCGTCATATTTTCCGGAATTGACGCATTGACCATATGCAGAAAATACAGGGAACCAGTCAAACCAATTGAGACTTTTTTCACCGTCATTCAACGAAGGGAATTCCCATTTCTCACTTTCCTGTCCTGTTGCCCAGGATGCGCGGAAATCAGTGGAAATATTGCTTATGTCCCAACTGGCAGGAGCAACTACTGCTTTGATTGGAAGCTTGTATTTTTTTGCGAATTCGAAGTCACGCTCGTCGTGCGCCGGTACGCCCATCACGGCGCCATCGCCGTAGCCCATGAGCACGTAGTTACCCACCCACACCGGCACTTGTGCGCCGGTCAGTGGGTGCGCCACAAACAAGCCCGTAGGCTGGCCCTTTTTCTCCTGCGTGGCCAGCTCGGCCTCGGTGGTGCCGCCGTGCTTGCATTCTTCAATGAAAGCGGCCAGTGCGGCGTTGCCCACGGCTGCGTGCGCGGCCAGCGGGTGCTCGGGTGCTACGGCGCAGAAGGTCACGCCCATGATGGTGTCGGCGCGCGTGGTGAACACGTACATGCGACCATCGCCAATCAGTGCGCCGCTCGCATCCTTGATGGCGTGCGGGAACGCGAAGCGCACACCTTCGCTCTTGCCAATCCAGTTTTCTTGCATCAGGCGCACGCGGTCGGGCCAGCCGTTCAGCGTGGCTTTCTCATTGCCCATCTGCACATGGTCCAACAGCTCCTGCGCGTAGTCGGTAATCTTGAGGTAGTAGCCGGGGATCTCGCGCTTCTCGACCACGGCGCCGGTACGCCAGCCCTTCCCGTCAATTACCTGCTCGTTGGCCAACACGGTCTGGTCTACCGGGTCCCAATTCACCACCTGGGTCTTGCGGTAGGCGATGCCCTTTTCCAGCATCTTCAGGAACAACCATTGGTTCCATTTGTAGTACTGAGGATCGCAGGTGGCGACCTCGCGGCTCCAGTCAATAGCCAGGCCCATGGCCTGCATCTGGCCCTTCATGTAGGCGATGTTCTCGTAGGTCCATTGGGCGGGCGGCACCTTGTTCTTCAACGCGGCGTTTTCAGCGGGCAGGCCAAACGCGTCCCAGCCCATGGGCATGAGCACGTTGTAACCGTTCATGCGCAGGTAGCGCGTGAGCATGTCGTTGATGGTGTAGTTGCGCACATGGCCCATATGCAGCTTGCCGCTGGGGTAGGGCAGCATGGAGCAGGCGTAGAACTTCTTCTTGCCCTCGTCCTCGGTCACGCGGTAGGCGTTCTGGCCGCTCCACAGAGGCTGCGACCAATGGTCTTGGGCCGATTTTTCTACGTCGAGGTGCTGGTACTTGTCTTGCATGGAATGGGTGGGCAGCACAGGCGCTGCCAGAGGAGAAGCTGGAGGGATTTTAGGCGCTGCGCCGCGCGGCTCAGTTGCTGGCGGGCGTGAGGGTACTGGATGATTCGGGCTCGGCCACAAAGCCTATGCGGTTCAAGCCCGCTTTTTGGGCCAGTCCCATGACCTCCACCACCCGGCCATAGGGCACAGTGGTGTCGGCGCGCAGCTGCACTTCGGTCAGGGGATTTTGGGTTGCGGCCCTTTGAAAGGCCTGGGCCAGAACACTGGGGGGCGTTGGCTGGTCGGCCAGGAAGATCTGGCCGGTTTTGTCAATGGCAACGGACAGGTATTTGGGGGCGTCCGCCGCCTGTGCGCCTTCAGCCTGCGGCAGGTCTACCTTCACCGCACTCACCAACAACGGGGCCGTGATGATGAAGATCACCAGCAGCACCAGCATGACGTCGATCAACGGCGTCATGTTGATCTCGCTCATGGGCTTCACGCCGGGGGGGCGCTCCAAGCGGCCGAAGCTCATACCTGCGACGTCAGCAACAGCTCGCGCAGGTCGCGCGCAAAGCCTTCCAAATCCGCTTCGATGCGCCCGATGATGCGGCCCAAGATGTTGTAGCCCAGCACCGCAGGGATGGCCACCGCCAGGCCCGCAGCCGTCATGATCAGCGCCTCGCCCACAGGGCCCGAGATCTTGTCAATGCTGATCTGGCCGGCGCCCGCAATGCCGATCAGCGCATGGTAGATGCCCCACACCGTGCCTAGCAGACCGACAAACGGTGCAATGGAGCCCACGGTGGCCAGCAGCACCTGACCTGCCTGCAGGCGGTGCAGCACGCCATGCAGCGCATCGCGCAACACGCGCGTGAGTTGCTGCGAACGGTCACCGCTGGCAGCCAGTGTCCCTTGGGTGGGCACCTGTGTGGCGTCCACCAGCGGGGCCACCAGGGCCTCGCGGTCAAAGTTGCGTACCGCCTGCTGGGCTTGTGCCCAGTCTGGCGCCTGCCAGAACGCAGCGGTGCTGCGCGCCACGTCGGCCAGTGCGCGCGGCAGTAGCCAGCCCTTCCAGAGGATGACCACCCAGCTGCACACCGACATGCCCAGCAATAGCACTGACACCGTACTACTGACGACATCACCCTTGAACAGCAGGTCGACCGGGCTCATTTTAGGTTCAGCACGTCAAACATGTCGAACAGGCCCGCCTTGCGCCCGGCCAGAAAGCGCGCGGCGCGCAGGCTGCCCTGGGCATAAGTGGCGCGGCTGGATGACTTGTGGCTGATCTCGATGCGCTCGCCCGTACCAGCGAACAGCACGGTGTGGTCACCCACGATATCGCCACCGCGGATGGTGGCAAAGCCGATGCTCGAAGGATCACGCTCGCCCGTCACGCCGTAGCGCTCATACACCGCGCACTCTTTCAAGTCGCGGCCCAGGGCGCCTGCAATCACCTCGCCCATCTTCAGGGCCGTGCCCGAAGGCGCATCCACCTTGTGGCGGTGGTGGGCCTCAACGATTTCGATGTCATAACCCGTAGACAGCGCCTGGGCGGCCATCTCCAGCAGCTTGAGCGTGACGTTCACGCCCACGCTCATGTTGGGCGCGATCATGATGGCGATGTCTTTGGACACCTCGGCAATCTCGGCCTTTTGCGCATCGGAGAACCCGGTGGTGCCGATTACGGCCGACACGCCCAATTCGCGGCATACGCGCAAATGCGCCAGCGTGCCTTCGGGGCGGGTGAAATCGATCAGCACGTCGCAGCCCTTCAGGCCCTGTTGCAAATCCGATGTGATCAGTACGCCCGTGGACAGCCCAGCGAACGCACCAGCGTCCTGGCCCAGTGCAGGGCTGCCAGCCATGTCCAGCGCGCCGCCCAGGCGGCAATCGTCGGCTGCACGCACGGCCTCAATCAACATCTGGCCCATGCGGCCAGATGCGCCAGCAATGGCGATGGTGTGGGTCATGTCCCTGTCCTGTGGTGAAAAAAAATCAGGGCCCGGCAGCGGGCTCCAGTGGGGGGTAAACGGTAGGTGCGCCACCTGCTGCGGCCCCCGGAGCGTCGGTCTTGGCAGGCGCGGGGAATTTGCGGAGGTTTTCTTCCGACGCTGTCAGCGGGGGCAGCGGGCCCTTGATGGGGTTGGACTTCAGCGTGGCCACAAACTCGGATTCACTGGGCAGCTCGTCGGCCTCCACGCGGTCCATGGCATCGCCCTTGAAGAATACCGTGACACGGCGCGCCTGGGGCTCTGCCCCCTGGCGCTTGAGGGTGAACACATAGTCCCAGCGCTCAGCATGGAACACGCTGGTCAGCAACGAGGTACCCAACACATCCTGCACCATGGCGCGCGGCATACCGGGACGCAGTACGGCCACCTGTTCACGCGTGACCACGTTACCTTGCACGATATCAATCTTGTACGGCGAGATCGCCTGCACAGCCTTGCTGCCCGCACCATTGAAGGAGCCACACCCGGTCAAGGCCAGCAGGATCAGGGCGACCCAAGAAGAAGCAACACCGCGGCACAGGTTATGGAGCATGGAAAGTAAGGGGCGATATGATCGTGCGATTGTAGCGGTTGGCCCTTGCCAGCCGGACTGGCCCCAGCGCTGGAAAGATGCCCATGAGCAACATCGATGAACTGAAAAATACGGGACTGAAAGCGACCGTACCGCGCCTGAAAATTCTGGAAGTCTTCCAGCGTGGCACGCAACGCCACATGACGGCCGAAGATGTGTTCCGCGTGCTGCTGCAAGAGCGCTCGGACGTGGGCCTGGCCACCGTCTACCGCGTGCTCACCCAGTTTGAACAGGCCAGCATTCTGAGCCGCAGCCACTTCGAGAGCGGCAAGGCGGTGTACGAACTCAACGAAGGCCAGCACCACGACCATTTGGTGTGCCTGGACTGTGGCAAAGTGGAAGAGTTTTACGACGCTGAGATTGAAAAGCGCCAGCACGCTGTCGCCAAGGCCAAGGGCTTCACCATCGCCGACCATGCGCTGAGCCTGTACGCCACCTGCACCAAAGACCAGTGCCCCAACCGCAAATCCTGAGGCTTTGCAGCGCAGCCTAGCCTTGGAGCATGGCCTTGCGGTGGCGTTCCACAAACTCCTGATAAGTGTCAATGCCGCGCAGCTGCAGGATGGTGTTGCGCACAGCCGCCTCCACCAGCACGGCGATGTTGCGGCCCGCCACCACCTGAATCACCACCTTGCGCACCGGAATGCCCAGCACGTCCTGAGTCAGTGGCTCATAGGGGATGCGCTCATATTCGCGCTCCAGTGTCTCGCGGCGCACCAGGTGCACGATGAGCTTGAGCCGCATCTTGCGGCGCACAGCGGTTTCGCCAAAAATGCCGCGGATATCGAGCAGGCCAATGCCGCGCACTTCCAACAGGTTTTGCAGCAGTTCGGGGCAACGCCCCTCGATCGTGGTCTGGTTAATGCGGTACAGGTCTACCGCGTCGTCGGCCACCAAGCCGTTGCCACGCGAAATCAGCTCCAGGCCCAACTCGCTCTTGCCCAGGCCAGACTCGCCCGTGATCAGCACGCCCAGACCCAGAATATCCATGAACACGCCGTGCATGGACATGCGTTCGGCAAAGTGCTTGGACAGGTAGGCGCGCAGCACATCAATCACGAACGCCGACGACTCCTTGGTCGCAAACATGGGAATCTGCGCGCGTTCGCACATGGACAACAGCGCCTGCGGCGCGGCCTGACCGTCGGCCAGCACCAGCACGGGCGGCTCCAGCGTCACGATGCGTGCAATCCGGCGGGCACAGTCTTCGGGGGTGGCGTTGGTGATGTAGCGAATCTCTCGCTCGCCCAGAATCTGTACGCGATAAGGGTGGATGTAATTCAGGTAGCCGACCAGATCGGCACCGGAGCGGGCCGCGCTGATGGCCACTTCGTCAAACCGGCGCTCGGAAGCCCCCAGGCCAGCGACCCATTCCCAGCGCAAGTGCGCCCGAAACTCCTCAAATAGAGCATCGGCACTGACCGCGGTGGGTTTCAAGGGCGTGGCCTCGGAAGAAAAATCAGGCCGCGCTGGCCGACTGCCAGCCGGAAATCAGGTCATACAGCAGGCCGCTGTCAGCGCAACTGGTGATTTGCTCGCGCAAAACGGCATCGCTGAGCAATTCAGCAATTTCAGACAGGATTTCGAGGTGCTTCTGGGTGGCCGCTTCGGGCACCAGCAGGAAAATCAGCAAACTGACCGGAATATCATCTGGAGCGTCAAACCCGATCGGGCTGGCGAGCTGGAACACTGCGGCCATGGGGGCCTTGAGCCCCTTGATACGTCCGTGGGGGATGGCCACACCATGACCCAAACCGGTAGAACCCAACCGCTCCCGGGAGAACAGACTGTCGGTGACCAGCGCACGGCTCAGGCCATGCAGGTTCTCGAAAAGCAGGCCTGCTTCTTCGAAAGCCCGTTTCTTGCTGGTGACGTCGACTTGCGCAAGTACTTGCGAAGCGGAAAGGATGGACGCGAGTCGGTTCATGGTGTGAGGCGAATTATGCACACAAAAAAACCGCCTATGAAAGGGCGGTTTTTTGGGTGGCAGTCCCTAGCACTTTGGGGCTACATCAGACGCTTGGGAGCCTCGTGGTGGTGGTTTTGCAAGCGGTCCTTGTGGCGGACCACCTGGCGATCCAGCTTGTCGACGAGTTCGTCAACCGCGGCATACAAATCCTCGTGGGCACTTTCGGCGAACATGTCGCTGCCCTTGACGTGGATGTTGCATTCGGCGCGTTGCCGTCGCTCTTTTTCCTTTTGCTTCTCAACGGTGAGTAGAACCTTGACATCTACCACTTGATCAAAGTGCCGCATGATGCGATCAAGCTTGGTCGTGACATAACTACGCAGGGCCGGGGTAACTTCAAGGTGGTGACCGCTGATCGTCAAATTCATAAATAGCCTCCAGTTGCTCTCAGGGTTGACAAAGCCTTCCATTGGGATGGTCGGCACACGAAAAGCGGAATCTAAATGCGGTCGTCTTGAGAAAGACTATGCGCCCGAATCCGACCGAATGCAACGCATTTTTGTAATGCGATGCAACATCGAAAGGTCATTTGTGGGTGGGCGACATCGCGGGCTGCAGGTTCAGGCGGCTGCCCAACACAATGGCAAAAACACTGGCCGCCCCACCTACCACCGCGGCCATCCAGTAGTGCTGCACCAACCCTGCGGCATCGCGGCTGATGATCGCACCACCCACCAGCGCGGCCAGGCCCATGGCGGCCGACTGCACGGCCGAGTTCAACGTCATGAAGGTACCGCGCAGCGCCGGATTGGCGGCTGAGGTGAGCATGGCCATGCCCGGGATCATGCGCCCGCTCATGCAGACAAAAAACAGCGTGGATACGGGCAGCGCCCACAACAAGCCCACAGGTCCGAGCAAGGTGGTCGCCAGCATGGGCACGACCACAGCCACGGCCAGCACCCGGAAAGTCTTGAACTTTCCCCAGCTGTCGGCCAGGCGACCCACCCAGCGCGCCGAGACCAAGGTGGCCACACCACCGCAAAGGTAGATATACGGGATCTGGTCGGCATGCAGCCCCACATTGGTCTGCATGTAAATGGTGATGTAGGGGATCACCGTGAAACCAGCAAACATCAAGAGGGCTGAGAACATGAAGGCACGCTGGTGGTTGCTGTCCTGCAGAGCCTCACGGATACGGGTCCACGACGAAGCGGGCGCATGCAAGGCCAAGTGGGCATTGAGCACCGGCATGGATAGCTGCGCAAACACCATGAGCAAGACGCACATGGCCGCAATGCCGAAAAATGGCACATGCCAGCCCAAGTGCGCCGCCAGGAACAGGCCCAGCGGCACCCCGGCCACGGTGGACACAGAGAATGAGGTCATCACAATGCCCATCGCACGACCACGCCGTTCAAAAGGGATCACGTCGCCAATGATGGTTTGGCTCAGGGCAGACAACACGCCGCCAAAAATACCGGCGCTGATGCGCGCAGCCATCAACTCACCATAGGTGGAAGCCAGGCCGCAAGCCAGTGTAGACAGAGCAAACAGGCCATACAGCACCAGCATCAGGCGCTTGCGGCCAAACCGGTCGATGTAAGTGGAGGCGGCCAAGCCGGAGACACCACCGGCCAAGGTGTAGGCCGAAACCAGCAGTCCAAATTTCGCATCACTGATGCCAAACAGCTGGGTCAGAGCGGGCCCCAGCGGCATCATGATCATGAAGTCCAGAATGTTGGTGAACTGGATCCCGGCCAGGGTGATCAGAAGCCAGAGTTCACGGCGGGGAGTCAAGGCAAAGGGCATGGGGTGAAAGCAAAGTAGGCGGCTGCAAAGCCAGCCGAGCACTCTATCACTGCCACTACGGTGCGATAATTTCGGCATCGCAACATTTGGAGAGCGCTCCTTGGAAACCTACCCCAGTCGGTAGCTTTCAACTCCCACCACTGCATCGGGGTTGAAAGCACCTTAGCCCTTTTGCAGACACCACCACCTCGGGAGTGAGCCATGCTCAATATCTTTACGCTCGCCAACGGTCGGCTCTTTCAGGAAGAGATCGAATCGCTGGAAGAACTTTCCAAGTTCCAGCCCATCTGGGTCGACCTGGAATCCCCCACTATTGAAGAAAAGCGCTGGGTCAAACAGTACTACGGCCTGTCCATCCCGGAAGATGCGATGGACGAGGACATTGAAGAGTCCGCCCGCTTCTACGCTGAAGACAACGGTGAAATTCATATCCGCAGCGATTTCTTGGTCGCCGATGAGGACGAGCCACGCGCAGTACGTGCGGCTTTTATCTTGAATCTGGTGAACGACGACTTGAAAAGCAAGGGCGTCCTCTTCTCTATCCACGACGAAGATGTGCCCGTGTTCCGGCTTCTGCGCATGCGTGCACGCCGCGCACCGGGCCTGATTGAAGACGCCAAAGAAGTGCTGCTCAAGCTGTTCGACGCCGATGCGGAATACTCGGCCGACACGCTGGAAGGCATTTACGACGAGCTGGACAAGGTCAGCAAGAAAGTCTTGTCTGGTAACGTCACAGACGCCATTGCCGGTGAAGCACTGGGCGCTATTGCCCGCCACGAGGACTTGAGTGGCCGCATCCGCCGCAATGTGATGGACACCCGCCGCGCGGTGAGTTTCATGATGCGCAGCAAGATGCTGAACGCCGAGCAGTTCGAAGAGGCACGGCAGATTCTGCGCGATATCGACTCGCTGGACTCGCACACTGCGTTCCTGTTCGACAAGATCAACTTCTTGATGGACGCCACGGTCGGTTTCATCAACATCAACCAGAACAAGATCATCAAGATCTTCTCGGTGGCCAGCGTGGCGCTGCTGCCGCCCACCTTGGTGGCCAGCGTCTACGGCATGAACCTGAAGTTCCCGGAGCTGGAGTTTCTGGGGACCTGGAGTTATCCATATACCGTGGCGCTCATGGTGGCCACTGCGTTGGTGCCCATGTGGTACTTCTACAAACGCGGCTGGCTTCGATAAGAAACAGCACTCCAGCCCGCGTACTTATTGCGCAAGCAGCTCCTATTTTGATAGTGAACTGAGCAACGCATGGATGATGTTGCGGGCGTAGACGCTGGCGACTTCGTTCACGAACTGGCTGAAATCCAGGTGCGCGCTGTCATCGGCCCGGTCCGAGATGGTGCGCACCGCGGCAAACGGCACGCCGTAGTCGGCACAAACCTGGGCCACGGCAGCACCTTCCATCTCCACGGCCAGTGGCGTATGGCCCGCCACCGTCAAGGCACCCACCAACGCCGCCGCTTCGGCTGCGCCATTCACAAAGCGATCGCCACTGGCAATGAGGCCGCAGTGCACGTTGGGCGCGCGGCCCTGGTGACGTGTGCCGGTCAAGGCCAGTTCGGTGGCGCTTTGCAAGGCCGCGCACAGCGCCACATCACCCGCAAACACCGACTGCCCGTACAGCGGAACCTCATAACGCGGAAACAGCGGCGAGGCATCCATGTCGTGCTGCACATAGGATGTACCCACCACCACATCCCCCACCTGCACGCCGACACCCACGCCACCAGCCACCCCCGTGAACACCACCCGTTCCACGCCGAAATGCGCGATCAGCGCCGTGGCGGTGGTCGCAGCCGCCACCTTGCCAATGCGCGACAGTGCCAGCACCACAGGTTGACCCCACAGGCTGCCACACCAAAACGTGCGGCCGGCGTGCTCCACGCGCCGGGGAGATTCCAGTACCTCAATGAGCCCGGCCTGTTCTTCGGCCAGGGCGCTCAGGATGGCAATGGGGGCGGGGGCAGCAGCAGTCATGAAAAAGCGTAGTGGTTGGACGGAAACCTGAAGCGTAGCAGGCATAAAAAAGCGACCCGAAGGCCGCTCTTTATTTACCGCACAGCTGCGTTATTTGTCACGCAACTCGCGGCGCAGGATCTTGCCCACGGGCGTCTTGGGCAGCTCGGTACGGAACTCCACCACCTTGGGCTGCTTGTAGCCGGTCAGGTTTTCCTTGCAGAAGTTGCGCACGTCTTCTTCGCTGAGGTTGGGGTCTTTCTTCACGATCACCAGCTTCACGGCTTCACCGGTCTTGGCATCGGCCACGCCCACGCAAGCGCATTCCATGACGCCGGGCAGTTGTGCGACCACGTCTTCGAGTTCGGTGGGGAACACGTTGAAGCCGCTCACCAAAATCATGTCCTTCTTGCGGTCCACGATCTTGAAGAAGCCCTTTTCATCCACCACGCCAATGTCGCCTGACTTGAAGAAACCGTCGGCGGTCATGACTTTGGCGGTTTCGTCGGGGCGCTGCCAGTAGCCGGCCATCACCTGTGGGCCCTTGATGGCGATCTCGCCGCTCTGCCCCATGGGCACTTCGTTGCCATCATCGTCCAGTAGCTTCAGATAGGTGCTCGGCAAGGGCACGCCAATGGTGCCGGTGTACTCGGTGGACGTAACAGGATTGCACGTGGCGGAGGGCGAAGTCTCGCTCAGGCCATAGCCTTCGCAAATGGAGCATCCGGTTTTCTCGAACCAGATCTTCGCCACACCGCTCTGCACCGCCGTGCCTCCGCCCACAGACACCTTCAGGTGGCTCCAATCCACAGTATTGAAGTCGGGGTGGTTGGCCAGGCCGTTGAACAGCGTGTTCACGGCGGGGAAGCTGTGGATGGTGTGCTTGGTCAGCTCCTTGAGCACACCGGGAATATCGCGCGGGTTAGGGATCAAGATCAGCTTGCCGCCCGTGCGCATGGACAGCATCATGCCGACCGTGAACGCGAAGATGTGGTACAGCGGCAAGGCGCAAACACCCGTGGGTTGCTCACCGGCCGGCACCTTCTTCATGACCGGGTCATTCCAGGCTTCGGACTGCAGCACGTTGGCAATCACATTGCGGTGCAAAAGCACGGCGCCCTTGGAGACGCCGGTGGTGCCACCGGTGTACTGCAGCACCGCCACATCGTCGGCCTTGGTGTCGGGCTTCTTGAACGGGGCCTTGGTACCGCGGGCCACCGCGTCGTTGAAGCGCACCGCACCGATCAGGTTGAACGCGGGCACCATCTTTTTAACGTTGCGCACCACATAGTTCACCAGCGCACCCTTGAGCAGGCCCAACTGGTCGCCCATGGCGCACAGCACCACATGTTTGACGGGCGTGGCGGCAATGCATTTCTCCAGCGTCGTGGCAAAGTTTTCGATGATGACGATGGCCTTGGCGCCGGAGTCCTTGAGCTGGTGCTCCAGTTCACGCGGGGTGTACAGCGGGTTGACGTTCACGACCACAAAACCGGCGCGCAGAATGCCGGCCACGGCCACGGGGTACTGCGGCACATTGGGCATCATGATGGCGACGCGGTCACCCTTGGCCAGGCCCAGGCTTTGCAGGTAGGCCGCAAAGGCCTGACTCAGGCTGTCGGTCTGGGCGTAGGTGATTTCCTTGCCCATGAAGTTGTATGCCACGCGGTTGGCGTATTTCTGGAAGCTCTCCTCCATCAAACCCACCAGCGAGGGGTACAGCGCGGTGTTGATGTCCGCTGGCACCCCCTTGGGGTAGCTGCTCAGCCAAATGCGATCTGTCATGTCCTTGTCTCCATCCTATTTTTTAGATCCAGCCTTTTTAGATCTGGCTGGGTATTTTCGTCGCCTAGGGCCAAGCACGGGCGTGTGCTTTCCCTAGGTTTTCGTCCGGACCACTCAGGTTTTTAACGCGCCCAGCACCTCGTCGAGCATTTTCTTGGCATCGCCAAACAGCATGCGGTTGTTGTCCTTGTAGAACAGGGGGTTGTCCACACCCGCATAGCCCGAGGCCATGGAGCGCTTCATCACGATGGAGGTCTTGGCCTTCCAGACTTCGAGCACCGGCATGCCGGCGATCGGGCTGGTCGGGTCGTCCTGCGCCGAGGGGTTCACGATGTCATTGGCACCAATCACCATCACCACATCGGTGGCGGGGAAGTCGTCGTTGACCTCCTCCATCTCGAACACGATGTCGTACGGCACCTTGGCTTCGGCCAGTAGGACATTCATGTGGCCAGGCATGCGTCCCGCCACGGGGTGAATGCCAAAGCGCACATTGACACCCTTCTCGCGCAACGTCCGCGTGATCTCGAACACCGTGTGCTGCGCCTGCGCCACCGCCATGCCGTAGCCCGGCACGATGATCACGCTTTTGGCTTCACGCAAGAGCTCGGCGGTCTCGGCCGCATTGACGGCCACCACTTCGCCAGCGGGTTGTGCGGCACCACCTTCCGCTTTGGGGGCGGCAGGGGCACTGCCAAAACCGCCCGCAATCACGCTGATGAAGCTGCGGTTCATGGCATTGCACATGATGTAGGACAGGATCGCGCCACTGGAGCCAACCAAGGCACCGGTCACGATCAACAAGTCGTTGGAGAGCATGAAGCCGGTGGCCGCCGCAGCCCAACCGGAGTAGCTGTTGAGCATGGACACCACCACGGGCATGTCGGCGCCGCCAATGGCCATCACCATGTGCACGCCAAACAGCAGGGCCGCCACTGTCATCACGATCAGCGGTGTCATGCCGGCGTCCAGCGTTTCGGCGCGCAGAAATTCGCGGCCAAAGTACAGCACGATCAGCAGGCCCGCCAGGTTCATCCAGTGGCGGCCTGGCAGCAGCACCGGGCTGCCACCAATGCGGCCGGAGAGCTTGCCAAACGCGATCACGGAGCCAGCAAAAGTCACGGCACCAATGAAGATGCCGATGTAGATTTCCAGCTCGTGGATGGTCTTGGCCGCCCCTTCAAAGCCCACAGTCGCGGCCGGATCCACATAGGTGGCAAAACCGACCAGCATGGCGGCCAGACCCACCATGCTGTGCATCAGGGCCACCAGCTCGGGCATCTGGGTCATCTGCACAGTGCGCGCGGCGTACAGGCCCACGCCACCGCCCAGCACCATGGCACCAGCAATCCAGGGAAGCCCCGCAGCGGTGACGGTGGGGCCAAAAATGGTGGCCAACACGGCCAGCGCCATGCCCACCATGCCATACAGGTTGCCGCGCAGCGCGGTGGACTGGTTGGACAGGCCGCCCAGGCTCAGGATAAACAGAATGGTCGCGCCAATGTAGGAGACCGTAGCCAAACTTGCAGACATCTTCAGGTCTCCTTACTTGCGGAACATGGCCAGCATGCGCTGGGTGACGGCAAAGCCGCCAAACATATTGATAGCGGTCAGCACAATGCCCGCCGCCGCCAGCCAGGTGATCAGACTGTCAGGCCGCCCCACAGCACCGGCAATTGGCGAAATCTGTACCAGCGCGCCAATGGCGATGATGCTGCTGATGGCATTGGTCACGCTCATGAGCGGGGTGTGCAGCGCGGGCTTGACGTTCCACACCACCATGTAGCCCACAAAGCAGGCCAGCACAAACACCGTGAAGTGCCCCAGGAAGGCGGCCGGCGCGTAGCTGCCGATGAGCCAGAACAGCAAGGCTGCCACCGCCATCAGGATGGCCAGGCTCTTGGCAGACATGGGCTCGCTGGCGCCACCGTGGCCGTGCGCAGGCTTCTTCGCCGCCACAGGCGCGGCCTTGGCCGCGGCGACAGGGGCCGCTGGCAGCTTGGGCGCCGGGGCGGGCCAGGTCACGCTACCATCTTTGATGACGGTCAGGCCACGGATGGCGTCGTCGTCCATGTTGATGTTGGCCACGCCGTCCTTGGCCTTGCACAGCTCCTCGCTCAGGCGGAACAGGTTGGTGGAGTACAAGGTGGACGATTGCTTGGACAGGCGCGAGGCCAGATCGGTGTAGCCGACGATGGTCACGCCGTGCTTCACCACGGCCTGACCTGGCTCGGTCAACTCGCAGTTGCCGCCCTGTTCGGCCGCCATGTCCACAATCACGCTGCCCGGCTTCATGGACCGCACCATCTCGGCGGTGATGAGTTTGGGTGCGGGCTTACCCGGAATCAGCGCGGTGGTGATGATGATGTCGACTTCTTTGGCTTGCTTGGCGTACATGTCGCGCTGCGCCTGCTGAAAGCCCTCGCTCATCACCTTGGCGTAACCGCCGCCGCCGCCGCCTTCTTCCTCGTAGTCCACCTTGACGAACTCGCCGCCCAGCGAGGTGACCTGGTCGGCCACTTCGGCACGCGTGTCGTTGGCGCGCACGATGGCACCCAGGCTGGCTGCCGTGCCGATGGCGGCCAGACCGGCCACGCCGGCACCGGCGATGAACACCTTGGCCGGAGGCACCTTGCCCGCCGCAGTGATCTGGCCGTTGAAGAAGCGGCCAAAGGCGTTGGCCGCTTCAATGACCGCGCGGTAACCGCTGACGCCGGCCATGGAGGTCAGGGCATCCATCTTCTGGGCACGGCTCAGGGTCCGTGGCAGCGCGTCAATGGCCAGCACGGTGGCCTTGCGGGCCGCCAGCTGTTGCAGCAGATCGGGGTTTTGGGCGGGCCAGATAAAGCTGACCAGGGTGCCACCTTCGCGCAGCAGGCCCACTTCGTCGCTGGATGGGCCACGCACTTTGAAGACGATGTCGGATTGAGCCCAAAGTTCAGCGGCCGTAGCAACCACTTCAGCGCCCGCGGCACGGTAGCTGTCGTCGTCGCAGTTAGCCGAGGCCCCTGCTCCCGATTCGACGCTGACCCGGAAGCCCAGCTTGATCAGCTTCTCAACCACCTCCGGAACCGTGGCGACGCGTTTTTCTCCAGGAAAGATTTCTCTGGGAACACCGATACGCTGTCCTGTTTCAGTGGGAACACTGGTCTGCATAAAGCAACTCCTCAACGTGGATGGGGGCTTGGCCGTGGGGCGTGGTTCGCGACGGTAAGGTTCGCGAAAGGGTTCTGGGCGGCAACTTTAACTGAATTTCCCTGCGCGAATGCCCGTCTGGCGCCGCCTGCGAGACGGGTGCGCTCAAAACAGCCCAACCCTGCATGCCCATAATCCCGCATGACCCAACGATGGAAACCCAGTGTCACCGTGGCCGCTGTCATTGAGCAGCAGGGCCGCTTCCTGCTGGTGGAAGAACACACCCCCGAAGGCCTGCGCCTGAACAACCCGGCCGGCCACCTGGACCCGGCCGAGTCGCCCGCTCAGGGTTGTTCCCGAGAGGTATTAGAGGAAACGGCCTATGCCTTTACGCCAACCCACCTGGTCGGCTTGTACCTGTCACGCTTTCAGCGCCAGCGTGCAGACGGCCTGGAAGACGTGACCTACCTGCGCTTTGCCTACGCAGGCAGCCTGGGCGCCTTCGACGCAGCGCGCACGCTGGACACCGGCATTGAGCGCACGGTTTGGTTAACCGCAGACGAACTGCGCGCCAGCCAGCACCGCCACCGCAGCCCGCTGGTATTGCAGTGCATGGAGGACTATCTGCGTGGTCAGCGCTACTCGCTGGAACTGGTCTACGCCGATGCCAGTCTTTGGAACCCAGCCACACCGCTATAAAAACAGGAGCTGCTCGCGCAATATTGACGGGGGCTAAGGGCATTATTGATGCATAAACCTTGCCTGAAGGCGCCCCGGTAAAATGGGTGTATGAGCAAGCAACGCATCGTGGTCGGTCTGAGCGGAGGGGTGGATTCCGCCGTTACGGCCCACCTCTTGAAACAACAGGGCCACGAGGTCATCGGCATCTTCATGAAGAACTGGGAAGATGACGACGACAGCGAGTACTGCTCCTCCAACATCGACTTTGTCGACGCCGCCGCCGTGGCGGATGTGTTGGGCATCGAGATCGAACACGTCAACTTTGCGGCCGACTATCGCGACCGCGTGTTTGCCGAATTCCTGCGCGAGTACCAGGCTGGGCGCACGCCCAACCCCGACATCCTGTGCAACGCCGAGATCAAGTTCAAGGCCTTTCTGGACCACGCCATGCGCCTGGGCGCCGAGAAGATCGCGACCGGCCATTACGCCCGAGTCCGCCTGAACGAGGCCACCGGCCGGCACGAACTGCTCAAAGGCCTGGACCCGGCCAAAGACCAGAGCTACTTTCTGCACCGCCTGAACCAGGCGCAGTTGTCCAAAACCCTGTTCCCGGTGGGCGAGCTGCACAAGACCGAGGTGCGCCGCATTGCCGACGAGATCGGCCTGCCGAATGCCAAGAAGAAAGACTCCACCGGTATCTGCTTCATTGGCGAGCGTCCGTTCCGCGAATTCCTGAACCGCTACATCTCCAAGGAACCGGGCCCTATCAAGAACGCCAAGGGCCACACCATTGCCGAGCACGTGGGCCTGTCGTTTTACACGCTGGGCCAGCGCCAGGGCCTGGGCATTGGGGGGCTCAAGGCCAAGAGCGCCCAGCGCGGCGGTGGCGACCATGCACCGTGGTTTGTGGCGCGCAAGGACATGGAAACCAATACGCTGTGGGTGGTGCAGGGGCACGACCATCCGTGGTTACAGTCGCTGGTGTTGCAGGCGCAGGATGCCAGCTGGGTGGCGGGCAAGGCGCCAACCGACGCAGATATGGCCGCCAAGACCCGCTACCGGCAGGCGGACGCACCGTGCCATGTGCACGCAGATTCCAGCACCACCTTCCATCTGCGCTTCCCCCAAGCGCAGTGGGCTGTGACCCCCGGCCAATCCGCCGTGCTGTACGACGGCGAGGTGTGTCTGGGCGGCGGCATCATCACCGCGTCCCCCCCGTAGGGTGACCGTGGGTGCGGCACCTAGCAAAGCTGGTGCTAACATCCGGCACAACAAGCGAATTGCATACAGTTTGCCAGGGACCACATCACAATCCACTGCCATGTTCCACGTACTTCGCAATGCCGATGGGTCCATCGCTTCGCTGTCTCGGCAAGAGCGCGCGGGGGGTGAGTTTCTGGACGACACCCACCCGGACATCGTAGGCTTCATGGGCGCCCGCTCCGCGGAGCCGGGGTTCGACGCAGCCGATGCCGAGTTTGTGCGCGTGCTGGAAGACTTGATTGACACCCTGATCATGAAGAACGTGATTCGCCACACCGATCTGCCGGCTGCGGCACAACGCAAACTGACGCTGCGCAAAGGCCTGCGCAACCGCATGCAAGGTGCGCTCAACTTGCTGGGTGGAGACGACCGTCTGCTGTAACCCATGGTGCCCACACCCCCTCCGACTCCCACCCCACAACCCAAGCCCAGCACCTGGCGCTTGGGCGAGCACAGCGTCCATTTCGACCCGCTGCTGGACAGCGTGGTGGCGATTGCGCGCATCTTTGGCATCTCTACCGGCCAGGAAGCACTGTCCGCGGGACTGCCGTTGGAAAGCAATCTGGTCACGCCCGCCTTGCTGCCGCGTGCTGCGGCCCGCGCCGGACTGACCGCGCGGCTGGCACGCCGATCCCTCACAGACCTGCGACCCGGGCTGCTGCCGGTGATCCTGATGCTCAAGGACAAGCAGGCCTGCCTGCTGCTGGAGTGGATGGATGACGGACAAGCCCGTGTGCGCTTTCCAGAAAGCGGTGAATCGGGCGATGTGCTGCCCAAGGAAGAGCTGGAAGCACTGTTTGCGGGTGTGGTCTTTTTTGTGCGGCCGGTGTTCAAGTTCGACCCACGCACGCCACAGACCGGCGATGTCAAAGCACGCCACTGGTTCTGGAGCGTGGTGTTCCAGAATTGGCGTCTGTACCGCGACAGCCTGCTGGCGGCCCTGCTGATCAACCTTTTCGCGTTGGCCATGCCCATGTTCTCCATGACGGTGTACGACCGCGTGGTGCCGAACCGGGCCGAAGAAACCCTGTGGGTGCTGGCCCTTGGTGTGCTGGTGATGATGTGCTTTGACGCGGCGCTGCGCGTGCTGCGCGCCTACATCCTGGACACCGCCGGCAAGCGCATTGACGTGACCCTGTCGTCACGCATCATGGAACGGGTGCTGGGCCTGCGAATGGCGGATCGCCCGGCATCGGTGGGGTCGTTTGCCGCCAACCTGCGGGCATTCGAGTCGGTACGCGACTTTGTGGCCTCTGCCTCCATCACCACCCTGGTGGACTTGCCGTTTGTGCTGGTGTTCTTTGTGGTCATCATCTGGATTTCTCCCTGGCTGGTGCTGCCGCCGCTGGTGTGCATCGGCATGTTGCTGGTGGCTTCGCTGGTGGTGCAACAAAAGATGCAGGAGCTGGTGGACGTCACCCAGCGCGCGTCTTCGCAGCGCAACGCCACACTGGTGGAAAGCCTGGTGGGCATTGAGACCATCAAATTCATGGTGGCCGAAAGTGCTTTTCAGCGCAAATGGGAGCAGTCCACGGTGTTCCTGGCGCAAAACAGCACCAAGCTCAAGTTGCTGTCCAATGCCACGCTGAACTTCGCGCAAATGATGCAGCAGCTGGTGTCAGTCACCACCGTGATCGTAGGCGTGTACCTGCTGATGGCCAACCAGATCAGCATGGGAGCCATCATTGCGGCCTCCATGCTGGCCGGGCGTGCCATGGCGCCGTTTGGCCAGGTGGCCGGACTGCTGATGCAGTACCACAATGCAAAAAGCGGGTTGGCGTCGATTGCCAACCACATGCAAACACAGCCCGAACGCGCCGATGACGCCGCGTTTTTGCACCGCACCGGCTTCCAGGGCACCATCGAATTCAAGAACGTCAGTTTCTCCTACCCTGGACAGCAGCAGGCCGTGCTGAGCCGCGTGTCGTTCAAGATCCATGCGGGTGAGAAGGTGGCCTTCATTGGCCGCGTAGGGTCGGGCAAGTCCACCATCCAGCGCCTGATCCTCGGCTTGCACCAGCCCACGGATGGTGCCATCCTGATCGACGGCATTGACCTGCGTCAGATCGACCCAGCCGAGCTGCGTCGGGCCGCGGGTTTTGTGTCGCAAGACGTCAGCCTGTTCTACGGTACGCTGAAAGAAAATATTGCCTTGGGCGCCCCCTTTGCCGACGACCAGGACGTGATCGCCGCGGCGGAAATTGCCGGAGTCACCGAGTTCGCCAACCGCCACCCACGCGGATTTGACATGCCCATTGGCGAACGCGGTGAATCACTGTCGGGCGGGCAACGCCAGGCAGTCGGCATTGCACGCGCCGTGCTCAATGACTCCCCCATCCTGCTACTGGACGAACCCAGCAGCGCCATGGACCATCAGAGTGAAGACCTGCTCAAGGCGCGCCTGCGTCGCTTCACCATCGGTAAGACCGTAGTGCTGGTGACGCATCGCACTTCACTACTGGAGCTGGTGGACCGCCTGATCGTGATTGACAACGGCCAGATCATGGCCGATGGCCCCAAGGCCCAGGTGGTGGAAGCCTTGCAAAGCGGCCGCATTGGGAGGGCTGTGTAATGGCAACTGCTCCCGCCACACCGAAATTCCCCAAGCTCATGGCAGCCTGGGGGCGTTTTTATAGCTGGTGCTCGCGCTGGATAGACCGCGGCCTGCTCGCCATCAGCGGCCAACACAACGACCAGGACAGCGACTTCGACGCCAATGCCGACTGGGCCATTGCCGAACAAACCCCCAAGGGCGCGCGCATCCTCATCTGGCTCAGCCTGATCGCGGCGGTGGTGTTGCTGGTGTGGTCAGCATTTGCCGTGCTGGACGAGGTTACACGCGGCGAAGGTAAGGTGATTCCGTCGCGGCAGATCCAGATTCTGCAGAGCCTGGACGGCGGCATCGTATCCGAGATCTTGGCGCGCGAAGGGCAAACCGTGAAAGCGGGGGACCTGCTGCTCAAGGTGGACCCCACGCGCATGGTGTCCTCGTTGCGGGAAAACCAGTCGCAGTACCTGTCGCTGCTGGCCAAGGCCGCCCGTTTGCGCGCGCTGGCCGAGGGATCGCGCTTTGTGCCTCCTGACGAAGTAACCAAGCAGGCGCCAGAAATCGTGGAGCAGGAGCGTACCTTGTACGAGTCGCGCCGGGCCGAACTGGATGCCACGATTGGCGTAGCCCGACAGCAGTCGACCCAACGGTCGCAAGAGCTGATTTCTGTGCGTGCGCGGCGCGAGCAGGCGTCGCAGAGCTACAACCTGACGGCGCGGGAGCTGGAGATGACACGCCCATTGGTGAAAACCGGTGCCGTGTCAGACGTAGAGCTGCTGCGCTTGGAGCGTGACGTGGCGCGCTATCGCGGTGAGCGTGACAGCGCAAGCTCCGACATTCCGCGCCTGGAGTCAGCCGTGGCCGAGGCTAACCGCAAGATTCAGGAAGTCGAACTGACCTTCCGCAACATTGCGCGCTCCGAAATGAGCGAAGTGAATGCCAAGCTCAATGCACTGTCTGAAGGCAGTGCAGCCCTGGAAGATCGGGTGAAACAAACCGAAATTCGCTCTCCGGTGAATGGCACCGTCAAACAGCTCAAGGTCAACACGGTGGGCGGTGTTGTGCAACCCGGCAAGGACGTGATTGAACTGGTACCGTCGGACGATGCGCTGCTGCTGGAAGCCAAGGTATTGCCGCGCGACATCGCCTTCCTTCGGCCCGGTCAAAAAGCGCTGGTCAAATTCACGGCCTATGACTTTGCGGTGTACGGCGGGCTGGAGGCCACACTGGAGCAGATCAGCGCCGACAGCGTCGTGGACGATAAGGGCAATGCCTACTTTGTGGTGCGTGTGCGCACGCTGTCCAACAGCATTGGCCCCCAAAAGTTCCCCATCATTCCCGGCATGGTGGCGGAGGTGGACATCCTTACGGGCAAAAAATCGGTGCTATCGTATTTGTTGAAACCCATCTTGCGAGCCCGCGCGAAGGCGATGACCGAACGATGAGCGGGGCCAAGGCTTGGGTCTATGCGACGCGCGACGCGGGCTTGCGTCTGCACTGGCAAAAAGCATTGGGGCACCCCAAGGCACTGACTCCCAGCAGTTATCAGGAATTGGCTGGATCGGCTCTACCCCAAAGTACGCAAATCTGGCTGGATTTGGCTCTGCCTGGTCTGCCCGCATGGGATGACCCTGCATGGAAAATCATGTTGGAGAGTGGGCAGCACCAGATCATCGCATCCAGTTCCAACCCCAAGGATCATGAAGCCATGGCGGCCTTGGACGCGGGGTGTGTGGGTTATTGCCATGCATTTACGGATGCAGGTACGCTGCGCCAAATCCAGCTGGTGGTCCAAGCCGGGCATGTCTGGATTGGGCCCGCATTGATGCAGAAGCTGATTCGCGGTGCCAATCTGGCGGCACCTTTGGTTGCCAAGCCGGCACTGGATTGGCGCGACCACTTGACTCCCCGAGAGACGGAGGTCGCCGTCATGGCCGCCAAAGGGGCTTCCAATCTGGACATAGCAACCGCCTGCGAGATCTCTGAACGCACAGTAAAAGCGCACCTGAGTGCTGCTTTTGACAAGCTGGGTGTCTCCGACCGCCTGCAACTAGCGCTGAAAGTCCACGGAATTCAGTAAAAACCCACGCAACCTGTACCCAAGGACAATAGCCGGGCGCGTCCCCATCCTCTAGAGTCAGCTGATCGAATTAGCTGAATTTCGGAGTTTTTATGGCCGCCAATCAAGTTTCCGCCCAAGCACGTGGTGTTGTCGTTGTCCTGCAAGGCAACGCCTGGATCGTGAACGCAGATGGCAGCCGCAAGGTGCTCCACCTGGGCGACGAAGTGGAAGAAGGCCAAGTCATTGCGACGGAAGATGGCACCCGTCTCGAACTGGCCATGCCCCATGACCAGTTGATCACCGTCGAATCCGGCCGTGAACTCTTGATTGATGCCAACCTGCTGGGCACCGTCAAGATTGATCCCACAGAAGCGGCACTCAAAAACCTGAATAGCGGCGCAGAGGCGATTGCCAAGGTTTTGGCCAGCGGCACTGGTGATCTGTCTGCCGAACTGGATCCGACTGCCGCGGGGCTGTCCGGTGGCGATGCCAGTGACTTGGCTCCCCCAGCGTCTCCGTCCCCGATGAGAACGGCGCAGGTTTTGCGGGCAACAAGACGGTCGCCGAGACCGATGGCGCCATCCCCGGTGAGTTCACCGTCTCCGCGCCTGCCGGCCTGGCCAGTATTTCCGTGGGCGGCACAACCCTGAGCGCAGCTCAGCTCGCCGCTCTGGGCACGACGCCTGTCTCCATCACCACCACCGATGGCACCCTGGTGCTCAATGGCTACGCTCCTGCCACCGGCAAGGTCTCCTATACCTTTGATCCCGTGGTGCATAGCTCCAATGCCTCCGTCACCGCAGCTTTTCCCATCACGGTCACCGATTCCCTGGGCGCCACCAGCACAGCCAACAACCTCGATATCGTCATCACCGACAGCAAGCCCGTCGCTGTCAATGACTCCGCCTCCATCACCGAGGACGCCGCGACCAACACCGTCACAGGCTCGGTGCTCACCGGCACTGGCGCCGATACCGTGGGCGCTGACACCAACGCCACCCCGGTCACCCCCGCTACCGTGACCCTCTCCTATGGCTCTCTGGTCTTGAACGCCAACGGCTCTTACATCTATACGCTGGACAACAGCAATGCCACGGTCAATGCGCTCAACGATGCCAGCCCTGCCCTGACCGATTCCTATACCTACACCCTCACCGATGGCGATGGCTCCACCTCCACCGCCACCCTGACCATCTCCATCAATGGCCACACCGATGGCTCCCCCAGCGTCTCCGTCCCCGATGAGAACGGCGCAGGTTTTGCGGGCAACAAGACGGTCGCCGAGACCGATGGCGCCATCCCCGGTGAGTTCACCGTCTCCGCGCCTGCCGGCCTGGCCAGTATTTCCGTGGGCGGCACAACCC